>CAYVBK010000017.1:0-101189 GCA_964449465.1 uncultured Anaerolineae bacterium
ATACTCGAAATCGGATTCATTGGAAAATCGGGTAAGTTATTTTTCACTCGTTCCTTAACGTCCTGTCAATGCCGCATGAGCAGCCTTGAGCTGATCGCGGATGTGAATGTGCTGTGGGCATTTTTCTTCGCACTCGCCGCACTCGATACAGGCGTCGGCCTGCTTGCCGCCCACCCAACGCATGGTCGGAAAGCCGGCATAACCAGCGCGCGCCACATCCCACAGTCCATACACCTGACCCAGATTGTACATTTCAAAAATATAGGGGATATTGACCTCGTTGGGGCAGGGCATGCAGTATTTGCAGCCGGTGCAATACAGCTTGGCCAGCTCGCCCAACCGGGCCACATGGGCATTGATAGCTTGCACGTCTGGCTCGGACAGGCTGCCAGCGTCCGACGCGGTGACCAGGTTTTCCTCTACCTGCTGCATGGTGCTCATACCCGACAGGGCCACGCTGACATGGGGGTTGGCCAGCACGAAACGCAGGGCCAGTTCTGGCACGCGCTCGATGCCCGGCGCGGCCTGTCGCAGCACATCAGAATCGCCGCCCAGCCGACCGCCGGCCACCGGCCCCATCACCACAATGCCGACGCCCTTTTCGTGGGCATAGGCGATGCCGGCTTCCAGTTCGCGGTTGAGCAGGTTGTATTGCAGGGTGATGGACTCGACATAGCCGGTGTCAATCAGGCGCATCAGCGCGGCATTGCTGTCGTGGAACGAGCAGCAGATATGTTTAATCAGCCCTTGATCCTTTGCTTTTTGCATCCAACGGCTGATGCGTGACGCGACATCTTGCTCGTAATGTTCCCAATTGATGCCGTGATGATTGTAGATATCAATAAAATCAATGTCCAATCGCTGCAAGCTGTTTTCCAGGTTGCTCCACCAGGCCTTTTCATCCTGTCCGTAATCGGGATTTTTGGTCGAGACCACGATGCGCTCTCGCCAGCCCTTTAACGCCTCACCAACGACACGCTGGCTGTCTTGATTGCAATAACCAACCGCCGTGTCCACATAATTGAGGCCGCCCTCAAAAGCGCGGTGCAACATGGGAATGGCCAGCTCGCGGTTGACCATTTGCGCGCCGTTGACCTCGATCATAGGCAGGCGCATGGCCCCAAAACCCAACTGTGAAACGCGCAAACCTGTGCGCCCCAGTGTTCGGTAAATCATCCTTATCCTCCTCTTTTGCCTGGCCGGGCCTGTCCCAGCGACAATTCACCCTAGTATAATAGGTTCTGCCCGTCAATGCAAATGGTTGTGGACCTGGTTTGTTGGTTTCGACAGGCTCAACCAACATTTGTGGCCTGGCCAAGTTGGAAGATACCTGAACATGGTATATAATGACGCATACCGATCACTCACTGCGACATGATCAGAAAGGAGACCCGTATGCCCGGCATGGATAACGCGTTTGCATTGGTCATTGGCATTGCCAACTATCAAAACATCAACCCGCTTCCGCCGACCGTCTTGCAAGATGCCCAAGATATTTATGACACTCTGGTGAATCCCAATTATTGCGGTTATTACCCTAACAATGTCTTGTTGCTGCGGGATGGACAGGCCACCGGCGCGGCCATAAGGCAGGCGTTGGCGCACCTGGCAGCGCAGACCAATCCCGACTCGGTGATCACCCTCTATTTGTCCAGTCACGGCGGGCGGGTCGAGTCGGGATCGTATGCCGGCGAATATATCTTGCCGGTGGACACGGTTTACACTTCAGATGCCATGATCGCCCAGACATCCATCTCGGGCGACGAATTTACCCGGGCTTTGCAGGCCATCCAGGCGCGCAAGGTGGTGATCTTGTTCGACTGCTGTCATTCCGGCGGCATCGGTCAGCCCAAAGATGCCGTCGCCCCGACGATGAAGGGCGGCCTGCCCGACAGCTATTACGACCGACTCAAGCAAGGGCGCGGCCGGGTGATCCTGGCCTCATCGCGCAGCACCGAGTATTCATGGGTCATGCCTGGCGCGGCCAACAGCCTGTTCACCCAGCACCTCCTGGGCGGATTACGCGGTGGCATTGCCAGCGGCGATGGCATGATCCGCATCTTTGATGTGTTTGAATATGTTCAGCCTCAAGTGACGACGGCTCAGCCGCAGCAGCACCCCATTTTCAAAGCCGAGATCGAAGAAAATTTCCCGGTAGCCCTCTATTTGGGCGGGCGCAAGGGAGTGGTACCATCCGTTGAGCAGGTCGGAGACAAGAGCTATCGCTATGATGTGTATGTCAGCTATGCAGAGGAAAATCCCCAAGACGCCGATTGGGTGTGGGAAACGCTGCTGCCCAAACTAGAAGCCGCCGGGCTCCAAGTGGCCATTTCGGATGATGTACGTCAGGCCGGCGTCTCGCGGGTGGTCAACATCGAGCGCGGCATCACCCAGTCCAAGCGCACGCTGCTGGTGCTATCGCCGGCTTATCTGGCCAACAACATGGCCCAGTTTGAGAACCAGATGTCACAAACTATTGCCATTGAGGAAGCGGCGGCGCGAATGATTCCGGTAATCGTCAATCCTTTTGATACCACCCTGCTGCCCAAACGCCTCGATCCCAACCTGGTCACGCCGGTTGATCTGACCCTGCCCGGCCGTCGCGCCGAGCGACAGTGGGACAAACTGGTTAGCACCCTGCAAGGGCCATTGGGACGGCTATTTTAATTAAAGGAGCATAACAATACTTGTTAACACAACTCATTCACAATGGCGTCATCGTCCCCGAATCGCCGCCCTACATGGGCCTGGTGATCTGGGTGCGTGGCAATCCCATTCAACTCACCCCCCGACAAGAAGAAATGGCTCTGGCCTGGGTGAAAAAGTTGCACACTGATTATGTTCAAGACGCAGTGTTTGCGCAAAACTTTATGGCCGATTTCAGCGCGGCGCTGGGCGTCGAGCCACCCCTGGCAGCGCCGGAAATAGACTTTTCGCAGGTCATTCGCGTGGTTGAGGTGGAAAAGCAGGCCAAAGAGTCGCTGACGCCCCAAGAGCGCAAAATTCAGGCCGCCGCCCGCAAAGCCATCCGCGATGAGCTAAAGGAAAGGTTCGGCCATGCCATTGTCAACGACGAGCGTATGGAACTGGGCGGCTATATGGTTGAGCCGGGCGGCATTTTTATGGGGCGAGGACAGCATCCCCTGCGCGGGCGGTGGAAGGCCGGCGCAGGACAGGCCGACATTACCCTCAACCTTAGCCCCGATGCGCCGCGTCCAGATGGAAACTGGCGCGAGATCATCTGGCAGCCCGAATCGTTGTGGATTGCCCGCTGGGAAGACAAGCTGTCGGGCAAGCTCAAATACCTCTGGCTGAGCGACACCACCTCGGTCAAACAGCAGCGCGAGGCGGCCAAATTCGACAAAGCCACCTTGCTGCACACTCACCTGCAAGCCATCCGCCGACAGATTCAGGCCGGTTTGCAGGATGCCGAGCCGCGCCATCGCATGGTGGCGATGGCTTGCTATCTGATTGATGCGCTGTGTATGCGCGTGGGCGACGAAAAAGACGCCGACGAAGCCGATACGGTGGGCGCCACCACCCTGCGCCCGGAGCATGTCACCCTGCGTCCTGATAGAGTGGCCGAATTTCACTTTTTGGGCAAAGATTCGGTGGAATGGCACAAAGAGCTGCCGCTGCCGCCGCTGGTGTATCAGACCATGCAAGAGTTGATTCAAAATGCCCGGCCATCCAGCGCGGCCGGCGACGATCAAGAATGGCACCCCACCCGCGATTTGCCGCAATTGTTCCCCGATGTCAGCAGTCGCGATGTCAATACCTTTTTGTCGCGCATCCAAAAGGGACTGTCGGCCAAAGTGTTCCGCACCCATCACGCCACCATGGCCGTGCAAAACAGCCTGGACGAATCGGGGGTGACGGCTGACGATCCCGAATACAAAAAATGGCTGGCCGTCGTCAAGGCCAACCTGGCCGCGGCCATTTTGTGCAATCACACCAAAAAGGCCTCAGCCAACTGGGAAGAGCGCAAGGCTGCTTTTCAAGAGCGGCAAAGCAAGGCACAGGCCAAACTGGAAGAGTATCTGACTCAACGCGCTGAACTGGAAACCATGTTGGCGCAGGTGCAAAACCAGGCGGATGCAGCGCTGCAAGCCGAAGCAAACGAAACCAAACGTACCCGCCTTCAGGCGCGCTATGACCGGCAGATACAAAAATTGCAGCAGCAGACTGCGACTTTGTGGGAACGGGTACAGCGAGCCGAAGCAGCGGTGGGCAAAATCGAGGCACAGATGGCTGTGGCGTCGGAAAACCGTTCGTGGAACCTGGGCACCAGCCTCAAGTCGTACATTGACCCGCGCATATATCACCATTGGGGCAAAGAGGTAGGCTATGATGTCATTGGCACCTATTATCCCACCACGCTGCGCCGCAAATTTGCCTGGGTGCAAGAGGATGAGGACGAATAAGCTCCGGCGGTAAACGACCATATCGGCTTGCGGCCACGCCCTGGAGGAAAAAGAATCGCGCCGACGGTCCCCCCGTCAGCACGAGAGAACCCGACATTGGCAGAGTGACTGGAAGTAGGGCGTTGCGCTTTGCCTGCCTATCAGCCCTTCTTGCAATCGGTTTGGCCCCTCTTGCGAATGGATTGGGATGACTGACCGTCTTGCAGCCGCCCTCAATCATTTTTTGTGCTGCGTCGGGGCCTCGCGCTCTGCACCTGCCAGCACGCGCTGATTACACGGCAAGTGACTCAGCCAGGTCATGATTCCTTTTTGTCACTCACCTGTGGATAGAGTATAATGCAAACATCAGCGCATGAACAAACAGGAGCATGTCATGAATCCGATCCATCATCCCCTGAGTGACCTTTTGGCCGGCCTGCCTGGCTATACCCTGACCGGTTCGCCTCACATAGACATTGCCGGCCTGACTTTTGATTCACGATTGGTACAGACCGGCTTTATGTTTGTGGCCGTGCCGGGCCAGCAGAACGATGGGCATCGTTTTATTCCTCAGGCTATCGAGCGCGGCGCCGCGGCCCTGGTCGGTGAAAAGCCGGCCTTCGAGTTGACCCTGCCGCCCGATGTGGCCTATGTACAGACGCCCGACAGTCGGCAAGCATTGGCGCATCTGGCGGCGGCCTGGTATGGACACCCCGGCCGTCGGATGACGATGATCGGCGTGACCGGCACCGATGGCAAGACCACGACGGTCAATCTGATCCAATCTATTTTGGCGGCAGCCGGGCGGCGTACCGGTATGATCAGCACAGTCAATGCCTTGATCGGCGACCGTTATTATGACACCGGCCTGCACGTCACCACCCCCGACGCCCTCCAGGTGCAAAACTGGCTGGCGCAGATGGTCGCCGCCGATACTGAAATAGCCGTTCTGGAAGCCACCTCGCACGGCCTGGCACAGCACCGTGTCACCGCGGCCGAGTTTGATGTGGCCGTCGTGACCAACATCACCCACGAACACCTGGACTATCACGGTTCGTGGGAACAGTATTGCTATGATAAATCGCGGCTGTTCAGGATGCTGTCTGAATCTGCACGCAAGCCGGGCGTCCCCAAAGCAGCCATCCTCAATGTGGATGATCTGTCGTGGCCGCATCTGTCGCCCATCCCGGCTGACCGGCAGTGGCGTTACGGGCTGCAAAATCCGGCCGATGTGACGGCCGCCGATCTGGACATTGTGGATGGATTGCGGCAGTTTACCGCCCGCACTCAGATCGGCTGCTTTCCGGTGCGCAGCTATTTGACCGAGCATTTCAATGTGTACAATATGCTGGCGGCCGTCTCGGCCGCGCTGGCTCTAGATGTGCCGGTTGAGGCCATTCAACAGGGCATTTATGCCATGCGCGGCATCATCGGGCGGATGGAGCGGCTGGACGAAGGCCAGGATTTTACCGCCATTGTAGACTTTGCCCATACACCCAACGGTCTACAGCGCGCCCTGGAAAGCCTGCGTCCACAAACACCGGGGCGGTTGATCGTCGTGTTTGGCTCGGCCGGCCTGCGCGATGTGTACAAGCGCGAGATGATGGGTCGGGTGGCCGGGCGGCTGGCCGACGTGATCGTGATCACCGCCGAAGACCCACGCACCGAAGACCTGAATGGCATCATCGCCCAGATTGCGCAGGGCTGTCAGGCCGAAGGAGCACGCCCGGCCGGGGATGAGCCGTCCAACCATTACACCTGTTATTATTGTGTGCCAGACCGTCCGCAGGCCATCGCCCTGGCCGTCAACCTGGCCCGGCGCGGCGATACGGTGGTGACGTGCGGCAAGGCGCACGAAAAGTCCATGTGTTTTGGCACCATCGAGTATCCGTGGAACGAGCATCAGGCATTGCGCGCCGCGCTGCTGGCCCGGCTGGGCAGGCCCGGCGAGGTGAGCGCGCCGCGCCTGCCCACATCGGAATCTCTGTGAGCGATTCTGTTGTCATTCAGCCTCCATTGACCTTGTGTCTGCGCTGCGGACAGTACAACCATCCGGCAGCGACGCAGTGCCTGTTCTGTCGCGCCCCGCTGCTCCCTCCGTCGGCGGATGATCGCCCCTGCCCACGCTGTGGACAGCTTGTGCCGACCGAGGCTCGCCGCTGCGCCCGCTGTGACGCCGGTTTGTCGTTTGCGCCGCCGCCGGTCGTTCAAACCGCGCCGCACGGCCTAGCGGCCTGGGGTTATGGCCTGTTGATCGGCCTGGGCGGGCTGATCACATTGATGGGGCTGGGGCTGCTGGCCTGGACACAATGGATTCAGCAAAATCCCACCCAGTCTGCCGCAGCCCTGTCTCTAATTCTGACTGGCCTGGCCCTGTTTCGTCAGAGCGAGCGCGCCTTTCAGCCCGCACGCTGGCAGCCCATGTCGCTGTGGCCGATGTGGTTCTGGCCGGCCGCCTGGTTGTTGGTTTGGGGTGTCGGCGGCATGGTGATGACCTTTTGGCGCGGCATCATCTTGTTGGCCCTGCCGCCGCTGTTGGTCGTCGCCGCGCTGATCCCCTCATTTTTATTTGTGCGGGCGACGCTGGGCGGGCTTCGGCGACGTGGCACCGCGGCCACGTTAGCACCCCGGCACGTGGTATACCTCTGTGCCGCCTCGTCGTCCTGGATGTCTGTTGGCCTGGCTTTGGTTCTGGAAAGCATCCTCACCGGCGTGATTTTGGCCGCACTGCTGTTGTTTGTCTATTTCACCCGCGACCATGACACCTTTCAGCAACTGATCCAGGCAGCGCGCAATATGACCATTCTCGACCAACTTGAGCGCATGATCGCCGTATCGCCGCCGGCGCTGGCAGCCCTGGTCAGCCTGATGGTGATCGGCGTGCCGCTGATCGAAGAAGTGGTCAAAGGCCTGCCGCTGCTCTGGTGGGGGCGGCGGGTAGCCGACCAACGCACCGCCATCTTGCTGGGCGTGGCCTGCGGAGCCGGCTTTGCTTTTGCCGAAAACGTGGGCTATATCGGCATGCTGGCTGAGAGCTGGTGGATGATCTTGTGGTTTCGCGCTGCGGCGGCAGTGATGCACGGCGCTGCCAGTGGTTTTGTCGGAAGAGGCTGGTATCATATCCGACAACGACATAGGCGCGCCGCCTGGGCCGATTTTGGCCGGGCGGTAGCCATTCACGTTGGCTGGAACGCCCTGGCTTTGCTGGTGGGCTGGTTTGGCTATCGCGGCCAATCCGAGGGGATGTTGCTGACCATCGTGGCCGGACTGCTGCCCCTGGCCGTGCTGTTTACCATTCTGGCCTGGCGCGGCTTTTGGGTCAGTGAATAATTTCTTTTCGCCTCTGCAAGTTTGTGGTATAATACGGTAAGAGTCCACCGAAAAGAGTGAACAAGCTGAAATACGCGTAACGTCAAATATCTTGGGCTTTGCTCTTTATGCTTAACAGGCGCAAGAACAATGTCATATCAGGCGATTTGACGGGCAAACGGCCTTTTTTCAGCAAAGCCTTAATTCTGATTCCAAATTGGATCATCACTTGTCGAGGGGGCACTATGAAATTGATCAATAAACTGACCACACTGGTCAATGCGATGACTCGTGGCACAGCACCCTCAAACCAGCCGCAAAGCACATCTCTGCCTGTGACCCACCCGTCTGAAGCGCCGGGCGAAGCTGCTACAACCGGCAGCGGCAGTCAGCAAGCGCGCCCGGTGATCAACCGAGAACTGGAACAAGAGCGCGTCGCCGACCTGCTGCGGCGAGAACAAAAGGAGGTTCGTCGTGACTAGTCTCAAATACAATCAGATCATCACCTGCCCTCATTGCGGGCAAGAGACGCCCAACTATGAAGACTGTATTTTGTGCGGGTACTCGTTTCAAGACCCACGGGCGCCTCTGCGCGAGATCGCCGAAGACGACATTCAAAAAATGATGATGGATGCCAAGTTGCAAGAGCTTCAGGCCAAGCGGGCCATCCTGCTCAACGATTCGTGGGATCGTGCACCATGGCTGGATCGCCTCAACATCCTGGCGAAAATCGCTCCCCGCCATGCCAAAGTGCATTATTATATCGGTCTGGCCCACATTGAAATGGGGCAGTATCGCCAGGCTATCGTCAGCCTGACCCGCGCGCTGAGCCTTGATCCCACGCTGGCGGATGCGATAAGATTGCGTGGAGATTGCCAGAATACTCTGGTACCGGTGCTTTCGGGCGACGTGCAGGTGTACTATGACCGGGCGATGGCCGATTATCAGGCTGCACTAGAGCTACAGCCGGATGCCTATACTTACAATGCTCACGCTGCCATCATTTCGTCGTTGGGGCAATGGGATCAGGCTATCGAAGAGTATGATCGGGCCATTGCCCTGACGCCCAATTATCCAGAGACATTTTTCAATCGGGGCTATTTGTTCAAGATGCAGGGCGAAAACGAGCGCGCCATTGCCGATTTCCAAAAGTTTTTGTCCTTCCCATCGCATTGGAACATAGAGATGGTGTCACAGGCACAGAATCACATCAAAGATATGACCGAGACCACCTGAGCATGGCTGCATCGGTCGCCGATCAACCATCATCTTGTTTCTCTCACGGTCAGGCAGGTATTCAACCCAACCGGCCTGGCCGTGAGAGCAGTTTACCTCTCTCCACACCTCTGATTCTGGCCTCCGCTTCGCCGCGCCGCCACGATTTTATGGCCTTGCTTCAACTCGATTTTACCGTTTGCGTCGCCGACATTGACGAACAACCCTATCTCAACGAACGACCATCTGACCTGGTGGCGCGCCTGAGCCGCGACAAGGCCGCCGCGGTGTCAGCCCGGCATCCCCATGCCATCGTGCTAGGCGCCGATACGGTGGTGGCTCTGGACGATGAAATTTTGGGCAAACCGACCGATGCAGAGGATGCAGCACGGATGCTGCGTCGGCTGCGGCAGCGACCACATCATGTTTACAGCGGCGTGACCGTCTGCGCGCCGGGCAGCACGGCGCCGCTGACGGGCGTGTCAGACACGGTAGTGTGGATGCGCGCCTATCACGAGGCCGAAATGTCTGCCTATATCGCTTCCGGCGATCCGCTGGACAAGGCCGGGGCCTATGGCATCCAAAACGCCGAATTTCATCCTGTGGAGCGCATCGAGGGATGTTATGCCGGCGTGATGGGCTTTCCGCTGGCTCTGGCGGTGAGTTTGCTTGAACAGACCGGCGTATCTGTGCGCATCCATGTGCCATCGGCATGCTATTCATTGACCCAATGGCTCTGTTGTGAGGGAAAGAACGATGCGTAGGCTCATTCTAATATTTTTATTACTATCTTGCGTTCTGATGGCATCCTGTCAGACTGGCACGCCGCTGCCGCCCACCGCCGAGCCGACCGCGACCGCCGTGCCGATCAACGCACCGGCGCACGAGGTGGCGGCGGCCTTTTTGCAGGCCTGGCAGGCCGGGCAATATGAGGCCATGTATGCGCTCTGCTCCACAGCGGCGCAGGCGGCCTTTCCATACAGCGAGTTTTTGCGCATTTATCAAGAGATCGGCCGCGAAGCCACCATCATTGCTGTCGAACCCACCTTGCTGTCGGTGCTACAACAAGGCGTTCAAGCGCAGGCGGCCTTTTCCTTGCACGTAGAAACCAGCTTTGTCGGCGATTTTGCAGTGGAAAATGAGCTGCCGCTGATCTGGGAGGCCGGACGTTGGGCCGTCGTCTGGTCCAAACAGTGCATTTTCCGCGAACTGATCGGCAAAAACCTGGTGCATCTGGTTTCACGGCCGACGGTGCGAGCCAACATCTATGACATCAATGGCAAAGGTCTGGCCATCAAAAAAGACCTGATCACCGTCGGCGTGGTGCCAGGGCAGATCAAAGACGAGGCTGCTGTATTGGCCCGCCTGAGCCTGGTGACTGGCATGGCGCAGCCCGACATCAAGACCAAATATCAGGATCAGCCGGCGACCTGGTTCATTCCTATCGCCGATATTTCGGTGGAAAAGAGTCAGCAGCATTACAACCTGCTGATCAGCGAGCCGGGCATCGTGCTGCGCGAAAAATCGGTGCGCTCATACCGCGATCCGTCGGCGGCGCCGCACCTGATCGGCTTTATGGGCGGCATCCCAGAGGCTGAACTGGCCGCCTGGCAAAGCCGCGGCTATGCCGGCGACGAACTGATCGGGCGCACCGGCATCGAGGGATGGGGCGAAACCTGGCTGGCCGGGCAGCGCGGCGGCGTTCTCACCATCATCACGCCCGAAGGGCAGATCGCTGCCACACTGGCCCGCCGTGAGGCCACGCCGGCGCGCAGCGTCTATTTGACGCTAGATTACGATTTTCAGCGCAAAGTCGAAGATTTGCTCGGTGAGCGCAAGGGCGCGGTGGTGGTGCTAAACGTCAACGATGGACGCGTGTTGGCCATGGCTACCTGGCCGCGTTTCGACTCGAACCGCTTTGCCGAAGGCATTGATTCGCAAACCTGGGCCACACTGGTGAACGATCCCAATCGTCCTTTGATGAACCGCGCCATTCAAGGGCAGTATGCGCCCGGCTCGACCTTCAAGGTGGTGACGATGGGCACCGCGATGGAGCGCAGCGGCGTGCCGACCTCCAAGACCTATCATTGCACCGGCTCGTGGAATGTGTTTGGCTGGCCGATGACCTGCTGGCTCAAAACTGGACACGGCACCGTTGACCTGATCACCGCACTGACCGTTTCGTGCGATGTGGCCTTTTATCAAATGGGCTATGACCTGGCGCAGATTGACAAAGATGCCCTATCCAGCTATGCCCGCTCGTTTGGGCTGGGAACTGTGACCGGTCTGGGCCAAACCCTGGATGGACGCCCCGATCCGTTGGGAGAGACCCCCGGCCTGGTGCCCGATGATGCCTGGAAGCGGCGAGTGCTGGGCGAGGGATGGTCTACCGGCGACACAGTCAACATGTCCATCGGGCAGGGCTTTTTGCTGACCACTCCGTTACAGATGGCCCGACTGATCGCCGCCATTGGAAATGGGGGCATTCTTTATCGGCCGCAGTTGGTGTGGAAGATGGCCGGCGTGGGCGATCAGCCCGAAATCACCTTTCAACCCGACAAAGTGGGGCGGCTGCCGATCACCCCGGATACCCTCAAGGCCATTCGTCAGGGGTTGGAGAACGTGACCACCAAACCGCGTGGCACAGCCACCCATCGCTTTGTCAATTTTCCCTATCCGGTGGCCGGCAAGACCGGCACTTCGCAGAATGAAGGCGAGTTGCCGCATGCCTGGTTCATCGGCTATTTGCCGGCCAATCAGCCCGAAATTGCCATCGCCGTTTTGCTGGAAAATATCGGTGAAGGGTCTACCTTTGCCGCACCGTTGTTCCGTCAGGTGGCCGCGGCCTATTACGGCATTGAAGATTTTGCGCCGCAGGTCGAAGGGCAGGGAGATTAGCATGGGCGTCGAGGAGCAGGGAGTCCGGCCAGGGCGGTACCAGGTCATTCCGCGCACCCTGGTTTTCATCTGGAACGGCGGGGATGTGCTGCTGCTCAAAGGATCGCCCGACAAGCGCATTTGGGCCAATCGCTACAATGGCGTGGGCGGCCATATAGAAGCCCGCGAAGATGTGTACACGGCAGCCCGCCGTGAAATTATCGAAGAGACCGGCCTGAATGTGTCGGACCTGCTGCTGCGCGGGGTGGTGAACGTGGACGTGGGTCAGGATACGGGCATTATGCTCTTTGTTTTGACCGCTCACAGTCACAGCCGGCAGGTCACAGCTTCACCCGAAGGTACGCTGGAATGGGTATCGCCCGATCAATGGCCGCAACTCGATCTGGTGGAGGACCTGCCCGTTTTGCTGCGCCGCCTGGCCGAGATGCCCCCCCATGCGCCGGCGTTTTTCGCCCGTTACTGGTACGACGATCAACAGTTGCGCATCGAGTGGGCCGAGACGGTGTGAGCAGATTTTCGCTGATCATGACAAAACTCAGCCCGGACGTAAACATCCGGGCTGAGAGTCTGGCACTGCAATCTGAAATTTGCCCTTGATCGGATCCGAGCGGTTTATTTGGGGCGCATATCCTGAATGATCTCGCTGCTGTCCGGCGGCAAAATTTCAATGCTTTCGTTAATGTCGGTAATCCAAACAGACATTTCTACCGAGGCCTCTTTGCCTTCCTGGTTGGTGCCTTCGATCTGAAGCGAGTACTGCACCGCCACGCCCCACTTGTTCGAGACCCACACATCTACCGTGCCTTCTGTCACCTTGACATTCATACCCATCATGTTTTCAGACAGGTCTTTGGCGTTGGCCTGATAGTGGCGGCAGTCCATACCGTTCACGTCATCGTGCTCGCTGATCAGTTTGAAGGCTTTGTCGTCTAGCGGCTTGGACATTTCGCCGATCAACATGCCCGACAAATCCATTCCGCTCACCATATCAGGGCTGGACTGCATGGCGATCCATCCGCCGGCTTCGGGCGAGTACATAAACAGATCGTCCTTGATCAAGATGATGCGTACCTGTTGGGTCTGATCGTTCTGCCTGGTTTCAAACGAGCTGTCGCTGGCTCTCGGCTCTTTGACCCATGCGCTCGAACCCGACACGCTGATTTCCTGGCCTCCGTCATTGCCGTTCATGCGAAATTCAGAACGATAGCTGTTGAGCGTGTCCAGCCCTTTGAACTCGGTAGATGCAGCGGCTGCCGTAGGTGTCGCACCTGCTTTGGGGGTGTTGGTGGGTTTGGTCCCTGGCTTGGGGGTGGCTGTGGCCTTGTCGTCGCCCGGTTGCACGGTCAGAGTAGCCATTTGCTTTTCGACCTCTTCGACCACCTTGGTCAAAGCGATTTCCTGTCCCTTTTGCGTAGCCAGGTTGCACAATCCACAACCCAGAGTCCAAAAAGACAGAATGACCAAACCGATGAGAATAACATGTGTGCGTTTCAAAGTTCCTCCTCTATATGTTTTGATTGTTTGATGGCCTGCCAAACCCGTTCTGGCGAGGCCGGCAGGGTATCCACATAAACTCCTACCGCATCGGCAATGGCGTCAACGACCGCCGGCGCGGTGGGCATCAACGGTGTCTCGCCCAGACCGGTGGCGCCAAAAGGCCCAGTCGGGTCGAGCCGCTGAATCTGAAAATCCACAAATTCGCGTGGAATATCGAGAATGGTCGGCACATAGAAATCGGCTAGATGACGGGTGAGCAGGCGGCCGTTTCGATGCAAAATTTCCTCGCTCAGGGCATAACCCAGCCCCATAATCACCCCGCCTGCCGACTGGCCGTAGACCATCGCAGGGTTGATCACCCTGCCCATCGCATTGGCCACCCACAACTTTAGCACCTCTATCTGACCGGTTTGCTCGTCTACATCCAGCAAGACGGCCTGGGCGCCAAACCCATAGCTGATGTGCGGGTCGCACTCGCCGGTTTGAGGATCCCAACTGGTAGTGGGGTGACGCGAGCGGCCATAGTAGGTGTATTCGGCCACGATATGAGATTCGCCGGTTTCGGCGCGCAAGACAGCCTCGCGCTGTGCCAGAGCCTGCTGACATGCCCCATACACGGCATTGCCCGACATGTAGGTGTGCCGCGAGGCCGAACACGAACCGGCGTTGGGCGAAGTCAGCGTGTCCACAAAGGCAAAATGCACTTTTTCCACCGGCACATCCAACGCTTCGGCGGCGATCTGGCTCATCGCCGTAAACACGCCCTGTCCCACCTCGACGGCGGCCATACGAATCAGCACGCGGGCAATTTGCCCCGATTCGTCCAGGCTCAACTCGACGCGGGCGGTAGACTTGTCCTCAAAGCCAAACGAGTAGCAAATGTTCTTGTAGGCACAGGCAATGCCCAACCCACGCCTGCGGTAGGGTTTGTCGGCCGGTTCGATCTGCGGGCGATGCCAATGGCCGTCTTGCTCGCTCCAGCCGGCCGCCTGCGCCACAGCAAGCAGACACTCACGCATAGCCGTTACCTCCGGCATACGGCTGCCGGTGAGGGCCACATCTCCTTCGTTCAGGATGTTTTTCAGGCGAAATTCGACCGGGTCCATGCCAATGGTTCGGGCCATTTTATCTATCTGCGCCTCATAACCCACCGCCGTCTGCGCGCCGCCAAATCCGCGCATGGCCATGGTGATGGCGTTGTTAGTGTACACCGTGTATCCGTCCACCCGACAGGCCGGCCAGTGATAGGGCCCGCCCAGAAACGAGACGGCATTGGACAATACCACGGTGCTGGTGCTTTCATAGGCACCGGCGTCGCTGATGGCTTGCGCCTCTATTGCCACCAGCCGCCCGTCGCGGGTGCAGCCGGTTTTGTAGGTCATGTAAAAAGGGTGGCGCTTGCCATGCCCGCGGATGGATTCTTCGCGCGTCCATACCATTTTGATGGGACAGCGCAGCTTGTATACGGCTACGGCCACCAGAGGTTGCAGCGACATGTCTTCGCGCCCGCCAAACGCTCCACCGACTGCCGGCACCAGTTCGCGAACCTGGTCGGCGGGCAGGTTGAGCAGGTGCGCCAGTTGATGAATGTCATCTTGCGGCCACTGGGTAGCCACGATCAGGGTGATGCGCCCGTCTTCGTCCACATAGCCCAGGCAAGCTTCGGGCTGTAGAAAAGCGTGCTCGACATGCTGAGTCTGATAGGTTCCCTCGACGACCACCTCGGCCTGCGCCCAGGCGGCCTCCATATCGCCGCGGTGAATGAACAGGTGCTTGATCAGGTTACTGTCGCGCTCTGGATGAACCAGGATATCGCCATGCATGGCCTGGCGCGGATCGGTGACGGCGGGCAGCACCTCGTAATCCACCTGCACCAGATCGCGAGCATGTTCGGCGGCGGCCTGGCTCTCGGCTACCACCATGGCAATACGGTCACCGGTCCAGCGCGTCTTGTCACCGATGGCGACCATCACCGGCTGATCGGGTGTGTTGATGCCATATTCGTTCACCGGCACGTCGGCGGCAGTGAGAATGTCTACCACGCCCGGCGCGGTGCGCGCCTGCTCCAGATGGATATTGACCACACGGGCGTGCGGGTGCGCCGCCCATACCACTGCCGCGTAAAGCTGGCCCGGACGGTTGAAATCCTGAGGAAATTTGCGCGTGCCGGTCACTTTGGTGGCAATGTCAAATCGTTTGACGCTTTGTCCGACCGTGTTCATGAGACAACCTCCCCGGCCAACCGCCGCGCGGCCAGCTCGATGGCGTCAATGATCTGATAATATCCGGTGCAGCGGCAAATGTTGCCCGAAATGCCGGCCATGATCTGTTCTCGAGTCGGGCATGGGTTTTCATCCAGCAGGGCTTTGGCGGCCAGAATCATGCCGGGTGTGCAATAGCCGCACTGTGAAGCAAAACAGTCTATAAAAGCCTGTTGAATGACGTGCAATTGCCGGTCTTGGGCCAACCCTTCAATGGTCGTCACCGACCGACCGGCGACTTTGGCCGCCGGATACAGGCACGATAGCACGGCCTGCCCATCTACCAGCACGGTGCAGGCTCCGCACTCGCCCTCGCCGCAGCCCACTTTGACTCCAATCATGCCCAATTGTTCGCGCAGCACATGGGCCAACAAGACGACGTCGTCGGTCAGTTCGGCCGATGTTTCTCGTCCGTTCAAGTGAAAAGTGATGTGACTCATCGTTCACTCCTTGGGCCGGCGGCCTCGCGCAGACCGCGCCCTACCAGCGCCTCGACCATCGCGGTGCGGTATTCGGCAGACCCGCGCAGCGGGCTGGAGCGGGGATGCGCCTCGGCCATTGCCAGGCGGGCTGCCTCATCCCAGGTTGTGTCGGCCACAGGCCGGCCGATCACATACTGCTCGGCCGACACGGCTCGCCAGGGCGTGGGCGCTACCGGCCCCACGACAATGCGCGCATCCACGCACACTCCATTCTGCGCATCCAGTACCACAGCCACGTTCAACATCGGCAGGGCCAAAGCCTGCCGCCGCGCCAGCCGCTGAAAACTGGTTCCGGCGTTGGCCGATAGAGGGCGGAAACGCAAGGCCGTGACCATCTGAACGCAAGGGTCAATGGTACACACGCCCACGTTTTCATACAGGTCAGAAATAGGCAGCCAGGTGCGCTCCTTTAGCGTGGCTACCTCGGCCTGGGCATTGAGGGCAAACAGAGCCACAGCACCGTCGGCGGCGGGCAGGGCATTGACCACATTGCCCACCAGGGTGCCGACGTTGCGAATCTGGGGACTGCCCACGCTGCCACAGGCGCGGGCCAGCACTGCCGCCTGTCGGCAGATCAATGAGGATGCGGCCACCTGCGCATGGGTCGCCGCCGCGCCGATGTGAATCCAGCCATCTTGTTCATAGATGCGATCCAGGCCGGGGATGCCGGTAATGTCTACCATCACACGCGAAGGACACTGTCCGCGCTGCGCCTGCAACACCAGGTCAGTGCCGCCGGCAATCAGCCTGGCCTGACCTTGAAACGATGCCAGTTTTTCCAATGCATCATCTATTGTTCGGGCCATCAAATAACGATCCCACATAGACGAGCCTCCTGTTCTCATCAATGACCGTTGAGGCAATCTTAGCACATTCAAACGGATAAGGCAAATGGCAAATGGTGAATAGCGGCGGTCGCTGGCCCAAACAGACAAGCGCACCCAAGTCACCTGGCTCTTTGCACGCCCTATTTGTTTATGCTAAAATGTGCGCGGTATGGCGATCCAGGCCTGCGGTCATTGTGTTTCTTGCAGTTGGCAATGGAAAGGAGCATCACAGTTCCGATGGGACGACGCGGATGACACAGTTGATTTTACTGCCCTTTATTGCTGCCGGTATCACCGCGCTGATGGGGGTCTATGCCTGGCGGCGGCGAAATGTGCCAGGCGCTGCGCTGCTGGCGGGTTGGTTGCTGGTGGTCACGCTGTGGCAACTCGCCAGCGGGCTATCTACGGCGGCGCGCGATCCTCAGGCGGCTTTTTTTGGCAGCGAGTATCCTTTTCGGCCATTGCCTGCATTGGCACGACCGCGCTGGTGTTTATCTTGCATGTTTCGGGGCGCGCCGCATGGCTGTCGCCGGCGCGCCAGGCCGGTCTGTTCGCCTTTCCCCTGCTCACCATCCTGATCATCTGGACGAACCCCTGGCATCACGGATTCATTCGTGATTATGCCTTTACCTGGACAGATGGTGCGCTCACGTTGACCCACTGGCAGAGAGGCGTCTGGTATGCCCTCCATACCGCTTACAATGCGCTCATCGCCCTGATCGCCGCAGGCATCGCGGGATGGAGCGCGGTGCGCGTCCCTCAACCATTTCGCGGGCAGATGCTCATCATCCTGGGTTGGTGCGGCCTGTCAGCGCTGGTCGCCATCCCGCTCACGCTGTTCCTGTATCGTCCGTCGTTCACACTGACGGCGCTGCTGCCTGTCCTGAACAGTTTGGGGTTTGCCTGGGCTGTCTTTCGTTTTCGACTGCTCGACCTCAGCCCGGTGGCACGCGACCTGTTGATTGAAACAATGAGCGATGGAATGTTGGCTCTGGATATGCACGGACGCATCATAGATGTCAACCATGCGTTGGAAATGCTGACCGGGCAGGCGCGCTCTATCCTCATTGGGCAGTCATTGATCGACCTGCCGCCCCCCTGGAACATACTTGAACATCAGACCGAGTTGTCTCTGGGTCCAGAGCGATTGCTCCATGTGCAGATCACCCCGCTGATTGACCGACGCAAACAGCAACGCGGCAGTATGATCGTCTTGCGCGACATCACCACCCTCAAGCTGATGGAAACCCTGGAAGCACGCGTAGCCGCCCGCACGCAAGACCTGTCAACGCTCTATCAAGTCGCTTCGCTGCTGGGGCGCAGCCTGAACCTGGAGGACATGTTGCAGGGCTGCCTGGCGCACATGGTCGCTGCAACCGGTGGACCCGGCGGCTTGATTCTGATTCAGGACGAACGCGCCGCCTGGCGCATAGCAGCCACTTGTGGAGATTTTCCGTCGCTGCTCGTACAAGGAGAAACCGCCGCGTGGTGGAGCGAAATTGCTTCTGCCGGCGAGACGTTGTTGATTCACGAGGTCGCGCGCAGCCCATGGGCAGACCGTTTGCTTCCGACGCAGTGGCCTTTTCCGGCCCTTGTCGCCGTTCCCATTCAGGCCGCGCCGGAGCCGGGGGTGCTCGCGCTGTTTGGACAACGGCCGGCCTAGTTCAACATCGAGAGCCTGGGGCTGTTGACGACCGTGTCCGAACAGATCGGCGTTGCCATTGAAAATGACCGACTGCGCCGCCAGCAGCAGGAGACGGCTGTCTTGATCGAGCGTCAACGTCTGGCGCGCGACCTGCACGACTCGGTCACGCAATTGCTATACTCGCAAATTCTGTTCGCACACGCCGCCCAGCAAGCGTTGCGCAGCAGCGATGGCGCCCAGGCGATGGGGTTTCTGGCGCGTTTGGACGCCGCTGCGCAGCAAGCCCTGCGTGAAATGCGCCTGCTCATCTACCAACTCCGGCCCGCCGACCTGGCCGAAATCGGCCTGGTCGAGACATTGCGCCGTCGCCTGGAACTGGTCGAGCAGCGTGCCGGCATGGTCGCCGACTTGCGGGTGGACGAATGGATCGCCTGTCACGGCGCGACGATTCCCGCCGCCCTGCAAAAAGAAATCTATTATATCGCCGAAGAGGCTTTGAACAATGTCTTAAAGCACGCCGCAGCCGACCGGGTGGCCATGGTCTTGGGTTACGCGGCTTCAGAACTTGTGTTAGAAATCACCGACGATGGATGCGGCCTGGACCCGACAAACCTCCGCACAGGGTTGGGTCTGACCGGTATGCAGGAGCGGGCTGCTTTGCTGGGCGGCGCATTGACCCTCACCTCAACCCCCGGACGTGGCACCCATCTGCTCCTCCATCTTCCACTGACTCGCTGACTCGAAGGAGATTTATGTCCGATACCATCCGCATCTTGATTGTAGACGATCACCCTTTGGTGCGCGAAGGGTTGCGCGCCGTGCTGGGCCAAGAGCCGGGGCTAGAGATTGCAGGCGAGGCTGCCGATGGGATACAGGCCCTGGCGGCCGTCCAACGCCTGCGCCCAGATGTGATCGTGATGGATATTTTAATGCCCGGCCGGGATGGCCTGGAAGCTACCGCCGACATTTTATGCTTTGACCCAACGTCACGCGTGTTGCTGCTGACCAGTGTGACCCATATCGAGCGCATCCGTCCGGCCATCCGCGCCGGCGCGTTGGGCTATATCTCTAAAAGCGCGCCGCCAGATGAATTGGAGCGAGCCATTCGCATATTACATCGGGGCGGAGTGTACCTGCCGGCAACTCTGGCACGCTGGCTGCTGCAAACTCGGCCAGAGACACCTGACCCAGAAGAGCCGTCTCGCGATCCGATCACCGAGCGCGAGATAGAAATTCTCAAGCTGGTGGCGCAAGGCCTGGGGAATGAGGACATTGCCACCCGGCTGATCATTTCCCCGCGCACCGCCGGCGTCCACGTCAGCCATATCCTGGACAAGCTGGGGCTGGAAAATCGTACCCAGGCCGCCCTCTACGCGCTGCGGCAGGGTCTGGTCAGTCTGTTGCCGGCGGCAGAAACAGAATGATAGGAGAGTGTTTTCACTGAATTGGACATAGGGTGTTATAGTTCATAATCCATACTTTATAGTGCGTAGACAGAGTGCGGACTATGAAATACGTTTCCCATCCCAGATGAGGCGCGCTAAAGTGCGCCTCATTTTTGTTTAAAACACCAAAATTCTTGGGCGAAATCCACAATGGCAGAACCCCCAACTTGTTGGGGGCTGTGCAGTGCCCCGAACAAGTTCGGGATTCCGACGTTCCATCCCGCGAAATCTGAGAGACTATAAAGAAAAGTTTACGGAAAGTTAAATATTTTACCGATGCGCCCGGCGGGGACGGCAGGTACAATCATACTGTAACGCAAGCCGCTGGCTTGCGCGGATCACAAGCCGCTGGCTTGTGTGTTACCAGGCGGTTCAAGGGGGTCATCGTGTTAAAAACCGTTGTGTTCGCGCCCGCCGGACCTTTTCGGCAAGAGTTGCGCGCGTTTGTCAAATCTATCCCTGAGTTGGAGTTGATCGGCGTAGCCTCAGACCTGACCGGGTTGCGATTGATGGCGACCCAATGCACGCCACACCTGGCGATTCTGGCTGGCGGGTCGTTGTTCGCGTCGGCGATGGATGCGCTCCGGCAACGCAAACAGCAGTCACCCGGCCTCTTTTGCCTTGTCCTGGCAGAGAACCGCCAGGAAATCCAGCAGGCGGTGGCCGCCTGCGCCGACGGCGTTTTGCTCAAAGGGTTTTCGACCCAAGAATTTCTCACTGTATTGGCAGGTATGCCGGCAGTTGATGTGATAATATCAAGCGACTGAATTCGCTACGTTACAAGGAGAATCGAAATGCATAACAAGTGGAATGACAAAATTCGGTGTGGCATCGCGCTGATGATGGCATTGAGCGCATGGCTGTTGATACAGCCGCTGACCGCCTACGCGGCAACGTGGATCGTCACCAAGACCACCGACACGAACGACGGCGCGTGCGACGGCGATTGCTCGCTGCGCGAGGCCATCGCAGCCGCCGCTGCCGGCGACACCATTGTCTTTGCTCCGGCCCTCAGTGGACAGACCATCTTTTTGTCTGGACAGTTGACAATTGACAAGGCCCTCACCCTGGATGGATCGACGCTGGCAGAGCACGTTCAAATCAGCGGTAACAACAGCGTGCGTGTGTTTTACATCACCGCCAACACCACACTGACACATCTGGACATTGTCAATGGGCTGTCAACCTCTGGCGGCGCAGGAATCTATCATAACGCGGTCACTTTGACCTTGGATAGCTGCAATTTGCGTAACAATACAGCATCTAACAGCAATGGCGTGACCATCATCCGCCAAAGCGCCATTCGCGACAACCAGGCCACAGGCAGCACCAGCGTAGGCGGAGGCCTGGTCAACTGGGGGACAATGCAGGTAATCAGCAGCACCATCGCCAGCAACACGGCGGTGGCCGGCGGCGGCATCCGCAACCACGGCACGTTGACCATCGTCGCCAGCACACTCTCTGGCAACATGGCTGCGTATGCCGGCGGTATCGCCAATCTGGGAACCCTGACCCTCGCCAACTGCACCCTCAGCGGCAACGCCACCACGCACGGCACCTACACCGGCAGCGCGCTTTACCAATGGGGCAGCAGCAGCTACTCGACGATGATCCACCATTGCACCATCGCCAACAACACCGCCGCCGGGTCGCATCAGGCCGCAGTCGAGTTGGAAAATGGGGTGATCACGCTCAAAAATAGCATCATTGCCGACAATGGCAGCGGAAACTTTTATGTGTGGGGCAACGCCGGCACCGACCTGGTCTCGCAGGGCTACAATCTGGCCGATACGTGGAATGGGATGCCGCTGGCAACCGGCGATTTGACCGCCGATCCCTTGCTGGCTGCGCTGGCAGATAACGGTCCTGCGACCGGCTCGTGGCCGGCGCCGCTCACTCACGCGCTGCTGCCCGGCTCGCCGGCGCGGGATGCGGCCAATCCCCTGGTCTCACTGACCACCGATCAGCGAGGAGTAGCCCGCCCCTGGGATGGCAACGGCGACTGTAGCCCGGTCAGCGATATAGGTGCCTTCGAGGCCGACCCGCCGCTGATCACCCTGGCCAAGTCAGTTGCTCCGACTGCCGATGTTCCCTACCATAGCGTCGTCACCTATACGCTCGTCCTCAGCAATGCGACATCTTGTACTGACCCGGCAGTGATTTTGACCGACACACTGCCGGCCGGAGTGACATTTGCCCGTTGGGTGGAGAATCCCGGCGCCGGCGTGGTAGACGACCAAATCACCTGGAGCGGCATCCTCACCGCCCACACCACGCTGACGTTCACCTTTCAAGCGACACAGACCAGTGGCTATGGGGCGACAGTGGTCAACACTGCCGAGGCGCGCGGCGTAACGGGACAGGTGAATGGGGCAGCGAGCTTTACCGTGATAGGTCCCAAGCTGGCCTTGCACAAGGCGGTCTGGCCCGCTTTGACGCCTTTTCACGGCGTCCTGACTTATACACTCACCCTCAGCAACACCGGCTCTATCGGCGACCCGGCGGTGCTGTTGACCGATGTCTTGCCGGCCGAGGTCACATTTGCTCGCTGGCTGGAAAACCCCGGCGCCGGCGTGACCAGCAACAAAATCACCTGGGGCGGTAGTCTGGCGGCTCACACCGCCCTCACATTCACCTTTCAGGTCACGCACACCGGCGACTATCCCCAAGACATCCTCAACATAGCAGAATGGAGCAGCAGCACACGGGCGGGCCAGGCTGCGGCGACGGTTTCCATCGGCTGCGCGCCTACCTACACGGTTCAGGTGACCGCCGACGCCGGCGCGGGCAGCCTGCGTCAGGCACTGGCGAGTGTGTGCGCCGGCGGGGTGGTGGATTTTGCCCCCACCCTGGCCGGGCAGACCATCACCCTGACCAGCCAATTAGAGCTTGCCAAGGGCCTGACCATTGACGGCCGTAGCTTGAACGCACCAGTTCGGATCAGCGGCGGCGGCGCAACGCGGCTGTTCTATATCCATAACGGTGTTCCTGTGACGCTGACGGGTGTAGACCTGATGCGCGGTTATGCCACCAGCGGCGGCGCCGCCATCCTCAACGAAGGCCTTTTGACGCTCACCCACGCTCAGGTGACGGATCATCGCGGGACCAGCGCCATCTATAACACCAGCTTTTTGACGCTTACGGATGTCACTGTGGCGCGCAGCGGCAACAGCGGGCGCGAAGGCGGCGGTCTGTACAATTTGTACCACGCTACGGTATTGAGCAGCACGCTGGCCGATAACACCGCGCAAAGAGGCGGGGGGATTTACAGCGAGAGTACCCTCACCTTGCGGGATAGCGTCATCTCCGGCAACAGTGCTGTCTATAGCGGCGGCGGCGTCTATATCAACGGCAGCGCGGCCATCAGCCGGTGCGATTTTCATGACAATGGAGCCGGCATTGCGGGCGGCGGGCTGGCGCTGAACATCGGCAGCGCCACGATCAGTGAGAGCATCCTCCGCAACAACAGCGTGGCCGGCAATGCTTCTGGCGGCGGCGGGCTGAGCAATTCAGGGATGCTGACCGTGTTGAGCAGCACGATTTCCGACAACACGTCCAGCGCTTACGCCGGCGGCGGCGCATTCAATGATTACCCTGGCGAGCTGATCGTGCGGAGCAGCACCTTCTCCGGCAATACGGCGCGCCATGGCGGCGCAATCGGCAACAAGGCTACGCTCCGGCTCTACAACAGCACCCTCAGCGGCAACGCCAGCACCGACGGCGACTGGGGCAGCAGCGCGCTGAACTTGTGGCACAACAATAGCACCGAGATCAACCATTGCACCATCGTTTCCAACACTGCTCAGGCCAGCCCGATCCCCAGCGGCATCTTGCTGGAAGCCGGGAGCTTGATCCTGCGCAACAGCATCGTGGCCTATAACAATACCGATTTCAATTTCCGCTGGTACGGCGGGACGTTCGTTTCACAGGGTTACAACCTTTCCAACGCCTGGAACGGGCTGCCGACGACGACCGGCGACCTGACCGGCGATCCCCGGCTGGCCGCGCTGGCCGATAACGGCCCGGCGCGGCGTCATCACGGCGCCGCCCACCCACGCGCTCTTGCCCGGCTCGCCGGCGATGGATGCGGCCAACCCCGTCCTCTCCCTGACCACCGACCAACGCGGGCTGCCGCGTCCGCAGGGCGCCGCCGCCGACATTGGCGCGTTTGAGCGTGGCTGGCTGGCGCTGGCCCAGACGGTGACGCCCACGACCGATGCGCCCTATCACGGCCTTGTCACCTACACGCTGACGCTCAACAATAGCGGCGCGAGCGACGCGGCCGGCCTCTGGCTGCGCGACGCGCTGCCGGCCCAGGTAGACTTTGCGCGCTGGGTGGAAAATCACGGCGCCGGCGTCAATGCCGATGTGATAACCTGGAACGGGACGCTCCCGGCGACGAGCGCGCTCGCGTTCACCTTTGTCGCCACGCACACCGACATTCACGGCGAGCCCGTCACCAACACCGCCGCCCTGGGCGACGCGCACCAGCAGGTGCAAGCCGCCGCCAGCTTTACCGTCGAACGGCCGCAGCTCGCCGTGAGCAAAACGGTTGCGCCGCTCCTCGCGCCCCACCACGGCGTCGTCACCTACACGCTCGTCCTCAGCAACAGTGGGATTGCCGCCGATCCGGCCGTCGGCTTCACCGACACGCTGCCGGCGGAGGTGGATTTCGCGCGCTGGGTGGAAAATCACGGAGCCGTGGTCGCCAACGACCAAATCGCCTGGACGGGCAGCCTGGCCGCCCACACCGCGCTCACCTTCACCTTCCAGGTGACGCACACCGGCGACTATGGCGACACCGTCGTCAACACGGCGGCATGGCGTGGCAGCATTCAAACGGGGCAGGCCTTTGTCAATTTTACCGCGGCCTGCGGCCCGGCCCTTACCGTGACCAACACCGCCGATGACGGCCCCGGCAGCCTGCGCCGCAGCGTGAGCGGCGTCTGTCCCTATGGCGTGATAACGTTTGCGCCCGCGCTGGCCGGGAAAACCATCTACCTGAGCCGCGAGATTGTGCTGGACAAGCCGGTGACGCTCGACGGCAGCGGCCTGAGCGCGCGGGTGAACCTCAGCGGCGGCGGCGCAACGCGGTTATTCGCCCTGAAGGATACTGCCGTCGTAACCATGACGCAGCTCAGCCTGGCAGATGGCTATGCGGTTTCCCATCCCCGCTACCTGTATTACGGCGGCGCAATTTACAATGCCGGCGTCCTCACATTGCGGGATATGCTGTTCACCAGCAACACTGCACCCGACAGCGGCGGCGCCGTCTATAGCGCTTACGGCAGCCGCCTGTGGGTCTATACCAGTGAGTTTTACCACAACACGGCGGGGAATGAAGGCGGCGCGCTGTATGTGTACTTTAACAACACCGTCGCCGTCGTGACCGGCAGTATTTTTATGAACAATAGCGCCCAAAATGGCGGCGCCATCACGAGCCAGGAGGCCGTGTTGACCGTCACCCATAGCCGCATCGCCGCGAACACTAGTACGAATAACGGCGGTGGATTGTACTTTTACGAAGGCCGCGTGGCCCTCGTGGAGTGCGACCTCACCCACAACTGGGCAAATTACGGCAGCGGGTTCTACGGCTTTGGCAGTACGGTCGCCCTCACCCATACCCGGGTTCTCAGCAACACGGCCAACGGGTATGGCGGCGCAGGCGTCAGCGACAAGGGCCGTTTGACCATCGCGCACAGCGTCATTGGGGGGAATACCTCCGCTGACCTGGCCGGCGGGCTGCTCTTGAGCGCAGGGCGCGCGACCATCAGCGACAGCACGCTGCGCGACAATCGCACCGATCCCGTCATCGGCAGAATGGGCGGCGCCCTCTATAACACGAATGGAAATGTGCTCACCATCACCCACAGCGTGTTCACCGGCAACCAGGCGCGAACCAACGGCGGCGGCATTTACAACGCGACCGCTCCGCTCACCATACAGGCCAGCGACTTGAGCAGCAACACGGCCAATGAAGGCGGTGCGCTCTATAGTTACAATGCGCTGCTGAAGGTGAGCGACAGCGCGTTCTACAGCAACACGGCGACCACCAACGGCGGCGGGCTGCGCCTTGCCGGCGGCAACACAACCATTGCCGCCAGCGTCGTGGCGAGCAACACCGCCGCCAGCGGCGGGGGCCTCTACAACGAGGGCGGCGGCATCAGCCTGGCGAACAGCACGGTGAGCAGCAACACGGCCACCTTGAGCGGCGGCGGCCTCGTCAACAACCTCGGCGACATGACGCTGCGTCACATCACCCTGGCGGCCAACCGCGCGCCCATCGGCGGCAGGCTGATCAATATGGGCGACGCGCTGTATGCCTACAACAGCATCCTGGCGCACAACGTCGGCGGCGACTGCGACAACACCACTCTCCCCGGCGTCATCGCAGCCAATGTCCACAACCTGATCGCGGATGGCTCGTGCAACGAGAACGCCGTCGGCTTGCTCACCGGCGATCCGCGCCTGGCCCCCCTGACCGCCGGCGTCCATGCGCTGCTGCCTGGTTCCCCGGCGATTGACGCAGGCGATCCGGCCTACTGCCTCTCTACCGATCAGCGCAATGTCGGTCGCCCCCAGGGCGCCGGGTGCGATCTCGGCGCGTTTGAGGCTACACCATCACTGTCGCTGACCAAGCAGGTTACACCAACGGTAGATGTGGCCCGCAATGGCATCGTGACCTATACGCTTGTCCTCAGCAACGGTGGAATAGCAGATGACTTGAGGGTCTATTTGACCGATACCTTGCCTGTGGGGGTGACTTTTGCCGAATGGGTGGTCTCACCCACTCATACCGCCCTGGTGGGGAATGAACTGACCTGGAATGGCACTCTTGCAGCGGGGACTGTGCTGACCTGGACTTTTCGTGCAGCGCACATTGGCAATTACGGCGACACGATCACCAATACCGCCGTGTTCAGCGGCGCGATGCAGGCCGGTCACGCCACGGCAATGTTCAATGTCATCGGCGTGCCAACAAACAAACCGCCATTTTTTATCAGCGCGCCGATCACGGCAGCTATGCAGGGTGCGCCGTACACCTATACTGTTGCCGCCGACGACCCCGACCTGGCTTTTGGCGATGCGTTGACTCTTACCGCGCCCGCCCTACCGGCCTGGTTGACGCTGACCGATCACGGTGACGGTACGGTCACTCTTTCCGGCACACCGACCAACACCGATGTGGGCGATCACCCGGTGCGACTGCGGGCAACTGACCGCGTGGGGTTGGTTGCCGAGCAGTTCTTTACCATCACGGTGGCAAATGTCAATGACGCGCCGTTCTTTACCAGCACCCCGGTTACCACGGCCACGCAGGACGCTCTCTACACCTACACCGTCACCGCCACCGACCCCGACCTGGCTTTTGGCGATGCGTTGACCCTCACCGCGCCTACCCTGCCAGCCTGGTTGACGCTGACCGATCATGGCGACAATACGGCCACTCTTTCCGGCACGCCGGGAGATGTTGACGGGGGACAGAATCGCGTGGTCTTGCACGTGACCGACCACACGGGAGCATTTGTCGAGCAAGAGTTTACCATCACGGTGACTGAGAAACCGCGCTATCGCATCTATCTCCCGCTGGTCATCAAAAACGGGGTTATAGGAGGCCGCTGAAACAAGGCCATTTTCATCAGAGACACGGAAAACACTGGGAATGGGTAACTATTTACCTGCTGTCATTCCAAGCACAGTCAGACACAAAGAATCTCTCTTTGCGGTGTATAGAGAGATTCTTTGTCGCTTTGCTCCTCAGAATGACACCCCAAAAGGCTAATTTTCGGCCCAAGGTAGATAGTTACATTTCAACCCAAGAGCCGCCGCAAAAGCGCGTCCAGACGGAGGTTGACGCGATGCTCCAGCAACATCTCTTCGGCCCAGCGATAGACCGGAAAGAGCCAGCGCGCCAGGCGACCATACCAGGTGTTCAGCACTTTGAGCGAACTGACCGACCTGGGACCGCCAAAGCAGCGCATGCCCAACACAGGGTCAAACCCCCAGGGAAAGTGCGGCGGGCGGGGCGACATGTGAAATGGATCGTCATATACGTTTTGGTCGAGCAGCCGCCCCTGATGCGTCAGCCGTAATACCACCTGATATTTCCGGGCTGGATCGAGCTTCCAATCCAGGGTGTGGATGCGAAAGGCACGTTGAGCAGGAATGGCACTCTGTGCCGAGCCGCGTGTGACCAGATTGCCCTTTTTGTCGCTCACCTGCCACTCGATCAGGCTTTGCAACAGAGGACGGTGAGTATCGTTGATCACCCAAATGGCCTGAGCACCGGCGCGGTTATATTCCAGCATCACATGCACAGGCTGCGAGGCCGTCTTGAGAGCCTCGAACGCAGGACGCGGCCGCCGCTTGACATCCAGCACGCCGCAACCCACCTGCGGATACAAGTCTACCAGCATAAAGTAGATATAGCCGCCACAAGGGTCAAACGAAGTGCGGCGGTACCACTCGGTTTGATATTTGACCAACTCGGCCTGATACCGGTGTAAATTTTCGATCATAGGGACCAGGTGCGCCAGCCGCTCGCGCAGCAGCGGCGTCTCGTTCAGTGTCTCCAGGGTGGGCGGGGCTTCGCAGCCAAACTCTGTTAACATCCGGGCGCGCTGCCCATAAACATCGGCATAATGCCCCCCGTGCCCCCCCCCGATGTACGAGTGTGTATCGCCGCTGCGCAGCCAGTCGGCCTCGTTGCGCCCCGACGAAATGAACACCGGGCGATCTGGGTCGCGCTCCAACAGCTCGCGGTACAGGCGCGGGTCAGGCCGAGCGGTCAGGTTGCGATCTTGAAAAGAGAGCGCGTTGGGCTCGTTGTGACAGCACCAGGTAATGATAGCGCAGTGATTTTCCAGGTGATCCACCATTTCGTGAAGCAGGCGCACCGCCCGCGTCTCGAACAAGGTGTTCCACTCGTGAACCCAATTCAACTCAAAATCCTGCCAGATCATGATGCCGCGCCGGTCGCAGGCCTCGTACAACTCGGGCGGGGCCACATGCACGTGCAGGCGGATCAGGTTGAGGCCACATTCCTGCACCTGGTCCAGATCGGCCTCAATTTGAGCCGGGGTGAGTTGCGAAAGGTACAACCCACCCATATAGGTGACGCCGCGCACCATGATGGGTGTCTTGTTGACCTGATAGTGAATGTCGGTTTTGCTGCGCATCAGCCGCACCTGCCGCAGCCCCACCACCTGTTCATAGATATCCAACGGGCGGCCCTGTCCGTCGTATAACGTGCAGCGAATGAGATAGCGGTCGGGGCGATGCAAGCGGTCGCCATATTCGCCCAGGTCCCAGGGCCACCACCAATGCGGGTCGCCGATGCGCACCGTTTGCTCGATCACACTGTCGCCGGGCGGCGCCAAGACCGACCAGTTGTCGTTGACGCGCACGCCGTGCGTAGACAGCAATATGTCGCTGTCCTGTTCCGGCGCCCTCTCACCGGCCATATAAATGTGCAAGACAGCGTCTTGAATCGGCTCGACATCACGGTTGTGGATGTGCAGGCGCAGCGTCACCTGCGCCGATCTGTCATACTCGTCCTCGCGCACCGAAAAAGGAACGCGCTCAATGGTGGCTATGTTATGCGTTTCCAGCCACACCGGCCGCCAGATGCCGATAGGATTGACATCGGGCGGGATGAGGCCATCAGCATGAGCATACAACCCTTTGACCAGCCCGCGGTACACCTCGTCGGCATAGGTCAGCCCCTTTTTGCGCGGCGCATCCCACGGCGACGTCACCTTGACCACCAGCACATTGTCTTGTTGCAGCAGGTCGGTCACCTCAAAATAGAATGGCGTAAAACCGCCCTCGTGCTGCCCCAGCCGCTGCCCGTTCAGCCAGACCTGTGCCTCGTAATCCACCGCTTCAAAGAGCAGCCTGAAATGTCGTTGATTTCTTTTTGCCTTGAGATCGGTCACTTGAAAGCGGGTGCGATACCACCAGGCTGACTCGTTGACAGAGCGAACATGCCGGCCCCAATACGGATTGTCGGGATAGAGCCAGGGCTGAATGTGGCTGGCCGGAGGAATCTCGCGCCAGTCGCCATCGTCAAATTCGGGGGCAATCCACGGCGGCTGAGAGTTGGCCCGGTCGGGTTCGTTTTTGATCTTCCAGGGGCCGGTCAATTGCAGGCGGGTGCGGAGAGGAAAAGACATAGCAACATCCCTAAAAAGGAACAGAATCGAAAACAAGGGTTCCTTGAAAAGCCAAAGAATCATCCAGGCGCAATACTACCTGGCCCCATTTGGCATCCCGAATTTTCACACCATTTTGGGGAAACGCCAGCAAAATACCGGCATTCCCCCATTTTTCGAGATGATACACGTAAAAGGCCAGAATGTACCGCCACGCAGCGCGTTATTTTTACTCTATGACCTTCAAATGCAACTCGTCCAACTGCTTTTGGTCAATCACCGACGGCGCATCGGTCATCGGGTCGGTAGCACTGGCCGTTTTGGGAAACGCAATGATCTCGCGCAGGCTGGTCTCATCGGCCATCAGCATCACGGTGCGGTCAATGCCGGGGGCAATGCCGCCGTGCGGCGGTGCGCCATACTCGAACGCCGTGAGCATGTGACCAAAGCGCGCCTGCGCCTGCTCCATCGAATAATTGAGCAGTTGCAACACCTTTTCCTGCACGTCGCGGCGGTGAATACGGATACTGCCACTGGCCAATTCATAGCCGTTGCAGATCAGGTCATAGCAGTCGGCGCGCACGGCCCCGGGGTCGCTGTCCAGCAAGTGCGCATGTTCCGGCTTGGGCGCGGTAAACAGGTGATGCGCCGCATCCCAGCGGTTCTCGTCTTCGTTCCACTCGAACAGCGGAAAATCCACAATCCAGCCCAAAGCCAGCACATTCGGGTCGGCCAGGTTGAGGCGACGGCCCATCTCGCTGCGCAAAGCCCCCAACGAGGCCGTCACCACTTTGGGGCGGTCGGCGATGACGACGACCAAATCGCCCGGTTTGGCCCCGACGCGGGCAAGGATGGCCTGCATCACCTCTGCGCTCAAGAATTTGGTGATGGATGATTTGACCTCTCCTGTCTGCACTGAGATCGTCGCCAATCCCTTTGCACCATAGTTTTTCACAAACAAAGCCAGTTCATCAATCTGCTTGCGGCTGTAATCGGCGCAGCCGGGCAGGGCAATGGCCTTGACCCAACCCCCCTGCGCTACCGTGTCGCTAAATACCTGGAAACCACAGCCGGCTACAATGTCGGTCAGGTCGGCCAGTTCCAGCCCAAAACGCAGATCGGGTTTGTCCGAGCCGTAACGGTTCAGGGCATCGCGATGGGTCAGGCGTGGGAACGGCTCGATCAGTTTCTTGTGCGGGGTCAGGGTGTGAATCATTTCGGTGTACAACAATTCCACCGTGTTCAAAATATCTTCTTGTTCGACAAACGACATTTCAATGTCGAGTTGGGTGAATTCGGGCTGCCGGTCGGCGCGCAGGTCTTCATCGCGAAAACAACGGGCAATCTGAAAATATCTTTCAAAGCCGGCCACCATCAACAGTTGTTTGAGCTGCTGCGGCGATTGGGGCAAGGCGTAAAACTTGCCCGGCTGCACCCGGCTGGGCACCACATAGTCGCGCGCCCCTTCGGGTGTACTTTTGATCAGGATCGGCGTCTCGATCTCGATAAAGCCGCGCCGGCTGAGGAAATTGCGCATAAACAACACCACCTCGTGGCGCAGCCGCAAATTGCGCTGCATGCGCTCACGGCGCAGGTCCAGATAGCGGTACTTGAGACGGAGGACTTCATTGATCTCGTCATCGCGGTGGATGTAAAAAGGAGGAGTATTGGCCGGATTCAAGATTTCGACATCATTGGCAAAAACCTCGATCTCGCCGGTGGGCAGATTGGGGTTGATCTGATCGCTCTGGCGCGCCCGCACCACGCCATGCACCCGCAGCACATACTCGCTGCGCGCCTCGGCAGCAGTGCGATGCGCGTCGTTCGCTTCGTTCGAGTCAAATACCACCTGCACGACGCCTTCCCGGTCGCGCAGGTCAATGAAAATCAGGCCGCCCATGTCACGTCGGCGATGAACCCATCCAGCCAGGGTGACAGCCTGGCCGACATGGGCGGCGCGTAAAGCACCGCAAAACTCGGTCTTGAGCATTCTTTTTTCCTCCTTGTTGTTTGAATGACGATAATGCCCGCCCAATACTGCAACGGGCGGGAGCCATTCTGCGGCCAACAGAATGTCGGCATATCATGACGCAAAACCAGGATTTTGTCAAACAAAAGTGAGCGGACTGGGAGGCCGCTGAACAAGTCTATTTTTACCACCAAGAACACCGAGAACACCAAGGTTTACGATACTTTTAAGTCGCTAGAAATGCTCGGTGTCCTTTGGGTCTTGGTGGTGAGAGGGTTTTTCAGCACGCGCCTGGGAGGCCGAGGGCCTGGTGAATTGCGCGCAGGCAGGCAGGGGTATTTTCAAGATGCTCTGGGGAAAAATAGAGGGCGTTGTGCAAATGGTGCCATTCGGGAGTGCAGATGATGATCAACGGGGCAGCGGGCCCGGCAATGACAAAATCGGCCACATAGCGCACGCTCTGCTCCTCAATCTCGACCTGCCGCTCGGCCGAGATGCCTTCAGCTCGAAGGGCAGCCCATAGCGCATCCTGGCCGCGCCCCCGATCCCACAGGTCATTGATCTCTTGGGCGTTCAACAGCCTGGACAGGGTAGTCGAGATAAAGGTGATGCGGCGCAATTTGCGGCTGGGGATGGGGCGATCCAGCGGGCGCAACGGCCCCAATTCGAGCTTGAAATATCGCTCCTGTGCGTGAGGGTGATCGACTTCTTGGGGCAGCAAATCGAGCCGCCTGGCGATGCGGTAAGCATAAATGGGAGCATAAAAGGACACACAATGTCGCTGTTCTGGTGGGAACGCCCCGGTAAGGTACAGGGCCAGATAATCGGCGCCGATCTGCGGCGGAGCGTGGCTCAGCGGAATACGATACCAGCCTTGCTTGTCGGCCCGCTCCAGGTCGCAGGGGTTATTGATCACGGCCACCAGCACCCGTTCGCCGCTGCCGGGCTGCGCTTCGCGCAAGACCTGGGCAATCCATTGCTCTTGCATCAGAGGGCATCCAATCGCACGCCGATCAGCGGCACCAGCATTTCTTGTGCCGCAAGGCCACCATGACGGCCTTTCATCTTGAGCTGGTGATCGTCTCGCGCCAAAAAAGAATGTCCTCGCGCCAGGGCCACCACATCGCCTAATCGGTGCGGTGTTTCCTGATACATGGGCCCCGGGCCGAGCAGGTCGCTGTCCAAAACTTGCTGGCGGGTCAAGGCGACAAAAGAATCGCGCAGATGAGTGCCGATGTACGAGATCACCTGTTCTTGCGTGTCGCCGCGCGTATAGAAAAACGGTGTTCGCCCCTCGCCCAACGGCGGGCAGATCAGCGCATCGTGGAGCGGCACGTGGTGTTTGAGTTGAACAGCATCCTGGGTTGTAGTGGATATGCCGCCGTGATCGGCGGTGATCAGCAGCAGCGTGCCGCGCCGTTGCCCCGGCGTCAACCGCGCCAAAAAGCCTTCCTGCATGGCCTGAAAAAGCAGACGCAACTCGATCAACCACGATGGGTCATCCGGGCTGTGCTGATGGGTGATGCCATCTATGGTAGCGCCATAGATGCCCAAAAAGAGTTTTTGGTCCTGATGCGCTTCTAGCATGCGCTGTGCCATCAGCCACATATCGCCGAGGCTGACAAACCCTTCGGCCTGATCCACGCCGCGCTGCAAAGTTTGGGTAAACATCGAGGAGGCAAAAGACTTGTCCAGCAGAGCGCAGGTATACACGCCCTGCGCTGACAGGCGGGCGGCCAGGCCAGGCAGCGGAATAAATTGCGCCGCATCCAGCCCCCAGCCAGCCAGGCTATCGCGCTGACGAAACGAGATCGGCCAGAAAAAGAGCAGACTGGCTGCCGTGCCAATCTCGCGCAAAAAGACCTCAAAGGCCAGACTGCCGTGCGCCGCTGGTGCATACCCCGTCCACAGAGAGGTCAGCGCGGTGCATGTGGTGGACGGAAAAGTGGAGGTAAGCGGCAATATGCGTCCGGCCTCAACCAACCGGTGCAAGATCGGGCCCGAGTCGATTTTCATCGCCGCGCGCAACTGCCGATAACCCAGCGCATCCAGAACGACCAGGATCACGCGTTGAATATCGTCACCCCAGCCCGACCACAGTTCGCGGCGCAGCGGCGGGCACGCGCCGGGCAGTTCACCGCCGAGCAGGGCAGCGACTGTCGCCGGCAGGTTGGCAATGCCGGCACCCTGATAATCGGGCCACACCCAATCCGGGTCTGCCCAGGGCAAAAGGGAGCGATGTTGCATCAATTCAGCGCAGAGCGAATCGGCATCAGGCATACTGTGTTCTCCACTAGCCGGCATGGGGCGGGGTTCTTGACAGATGTTTCAAAAAAGCGGATAATAAGCGATGGATACAGACCTTGTTCGATCCGGCTCAACCCTGCTCAACGTATCGAGGTCGGCAAGCGATGCCCTGCCGACCTCGACGATGCAAACTATCAGGATTGAACGTCAGCACAACAGGCCTACTCAACCTTGATCTTGGTCGCTTTGGGGCGGGCGGATTCTCTGGGCTTGTCCATATTCTCGATGGCTGTATCAAACAGGCTGCGAAAAGCCAGCAAAAATTCTTTGCGCGAGGCCTTTATGTGACTGGTAAAATCTTCTGGCAGCAGCCCTTTGCCGGGAAAACGCAAACTGTTGCGCGCGCCTTGAATCCCTTCAGAGACCCAGCGGCCGAGACTGAATTCTTCAGACATTGTAACCTCCTTTAGTTTGTTTTGGATCATAGAACCAATAAACAGGTCATCCGCTCAAGATGTCATCAGTATACCACGAGTTGGTTACAAGCACAATTTATCACTCGATTGGGAGGAAGGAAATGAAGTGGGAATGTAAATCTTGCGGTTACATATACGATTCTGATAAAGGAGACCCCGAGGTGGGCATCCAGCCCGGCACGTCGTTTGAAAACCTGCCGGCCGACTGGACCTGCCCGGAATGTGTAGCCAGCAAAAATGCCTTCAAAGAAGCCGAGCAATAACTCACTTGGTGATCAATTCACTTGGGTGTATAATAACCGCTCATTTTGTATGATTCTTTTGGATCGCCTGGTGAGGAGCGCGCCTTGCAACGCTTGAAATCTATACGCAATTTGATCATTGATATGGACGGAGTTTTGTATCTGGGTGATAAACCCATGCCGGGGCTGGGCGAGTTTTTTGCTTTTATTCGCCAGCGCCAGATGGGGTTTCAGCTTGTGACCAACAATGCCACCCTGACCCCCGAAATGTATGTGCAAAAAATGGCCCGCATGGGCGTTGCCGTTGGTGTAGAGAACATTCTCACCTCGGCCATCGGCACGGCCGATTACCTGCTTCAACGGTTTGGGCGAGGGACGCGCCTCTATGTGATCGGCGAAGAAGGGATTCTCGACGCCGTTCAACAGGCCGGCTTTACGCTCAGCCAGCGTGACCCGGCAGCGGTGGTGGTGAGTATGGATCGCGATGTCACCTATGCCAAACTGCGCCAGGCCACCCTGCTGATCCGCTCTGGGGTGCCGTTCATCGCCACCAACGCCGACCGCACCCTGCCAGTGCCGGAAGGCCAGATTCCCGGATCGGGCACCCTGGTGGGCGCCGTCCAGATCGCCACCGACCAGGCCCCGGTGATCATCGGCAAGCCCGAAACCTATCTGATGGCTCAGGCAATGGTGCGAATGAATGCCACCGTCGAGACCACAGCCGCAATCGGAGACCGCCCCGAAACCGACATTCTCTCGGCGCAACGGGCCGGCATCCTCAGCATCCTGGTTCTGTCTGGTGCCACCGACACAGCCCGGCTGCACGCTTTGGGGATCGCACCGGACCTGGTGATGGATGACATTCAGTCACTCACTGCTCGGTGGAGGCAATTGCTCGACTGATGAACCCTGCACTGCGGCCCGACATTTTGAGCCTGCGTTTCACCGACGTGGAGGCTCAGTTGGCATTATGGAAACAGCCCTCGTTTCGCGCCCGTCAGGTGTGGGAATGGCTCTATGCCCATCAGGCCGCCGACTGGGATAAAATGACCAACCTGCCGCGCTCACTGCGTGAGCAACTGGCCCGGTTTTATGCCCTGCAGCCACTCACACCGATTCAAGAACTGACTTCGCGGGATGGTCTGACCCGCAAGATTCTTTTCCGTATGGCTGACGGTTTGACCATCGAGAGCGTGTTGATGTTGTACGATCAACGATATACGGTCTGTGTCTCATCACAGGTGGGCTGTCCTATCGGCTGCGCATTCTGTGCTACCGGGCAGGGTGGTTTTGTGCGAAATTTGACTGCTGGCGAAATCGTGGCTCAGCCGCTCCATTTTGCCCGTCAGCTGCAAGTGCAGGGACAAAACATCACCCACATAGTGATCATGGGGATGGGCGAGCCGTTGCTCAACCAACAGGCCGTGATGCAGGCGGTAGAAACCTGGAACGACCATCGCGGGTTTGATCTGGGGGCGCGCAAGATCACCCTCTCGACAGTGGGCTATGTGCCGGGCATTGAAGAACTGACCCGTTCAACCTGGCAGGTAGGGCTGGCCGTTTCGCTGCATGCTCCCGATGATGCCTTGCGCGACCAACTGGTGCCGTTGAATCGCAAATACCCACTGACCACTCTGCTGGCTGCCTGCCGAAATTATACCGGACAAACCGGGCGGCGTGTGACATTCGAGTATGCATTGATGGATGGCATCAACGATTCGCCCGACCAGGCCCGCCGCCTGGCAGCGCTGCTGCAAGGCTGGCTGTGTCACGTCAACCTCATTCCGCTCAACCCCACGTCGGGCGGGGCCTACCGTCCTTCGCCGACCGAACGTGTGCGAACTTTTCAGCATGTTTTGCAAGAACAAAATATCCCGGTCACGGTGCGCCTGCGCCGCGGGCTGGATATTGCCGCCGGCTGCGGCCAACTCTGGCAGCGTAATCCTTGATTTTTTTGCCCAATTAGTGTATGATGATGGTCAATTATGACGGCGATTAACCCAACCTATCCATTACCGCCTGTTTCCATCGCTGCTTCGATCCTGTCGGCCGATTTTGGCTGCCTGGCCGAGCAGGTGGCCGCCGCCGAGGCCGCCGGCGCAGACTATATTCACTGCGATGTGATGGATGGTCATTTTGTGCCAAACATCACCTTTGGGCCGCCGATCATCCGCGCGGTGCGCCGGGCTACCTCGCTGCCACTCGATGTTCACCTGATGATCGAGAAACCAGAGCGCTATATTGCCGAGTTTGCACAGGCCGGGGCGCATTATATCACCGTCCACATGGAAACCTGCCCGCATATCCATCGCACCGTTGAACAGATCAAAAATCTGGGGGTGCGCGCCGGTGTAACCATCAATCCGGCCACGCCGTTGAGCGTGTTGGAAGAAATTTTGCCCTTTGTGGACATGGTGTTGTTGATGACGGTCAACCCGGGGTTTGGCGGACAGACCTTTATTCCCACCATGCTGTCCAAGATCGAGCGACTGCGGGCCATTCTGACCGACCGGGCATTAGCGGCAGACATTGAGGTAGACGGCGGCATTCACTGCCAGACTGCCGGCGCGGTGACGGCCTGTGGTGCCAACATTCTGGTGGCCGGGGCGGCCATTTTTGCTGCGCCAGAGGGAATTGCCCAGGCCATCGCCAACCTGCGCGCCGCGGCCCGGTCGAGAGAATAAAAAACAGGCCCTGAGGTCAGGGCCTGTTCGAGCAGACAATGATGCTGGTGTTATTCGCTCTTGGCTTTATTGATCGTCCGCAGACATTGGGCACACACAAAGGCGCGCCGAGCCTGTCCATCGCGAGTGATCATGATCTTTTGAATGTTGGGCCGCCATTGCCGCTTGGTTTTGTGAAGCGAATGCGGCACATTGTTGCCAAACATGCGGGTTTTGCCGCAAATCTCACACTTGGCCATCGTATTGAACCCTTTCTACCTGTAAGAACAAGCCTGTTTCACAAAAGACAGGCGAGACAACCAAATCGTCTCGCCCGTGTTATACCCTAGTACAAGACATTCTGACACGGTGCATATCATACCACGATCAGAGATTTTTCGCAAACGAGGAAACTGCATGAACGAGGAACAGATCCAGGGGCGGATTGAAGTATCCCCGATAGCCGTTGCCACCATCGCCAATGATGCCGTGCTAAACGCTTATGGCGTTGTTGGCATGTCTTCCAAAAACCTGGTCAATGGTCTGGCCCAGGTGCTGCGACCCGACAGCAAACGCGGGGTGGAAGTCCGGATTGATCGAGATCGCATCGTGATTGATTTGTACGTGGTGATGGAATATGGAGTGCGCATTGCCACAGTGGCCCGCAACATTATGAGCAGTGTCAAGTTTAGCGTTGAAAAAGCCATTGGGGTGCCCATTTCGCAGGTCAATGTCCACGTGCAGGGGTTGCGAGTCAGCCGTTCATAATTCGGATGCCGACCCTCATATCTCTTTTTCAGGAGCAAATACCTTGAGCAGCCATTCTGTACCAGAAACCAAGTTCTTTAACCCGACGCATCCCATCCTGGCGTGTGATGGACAGGGGTTCAAGTGGTTGTTGAATGCCAGTTTGCAGTGGTTGAATCTTCACACCGATTTTGTGAACAGCCTGAACGTGTTTCCTGTGCCGGATGGCGATACGGGGATCAATATGTACCTGACCCTACAGGCTGCCTGCGAAGAGATTCGAGACCGGCCGGAACAAGAAGTGGGCGCGATTGCCCAAATGGCCTCGCGTGGGGCATTGATGGGCGCACGCGGCAATTCAGGGGTGATCCTGTCGCAGATTTTGCGTGGCCTGGCGCAGGGTTTGGAGGGCAAAGAGGATTTCAACTCGGTCGAGTTTGCCCAGGCTCTCAAAATGGCAGCGACGGTGGCCTACAAGGCGGTGATCAAACCTGTAGAAGGCACCATTCTTACAGTCATTCGCGAATCCGGCGATGCGGCGGTAGAGGCCGCTTCACAGTTGACCAACCTGCGCGATTTGATGGAATATATCGTCCATGCGGCGCGCGATTCGGTGGCGCGCACGCCGACCCTGCTGCCAGTTTTGCGCGAGGCCGGTGTGGTAGATTCGGGGGGGCAGGGTTTGTTTGTCATTTTGGAAGGAATGTATCGCTATATGCAGGGTGAACTGGCAGCAAGCGATCAGGTTTTGACTCGCGCCATTGACCTGCAAGAAATGACCGTTGAACAAGGGTATGGCTATGATGTGCAATACATCATTCGCGGGGTCAATTTGAACGTGGATCAGATTCGCGCTGACATTTCGCGCATGGGCGACTGTCCGCTGATTGTCGGCGATAGCAGCACGATCAAGGTGCACATTCACACCCCCAACCCCGGCGACCCGCTCAACTATGGCGCACAGGCCGGCTCAATCAGCCGGGTGATTGTCGAAAATATGCAAGAGCAATACCAGGAATTTATTATGGGGCAGGCCGGGCCGCTGCTGCCCGCGCGCGATGAGACGCTGGAAATCGGCATCGTGGCCGTTTCGCCGGGGCCGGGGCTGAGCCGGGTGTTCACCAGCCTGGGCGCCAATGCCATCGTGTCGGGCGGGCAGACCATGAACCCCAGCATCGAACAATTGCTCGACGCCGTACAAAGTGTGCCGGCCGATCAGGTAATCATTCTTCCCAACAACTCGAACATCATTCTGGCCGCCCAGCAGGCCCAGGCCCTGTCCGACAAGCGCGTCCGGGTGGTGCCGACCAAAACAGTGCCGCAGGGGGTGAGTGCGCTGCTGGCCTACAATTTCAACGCCGACCTGGACGCCAACACCCGGGCGATGGAGCGCAGCATCGGCGAGGTGCAAACCGGCGAGGTGACGACGGCGGTGCGCGACGTGCGCTTTGACAACCTGGATGTCCAGGCCGGGCAGATCATTGGTCTGCTGGAAGACCGACTGGTGGTAGCCGGCCATGATCTGGGCCTGGTCGTGCTGGATTTGGTCGCGCTCATGTCCCCCGATCAGGTCGAAGTGTTGACCTTTTATTATGGTGAGGCCGTATCGGAGAACGATGCTCAGGCATTGGCGGCGCAGGTGAACGAACAATATCCCGATATAGAAATCGAGATCGTTCAAGGCGGGCAACCTCACTATTATTTTATCATCTCGGCTGAATGAAAAGGGAGCTGACCATGCAAGTCTCTGTCGTCACCGATTCGACTGCGCGTTTCTCATCCGACATTCCCGCCGATTTGCCTGTTTCGGTAGTGCCCTTACACATTACCATCGGCGGCCGGCAATATGCAGACGGAGTAGACCTGAACGAGTCGGAACTGCTTCGACTGGCCCAGACCGATACGCCGCGCGCGACCCCACCCACTGTAGAAGAGTTTTACCGCGTTTATCAACGTCTGCACGAGACAACCAACGAAATTATTTCCATCCATCTGCCCGAAAAACTGAGCCAGACCATCGCCAATGCGCAGCGAGCCGCCAATATGCTGTTGGGGCAGTGCAAGATCGAAATCATTGATTCACAGACTACTTCATTAGGGCTGGGCATTCTGGCCGAAGCCGCCGCGCGCGCTGCGGCTGAAGGCAAAAGCCTGGACGAAATCGTGCGCTATGTGCGCGGCCTGATTCCCCAAATCTATCTGGTCTTTTTCTCGGAAAACCTCCGCGACCTGCAAAACGCCGATGGGATCGGCCCGGCGCAGGCCATTCTGGGCACCATGCTCGACATCAAACCGCTTTTTACGCTCGAAGAAGGCAATATCATTCCCATTGAAAAAGTGCGCACCCGCGCCAGCGCCATCGAAAAATTGATCGAGTTTGTCACCGAATTTGATGTCATTCACCAGGTTGCCATCATCAAAAACTCACCTGAAGCGACACCCGAAACCATAGCCATCACCGAGCAACTCCAAGAGACCTTTCCCAACCTGGATGTGCGGGTGATGGCTTATGGCCCGGTGCTGGCCTCTTTTATCGGCTCACAGGCTTTGGGCGTCGTGGTCTATGAAGGCCCTAACCTGGATGATTAGTTTTGTGATATATGGCTAGATTGTGATAAAATAACGTGAATACAGCTATTGATAAACTGGAAAAGATGCTTCATCTGGAGATCGAAGAAGGATATCGTAACAAGGCCGTCATCGGTGGGTTGGACCGGGTATTGAGCTGGTGGCCCGCTCAGATTCAGCAGACCTGTCGGCTGCCGGCCCAAGAATCGGCCATTCAATCGGTCATTGCCTTGATTCGCAGCTATCGTTCACTGCCCGATGTAGCTGCGCGAGCCCAGGCTATTGCCGACATACAGGCCTATTTGCGCCAGATTTTGACCGTCTCGGCCTCAACGCCGGCCGCACCCGATTCGGCCGCCTCAGAAGAACAGGGCGAATCTGCCGTGAACGACGAATTTATCGGTCAGTCAGTCGGGCAAGCCGAGCCAGCCGACCTCTATTCCGCCGGACTGGAGATGGATGTACCGGCAAGCGAACCCAAATGGACCCCGCGAGACGCTCATCTGGGTCTCCAGTCTCCGGTGACGGCCATTGTGGGCATTGGGCCGACTCTGGCCGGACGGCTCAAGCGGCTGGGTGTCCAGACCATTTACGATTTGCTCTATTTTTTCCCCTATCGCTACGAAGATTACACTCAGCTCAAGCCGATTGCCCGCTTGCAATATGGCGAGCAAGTCACCGTCATCGGCACCATTCGAGACGCCAAGGTCAAGCAGCACCGTGGCGGCACGCCAATCTTGAATGTCATCGTGGCCGACGGTACAGGCGAGTTTCAAGCCACCTGGTTCAACCAACCCTACCTGGCGCGTCGCTTCAAGCCTGGTATGATCGTCTCGCTCAGCGGCCAGGTGGACGAGTTTTTGGGACGTTGGGTGATGACCAGCCCAATGTGGGAAATTTTAGAGACCACCCGGATGACGGCCGGGCGTCTGGTGCCGATCTATGCGTTGACCAAAGGGCTGAGTGCAGCCTGGCTGCGCAAAATGATCGAACAGGCTTTGAGCTATTGGGTTTCGCGACTGCCCGAATATCTCCCCACCGACATTCGAGATCGGTTGGGGCTGATGTCGCTTGAACGGGCCATGACCCAGATTCACCGCCCCGACGACACGACCAGCCTGGCTGCCGCTCAGCGGCGGTTGGCTTTTGACGAATTTCTGTTGCTCCAGTTGGGCGTACTGCGCCAGCGACGCCAATGGCAATCAGAGCCGGGCATCCCGGTGCCAACCGACCAGGCTCGTTTAGAGGAATTTATGGCCGGCCTGCCATATACTTTGACCGATGCCCAACAGCGCGCTCTGTCTGAGATTGCCCAGGATATGGCCCAAGATCGCCCCATGAGCCGCCTCTTGCAAGGCGATGTCGGCTCGGGCAAAACCATCGTTGCGGCGGCGGCCATGTTCCTGGCTGCTGCCGCCGGTATGCAGTCGGCAATAATGGCGCCCACCGAGATTTTGGCCGAACAGCATTTCAAGAGCCTGGAACGGCTACTGAGCGCGCAAAATATCCGTGTGCGGCTGCTCACCGGCAGCATGTCTCAGGCCGATAAAGATGCCGTGTATGCCGAAATTGCCTCTGGCGAGGCCCAGGTGGTGGTAGGCACCCATGCCATCATTCAAGAAGGAGTGCAGTTTCAAAGCCTGGTCCTGGCGATCATAGACGAACAACATCGCTTTGGCGTGCGTCAGCGCGGCATACTGCGCGGCAAAGGGTACAACCCGCACATTCTGGTGATGAGCGCAACTCCCATTCCGCGCACCCTGGCCCTCACTGCATACGGCGACCTGGACCTCTCGATTCTGGATGAAATGCCGCCCGGCCGCCAGCCCATTCAAACCAAATGGTTCGCTCAGGCCGAGCGCGAACGGGCCTATCGTTTTGTGCGCATGCAGGTGCAGCAGGGACGCCAGGCTTTTATCATCTGCCCACTGGTTCAGGAATCCGACAAGATCGAGGCCAAGGCAGCGGTGGAAGAGCATCAACGTTTGCAGAAAACCATCTTTCCCGACCTGCGGTTGGGATTGTTGCACGGGCGTATGAAGAGCGATGAAAAAGAGCAGGTCATGCGCCAGTTCAGTCAGCGCGAACTGGACATCCTCGTTTCAACCTCGGTGGTAGAGGTGGGCATTGATGTGCCAAATGCCACCGTTATGCTGATCGAAGGAGCCAACCGCTTTGGCCTGTCACAATTGCACCAGTTTCGCGGGCGGGTAGGCCGCGGCGAGCATCCATCCTATTGCATCCTGATGGCCGACAGCGTCAACGATCTGAGTCAGGAGCGGCTGCGGGCCATTGAAGAGACGCAGGACGGTTTTATCCTGGCGCAAAAAGATATGGAGATGCGCGGTCCCGGCGACTTGATGGGCACCCGGCAGAGCGGCATGCCCGAACTGAAACTGGCCTCTCTGGGCGACACGCCTCTGCTCGAGCTGGCCCGCCGCGAAGCCCTGGACCTGTATGCTCAAGACCCCGATCTGGCCCGTCCAGAACATCAACTGCTGGCGGCCCAGGTCAGCCGGTTCTGGCGCGGAGAAGGAGACCTGAGTTAACAAGCCCATGAGAATTGCCGTCTATCCTGGTAGCTTTGATCCGATTCATTACGGCCACATAGATATTGCCACCCGGGCCGTGCAGATTTTTGACCATTTGATTGTCGCCATCTATGCCCGGCCGACCAAAAATATTCTTTTCAGTGTCGAACAGCGTGTGGCACTGGCCCGCCAGGCTTTGGCCCACTTGCCGCACATCACCGTAACCGACTATGACTGTATGACCGTTGATTTTGTGCGCTCGCAAGGCTCTGGTGTGATGGTGCGCGGGCTGCGCATGGCCTATGATTTTGATCTGGAATACCAGATTGCCTTGACCAACAAATCGCTGGCTGCCGATATTGAAACCATTTGCCTGTTCACCGATTTGCGCTATGCCTTTATCAGTTCGACCATGATCAAGCAGATCGCCGCAGCAGGTGGAGACATTTCGGCCATGGCGCCGGCCCATGTCCAACAAGCCCTGTCTGAACGACTCGGGCCTGCCAATCGGATTGAGAGGAGGTGAGTGCTATCGAAATCCAACTGCTTTTAGACCGCCTGGAAGCTCTTTTGGTCGAGAGCCGCTCGTTTTTGTTCACATCCAACATTATCGTGGATCGAGAGCGATGCTTTGAGATTATCAATCAGATGCGCATCTCGATCCCCGAAGAGGTGAAAAAGGCGCAGCGTGTACACCGAGAGCGAGATCGCATCATTGCTCAGTCGAACGAAGAAGCCGAACGAATCATTGCTCTGGCCAATGAGCAGGCCATGCAGCGAGTTTCGGAGCACGAGATCATTCGTCTGGCTGAAGAAAAGGGGCGTGTGATCGTCGAGCGGGCGCAACGTGAAGCTCAAGAAATTCGCAGCGGCGCCGACGAGTATGCGCAACAAGTGCTTCAATCCCTCGAAGCCATGTTGAACGATCAACTGACCACCGTCAAGAACGGCATTGCCACTCTGGAAAATAGCGATCAGCAGCATCGCTAAGCCGGAAAAAAGCAAAGCAGAGGCTTGACACAAACATCACTCTTGCCTATAATATTATACTGCTTTGACGAGTAGTGTCCGATCGATTGAATGATCGGGGATATAGGTGCTGTTTTCTTTCAGACAGGAGTGTAAAGTGGCTGCTGTACCCAAAAGACGAGTTTCTCCCGGCCGGCGTGCGCGCCGACGCGCCCATGATGCGATCAAGCCCGAATCGCTGATTGAATGTTCCAACTGCAAGGCCAAGACGTTGCCCTATCGCGTCTGCTCTTCATGTGGACATTATCGCGGCGTTGAAGTCATCGAGATCAAGAAAAAAAGCTGAATCCGATGAGATGAATCCAGGCCGGGTTTTGCCAGGTCAACCAGGCAAGACCCGGTTTGTTTATCGGTGAGCCGGATAAAAAATGATCCATACCTCGTTGTGCGACCTGCTCAATATCACCTGTCCGATCATTCAAGGCGGTATGGCCTGGGTTGCTACAGCCGAGTTGGCGGTGGCAGTATCTCGGGCCGGAGCGTTGGGCGTCATCGGCGCAGGCAACGCGCCCGCCGACTGGGTGCGCTCGCAAATTCAGGCCGTGCGGCGTCAGATAGATCGCCCATTTGGGGTCAATGTCCCATTGTTCTCTCCTTGCGCCGACCAGGTGATGCAGATTTGCGCGCAAGAGCGCGTACCGGTTGTAACCACCGGCGCCGGCAGCCCCGGCCCCTACATAGACACCTTGCACAAGGCCGGCATCAGGGTGATTCCGGTTGTGTCATCGGTGGCGCTGGCCCGCCGATTGGTTGGGCAGGGCGCCGATGCTGTGATCGCCGAAGGGCAGGAATCCGGTGGCCATACCGGCGATGTGTCTAGTATGCCCTTGATTCCACAGGTAGTGGATGCAGTGAGTGTGCCAGTGATTGCCGCCGGCGGCATCGCCGACGGTCGTGGTCTGGCTGCGGCGCTGGCACTGGGCGCGGCCGGCGTGCAGATGGGAACGCGCTTTATCTGCACGGTCGAGTGCACGGTGCACCCTCATTACAAAGACAAAATCGTGCGCGCCGGCGACCGTTCGACCATTGTCACCGGCACGTCATTGGGCCACCCTGTGCGAACGATCAAGAATCAGATGAGTCGGGAAATGGCGCAGATGGAGCGCGCCGCCGAGGTCAGCGAAGAGACATTGATCGCTTTTGGCACAGGCAGGTTGCGTCTGGCCGCCGAACAGGGCGATGTGGAGCATGGCTCGGTTATGGCCGGTCAGGCCAGCGGCCTGGTCCACGATATTGTGTCGGTGGACGAACTGATCGAAAGAATCATATCCCAGGCGGTCAGCCAGATTGCGGCATTGAATCGGCTGTGCGGCACCGGGCAAGGAGGTTAAGCGGTGAATAATCAGGCGACGGGGCAGGTTACCATTGCGCCCGAAGTATTGGTGACCATCGTCGAGTTGACGACCCAAGAAGTTCCTGGCGTTTATGCGCTCAGCCCCAATTGGACTCGCAATGTCAACCGGTTTTTTGGCAGCACGCGGGTGGGGAATGGGGTCGAAATTCAACTGGTAGACAAACAGGTTGAAATAGACATTTACATCATTGTTCAAGAAAATGTCAGCATGCTCCAACTAGGGCGCAATCTTCAACGACAGGTTGCCCGCGCCGTGACAGAAATGACCGGCATGCAGGTCAAGGCCGTCAATGTCCATATTGACGATGTGCACATCCCTATGCCGCAGGCTACACACAGCCATGATGGGCGAGGTGCCGGCACGTCTATAGGCGAGAGTTCGGCGGTTTGATCCCTACAAACCTTGGACCGGGAGGCTAGATTGCAGGTTCGAAGGCGAGCGCGTATCGCGGCGCTGCAAGCTCTTTATGAAATAGATAGCGTTCACCATCTGGTCGGCCTGGTACTGCAACAACGCATTCAGGCCATCAACCTCTCTGAAGAGGGTGAATTGTTTGCCCGTACTCTGGTGCAAGGCGTGTTGGCTCATCAGGCCATGTTGGACGAGATGATCAGCCTGTACGCGCCCGAGTGGCCGATTGATCAGATGTCTTTGATTGACCGTAACGTGCTGCGCATGGCCATGTTTGAATTTATTGTGGACGGCAGCACTCCCCCCAAAGTGGCTATCAACGAAGCTGTCGAACTGGCCAAGCTGTTTGGCAGTGACAGCTCTCCTCGATTTGTCAATGGCGTGCTGGGCACTCTGTTGAGCAAATACATTCCTCCCTCTCACTCCAGGTAATGAATTGAGGAAAAGAAATGTTTGATAATTTCGGGACAGGCGAGTTTCTGACGATTGCATTTTTCGCCCTCTTGTTTTTTGGCCCCGAACGTCTGCCCAAGATAGGGGCGGCTGTCGGAGGTTGGCTGCGCAAACTCACCGATCAATCTCGCCTGTTTATGACACAGTGGCGCGAAGAAGCACTGGCCATTCAAGATGCGGTAGAAGAAGTGCGGGGCATCCGCGACGAAATTTTGGCGGCCCGTCAAGAGTTGGCTTCGACGATTGATCATGCGCGCAGCGATATTGACGAGAGCATTACTGATGCCAAATCACTGATCAGCACATCGTCTGTCACATTGGAACAAGTCGCTCACTCTGCGCCAGCATCGCCAGGCGTTGCCGATGCGTCAAAAGTCGAGGCTTTTGATCAAACCCACCGCATCTTGGACGATATGCTGTCGAAACGTCAGGAGCAAATGGCGCCCCAAGCAACTGTGTCAAATCAGCCACTCGCGCCGACCCAGCCAGATGTTTCGACGGTGACTGTCGCCCGAGATGAAACGGTTGCCCCAACCGCGCCTCTGTCGGCAGTTCAAGAGCCGATGACAGTAGAAGGACAGCCGCCAGCTGTCGTTGAGCCGCCGGTTGAAGAACAGGATGAGGATGAGTGGACCAAGACCAAACGTCTGATAGACGAAATGCTCAAGCCGCGCCCTCCGGCCACGCCAACAGCGCCTCAGGTCATCGTGCCATCCAGTTATACGGTGCCATCGCTGGGTTCGATCCAGATTGCCGAATCCCGCTCCGAGCCAAAAGAAGAACAGCTGCCGGCTGCCGTTGAGCCGCCGGTTGAAGAACAGGATGAGGACGAGTGGACCAAGACCAAACGTCTGATAGACGAAATGCTCAAGCCGCGCCCTCCTGCTGCGCCAACGACGACTCAGGTCATTGCGCCATCCAGTTATGTTGCGGCAGGTGTCGAACAACCGCCCGACAATCACAGAGAAATTCAACACCCTGTGGCCGAACAGGCCAGGCTAGAGAGCCTGACCCAGCAAGTGACCTCTTTGCAGAGCGAATTGCAATCGCTGCGGGCAGAATTGGCTTTTTTGCGGTCTCTGATTACCAGCCAGGCGCCGGCCTAAGAAGCCGCTGAACAAGTCTATTTTTACCAAAGGACACCGAGAGCACCAAGGTTTGCAATACTTGCGTTTTTAGAAATTCTTTGTGTCCTTTGTGTCTTGGTGGTGAGAGGGTTTTTCAGCACGCTCCTAGCCGCCTGAAAGGATCAATATGAGTGACAAAACAGCCTCCCTCGAAAATGAACGTATGATGACCTTGATGGAGCATTTGATCGATCTCAAAGATCATTTGATCCGTATTGCTGTGGCTCTGGTGATTTGTGGCGCGGCTAGCTTTTTTCTGGTCGAAAAAATTTTCAACTGGATTTTGCACCCCCTTTATGCCGCAGTCGAGAAATATCGCCTGGAATATGGGGTCGAGTATCGCATCATTGCCACCGAACCCACCACCATGATCGGTTTGTTTATGAAGATTGCCCTGTTTAGCGGGGCGATCATTGCTATGCCATATATCGTGTATCAGGTTTTTCATTTTATCATGCCCGGCCTGACCCACAAGGAACGCCTGTCGTTGATCATCATTATTCCTTCAGCTACATTCTTTTTTGTGGGCGGCGTGGCATTTTCTTATTATGTGATGGTGCCGGCGGCCATTCCGTTTTTGCTGGGATTTGGGTGGAATTTTTTCGGCGGCACTCAGGTTGATCAGATGTGGCAGGTAGATCGCTATTTGCCCTTTTTGCTCAACCTGGTGTTTTGGGTGGGTGTGAGCTTTGAGACGCCGTTGATCATGGCCTTTATTTCGCGCATGGGCGTGTTGACGGCGAAACAATTTCTGGCTTTTTGGAAGTTTGCCGTAGTGGGGATTGCTATTTTGGCGGCCTTGATCACGCCAACGCCCGACCCGTTCAACATGGGGCTGGTGATGGCCCCGTTAATCGCCCTGTACTTTTTTGGCGTCTTGCTGGCCCGGCTGGTGCAACCCAAAGAGGCCAGAGCAGCCGACAAAAAATCGGCTTGATCCAGTGACCACATTCATGCAAAACGGTGCGCCTCACAACGAGGCGCACCGTTTTTGATTGTAAGGCGGATCGAGTTGGATGCTGAGACCCTATTTTTTGGTCACCAGCCAGGCCCGTCTAAGACCATAAATGCGACCATGCACCGGCTCGCTCACCAAGCCTTTCCAAACCGGCGCGGGCCGGTCTTCCAATACGCGAAATCCCACTGCTTCATAGAGATGACAGGCCGCATGGTTGCGGTCGGTGGTGCTGAGGTGAACGCCGGGCAGCCCGGCAGCCCAAAACTGATTCAGGCTGGCATTCAACAATCTCCGCCCGATGCCGTGTCCGCGCGCCGAGACCGCCACATTGATGTGTAAATGGGCCGGAAACTCGTTCAAAGACACATGGCTGCCACCTGTGCGCAATCCATCCCAGAGCGTTCGCCAGGCAAAGCGCAGCGTTTTCCTGCCAATCTGATAGCCGCCGCCGATGGCGCGGCCCAGCACGCGAGGCAAGATGTGTCGGCCCAGCACGCGATTGCGCTGCCGGGTGTCGGGACAACCGGTGATATAGCCTACCACCGCGACGTTCAACTCGGCCACCCACAGCCACTCGGCCATATAATTGGTGTAAAAAGACACAAAGGTTTCGCAAAATGGCCGACGATCATCCAGAAATGCCTCGATAGGATCGCCGAAAAAGGCTGTGTCTGCGGCCAGCGCCCACACCGCCTCGCGGTCGGCCGGGCGATACAGGCGAATGGATGCGGCGGCCTCTGGCTCATTTCCCATCCAGAGTCAATCCTTCCCATAACGCAGGTTGCAAATGAACCACGTGCCAGGCCGTGTGGTCCAATCCCATGCCCTGTCGCGTTTCGGCAGCAAAAGCCAGCCAGGTCGGTTGATCGACCAGACTGAGGTCGAGCTTGAACCACAGGCTATTGCCGCGCAACTGGACATTATCTGAAATGGTACGCCCGTATTGACTGAGCCATCGAGTTTCGCCCTGATCGCTCAAAACGCGAGCCATCAAGCGATAGCTGCAAGCCCGGCTTATTTGGCCACGCAGGTCCAGCACCACCGACAAGCTGTCATTCAAACGAAACACGCTGATTCCGGCAATATCTGCGCTGCGATACATGCTGCGCACGGTGCTATCACTAACCGGGTCGCCATAATAGGTCGTCTCGCTTTCGATGTGAGGATTGGCATGGGGCAACATTTCGCCGGCGATCAATCCCAGCGAGGCGGTTTCGTCCAGCTGCATAAATAACTCGTTTTGGCGCACAAAACTCTTGAGATACTGGCCCAGCAGCCGTTGTTGGGAGCGGTGTGCAGCGATAGCGGCCTGCTTGGCACTCAACGCATCAGAGCCGAGCGGCCACTGCCACCACGCGCCCATTGTGATCAACCGACGCGGTGGGCGCAGGGCGTCTTGCAGGATCAGGCCGCGCTCTTGAGGATACAGCCCATAGTGAACCAGGTATCCCAACACCAGAGGCGACCAGTCGGGGTTGTCGCTACGCTCTTGGGCGATGGCCAGCGACATGAACGCACTCAAGGCCCGGTGATCGATGTGATCGTCCAACGGGTGAGGGGTGATGATCAGATCGGGTCGCTCGACAGCCAGGATGTTTCGTAGATCGCCCAGCAGAGCGAGACCGTTGTACGGTACACCGGGATTCAAGGTGTTGGGATAAGGGTTGTGGCTGCGTTGAGAAAAGGGCGACAGGTAGGCCTGGTCTGCGTTCCAATGGCTCCACCACATGGCCGCCAACCCCCGGTCGGGATAGCCCAAAAAAGTGACAGACCGGGCATCCAGGCCCAGATGTGCGACTGCGTTCAACGTTTCTTGCTGTCGCCGAACGCCCATGGCGATAAAATCGGACGAGCGCGGAAAAGCGCGGCGAAATTCTTCCATGGTGGCGAATCGGTAGCCATCGCCGTTTGTCACTATCACCAGGCGTACCTGGCTGCCCTGGCGAACGGCGGCCTGAATGACCCCGGCCGCACCCAACACTTCGTCGTCGCAGTGCGGGGCCACGACCAGCACCCGCTCAAATCGCTCCAACGGCAAAACCGGCAGCATATCGGGCAACATATCCGAGTTGGCCAGGTAGCGTTCATAGCTCATTACAAAGGCAGTCAGCAAAAAAGCCGCCGTCAGGCTAGCGCGTCCAAGCCGGGACTGCTTGAGGCGTCGCGCCAGGCCTGTCAGGTACGGGCCGATAGATTGTAGCCACTTTTGAATCCCAACCGGTAATTTCATCGCATCATCCCGATCCTATTGTCACCGCTTGACCCGTTGTCATCCTTGAATCCACTGAAAAAAGTGTTCTACCGCCGAGACGCAGAGTTCGCAGAGAATATAAAGAGCCTTAAAATTTCGTTGATTCTCATCATTATCCTCGTTCTCCGCGCCGCTGTGGTGAAATAGTCTTTTTTCAGGAACGTCATCCCTGTATAAACGGCGGTGCTTGTACTGACCAAGAGAGATTATGCAGATGGAAGCAAAGGTGAAACAAACAAGATCAATGTGATCAGCGTGATGACAACGGTCAACCCCCAGGCCAGCACATTTTGCAGACGAGAATTGATCCATTGTCCCATAATTTGCTGATCATTGACAAGCTTGAGCGCCAGCACCAGCAGCACCGGCATTAAAATGGCATTCAAAACCTGCGACAGCCACATGATCGGAAACAACGGCAGGCCGGGGATCATGATAAACAACGCACTCAGGACGATAATGCCGGCATAAAGCGTGTAGAATAGCGGAGCTTCTCGCCCGGAACGATCCAGGCCGCGCTCCCAGCCCATCGCCTCGCAAATCGCATAGGCTGTAGACAGGGGCAGCACCGATGCCGCCAGCAGCGACGCCCCCAGCAGCCCAATGGAGAAAAGCAGGCTGGCCCAATTGCCGGCCAGCGGTCTGAGGGCCAGAGCAGCCTGCTCGGCCGTCTCTACATGGATGCCGTGTACAAAAAGTGTGGCAGCCGTGCAAATGATGATAAACGCCGATACAATATTGCCCAATACAGCTCCGGTGACCACATCCATGCGCGTATAACCATACTCATCCATTTTGACGCCCTTGTCGGCGACCGAGGCCTGCATATACACCAATCCCCAAGGGGTGATGGTTGTGCCGATGGTGGCCAGGATGGCCAGGATGTAATCGGTATCTCTTTGAAAAGAAGGCACAACAGTCTGCGCCAGAATGTCCATCCAGGGCGGGTGAATCATAATCGCCGTGATCACATAGCTGATCGCCGCCAGGCAGAGCGCCAGCAGCACTTTTTCCACACGCTGATAGTTGCCGCGCAGTGTGATCAGAATGACCAGCATAGCAGCCAGCGGCACACTGATATAGCGGCTGATGCCCAGCATTTCGGTGGCGGCGGCGATGCCGGCAAACTGCGACACGGTGGTGCCCAGATTGGCTAAAAGCAGGCACAGCATGGCGAAAACAGTAATTTTAACGCCAAATCGTTCCCGGATCAAGTCGGCGGCGCCTTTGCCGGTGACGGTGCCCATGCGGGCGGCCATCTCTTGCACCACCACCTCGCCAAATGTGACCAGCAAGATCATCCACAGAAACTTGTAGCCAAAAGTCGAACCGGCCATCGAATACGTGGCAATGCCGGCGGCGTCATTGTCCGCGCTGGCCGTAATCAGCCCCGGCCCCAAAATTTTGACAAAAAACCACATCCGCTGACCGAGTGATTGGAGAATGTTTTGAGCCTTGCGCATTCTGTCCCTCCCTAAAAGAATCTCGGCAGCCGCTTTTTCCAGGCGGTAGGCAGCACGGTGTCGATGGCGTCATCTACGGTGACAATGCCCAACAACGTGCCGCCGTTTTCCACCACCGGCACCGACAGCAGGTTGTATTTGGCGATCAAATAGGCCACCTCTTGTTGCGAGGTGTAGGGCGTCACCGTGATCGGATCGGTGTCCATAAATTCCTGAACCGGCGAATGGGCCGGCGCCATCACCAGATCGCGCAGGCTGATCACACCGCACAGGTGATGTTCCTGATCTATGCCATATACGTAATACATGGCCTCATCATCTTGAGCATTGGGAGATTGGCGCAGGTAATCCATTGCCTGGTCAGTGTGCAGGCCAACAGGCACATGGGCAAACTCGGTGGTCATAATACCGCCGGCCGAGTCCTCTGGGTATCCCAGCAAACGACGCACTTCTTGAGCATCGTCATCCTCCATCAAATCGAGCAGTTGGTCACTGGTATGCGTGGGCAGATCGGCCAGCAGATCTGCCGCCTCATCGGGGGCCATTTCCTCCAACACATCGGCGGCACGTTCTGGCTCGAGCTGCGACAGCACTGACACCTGCATATCGGCCGAAAACTCTTCCAATGCATCAGCCAGCGTTTCGTCGTCCAACGCCTCAATCAAAGCCTGGCTGGTGTGCCGGTCCAGATCGCTGAGAATAGAGGCAATGTCGGCCGGAGGCAGTTTGCTGATCCTATCTCGCGAGATGCGCAGACGCAGGGGGTCTTGCTGCTGAAGCGGAGCAACATCCTCCCAGGGAATGACGGTAGGGGATGTGGACCGATTCAACAGACGCAAGAGCGAACTGAACGGTCGCTCGATGCCCAGCCGCCGCAGCAGCCCCAACCCGCCCACATCTACGCCGGTGAGACAGAAACGGTCGCGCACACGGGCCAACTGGATGTCGTTGACGCGCACCACACGACGCCCCTCGGTGTCCACGATCTGACGATCCAGGATGCGGTCGGCCAACCACACCTCATCGCCTTGGGGAGTGTATGTCTGAACCTCTGATTTGGGTACCTGGAGGATGATGCTGGGATACAGTCCGCTGATCTGCGATGCCGACACAAAACGCATGCTGCCATTTCGCACGGCCATCGCTCGCACCTGCGGATAGGGTTGATCCAGGTTGCCGATCAACACATCAGTGCAATGGCCCACCTGGTTGCCGAACGAATCCCAAATTTGCTTTCCCTGAAGCTGACTCAAGTAGAACATTGGCTTTCTCCTTTCGTCCCTATCGTTCAAATTGGACAAAACATCGAAAACCGTTCGCAAACCACCTGAATTATCGCGTAGCAGATGGTTTACACCGAACGGATTTTTGAACGAGTGATCCTGGTATGGAGATCAGCCTGAGCAAGCCATCAGGTTACAGCCCAACCATCTGAATCAATCGAGCAGTGTGGGCGCGTGACGCAGATTGCGTGACGCCGGCTGTCAGGAAAAACATGACCTCCAGGAGTTTCCCCTGGAGGTCTGGGTTGTGAGGAAAAACCTGCCTTCAGGGGGGATCAGTTGATGCATTTGGCAGGTTGAAGACGGGGCGCACTGCCCCATATACTCGGCAGTGAGCTGTCTTCAGAAGTTTTTTCGTTCATCGTCTCTCAATAAATGATCCAATTAACCCAAACCGCCCCGACTAACCTGAGCGGCAAGCCAGGATTATACTCTTGAGCAAAAAGCAAGTCAAATGGCCTGAGCAGGCGCGTTGTTGAGCCTGTCGAAACCAACGAAAAGTGTCACATCATTCTTGACTGCACCCGGCCAGTGGGCGCAGCAGGGCGACGGCATCGCGCCCCAACCGCTCCAGCCCATAACCGCCTTCCTGAACCACCACAGTGGGCAGGTTGAGCGCAGCAATCTGCCGGCCGATTTCGGCAAAACCGGTCTCGCTGACAACAAATCCCCCGCATGGATCCTCAGCAGCCGTATCCAGCCCGGCCGACAGCACCAGAAAAGCCGGTGCGAAATCCATCATCTCGGTCAGGGCGCGCTCCAGCACAGTCAGATAAGCCGCATCATCAGCGCCGCGCGACAGCGTCCAGTTGCGATTGGTCCAGCGCCCCGGCCCAGCGCCGATTTCGTGCTCGCTGCCCCAATAAAACGGATAGCCCTGGTCGGGATGGACGTGGATCGAGGTGTAAAGCACATCAGGGTCGCGCCAAAAGATGGTCTGCGTGCCGTTGCCGTGATGATAGTCAATGTCCAGAACAGCCACGCGCCCATGTGCCTGCAAGTGACGGGCGGCGATGGCGGCGTTGTTCAGATAGCAATAACCACCAAACAAATCATCGGCGGCATGGTGGCCTGGCGGGCGACACAAAGCATAGGCGACGCGCCGTCCCGACAGCACATCGTCGGCAGCCGAGAGGGCGCACTGGACACTCCAATAGGCCGCTTCCCAGGTGCCTTCCAGGATGGGCGTGTCCCAATCGAGGACATAATAGCCGCGCAGACCGACAAAGCTGGTCGGCCTGCGCAGGCCTTGTTTGACCGAAAAGGTGAACGGGAAAACCGGCGTAGGTTGGCCGTTCCAGATCGTGCTTTGATCGTACGCGGTTATGAGGTATTCGATCATGTCTCGATCATGGACGGCCCAGATCGGCTCCATGCCATGATCGGTTGGCTCGACCACCGGTCCCAGGCCGGCCTGCTGCGTTGCATCTAGAATGATCTCGGCGCGCGCCGGCAACTCGGCGCTGAGGTAGGGATGACCTTCCAGCATCACCCGAGTGGTGTCGTGTCGCCGATGGCGCGGAGTATACCAGATGCGCATTGGCTATTCCTCATAGATGCGGCTGGGGGTGTGCGGCGGACATAGAGCGGCCTCACGGCGATAACGCGCCACGGCCAGGCTCAGGATTTCATTGATTGCCGTCTCATAAAACAGCCCTTCGGCGATCATCATCAGGCACAGATCGCTATAGCCGGGGTTGAGGCCGGGCAGCGTATTGATCTCGACCAGACAGGGTCGCCCGGCGGCGTCCAGGCGAAAATCTACCCGCCCCACATCCAGGCCGTCAATGGCTTCAAAGGCAGCCACGGCCAGCCGTTCCAACTCGGCCTTCAGATCAAGGGAAATGTCGGCCGGGCAGCGATAGCCCGGTGCATTTGAGTCGTTCACCTGATATGACTTGGCCTCGGTATTGTACACTCCTTTGACCGCGCCCACCTGCGTGTCAATTTCCATCACCGGAAAAAGATGAAAACCATGCTCATTATACAGGTGACTCGGCGGTTTTTCACCGGGCAAAAGGGTGTTGCCCAGCATACCCACCGTAAACTCGCGACCCGGCAGGTATGATTCGACCAGAGCGGGCTGATGGTAGGTTTCTACGACCCACGCCACCTGATGACGCAGCTCGGCCTCGCTGCGCACAATCGAGCGAGGACTGATGCCCATCCCCGACCCTTCGCGCACCGGCTTGACGAACAAGGGAAATTCCAGGCCGGGTCCCAGCGGCTCGTCGGCGCGGCGGAACACCTGAAACGGCGCAGTCGGCAGATGATGATCGCGCCAGATGCGCTTGGCTATGCCTTTGTCCAGCGACAGGGCATGGGTCAGCACCTTGGAGCCGGTGTAGGGAATGCCCAACATTTCCAGCAGAGCCGGCACATGCGATTCGCGGGCGTCGCCGCGCAACCCTTCAGCGATGTTGAAACAAATGTCGGGCTGCGTTTGACGTACCGTGTCAAGCAGCGTCTCGTCGGCCTCCAGGCGCGTGACCCGATGTCCGCACTCACACAGCGACTTGTCGATGGCCTGCACGGTCACTTCCGAATCATACTCGGCCAGAGCATCGGGCGGCGCATCGGGGCGCACCGCCACGTGATATTTCAAATTGGCGATCAGGGCAATGTGCCATGAATTGCTCATGCATCGTCTCCGTTATCACAAGATCAGGCGTAATCGTTGACCAGGATATATTCGGCCTGGTGAGACTCGGAAAACAACGGCTGTGCAGCCGTCTCATTCAGGTAATGGGTGAGCGGCGGCTGCGACGTAACCTGCCGCGCATGGGTGCTGCGCCAGCCCTGCGGCTCGATGGTCATAGCCTGTCCGGCCAACAGACCGGCCAAACCACTCTGCGCCCCCTCATTCTGTTGAGCGCGGCAGTAGGCGCAGGTATTGGGGTCATGCGGCTGATAGCCGCCGGGCTGCACATAGGTGCTGATCAAACCCTCATAGTTACGCACCACCACGCGGCTGTCGGACATGCTGAGCAGGTAATTGGGCAAGATCGGCACTTTGCCGCCCCCCTGCGGCGCATCAATGACATAGGTAGGAATGGCATAGCCCGATGTATGGCCGCGCAGACCTTCCATAATTTCCAGCCCTTTGGCCACCGATGTGCGAAAATGCCCGGCGCCCTGCACCAGGTCGCACTGATACAGATAATAGGGGCGCACGCGATTTTTGACCAGTTTATGCATCAAGGCCTTGATGATGTTGGGGCAGTCATTGACTCCGGCTAGCAGCACTGTCTGGCTGCCCAGCGGGATGCCGGCATTGGCCAGACGGGCCAGAGCGCGCTCGACCGGAGGCGTGATCTCGCGCGGATGATTAAAGTGAATGTTCATCCACAAAGGATGGTAACGTCCCAGCATAGTCACCAGTTCGGGGGTGATGCGCTGCGGCAAAAACACCGGCGTCCGCGTGCCCAGCCGAATGATCTCAACATGAGGGATGGCGCGCAGGCGTTGCAGCAAATTTTCCAGGATGCGATAGGACATGGTCAGCGGATCGCCACCCGAGATCAGCACATCGCGAATCTGTGGGGTAGCGGCAATGTAATCCAACTGTTTCTCGTACACCCCAGGCCCAAAATGAATCTGATGGCCGCCGACCATACGGCTGCGGGTGCAAAAGCGGCAATAGCTGGCGCACTGTGTCGTCACCAACATCAACACCCGGTCGGGGTAGCGATGCACCAGACCCGGCACTGGCGAGTGCGCATCCTCGCCCAACGAGTCGGCCATATCGGCAGAGCAGGCCACCATCTCACGACTGGTCGGCACCACCTGCCGCCGAATGGGACAATGGGGGTCGTCGGGGTCCATCAGGCTGGCAAAATAGGGCGGCACCTGGACACGAAAATGCCCCGGCGCCGACAACCCTTCAATTTCTTCGGGCGTCAAGTGAATCACCTGGGCAAAATCTTGAACTGTGCTGAGGCGATGCGTGAGCTGCCATCGCCAGTCGTTCCACTGTTCCGGCAAGACATGCCGCCAACGTTCAGGAGGCTCGTCTTGTTCGACGTATTCCTTTTGTCCTGGAGGCTCTGATAAATCTTGGTGCAAATCTTGATCTTTCATCTTGTCCTTTCCCAAAAAAAGCGCGGCGAATTGGCCAGGTTGTTTCAATCAGGCAAAAAAGCCCTCCTAACCAAACAGGGGGCTTTTGCGAATTGATCATACCACTTTTTGGCCTGATGTAAATTGGTCGGATGGCATATTTTCGATCCGTCAAAAGAACGAGTGTGCGGAGATAAGCATCCGTCAAATGACGGATCAGGTCAGGCCTTCGCGGATGGCATACAAGGCGGCCTGGGTGCGGTTGGCGATGTGTAGTTTGTCGAGGATATTGCTGACGTGTGAACGCACCGTGCGCTCACTAACCATCAATTGGGTGGCAATTTCCTGGTTGGACAGGCCTTGAGCCACCAGGCGCAGCACCTGGAGCTCGCGGGCCGAGAGTGGCCGGTCCGTGGGAGGCAGGCTGGGCGGTTGTTGCAGTTCGCGCATCAGCCGCCGGGCGATGGTGGGCGAGAGCGAGGATTTGTCTTGATACACATCGCGGATGGCCTGGGTCAGTTCGCGTGGCTCGGCGTCTTTGAGCAAATAACCCTGCGCGCCGGCCTTGATCGCCGGAAAAACCTTGTCATCTTGAACAAAGCCGGTCAGCACCAGGATGCGCGCCTGGGGATTTTCGCGGCTGATTTCGGCGATGGCAGCAATGCCATCCTGTCGGGGCATAACCAGGTCCATCAAGATCACATCGGGCTTGAGGGTGCGCGCCAGCATGACCGCCTCGATGCCATCGGCAGCTTGCCCTACTACCTGGAATCCCGGCTCGCTTTCCAGCAGCAGACGCAGGCCGGCGCGAAACAAAGTGTGATCGTCGGCAATCAAAATGCGAATCAATTCAGTCATGTGGGGCTGCGACACGATACTCTTTCAAAAAAGATTCTTTGAATGACACAAAACAGCCATCCAGAATGGACTGGCGAATTTCGCCCATCAGACGCAACATAAAGCGCAGATTGTGCAGGGTGGCCAGGCGCAACCCCAAAATTTCTTGCGCTTTGAACAGATGGCGAAGATAGGCCCTTGAAAAACGCTGGCAGGTATAGCAATCACAGCCCGGTTCGACCGGGGCCGTGTCTTCGGCATAGCGAGCCGCTCGCAAATTGATGCGTCCCTGCCGGGTAAACAGACCGCCGTTGCGAGCGGCGCGGGTGGGCAGCACGCAATCAAACATGTCAATGCCGCGCCCGACCCCCTCAAACAAGTCCTCCGGCGAGCCGACGCCCATCAAATAGCGCGGCTTGTTGACCGGCAGCAGCGGCGTGGCCACATCAAGCATGGCATGCATCTCGGCCTTGCTCTCACCCACGCTCAGCCCGCCGATGGCATAGCCGGGAAAATCCAGACCCGACAGAAATTGCGCGCTTTGGGCGCGCAGGTCGGCCCAGATGCCACCCTGCACAATGCCAAACAAAGCCTGGTCGGTGCGAGTTTGTGCTTTGAGGCAGCGCTCAGCCCAGCGATGGGTGCGCTCGACAGCCTGCTCGTTATAGCGGCGGTCATGTGGGTCGGCGCACTCGTCAAAGCACATGATAATATCGGCGCCCAACTGTTCTTGAACGGCGATGGCCTTTTCCGGTGTAAAGCGATGCGCCGACCCGTCGAGGTGTGAACGAAAAGTAACTCCATCATCGTCTATCTTGCGCAAATCTTGCAGGCTGAACACCTGAAAGCCGCCGCTGTCGGTGAGGATGGGGTGCGACCAGCGCATGAATGAATGGAGGCCGCCCAGCCGGGCAATGCGCTCGGCGCCGGGGCGCAAATAGAGGTGATAAGTATTGCTCAAGATCAGGGATGCGCCAGCCTGCTCCAGTTCGTCCGGCGTGACTGTCTTGACAGTAGCCTGGGTGCCTACGGGCGCAAAAGCCGGCATCAAAACATCGCCATGGGGTGTGGAAAAAAGGCCGGCGCGGGCGCGGCTCTGCGCATCGTGCCGAATCAGGGTATAGTTGAACATAGGATGCATGATAGCACGATCTGGGGGGGAATGTCAAAAAAAAGACCCGTCACCGCCAATGAACTGCCGGTGACGGGCAATGAATCGTAGAGTCTATCAGGATGAGGCGCCCAGGTCAATGCCCGAAGACGACCCCGATGAGGGCTTGCCCGGCGTGAGCAGACGAACAATGCCATCAATCAACTTTAGCACAAACTCTTGCCTGAAACCGCCGATAAAAGCCAACAGGCTGGGGAACAAGGGAATTTCGGTCTCCTTGCCGGAAATGGTCACGCCGGTGGACGACAAAAAGCCGGTGCCCAAGATCAGGTGCATCATGCCGCCCAACAAGATGCCGATGATCGGCTGAGCGACATACCACATGACATACTGCTTGTCGAAATCTTTTTCCTGAGAGGCGTGCTTGTACAGGCCGTAAAAGCCGTTGACCACGCCGCCTACGCCGCCCCAGATCAGGGTGATCCACAGGTTGAGATTGGTGCCGGTCAGCGGCGGCTGAAAGAACAGGATCAGATAGCCCAGCGTGGTGATCCAGACCAGGTCATAGGCAAAGATGATCCAGGCCCAGGTGTCGGTCCAATGGGTGATGTTTTTGCGCCGCTCCAAAATGGTCTTGACCTGGCTGACCTGATACTTGGCAATGTCGAACTGGCGCGGTTTTTCCATCAAAATATCCTGCGCTTCACGCAGCAGGCGCAAAGCATCCTTTTGTTCTACAAAAGTGGACAGCACCAACGGCACTTGCTCGTACAGACTGTTGATTTCATCCCACAAAGCCTGCCGCTGTTTGTGCCCCACATATTTGAGCACATCTTCTTCGGGGATCTGGCGCGAAGGCTGATCTTTTTCGTATTCTCTGATCTCTTGCGGAGTGAGATCGGCCATTTTGGGGCGCGTTGGCTCGATCTCGGCCCCCGAGCCGACGGTGATGGCTGAATCGTACAGCGTCCCCGACAGTTTGGCACGCACAAATGTCTCGGCGGCATCGGTCTTGTCGCGCGGCGGAGGCAGTGGAGCGACGACGATGGGCGGCACGCCCATATCAGTGCTGATGCCATCTGGAGATTTTGGCGCCGACGGCATGGGCGCCGGCGGAGTCGCCGCAGTCAGCGGCGGCGTATACCCGGCCGGCTGTTCGACCGGTTTGGCTTCTGTCATCGGAGCAGGTGCCAGCGGCTGGATCGCCCAAAAGCCGGGCTGTGGGGCCGGCGCGACAGGTTCGGCCGGACGGGCCGGGGTGGGCGATACGGTGGATACGACCGGGGTTTCAACAGCCGGCGCGTTAGCCAGATCGAACATATCCTGGTCGCCGGTCACTGCGGGAGCATTGGCCAGGTCGGCCGCGCCCGCTTCGCCTTCCATTGCCGGCGCATAGGCCAGCAGCATTTGATCTTGTTCCGGCTCTGAGGCCATCGGAATATCAGCGTCTGCATCCGGCGCAGACAACTCGACCTGAGCCAGGGCAGAGGCGGTCTCTGTCTCTAGCATGGCCGCCCATTGAGCGTCCATGTCCGAGTTTTCTTGCTCGGCTGCCGGAGATCCGCCGGCGGGCTGTTCAAGAGATGCCGCGTCGGCTGCCGGCTTGTCGCCAAACAAAATATCCAATCCCTTTCCGGCCAGACTTGCACTTTTTTTAACCATCTTCCCCTCCGCCAAAAGCATATTCCCTGTCGGGCAGATGCCAACTCTGCCTTTAAGGATGCTGTTATTTGATGATAATTATATCACAAAAAAGGTCTCCAGTCACCTGTTATTGTAGCATCACTAAAGTGTTTTGACAAGCCCGGTTTGGACAGGGGCTGTCCTTCAATTCTGGCAAAGACGCAGATTGAGCGCGTTCGCAGAACGTCGTCGAAATCCGGCGTTTTCCCCAGAACTGAAGACCCCCCAATGACGGGGCGTATTTCCACCTGGGAGAAACCGCATGAGGAGTGAGAACACCCACGTGCGAACGACGTAGCCCAGACAGCACGAGGGCGTGCCGGATTCATCTTGTTCAGGGATCTTGCCCCCAAACTAGAGGCCTCCCAGTGACGGCTAGAATTGAGATTCTGACCCGCCTGTGGTAAAATGATCTCAATATCTTGAGATGGACTGACATGAGCCAACCAATCATTTCTGTACTAGAACAACATCCCCTCATCGGCCGCCTGTTTGATCTGGCCACGCGACAAGGCCAGGTCATTTATCTGGTCGGGGGCAGCATCCGTGACTTGCTTTTGAGCCGCCCAATCCATGACCTGGACATTGCCATAGACGGAGATGGCCTGGTCTGGGCACGACGCGTTGCCAATGCACTGGGCGGCGCGTATATGGCGATGGATGTGGAACGGCGCACGGGCAGGGTGCTGCTGCCGCCTGAGCAGGGAACGCGGTTTTGCATTGATGTGGCCTCGCTGCGCGGTGACAACCTGGAAGCCGACCTGCGCGACCGCGATTTTACCATCAATGCCATCGCTATGACCCGCACTGCCGATGTTGGCTGGTTGTTTTGCGACCCACTCGGCGGACAAGATGACCTGACGAAAGGCATTTTGCGGGCCGCTGGGCCGGACAGTTTTGCGCACGACCCGGTGCGAACGATGCGGGCGGCACGGATGAGCGTCCAGTTTGGTTGCGAGATCGAGGCGCAGACGGAGGCCTGGCTGCGGGCTGCCGTCTCTCATTTGGAGCAGGTATCGGCCGAGCGCGTGCGCGACGAATGGTTCAAGATTTTGGCCGGGTCAGGCGCGGATCGGGCGATCAGGCTGCTCGATCAATGGGGCATCCTCAGCCTGGTTGCGCCAGACGTGGCCGGGCAGGCCGACGTGCTGTTGTCCGGGCATGTGAACGGCCTGGATGATGCCCTGGCCGTCGTGGGCGTGCTGGAGCAAATGTGGGCAGCCCTTTACTGCCCCGAACAGGCGCAAATCGAGATGCCCCCCGCGATGTTGGAACATCGAACGCAAATCGAACAGAGATACAAATCGTTCGTTTGTGATGAAAGGACGTATTTATCGCTGCTCAAATGCGCCGGATTATTCTGCAGACTGGACGGCGACAAGGCCTGGCAATGGGCGCGCACCTGGCGATGCAGCACCATCGAGGCCGAACGACTGCGAACGGCGGTCTATTACGCCAGCAGCCCGGTGCGGATGGCAGCCAGCCTGCCGCTGACCCGGCGCGACATTTACCGCTTTTTTCTGGAGACCGATCAAACCGGCCTGGATGTGGGCTGGCTGGCTCTGGCGCGGCAGGTGGGCTGGCGGCAGTTGACCGACACCCCTCCGCCGGCAGTGGTCGGCGGCGACTGGCGCGGCCTGTGTGAGGTGGTGGATGGCCTGTATGAGGCCTGGTATCGACACCGCGAGGAGTGGATTTCGCCGCCGCCGCTCCTTTCAGGCGACAAGGTGATGGCGCAACTGGGACTGTCGCCCGGTCCGCGCGTGGGCGAGTTGCTGCGCCGCCTGCGTGAAGCGGTGGCCATCGGCGAGGTGACCGACCTGGCGCAGGCATGGGTATACCTGCGCGAGTGGGCCGCCGATGGGCGCAATCCAACTCAACCGACCAAAATTTGACAACCTGTTTGGAGAGGTTATAATAAAGTGTTCTCCTCCGACGGCGGGGGAAATGTGGTCTTTCCGCGCCGTTGCAGGCGCAGTACCTTGTGGCCAAGGTTTTTGAGGGCAGCGTTGACCCAGGTCTGGCAATTTGGACATGTCGAACACCAAGGGGAGAATCTTGATGCGTATTGGAATTGATGCCCGTCTCGGTTCTTATATTCAATCAGGAATCACACAATACACTCACAATCTGATCCGCGCCCTGGCCGGGCTGGATCAGGAAAACAAATATGTGATTTTGAAGCGTTACAAAGATACAACCGTTATCACCGAACAAAAGAATTTTCGGTCGGCCCGGTTGTACACACCTTCTCATCATCACCTGGAGCCCTATTTGCTCAGCGTCGAGTTGCTCCCGATCGGCCTGGATGTGGTTCACTGGACCGATTTCATTCCCCCATTTTTTTCGCGTTGTCCCAGCATTATCACCGTCCACGATCTGGCATTTTTGCTGTATCCCCATTTTCTGACCCATGAGAGCGCGCGTTATTATGGCTTGATTGACCGGGCCGTGCGCCATGCCACCCATATTATTGCCGTTTCTGAAGCGACCAAGAACGATATTATTCGTTTGACCGGCACGTCGGCCAAAAAAATCACGGTGATTTACGAAGCGGCTCAATCCATCTATGCCCCCATTGAGGATACCGGGTTGTTGGCTGAGATGCGCGCCCGACACGGCCTGCCAGATCGCTTTATTTTGTTTGTCGGTACCATCGAGCCGCGAAAAAACCTGCCTACGCTGATTCGCGCTTTTGATCTGCTCAAGAAAAACTATAGACCCGACGTGGGGCTGGTCATTGTGGGAAAAGAAGGCTGGCTGTTTGACGAAGTGTATCGGTTGGTAGAAGAGCTGGGCCTGGAAGGACAGATTTGTTTTGCCGGGCGCGTTCCCACCAAAGACCTGCCGGCCCTCTATAGTGCGGCCGAGATGTTGGTGCTGCCTTCTTTTTACGAGGGGTTTGGCCTGCCGCCGCTAGAGGCCATGGCCTGCGGCACGCCGGTGATCGTCTCCAACACCTCGGCCATGCCCGAAGTAGTCCAAGATGCGGCGTTGCGTGTGACCCCCGAAGATGTCGAAGGGTTTACTGTGGCTATGTGGCGGTTGCTCTCAGAACCCGATCTGCGCCAGGACATGGTGGTCAAAGGAAAAAAGCGGGCAGCTTTTTTCTCATGGGAGCGGGCAGCCAGTGAAACCCTGGATGTTTATCGTAAATTTACCAAAAGGTAGGATGATTTGCGTGTCTTGATGCTCGTTCCGCAATTGCCATTCCCGCCGCACCAGGGCACCAGCCTGCGCAATTTCAACCTGATCGCCGGCCTGTCTCGTCGGCACGAAATTCACCTCTTTGGCTTTATCCCCCCTGACCACGATCAAACGGCTGTGGATCGGATGTGTGATTTCTGCGCGGTGGTAGAAATGGCGCCACAGCCCACGCGCACCTTGAGCCAGCGGCTGCTGACCACCTTCACTTCGCCGCTGCCCGATATGGCGCATCGTCTGACGTCGCCGGACATGCACGCCCGGCTGCGCGCCCATTTGCAGCGTCACTCGTTCGAGGTGATCGATCTGGAAGGCATCGAGATGGCGCCTTATCTGCCCACCCTCCTGGACAGCATACCGGCGAACCGTCCTCGCCCGCGCCTGGTGTTTGACAATCACAATGCCGAGTATGTGTTGCAAAAACGGGTCTTTCAGGCCGACGCGGGCCGCCCGGCGCGCTGGCCGGCGGCTTTGTATTCGCTGATTCAATGGCTCAAGCTGGCCGGTTATGAGGCCCAAATTTGCCGCCGGGTAGATGTCGTGTCGGCGGTGTCGGCCGAGGATGCGGCGGCCCTGCATCGCCTGGCGGCGGGGCTGAACGTGGTTGTCATTCCTAATGGCGTAGATATTTCCTATTATACCTCTTTTGCGCCCACTCAACCCGGCCTGCCGCCGCGCAGCCTGGTTTTCACCGGCACGATGGATTTTCGGCCCAACGTGGATGCGGCGGTGTGGTTTGTGGAGCAGGTGTTTCCCTTGATCCGCCGGCAGATTCCCGACGCCGTTTTTTACATTGTGGGCCAGCGACCGCATCGCCGGGTCGAGGCATTGGCGCAGCAGCCGGGTGTGAGGGTAACCGGCCGGGTGCCCGATGCACGGCCCTATATCGCCGACGCCGAGGTGTATGTGATCCCACTGCGCAGCGGCGGCGGCACTCGCCTCAAGGTGCTGGAGGCGATGGCTATGCACAAGGCCATCGTTTCGACGCCGATGGGCTGCGATGGCTATCCTATCACCGACGGGCAAGAGGTGATTTTGGCCGACCGCCCGGCTTTGTTTGCGCAACGGGTGGTGGATTTGCTGGGCAACGCGGAACATCGGCGCGTTTTGGGGCAGGCCGCCTTTGATTTTGCGCTCGGTTATGACTGGTCGGCGATTGCGCCGCGCCTGGAGGCGGTCTGGCAGGGCCGAGGCTGACATCCCCGGCAGGGAGAAACGATGGCTACACTGCTGTTGAAACATGCGTCATTGTTGGCGACGATGGATGACGCCCAACCCTTTGTCTCGAACGGCGGATTGTTTGCCCGCGACGGGGTGATCGAGCAAGTCGGGCCGACCGACGCGCTGCCCGCTGCTGCCGATCAGGTCATTGAGGCGACGGGGATGGTGGTGCTGCCCGGCCTGGTCAACACCCACCACCATCTCTATCAAACCCTCACCCGCGCCTTGTCGGCGGCGCAGGATGCCACTTTGTTCGACTGGCTGCGCACGCTGTATCCCATTTGGGCGCGTATGGACGATGAGGCCATCTATGTCAGCGCGCAGGTGGGGCTGGCCGAATTACTCTTGTCGGGCTGCACCACCGTCAGCGATCACCTGTACCTGTTTCCCAACGACGCCAGGTTGGATGCCGAGATCGAGGCGGCGCGAGAGCTGGGAGTGCGTTTTCATCCCTGCCGGGGCAGTATGTCGCTGGGACAATCGCAGGGCGGTTTGCCACCCGACCAGGTAGTGCAGAACGAGACCGAGATTTTGCGCGACTGTGAGCGGGTGGTGGGGCTGTATCACGATGCAGGACGATACTCGATGTGTCGAATTGCCATCGCGCCATGCTCGCCTTTTTCGGTAACACCAGAAGAGATGCGTCAGGCGGCGCAGTGGGCGCGAGCGCATCAACTGCGCCTGCACACACACCTGGCCGAGACGCTGGACGAAGAGCAGTTTTGTCTGCGCAAATTCGGCTGCCGTCCCCTGGCCTTGATGCAAGAATTGGGCTGGCTGGGCGACGATGTGTGGTTTGCCCATTGTGTGCATTTGAACAAGCAGGAAATCGAGCAGATGGCCGATGCGAAAGCCGGGGTGGCGCACTGCCCTTCTTCCAATATGCGGCTGGGGTCGGGTATCGCTCCGATTCGGCGGATGCGCGATGCCGGCGTGCGGGTGGGGCTGGGCGTAGACGGCAGCGCCAGCAATGACTCGTCGCACATGCTGGGTGAGGCGCGACAGGCCATGTTGTTGCAGCGAGTGCTGCAAGGCGCGGCAGCGATGAGCGCGGTGGAGGCCTTGCACATGGCCACGGTAGGCGGTGCGCAGGTATTGGGTCGCGACGACATTGGCTCGCTGCGGCCGGGCATGGCCGCCGATTGGGTGGGCTGGCGGCTGGGGCGGTTGGATTATGCCGGAGCGCAGCACGATCCACTGGCGGCGCTGGTCTTTTGCACGCCGCGCGGCGTAGACATGTCGGTCATCAACGGGCGGGTGGTAGTGTGGAACGGCGAAATTGTAGGATTGGATGTGCCGCGTCTTGTAAAGCGACACAACGAGATCAGCAGCCGCCTGATAAAAGGTTAGGGGCTGTCACTTTGGGGGCAGCGATTCCAGAAACGCCCAGCGTTCGTAGGCCGCTTCCAACAGCCGCGCCAACTCGACCAGCCGCGCCTGGATGCGCGTCACGTCAGCGCCGTTGTGCCGGTATAGTTCGGGCGAGGCCAGGGTGCGGTACAACTCGCCTTGCTCTTGTTCCATCACCTCGATCTGCTCCGGCAGTTCCCCCAGTTCATTCCGCTCGGCAAAACTGAGTTTGCGCTCCCTGGGCGGTGCTCCACTCTGCAAGACGGGTTTGGCTACAGGCCTGGGGCTTGCCGCCTCTTGCGGTTGTGGCCGCTGCCACAGCCAGTCGTCATAGCCGCCGGCATATTCTCCCACCCGACCGCCGGCCTCTAGCGACAGGGTGCGTTCGACCACATTGTTCAGCAGGGCGCGGTCATGGCTGACCAGCAGCAGGGTGTCTCGGTAGTTGATCAGCAGCCGCTCCAGCAGTTCCAGCGTTTCCAGGTCCAGGTCATTGGTTGGCTCGTCCATCACCAACACATTAAAAGGCCGCGCAAAGAGCCGCGCCAGCATCAGCCGGGCACGCTCGCCGCCCGACAAGGCAGCCACGCGGGTTTGCAGCCGCTCCGGCGGAAACAGGAACTGGCGCATATAACCCACCACATGCCGCGCCTGCCCGTTGATGGTCAAAATGGGGTTGCCATCGTTGACACTCTCTTGCACCGAGAGATTGGGGTCGAGTTGCTCGCGCATCTGGTCGAAATAGGCAATTTGCACGCCGGCGCCGTGCCGCACCCGGCCTTGCTGCGGCTGCAGGTCGCCCAGCAATAGACGCAGCAGGGTGGTTTTGCCAGAGCCGTTGGGCCCGATGATGCCCACCTTGTCGCCGCGCTCAATGGTGGTGGTCAAATCGCGGATGATAAGCGTGTCGCCATAGCTCAAGCCGGCCTCTTGGGCCTCGATGACCAGTTTGCCGGTGCGGGCGGCCTTTTGAATCTGAATATGGGCCACGCCAATGTCATCACGTCGCTCGGCCCGCTGCGCCCGCATGTCCTCCAGGGCGCGCACCCGCCCCATGTTGCGGGTGGTGCGCGCCTGCGTGCCTTGATGCAGCCAGGTTTCCTCTTGTGCCAACGTCTTGTCAAATTCCTCCCACTCGCGCCGCTGCTGCGCCAGAGCGTCTCGCTTGCGCAGCACAAACGTGTCATAGTCGCAGTTCCAGTCGTACAATGCGCCGCGGTCAATCTCGATCACCCGTGTAGCGAGGTGGCGCACAAAAGCGCGGTCGTGAGAGACAAACAGCAAAGCGTCCACGTGACTCAACAGGTATTCTTCTAGCCACTCGATGGATGGAATGTCGAGGTGATTGGTCGGCTCGTCGAGCAACAGCAGATCGGGGCAGCCCACCAGGGCGCGAGCCAGCAGGGCACGACGCTTTTGCCCACCGGAGAGGGTGCTGAATTCAGCTTGCCCATCCACCTGGAGATGCGTCAGCACGCGCTCGACCTCTTGACCCAACTGCCAGGCGTTTTCCAGGTCGAGTTGACGATGCAGACGATCCAGCCTGTCCAGTGCGGCAGGGGTAGGGTTTTGGGCGACCTGGATGCCGGAGCGGTGATATTCGGTCAGCAGGTCGGCGCGCCGCCCCAGCCCGGCGACAACCAGGTCGAACACCGGCCCGTGCAGGTCGGGCGGCACGGTTTGCGCCAGCCGAGCCGTTTTGACTCCTTGCTGGCGCGTCACTGCGCCGTCGTCGGATGACAGATCGCCATCGATCAGGCGCATCAGCGAGGTTTTGCCCGCGCCGTTGCGCCCCAGCAAGCAGATCCGCTCGCCGCGCTCGATGTGCAGGGTGATATGGTCGAAAACAAGCGGGCCGCCAAAACTGTGGCTGACCTCGCGCACGCTGATCAAAGACATGGGCATCCTTTTGAGACAGACAAAACCCCGCCGGAAAGGGCGGGGTTTGAAACATCGAGATTGTACCACAAAACGGGGCAAAGGCCAATTACGGCTTTTTTATCAGGCTCGATCAATCACTGCTCGCTCCCACACGGAGCGCACGAGTGAGCAAAGAAACCTGACGCCTACGGCTTGTTCTCCGGTATGACCGGCTCTCGGAATGGAGCATCGTTCTGTTCCTGAACGGCCCGCTCCGGGTACAGATTGGGATCCTGGTCTGCCTCAGGTATACGCTCCAGTCGCTTGTCCTCGAATCCCAACCGCTTGGCCACAATGCGGTAGGAAAACTCGACGTTGGCGTCCCCTTCACGCAAATTGACGACAAAGTGCGTTGCGGTGCGCTCTGAAACATATACTTCGGCGTTGCCGTAAACCTGGACAAAGACATGGTAGGTTTCGGTCAGGTTGACGGTTTGGGCAAAGATCGGGTCAATGGGGATGGTAGCCTGCCCATTCTCAAGCGTACCCAGGCCATAGTCGGTGAACCAGACCTCGCTGGATTCTTCGGTGTATAGAACACGGCTACCGTCTTGAGTGCGAACCACTGCGCTTTTGGTTCCTCCAGCCACGTTCAGCCCCCAAAACCCTGTGGGCGCCGAAATATAGACCCCGCCTCCCGAACTTGTAAAGTATCCGGCCCATCCCGCAGCATTGGTAGACTCACCATAGACCCCCTTACCTCCAGATTGACGCGTGACCCCGTATACGCCATATCCGTTGGGCGAATAGGCTTCGCCATAAACACCATAGGTTGTCCCGCTTGAGGCTGTGGCATAGCCATAGACACCGCGTCCACTGGTTGAGGATGATTGCCCATAAACTCCGGCACCCGAACCGGTAGTGGCTTTGCTCCACCCTACAACTCCGTGTCCATAGCTTTCCTTGCTGACCGCCATGACGCCATTTTTGCCGCCAAATTGACCGCCGGAGCTCCAGAACCCCGCTCGATCAGACGAATCATAGCCAGATTGATACCCAGCTACACCAATGCCATCGGGTGACTGGACTTGGCCATACACGCCAAAGGTGCTGCCGCTAGATGAGACGGCATAACCATACAGGCCTCGCCCCAAACTTGAGCTACTGTCACCCCGCACAGCATAGGAATAGTCTGTGGTCGCTGTGTTGGATGCATAGATGGCGTTCCAGTTAATCTGTTCGCCCACCACCTGGGCACCTGGCCGCAGGCTCAGCGCATACGGCACGGCCAAAATCTCCTGGCAGGCCACCACCTGGGTGCCGCCCACCCACACTCGCAGCCACAACCCCTGGCCGTTGAAATAACTCGGGTTCACATCCAGCATCGTATTGAACAGGCCGTTGGTCACCTGCACTCCTGTCTTGACGATGTCGCTGCCTGCCTGGATAGTGCAGGTGTCGTTAGAATAGAGGCGAAAAGTCATGTTGCGCGTGCCGGTGACGGCGCTGCCGCCCTCTTTGAGTACGCCCTGATAGCTGATGCGGCTGTTGATGGCGGCGGCGGCTTGAATATCACTTTGTGGTTGGGCGCCATCTTGGGACAGAGGAGCTGTGGCCTGTCCTGTGTTTACCGGCCCCTGTCCGGTGGCGCTATGCACACCGACAATTAAAACAATCAGCGAGATCAGAACGATCATCAACCTTTTGATTTTCATTTTATCCTCCTGTTCCAAAAATTAGGGATATTGTTTGAGCGTAATCGGCAACAAGATGCGGTAATCGGCAGGCACACCACCCCAAAAGCCAGCCTGCAACTGTGAGCTGCCACCGGTATAACTGCCAATGTCCCATTGGCCTAATGTGCTACCGAGGGAAATGCTGCCGACCAGTGCGCTGCCGCCGCCGCTGCCGATCACCCACCAGCCGATGTCGGGCGTGCCTTGTGCGCCCGCCGGCGGTGCCAGGGTCAGCAAAAACAATAAAATAGCCGCCAAGACCCACACAAGTTTGTTCATACCAGGTCTCCTTTTTTAGATTTGACCCCAATCAGTAGATGTTGTTCTGTGATCTCAACTGTATTGATTCCTTGAATAACCTCCTTTCATCCAAACAAGTGACTCACCTGAAAAGAGATATCTTGAACCACAAGAGACACCAGGAAAATTCGGTTTATGAATACAAGCCTTGACTTTTTTTGTGTACCTGGTATTCCTGGTGGTTTTTTCAGTGGACTATCGAGTCCACTGAAAAAAGTGTTTTACCGCGAGATGCCGGGTTCAGAAAAGATTATATATGGCTTTTGGCTCGTTCATTTTTGATGGACATATAAAAACATTTTAGATTAAAAACGATGTTTTACGAACTACCGCCTGAAAAAGGACTGATGCCCATTTCACTGTACAACGCCCCAAAAGCCGCCCACATTCTGTCGGCAGGAGCTGAAAACCAGGCCAAAATCGTTCTTATGTCTAGCTATTGCCCTTGCTTGGTCTGCGACGACAGAAAACACCCCGGTTTTCGAGGGGTTCGGGGGGTCAAGCATCCCCGACGGGGTTTGTCAAGGGGCTGGTCCCTTGACATAAAAAGCTATGATCAAATATGATCGGGCAATTTGAAGAACTCGAAAAAAAATGAGCGAACCGCAAGTATGGGATTACAGAACGCAAAAGAGGCAGGCAACGTGAGAGGGTCAACCTGAGAGGTTGCGGAGGATATTGAAGCAAGAGGTAAACCAGGCAGGGCGTTTTGGAACGACGGGAATCAGGATGATCGCTTCAAGCCTCTTTTGCGGGGCGAGTGCAGGTGAGCCAACTGGCTCAAGATCTGGCTCATCCGTTCGGCCAGAATCACCGGACGCCGCCACAGCCGTTCAAAATCGGGTCGGGTCCAATCATCCAAGGTACGCTCGCCGGCAGCGTCAAACATAGCGTGAGGCAGACAGATCACCTCATTCAACGGACGATCTTGCAGGGCCGCCGCCACATCCTCTCCGCCCAGCAGCCCCGACACGGTGACCGTTTCCCCAAACAGTTGGTTGATCACCGTCACCACTTCAAATTGAACGCCAATTTGCTCGGAAATCCTCTGCGCTTCTTGTTGCAACAGCGGAGCGATCAGCGCGCCGCAGGCCAGGGTGCAGCCCGGCAACCTGTCGCGCGGCAGGCGCAGGGCGGCGCAGTCTTGGAGAAATTGCCGCGTCAGGCCGATGCCATTTTCGATCTGCGGATAGCCGTCATAGGCCGTTTCGGGCGGGATGGGTGCATCGGTCAGCAGGTACCACTCGTCGGCCAGGTAAACCAGCGATGATCCGTGCTGTTCCCGGTACCTTTGTTGGCGCGGCTCGATCTGGGCAATGACCTCTCTGGCCTGGGCAGCGGTATAGGGACGACAGTCGCCGCGATGATAGCGTGTCAACCCCACCGGCACCACGCCGATGGATTGCACTGCCGGGTAACGGGCAGCCAGGTCGGCCACGCTGCGTTCCAGATGCTCGCCATCGTTGAGACCGGGCGTCAACACCAGTTGGGTGTGCATTTCGATGCCCCATGCCGCCAATTGGTCGATCTGCGGCAAAATGGTGGGGATGTCTGGCCGGCCGAGCAATTGTTGACGCAAGGCCGGCTCGGTGGCATGCACCGAGATGTACAGCGGTCCGAGTCGCTGTTCGCGGATGCGCTGCCAGTCGTCGGCGGTGAGGTTGGTGAGGGTGATAAAGCTGCCGTACAGCACGCTGTAGCGATAATCGTCGTCGCGGAGGTAAAGCGAGGATCGCAGCCCCAGTCGGCGCGGTGGCATTTGTGTCACAAAGCAAAACTCGCAGTGATTGCGACACAGACGCATGCCGTCAAAGACCGGCGCGGCAAAATCCAGCCCCAGCGGGCGGTCGTCGCGAAGCGTGTGCAGGCGCACCGATTGTCCGTCTCGCCAGATCACCAACTCCAGTTCGAGGTCGGCGGCGTAAAACTGAACATCCAGCACATCGCGCACCGGGCGGCCGTTGACCGAACGCAGCACGTCGCCCGGACGAATTTCCAGAGCGGCGGCGATGCTGTGTGGGGCAACGGCCACAATGGTTTCAGGTCGTTGAGCGTTCTCGTTCGTCAATGATCTCCCCAATATAATCCAACACCTGCTCGATGGTCAGGTGGGTGGTGTCTATGATCACAGCGTCGGCGGCCGGGCGCAGCGGCGATGTGGCGCGCTCGCTGTCTATTTGGTCACGTCGCATCATAGATTGACGAATTTCGTCATACTCTTGAGGGTCGGCATGAGCAGGGTCGTCGCCACGGCGGCGCAATACCTCGATGTGACGGCGGCGGGCGCGTTCGTCCAGGCAGGCCTCGATATAGAGCTTGAGATCGGCCTGCGGCAGCACCACCGTGCCAATATCGCGCCCAACCATGATCACCTGCCCGCGCAAACCGATGCGCCGTTGCTGAGCGGTGAGAGCACGGCGCACGCCCGGATATGCACTGACCGGCGACACGTGCTGGTTCACTTCGGGGCGACGAATGTCCCAGGTGATGTCTTGATCATCGGCCAGCACAGTGTATTGGCGACCATCCAGCACGGTGGGCGGGCAAACCTGGATGTGCAAAGTTTCGGCCAGGGTGGTCAGAGCGTTCTCGTCTGAAATGGCAATATGTTGCTCCAGAGCCGCCCAGGTTACAGCGCGATACATCACGCCGGTGTCAAAATACAAATAACCCAGCCGCCGGGCCAGCAATTCGCCCACCGTGCTTTTGCCCGACGCGGCCGGGCCGTCTATGGCAATGGTTAAAGGTCTAGGCATCCGTTTTCCTCTGATTCAAGCTGCGCCGGGGGCGGCCCGATGGAGGCGCCGCCAGACGGCGCAGGGTGGCCAGTTCGGCGCGGGTGAGGGGGCGATGCGCACCCGGCGGCAGGTCGCCCAGTTCCAGCGGGCCGATGCGCACGCGGATCAACCGCTGCACCCGCAAGCCCACCGCCTCGCACATGCGCCGGATCTGTCGCTTGCGCCCTTCGTGAATGATCATGCGCAGCCAGGTTTGCTTTTGCAAAGGCTTGCCCCAGGGCGAAGTTTCGATCATTTCCACCCGCGCCGGCGAGGTCAAGCCATCGGGCAACTCGACACCCTGGCGCAGGGCTTGCAAAACAACGCGGGTAGCATGTCCGCTGACCAAAACATGGTATTCTTTGGGGTGTTCATAGCGAGGATGGGTGAGTTGCTCGGTTAAAGCACCGTCGTTGGTCAGCAAGATCAACCCCTCGCTGTCCAGGTCCAGCCGTCCTACCGGGTGCAGTCCTTCTATGTCGGGGATCAGGTTGCCCAGCGATGGGCGGCCGCGCTCGTCGCGGATCACCGACAAATAGCCGGCCGGCTTGTGCAGCATCATGTATCGCTGTTTGGGGTGCGCCTGGATCGGTTGACCGTCCACGGCGATCTGGTCCCGGTCTGGGTTGACCAGAACGCCCATTTCGGTGACGGTCTGACCGTTGACCTGTACGCGGCCTTGTTGGATCATCACTTCGCTGGCGCGGCGCGAGGCCACGCCGGCCTGAGCAAGAACTTTGTGCAAACGAACATCTGGCATAGAGTCTCTCCTTGAGGGGGATTATAGCATACATGTGGGTTTGGAAAAAACCGGGCGGATGATGCCCCAACGGATTTCGGCAGGCTCAACCTGCCAGTCCAACCAACCGGCTCTTTCAGGCCGAGGCTTCGGCGTCGGGCGAGGCTAAAGGGCGAGGCTAAAGCCTCGCCCTGAGAGAGCGTTGGTGTTGGTCTGGGCAACCCGGTTTCGACAGACTCAATCTGCCAGCTCAACCGGCCAACTCAACCGACGAACTCGCCTCAGGTTGAAAGGCGGGCCGACTGAAATGGTTCATTGACAAATCGAGGGGGTTGGGGTACAATCTTGCCCACTTGCTTGATGCAACCGGAGCATCGCCATGGGGTTTTATACCGCAAGACAGAGCACACAATTCCTGTCGAGACCTGTGTTGGAGGCATGGGGTGAGCCAGCCGTCGTCTGAAATCGAGTTGATTTCTCGCGCCAGAGAAGACGCCGAAGCGTTCGGCCAGTTGTACGAGTTGTACGTCGAACGCATTTACAACTATATGTATTACCGCACGGGAAATCATCATGATGCCGAGGACTTGACCGCCAAGACATTTTATCAGGCACTCAAACACATCGGCCGGTATACCGAGCGCGGGCTTCCTTTTGCTGCCTGGCTATATCGCATTGCCCACAACCTGGTCGCCAACTGGTACCGCGACCACAGCCGTCGTCAGGTGATCGCGCTGGACGAACTGGCATCCTTGACCCTGCCGCATGGCGAGCAGACCGCCCCCGATCAGGTTGAAATGCAAGAGGATCGTCAACTGTTGCTGCGCCTGATCCGCCGCATGCCCGATGAACGACAACAGTTGTTGATCCTGAAATTTGTCGAACAGATGAGCAACCAGGAGATCGGCCAGATCATGGGGCGCAGCGAGGGGGCGATCAAGTCTTTGTACCATCGCACTCTGCTGGCCTTGCGGGAAGCGTGGGAAGCCGAGAAAACATCAAGCGAGGAGCAAGTATGGAAAACAATGATTTCGTAGAGGAATCTGTGTCTTGGGAGCGCACAAAACCTCGCACCGATTTTGTGCGCAAACTGGGGCAAGAGATCGGCCAGGCGGCCTGGAAAAAGATGGGACGCAAGCCAGGTGTGCCTTTTGAGCGTGTGGTATTGGATTTGCGCTATCTGGTGCGCCTGCTGCGGCAAACGTTGGTGCCGGTGCAGCCCCGGCCGGCTTTCAGGCAGGTTTTGGGCAATCAACTGCAAGCCCAGGCTGTCCAGGTGATGCAAGAACGGCGCAAGCAGTGGCGCTGGCTGGTCATCGGCAGTGCGGTCGGTTCGCTGGTCTCATTGCTGAGCGTCTTGATCGCTGTGCTGCTGCGGCAGCGAACAGAGCGCACGCGGAGTATCAGTTACAAAGGAGCATAGCATGTCAGGTTGGGGAAAAAAGATGCTGTCTCGCATGGGCATTTTGGGCGAGCTGCTAAATTTTTTGTGGAAGCGCAAGCTGTGGTGGATGATTCCCATGATCGTCATGTTGATCGTGTTCACCCTGCTGCTGGTCGCCGCCCAGGGATCGTCCTTTATGCCGTTTATCTATACACTGTTCTAAACTGAAAGGTCATTCAACATGGACCTGATTGCCTTGATCTTGCTCACTCTGGTCGGCTATTCGTCTGGCGCTGTCCTGGGCAGCCGCAAGCGGCTGATTTCGCCGGTCATCCTCGACCTGGTGTGGATCGTCTTGCTGTGGACGATGGCCGTCATATCACGGCTGTGGCTGCACAAGTGGCTGGCCGTAGCCGTGTGGCTGATAGCTGCCGGCGTCTGCTCGTTTGTGTGGGCCAGCGTTCGCTACCCGCACCTGGCTGTCCCGAAAAAGTCGGCCGAAAAATCGGCCGAGCCGGTTATCGGCGGCGGGGTGTTCAAGCGTCTCTGGACGCGATGGACGCAGTTTGCCCTCAAGATGGGCAACTTTCAAGGCCGGATTTTGTTGGCCTGGTTCTATTTCATCGTCGTCACCCCCTTTGGCCTCCTGGTGCGTCTGTTTAGCGATCCCCTGCACATCAAACATCGTCCATCCTCTTCAAGCTGGCTGGAACGCGCTCACATATCAGCCGATCTGGAGAGCGGAAGGAGCCAGTTTTAATGTATATTTTGGGAACATCGTTTTTTTACCACGATGCTGCGGCCGCGCTGATCGAGGATGGTCGCCTGATCGCCGCCGCCGAAGAGGAACGTCTCAGCCGCAAAAAACACGACAGCGGCTTTCCCGAACGGGCGATCCAGTTTTGTTTGCAGCAGGCAGGCATCACCGCTGCCGATCTGGATTATGTGGTCTTTTACGAAAAGCCACTGACCAAATTTGAGCGCATTCTGCTCACCTCTCTGGGCACGTTTCCCCGTTCGTGGGAGTCGTTCAGCGAGGCCATGGTAACATGGTTCGATCAAAAGCTGTGGATCAAGAGCCTGCTGCAAGAAAAAATCGGCGTGCCCGCCGAGAAAATTCTGTTTACCGAGCATCACCTGGCGCACGCGGCCAGCGCGTTCTTTTGCTCGCCCTACTCTGAGGCGGCTATCCTCACCGTAGACGGCGTCGGCGAATGGACGTCCACGACGATGGGGGTTGGCAAAGCCTCGTGGGATGATGGCGGCGTCAATGACATTCAGTTGTTTTCCGAACAACGCTTTCCGCACTCGCTGGGCCTGCTGTATTCGGCCTTTACGGCCTTTTTAGGGTTCGAGGTCAATGAGGGCGAGTACAAGGTGATGGGAATGGCCCCGTATGGGCAGCCGCGCTATATGGATGAGGTGTACAAAATTCTCCATGTGCAGAGCGACGGCTCTTTTAGCCTGGGCATGGATTACCTGAGCTATCACTATTCGCCTACCCAGAGCTTTAGCCCCAAATTTACCCGGCTCTTTGGCCCGCCGCGCCTGCCCGAGTCGGACTTTTTCACCCGCGACACCAACCCCGAACAAGACCCGACCGATCCGGGTATGGTCAAAAATCAGTATTACGCCGATGTCGCCGCCAGCATCCAACTGGCTACCGAAGAGACCATGCTGACGATGGCGCGTCACCTGCACCAGAAAACCGGCCTGAACAAATTGTGCATTGCCGGCGGCGTAGCCCTCAACAGTGTGGCCAATGGGCGCATTTTGCGCGAGACGCCGTTTGAAGAGGTATACATTCAACCGGCGGCCGGCGATTCGGGTGGAGCGCTGGGCGCGGCGTTGTATGTCTATCATGTGCTGCTCAAAAAACCGCGCGCTTTTGTCATGCAAGACGCTTACTGGGGGCAGGGATACAGCATTGACGAGATCAAGGATTTTCTGCACAGTCGCAGCATTTCCTATCAATACGTCGCCGAGGATGCTGTATTGATGGAGCAGCTATCGGCCGAGTTGCAGGCCGGCAAGGTGATCGGTTGGTTTCAAGGGCGGTTCGAGTGGGGACCGCGGGCGTTGGGCAATCGCAGCATTTTGGCCGACCCGCGTCGTGCGGACATGAAAGGCATTGTCAATGCCAAGATCAAGTTTCGCGAGCCGTTTCGTCCCTTTGCGCCGGCGGTGCTGGAAAGCCGTACCGCCGAATTTTATGCTGTGAGCGAACCGGAGCGACATTATCCGGCACGTTACATGTTGATGGTATTTGACACATTGCCTGACAAACAGGCGATTGTGCCGGCGACGACACACCAGGGCGGCACGTCGCGCATCCAGACGGTGCGCCGCGAGTGGAATCCGCGTTACTATGACCTGATCGAGACTTTTGGGCGGCAAACCGGCGTGCCGGTGCTGCTCAACACGTCGTTCAACCTGCGCGGCGAGCCGATTGTCAGCAGCCCGGCCGATGCGTTCAAGACGTTCAGCAACAGCGGCATTGATACGTTGGTGTTGGACCATTTTGTGATCAGAAAATGAAGCAAATCATCGGTCCAATGGCCCGGCGGAGACAGCTGGCCCTCAATATCCTGGTTCCGTCGGTGCTGAGCTTGTTGGGTGCGCTGCTGGTGTTGGAAGTGGGGCTGCGAGTGCTTTATCGCCTCATTCCGCTAGAAGTATGCGCCTCGGATCCGATTGTGGCCAATTATTATTGCCAGCCCTATTTCGAATATGACAAGCCGATCCGCATCGCTTATCGATATAAACCTAATTATCGCATCGAAGGATGGTGGGATCCGGCGCGGCCCTCACAGGCCAACCCGGAAACAGCGGCCGCTCCTTCGGATCGCAGTGACAAATTCTGGTATGTGTTTCAGACCGATGAGATGGGCTTTCCCAACGATGAGCGTATCTGGCACGAGCAGTATGATGTGGTGGTGACCGGCGATTCGTTCGTCAATCGCACGGCGCCTCAAACCTGGATGGAGTTATTGGGCCAGCAGACCGACCAGAGCGTATTGATCTTGGGAGCATCGAGTTGGAGCACCCTGAACGAGGTCGAAGCGGTCAAGCTATATGGCCTGGACAAAAAGCCGCGTTGGGTGGTCTTGATGTTTTTCGAGGGCAACGATCTGCTCAATGTGGGTCAATATGTGGAAAAGCGCGCCAGTGGTCTGAGCTGGAAAGAATATGATCTGCGCGGCGTGCCATTTTATCGCCGCCTGATCACCTTTCACCTGCTCAAACACTGGTTGACGACTCGACCAACTGCCGGGCCGGTGCGCTATCGTTATCCGGTGACGGCCAGCACCGAGGCCGGCACCGTTCCCCTCATTTTCAAAGATATTCACCTGCTGCCCCTCAGCGCCGATTATGACACCTTAACCCGCTCAGATGAGTTTGGTTATATCCAGGATGCTTTACTGGAATTAAAGGCTCTGTGCGAAGCGCAAGGGACGCGCTTTTTGCTGGTCTATGTGCCGAGCAAAGAACATGTCTACTGGTCACGCATTTGGGACCCCACCGATGTGAACAATATTCTAGAGCGCACAGCCACGGTGACGCTCAGCGAGGGCGATCACGGCAAACTGGTGTGGCAGCAGCAGTATCTCTCGTTTGACGTGTTCAGCCAGAATCACAATGCGCAAGAGCGTCTGTTCAGCGATTGGACGCAAAAAAACGGCGTCGATTTCCTCAACCTGACGCCACTCTTTTGGAGCAAGAGCATCGAATTGGGCGAAACCTATCACTATGCCGATCCACACTGGAACCAATTGGGCAATCAGTTGGCCGCCGATGCCATTGCCGAGTATATGCGTGGTCATTCATCCCCACGCTAACCCGAAACTGGTTTTCTTCAAGGAATGTGGCGCGCGCTGTGATTCCATCCCGGCCAGGCGTTCCAGTGGTTACTATAGCTTTTAAGAAAAAGATTTGTACTCTATGCGGTGGCTTGCTCTCCCAGTGACTTGCAGTACTTGCCGATCAAGCCGCGGATCATCTCCGGCAACCCGGCGACATACTGCAACTTGTCATCCACCTTAGCGACCAGGTTTTCGAACTTGGGGAAATAGCGCAGATGAGTCGCCAGCTTTTTGACGTTTCGCCACAAGTACTCGATGGGGTTGAACTCGGGTGAATAACGTGGCAGTTGGTATACCGTCAGTCGGTCGCTATGCCTGGCAAAGAATTCCTTCATCGCTCGGCTGGTGTGATAGCGGGCGCCATCCTGGATAATGATCAACGGGCCAGCGGTTTTGCTCATCACCTCCGCAACGAACGCCTGATAGGTCACCGAGGTGAACTTGCCGGTATGTCCTTTATAAAAGAACGCTCCGCTAAAGAAGTCAATGAAGCCGAAGACCTTGTAGGCTTGGCGCTTGCCGCTGGTTTTCACCTCGGGCTGCTGCCCACGTTTGGCCCAGGTGTAGCTCAACGAGCCCCATTGCGCAAAGCTACATTCGTCGCCCCACAGGATCAGCGCGCCAGTTGCACGAGCCTGACGCAGGATGTCGGGCCAGGTCTGCTCCATCCACTCTTGGCGATCTTGGCTCACCTCGTCCAAGTGATCGGACACGAAACGGGCTTTCTGATACGAATAGCCCATATTCTTTAACAACTGCGCAACGTAGTGTGGTTCATACTCCACACCGAAGCGCACCAGAATCAAGTCCTGAATCAGTGCCGTGTTCCAGCAGCCGCAGTCGTATCCCATCGCTTCCGGATCCTCATCAATCCACGTCGCCAACTCCTTCCTTTGGGACTGGGTCAACTTGGGAGGACGACTACTCGGACGCCGGTACACCAGACTGGCAAAGCTGCGCAGGATGAACGCCTTGACATAGCCGTAGACCGTGCTTTCACCCAGCTTCATTATCTTGGCTATCTCCTCAACGGCCTTGCCATTCAGGACATCGATCAAGGCGTGGATACGCTTCACCAACCGCAGTTGACCTTTCGCATATGATTGATGCAAGCAGTTCAGCAATCGCTCCCTGTCTCCAGGCTTCAGGCTGATGCGAATCCGCATGTTCACACTCCTCTCCGGTCTGATTTGCGGTTGGACAGATAGATGCTCATCCACGCAACAATGTTTCGAATGAGAGGAGTATTTTGCCCTATTTGAGTCACTTTGTAAAGTTCATATCTTTTTCTGCAAGACTATATAGCACAGTTTTTTTTTCCGTGTCAACAAGTGAGACTCATCAATCAATTTTCCAGAAGGCTGGCTGACGGTTTGGGGATGGGTATATCAGGCGCATCGGATGTGAGAGCAGGTTTTGATGTGAGCGAGGGGCTTGTATTTGAAACAGGGATAGAAACACAACAGTAGGATGAGATGGTTGCAATCAAGTGAAATCGGGCGATCTGACGGTGCAGCGGCCGCTTTACTGTCCCCCGTACAGCGAAACCTGTTTGCGCAAAATCTGGCGGCGGGTCAACAATTCTTTGAACAAAGCATCAAACATGGCCCGGCTGGCCTGTAAATTTTGCGGCGCAAGCGGCCGAGATGTGGTCGTGCGCATCGCCTGGCCCAGGCTGCGTCCCAACAGGTCTAACTCTCTCAACTGCTGCTCGGTCTCGTCGCGCAGGCTGGGAATGTTGAACAGTAAATCTACGGCCTGAGCATTGGCACGTTCCAGTCCATGAATAAAGGCCATAGCCTGATCATACGCGATTTTGGGGGCAACCTCTGGTATGACTTGCATAAAAGCCTGCCATTGTTCGATCATAATCTGTCGCATCGAGCGAATTTCCAGCACTTGCATGGGCATATCGGTGATATGTGCTGGGGGATCATTTCCCGATTCTATTCCCAATTGCTGATGCAGCGTTTGCAGGCTGGTTTGCGCCCAGGTGTTTTGTGGGTTGATGCTCAGCACGCGCTCCAGACAGACCGCTCGCTCACGTCCTTCGACCGCTGCGCTCAACCACAGCCAGGCTGGCTCGTTCAATTCATCCAAACGCACAGCATGGCGCAAGGCCTTTTCGGCCAGGGCGCGTTGACCGGCCTGAATCAGCGTGGCGCTACGCCGCACCAGTTCTGACATGGGTAACTTGCTGGCCGGGTCTACGGCCTCAAAGCGGCAGCGACAATAGGCCAGAGCACAGCCGGGGAGAGGAAGGCGGGGAGACTGGTCGGGGGTATACACCTGATCGCGATGAGACTGACAGACCGGGCAGGCATCGGGCTGGACAATCAACCGCACCCACGCGCCGGCGCGCGCCAGACGTGTCAGTGTGTTTTGACTGTAATCGCTTTCTTTCCAGGCCATGCGGGTCCCCCCGGTGAGTGTGGGTCTGTCCGATCAGACAGTCCTATTATATCACACCCTGAAATGAAAGCACAAGCCGACCGCCCAGATGCTGAGCGGTCGGCTTGAAGGCCGGCCTTGTTTCTAGCCAGCGAAAAATACCAGTTCTACGTCGCCAAAGTTGATCTGATCGCCGTTTTTGATCGGGGTGCGCACGCGCGGCTTGACTTCAATGCCGTTGACAAACGTGCCGTTGGTGCTGTCCAGGTCCAAGACAAACCAGGCCTTGCCCTCATAGATCAGCTTGGCATGCCGCCGCGACACGCCGCCGTCCAGTCCACCATGCGGGGTCATATCCACTTCGGGTTCGATGCCGCTAACCTCGTCCAGGCGGCCCACCAGCAACTCGGGCTGCGGCGTCAGCGGGATGTGCGCGCTGCTGGCTTTGACCTGGAGATAGGGGCCGGTGATCACCGGAACAGGCACCACTTCTTCTACGGCTGCTGCCGGAGCCGGTGTAACGGGCGCGGCTGCGGGCGCAACTGCTGGCGCGGCTGCTGACGCGGCTGTAACCATCGGCACAGCGCCGCCCAAGGCTGCGCCGCAGCTTCCGCAGAATGTGTCGCTGGCACGCGTAGACGCGCCGCAGACCGGGCAGTATGTGCCGGAAGCAACCGGTGCGCTCACGACCGGCGCAGCTTCCACCTCTGGGAGGGCAGCCTCGACAATTTCCACCTCTTCGATCAGGGTTTCTGGCGCAGCCGGCTCTGGAACGATTTCTTCTACCACCTCTTCAACAATGACTTTTTCGACGACCGGCTCTTCAACCACAACCTCTTCAATCGCAGCTTCTTCAATCGCAGCTTCTTCAATCGCAGCTTCTTCAATCGCAGCCTCCTGGATCACCGTCTGCCCGGCAGGTTGTGGCGATTCGAGCGGTTCGCCGCAGACATCGCAAAAGACCTCGCCCGGCACGTTCTCGGCGCCGCAGCTGGCGCACAAGACAATATCTTCGGGGATGCCGCCAGCCGGTGGAGGTGTGACCGGCACAGCCTGAACGACGGTTTCGGCGACTGCCGGCTCGGGCGCGGGCAGTCGAGAGCCGCATTGATCACAAAAAACAGCCTTGTCGGACACCTGATTTCCACAATTTGGACATTGACGCATTTTTATCTCCATTTCTTTAGGGACGGTTGTCTCGATACACAATGACCTTACCCGGCAGGGACATCAGCCGGAGGTGTGCTGTCGGGCGTTGCAGGTTTGCGGGTCAATTTGCGCGTGGCATAGTGCAGCGTCTTGGCCCCGCCGGCCGACATTTCGCCTTTTTCTTCCAGATTTTGCGCTTCTTGCATAGCCGCGTCGGCCAGTTTCTTTTCGCCGATTTGTAGCAGGCGGGTGGCGGCGGCGCGCAATTGCTTGCTGGCCTCGACCGTGTCGCCCATCTTGGCGGCATTGAGGGCGCGCGTTTGCAGCTTGAAGGCGGTCACTTTTTCCACCAGATTCATGGTGAACGGGTCATATTGTTTGGTGAGGTTGAGGTCGCTGCTAAAGTGGATCATGACATCTTGCTTGACCTTTTCACCGGCCAGTTTCAGCGCCGGCACATCAAAGTTTACTTCGGCCTGGGCGATGCGGAATGCACCCTCGGCACGCGGCGAAACCAGCAGTTCGACTAGCAGGGACATGCCTTCGTCTTTGTTGATCTCGCCCAATGTGACTTGAACGTCTTCATCAGAGACGGGCTTGTAGCCCAGGTTTTCAATAATGGGTGTGACCCGCCAGACCTGGCGCGGCACGACGCCGTTGACCAGGCGCAGGATCAACTGAGCGTTTTGGATGGCCGTAGCCTGCATACGCTGCACCGTCGCCTGGAAAAAGGCATTGATGTCTTCGGGCTTTTCGATAAAGTCGCCACTGCCGCCGCTGGCCTCAGCCACCTGGTCTAGCAGGTCTTCGTTCCAGTCTTCGCCCAACCCCATCGCCTGGATCGCGATACCTTTTTGCCCCATTTCCTGGCCCAATTTGCGACAATCTTCTTCGTCGCCAAAGGTCTCGCCGTCGGTGAACAGCAGCATACGGCTCAGGCGGTCCGGCGCAAGGTGTTTTTCCAATTCACCCATCCCCCGGCGCATACCACCCGACATGGCTGTGCCGCCGCCATCGCGAATCCCATCAATTTCTTTTTTCAGGCTGTCTTTGTTGGATGCTTTTTGGCTGGTGACGATGGGATAAACCCGGTCGCTGAACGCAATGATCGAGACATAGTCATCATCGCTGAGCAGGTCAATGGCATTTTTGGCTGCCCGGCGCAAATTGGCGATTTTTTCGCCTTCCATCGAGCCGCTTTTGTCCAATACCAGAGCAATGTTGAGCGGCGTGCGCACCTCGGCCATGCTTTCGCCGCCTTCAACCTGGATGTACAGGTAGACGAGTTGCTGAGTTTTCAAAACCGGCAGGTATGGTTTGTTCAATGTGCATGTCAATTTGATTTGGTCCATATCATCCTCCTGACCTGAAACAATCGGAATGGGATGCCGGTCACGCGCCGGCGTCTCTGGCTCGGTGCCCTGGCAGGCTGTCAAAGATCTTTGAGCGGTGGCGAGTCCCCAACCTGGCAATTTTAACGCACTGAATGGGGTATCCCCGAACAAGTTCGGGATCCCGACATCCTCAAGCGGGCAACGAGTAGTCTCTCCGACAGACTGCTAGAATTGCACCACAATGACGCTGATGTTGTCTACGCCGCCGGCCTCGTTGGCCTGGTCTACCATGATCTCACAGGCCGCCTGCGGGTCCGATTCGCGCAGCATCACGTCTTGAATCCCCTCGTTGCGGATCATTTCCCACAACCCATCGCAGCACAAGATCAACCGGTCGCCGGGCTGCATCGAGACGGTGAATACATCCACATCCACAGCTGGGCGGTCGCCGATGGAGCGATAGATCACGCTGCGCTGCGGATGGGTATAGATTTCTTCGGGTTTGGCCATACCACTGGCTACCATACTGGCGATGACCGAATGATCGGTGGTGATCTGTCGCAGTCCATCGGCCCCCCAGACCAAAGCCCGACAATCGCCTACATGGGCCAGGCAGACATTCCACCCATAAACCAGCGCGGTCGTCAATGTCGTGCCCATATCGGTCTCTCGTTTTTGACGAGCCAGGTAGACCTGGTCGTTGGCCGCTTCAACGGCCTTGATCAGCCAGGACTGCATTTCGATGGCAGAGAGGGCACGCCCGGCAGTTTGAGGCATGATCACCTGCTGCATCAAGGTGTCGGCCAGGGTGCGAATGGCCAGCTTGCTGGCGACTTCGCCGCCTTCATGCCCGCCCATGCCGTCGGCCACCACCAGGATGCCGATCTGCTCCGGCACGCTCTCGTACGCGCTCTCGATCACCAGAGTCCAGGTGCTATCTTCATTCAGGTTGCGCATGCGCCCGACATCGGTTTTCTGCCCGATCTCTAGCCTGGCTCGCCGTAGAGGTAGAGGAGCAGCCGCCGTCTTGTGTTCGCGCCAGACCCAATAGGCCATTTCATCCTGCTCAAAATAGTCTTCAGGGGTGACATCCAACGACTTGGCCGCATCTTGGGTCAGGCGGCTCAGCATGGATGCTGTTGGTTTTTGGTCCATCAGGGCGCCGCACGAATCGCAAAAGGCCTGGTCGGCGCTTTCATTGATATGGCCGCAGTGCAGGCAGCGATTCAGGTCACGCACTCGATACAAAATCTCACTGCTGCCGGCGGATAGAATTTCGCTGATCTGGTATCGGCCGTTGACGACCACGCCCGGCTGGAGTGTCTTGAGCGGCGGCGAGTCGCGCCAGAACAAACCATCAACCTGGTCGTATGACTCGGCTTGAGCATCTGGCAATTCGTCTTTGGGTTCTTGCTGAAAGGTTTCGATCTCTTCGACCAACGGTATTTCCTCACTTTCTTGAACACCCTCAACGTCCAGAGATGGCTCGGCCTGAGGCAAAAATTCTGGTTCTGGCTCTGCTTCTGGTTCTGGCTCTGCTTCTGGCTCTGCTTCTGGCTCTGCTTCCGGCTCGTGGATCGGGACGGCCGTGTCTGGCGGCGGTGCCTGAATGTCTGTTGTTTCGGGCGGCACAGTCTCGGCCGGCTCGAGCTCGATCCACACGACTGTCTCGCTTTGCCAGGTTTCCTGCTCAGATGAGTCTTGGATTGGTTCATCTGCGGGCAGGGCGTCGTCGTCGGATGATGGGGCCAGGTCTATCTGAAGCGGCAACGCGTCGAGCGGCAAAATGATGGTCGGTTCATCGGGCGGATTGGGCGCAGTGGCCTGGAGCGACTCGCCGCAGAATTGACAAAATCGTGCCAGGTCACGGTTTTCTTGGCCACAATGGGGACAGTTCATAGCCTTTCCTCTTTCGTCAAACTGGATACCATCTGTTGTACCCACACTTGAGCCTGCTGCTTGTTCTTTTCTGGATCAAGCTGGAGCGTGTTGATGAATTCGGTCTCGCCCACAATGTCATTTCCTGCCCACATGCGCCGCATGGCCGACAGCACCTTTTTTTGCCCACCGCCAGAGCAGCAGAACAGGGCAATTTTGCGATCTCGCAAGGGATTTAGGGCGTTGAATGTATTGAGCGGCGCAGCTACCTGGTCGCCCCAAACCGGTGTGCCGATCACGATCAGGTCATATTGCCCAATATCTCGGCTCCAGGGACGTAGAGCCGGTTTGGCCTTGAACAAGGAGAGCATGCCGCCCCACAAGTACTTGAAAAATCCCTGCGGCATGGGCTTGAGCAATTCCAGTTCGAGCAGGTCGGCCTGCACCGCCTCGGCCATCGCCTGAGCGACAAAACGAGTATTGCCTTCTAACGAGTAAAAGGCGATGAGGGTTCGTATCCCGATTTTCACCATCCAGCTCCTTTTGTCAGATTCGGGTTAACGCAGCAGAAAATTGATCGCCACCTCGCCGATTTCGATGCGGTCGCCGTGGCGCAGCAGGTAAGGCTGATTGGGGATCAAGGGTTGGTCGTTGACATAGGTACCGTTGCTGCTGCCCAAATCGGTGATCACGTATCCGCTCTTTTCACGGGTGATCTGGGCGTGCCGACGCGAAACATAGCCTTCAGGGTCATAAAAGGTCATATCAAAGTCGGGGCGGTATCCTTCCGAAGGAGCTGCTCGTCCCAGCATCAGCGGGCTGCGGTTGACCGGCATTTCCCAGGCAGCACGCACCGGTTCGATCACCCGCAGCACCGCCGGGCGCAAACCGACAAAGGCATAGCCGCAACGGACGCAGAAACGCGCCGGCAGTTCGTTCTTGTGCTGGCATTGGGGGCAGAGCTTGACTCGATGAACAACGCGTCGGACGGTCGGTTGAGGTGCAGGTGTAGCCGGCAGAACGGACACTGCCGATGGTGCAGGCGCGATGGTATCAGCAACAGGAGCAGCTGATACAGCAGGCGTTGTTAATGCAGCAGGAATAGCTGAAACCGCAGGCGTAACCGTGACGGCAGCGGATGCAGCAGGTTGGGCAGCAACCTGCTGGGCATGCGATGAAGGTGTCACTGGAGTAGCGGCAGAGAGCGGTGAGACATAGCCGGGCATAATGGTCAGAATAGCCTCTTTCATCTCGATGGCTGACTGGAAACGGCGACCGCGATCTCGCACCATCGCCTTGGTGACCAGATTGACTGTCTCGGCCGACACGGCCGGGTTGATCTTGCCCAACGAGGTTGGCTCGGAGGGAAGAAAAGCTGGCGAGGGAGGCATGTTGCCCAGCAGATGATAGATAGTGGCGCCCAGCGCGTAAATGTCGGAGCGCGGGTCGGTCTGTGCCTCGCCCCATTGCTCTGGTGCGGCATAGTTTTCCGAGCCAAGCGCGATGGTGTCCTGGAGCTTGTTTTCCTTGTAGGTGCGGGCAATGCCAAAATCTACCAGTTTGATCACGCCGGTGTTGTTGACCATGATGTTACTGGGTTTAAGATCGCGAAAGATGATCGGCGGTTGGCGGGTGTGCAGATAATCCAACACTTCACAGGCCTGCACCGCCCACTGCAAGACCTGTCGCTCCAGCAGAGGAGATTGGGCTTTTTCGATGCGCTTTTCCAGCGATTCACCCCAAACAAATTCCATCACCAGATAGGCGCGCCCCTGGTCCTCAAAAAAGTCAATGACCTGGGGCAGATTGGGGTGATCGAGTTGTGACAAAAGAGCAGCTTCTTGCTTGAAGAGTTGATAGGCATGCGCCTGGGTGTCGGGATCTGCCGTTTGAGTGCGCAACTCTTTGAGCGCCCATAGCGAGTTGCTGCCGGTCGGCAGTTTTTCCACCTGGTAGACCCAGGCCATGCCGCCACCTCCCACCAATCGCCTGACCTGGTATTGATTTTGAGGGCTGGTTAGCAACGCGCCAACGGCAAGCGGTTTTTCTCTTGGCATATCCACCTCGACCTTTCACACAGACCCGGCATCCGCACATTTTCTTGTTCTTTACGCACCGTTGAATGATCGGGTTACAGAGTTGTCGCGGGCTAACGCGGGCCGCCCCAGATGATCAAGCCGGTCTCAAAGGGGTTGACCTGATCAACATGGCTAGGGACAATGCGGATCGTGAACCCATGTCGGCCGCTGGAATGGCTGACCACGCTTCCCACAAAAGCATAGACGCACTCTTTGCCATTGCGTTCGCCGCGCATCTCGATGATTTGGGGCGTCACAATCTCGCCGTCGGCGTTGACCGGACCAAAGTACAGGTCTACACGCACGTCTTCGGGGACAAGCTGTCCCAAATAGATTTCGGCCCATACACTGCAGGGTACATTGACCTGGGTTTCGCTGATCACATCCGATTCGACGTTCTGGATGCGCACCTGTCCCCACTTTTCATAGATGCGCTTTTTCCATTCGACAAACGAGCGCAGAGCAACCGTATTTTGAGAGAGCAGTTTTTGGTAGCGGATGCTGGCCGGGATATAGTATTTTTCGGTATATTCTTGCAACATGCGGTGCGTGTTAAAGATGGGGCAAATCGCCATCATAGAGGCTTTCATGCGCGCGATCCAGCCACGTGGCAGGCCATCTGCACCATGGTCGTAAAACAGCGGTACTACTTCTCTTTCTAGCAGGTTATAGATGGCGTTGGATTCGATGTGATCCTGGAGATTGAAATCGTCGTATACCTCGCCGCTGCCAATAGCCCAGCCAATTTCCGATGCATAGATCTCGTCCCACCAACCATCCAGAATGCTCATATTGAGGACACCATTGGCGGCTGCTTTCATACCGCTGGTGCCACTGGCCTCGTGGGGGCGGGTGGGGGTGTTGAGCCATACATCAACGCCCTGCACCAGGTAACGAGCCAGGTTCATATCATAGTTTTCCAAAAAGACCAGCCGCGAACGCAATTCGGGGCGGCGGGCTATATGCACAACTTGACGGATCAACTCTTTGCCGGGATTGTCTTCGGGATGGGCTTTGCCGGCAAAAATGATCTGCACCGGACGATCGCGGTTGTTCAATATCTGAATCAGACGGTCAGGGTCGCGGAAAATCAGGGTGGCCCGCTTGTAGGTGGCAAAACGGCGGGCAAAGCCGATGGTCAAGGCGTTGGGGTCCAGCACTTCATCGGCAGCCAGCAGTTCGGCCTTGGATGCACCGCGTCGGGCCAACTGTTCATGTAATTTGCGGCGCACAAAAGCCACCATACGCTCGCGGCGGCGTTCGTGGGTGTTCCACAGCTCGGCGCTGGGGATACGTTCCACGCGGCTCCACAAATCAGAGTCGGCGGGCGTTTGCCGCCAGCGCGGCCCCAGGTATCGCTCAAAAAGGCCGGCAATATCGCCCGATATCCATGACTGATGATGGATGCCGTTCGTGACCGAGCCGATAGGAATCTCTTCGGGCGGCGTGCCGGGCCAAACGCCTTGCCACATTTTGCGTGACACTCGTCCGTGCAGCTTGCTGACGCCGTTTGAATAGGCGGCCAGGCGCAATGCCAGAATCGCCATACAGAATGGTTCGTAAGGGTCGTTGGGGTTTTGTCGTCCCATCGCCATAAACTGGTCGTGATTGATGCCCAATTCGGCATAGGCATGGCCCCAATAGTGGCCGATCAGGTCAGACGGAAAGCGGTCGATGCCAGCCGGCACCGGTGTATGAGTGGTAAAGACCAGCCCGGCGCGGGCCTGCTCACGAGCCTGGTCAAAGGTCAGACCGTGCTGCTTGATCAATATACGGATGCGCTCAATGGCCAGGAATGCCGAGTGGCCTTCATTCATGTGGTAGACGATCGGGTTAACCCCCATGGCCTGCAAGGCGCGCATGCCGCCTACGCCCAGGATCAGTTCTTGCTTGAGGCGCATGTCCAGGTCGCCGCCGTACAGTTGATCGGTGATGTCTTGATCGGTAGGGTTATTCTGGGGAATGTTGGTATCCAACAGATAGAGCTGTACTCGCCCTACATCAACGCGCCAGATTTGGGCAAAGACCTCTCGCCCCGGAAATGTGACCTGCACCAAAATGGGCGTGCCATCTGAACTGCGCTCCAGTTCCAATGGCATGTTGAAAAAATCATTTTCGGGATAGCTTTCTTGCTGCCACCCGTCGGCATTGAGGTATTGGCGAAAATATCCCTTTTGATACAACAGTCCCACACCGACAAGTGGAATGCCCAAGTCACTGGCCGATTTCAAGTGATCGCCGGCTAACACACCCAAGCCACCGGCATAGATACGCAGCGAATCGGTAATGCCAAATTCAAGCGAAAAATAGGCTACCAGAGCCTCATTGTTATCTTGGTCAAATTCACGGGTGAACCAGACCTTGCGATTCATATATCGGTCCATACGCTGTACAGCCCGTTCGATCTGACTCATAAAGCTGTCGTCGGCGGATAGCTCGTCAAAGGTTTCTTGTTTGATCTGTCCCAACATTAATACCGGATTGTGTTGAGAGGCCTCCCACAAATCGGGATCTAGCCGACTGAACAGAGCAATGGTTTCGTGATCCCAGCACCACAGCAGATTGTTAGCCAACATTTTGAGGGGTTCTAGTGCCGGCGGCAGAGAGGGGGTAACGGTGAATGTATAAATCGGACGCATCATTTACTCCTTTCCAGTATAGGCACAATCACAATGGCCTGTGTTGCCTATTCACTATATCACAATCGAAACCAAGCGTCAAGAAGGCCTGTCAACCGGGTGTATTTCAGTTCTGGGGCGAACTTTTGAGGAGTCGATCACGCCTCATGCTTGATGATACAGTATGATACGGCATAGAAGCGGCACAGAGCGTGCTACGTTCCTCAATGTGAATGTCATGTCAAGCTGCCCCCAAACTGAAATGCACCCCAACCCGCCGTCTCGACCATTTTGCGGCTCGGTGTATCTGAGGTATAATCGCTGATCATTCAATCCAGGCAGGTGCTATGCCCGATCAATTTTTTGTTACTCAAAAACAGGTTGCGCGTTCAGCGGTCATCGTTTCGCTGGGCAATGTCTTGAGCCGCGTGGTGGGGCTGGCGCGCGGCATTGTCAACTCGAACTTGTTTGGCGCGCATGGCCCCATTTTGGCTTTTACGGCCGCCGAGATCGTGCCGCGCCGCTTCTATGAATTGCTGGTGGGCGGCATGATCACTTCGGCATTGGTGCCGACTCTGAGTGAATTTGCCGCCCAAGACGATCATGACGAATTGTGGCGGTTGGGCAGCTTGCTTCTGACCCTGGCGATGGTGGGGCTGGGCAGCATTGTGTTGGTGCTGCAATGGATTGCCCCCTGGATCACCCGCATCCTGGTCGGTGGATTTGATGCTGCTTTACAGGCCGAAACCACTCGTCTGTTGCGGATCGTGCTGTGGGGCATTTTGTTTTTGGGGTTGTCGGGCTTGACGACATCACTGTGCCAGGCTTTGCAGCGGTTCACTCTGCCGGCACTCACAACAGCGATGTTCAATGTGGTGATGGTGGTGACCGCGCTGATGTTGGGGCCGCGTTGGGGCGTATCCGGCCTGGCAGTGGGGCTGGTGGCGGGGGCGGCTCTGCAATTGATCTTGCAGTTACCAGCTCTGCGTGATATGCGATTTCGCCCATCGTTGCAACTCGATCACCCGGCCCTGCGCCGCATCTTGTATTTGTATTTGCCCATTGTTTTGGGCATGATTCCCAACGAGTTGGGCATCGTCCTCGACCGCAATCTGGCTTCGCGAGTAGGCAACAGCATGGCGATTATGGATTATGCCACTCTGTTGCGACAATTTCCTTTAGGGTTGGTTTCGATGGCTGTCTCGACGGCTATTTTGCCTGCATTGGCTCGCCAATCTGCGCTGGAACGTGGTGCCGGCTCGACTGCATTTCGAGAGACATTATCGGGCGGACTGCGGATGGTCTTGCTGCTGACAATGCCGGCGGTGGCGCTGCTTGGGGTGCTGGCCGGGCCGGTTGTGGCCTTGATCTTTGAGCATGGCGAGTTTGGTCCGGCCGATACGCTGCAGGTGGCTCTGGCCTTGCGACATTATTTGCTCGGCCTGGTGTTTGCCGCCGTGGATCAACCGCTGGTCTTTGCCTTTTATGCGCGTCAAGACACGATGACACCGGCGGCAGTTGGGGTGATCGGCGTGGTCTTGTATACGCTGGTGGCTGTGCCGACAGTCGGCTCGCTGGGGATGGTAGGGTTGATTCTGGCTAACAATGTGCAACTGGCCGGACATACGCTGATCATGCTGGTTTTGTTTTGGCGGCGGGTAGGTTCATTGGGCCAATTCGGACTTGGCAAGATGCTGTTGCAAACCCTTGTCGCGTCTGGCGTGATGGGCGGAATAGTGTATGCGCTGGCCGGCTGGCTGACTCGCTGGCTGCCGCTGGTCGGGCGGCCAGGCTGGGCTGTGGTGGTCGGTGTGTCTGGCTGTGTTGGGGGCAGTATTTATCTGGCCTTGTGCGCCTGGATGCGGGTGCCCGAATTGACCTGGTTGTGGCGGTGGTTTTGGCAGTTGGCGGCGAGAGTGAGATCATGGAGCAATTGATCAATGGGGCGCGTCACTTGGGGCTGACGCTCAGCGAAAAACAGATCAAGTCGTTTCAGACTTTGTACGAAACCCTGGTCGAGTGGAATCAGCGCTTCAATTTGACGGCTGTGACCGAATATGAGCAGGTACAAATTCGCCATTTCCTTGATTCTCTAAGCTGTCTGCTGGCTTTTAGGCATCGCCCGGCAGCGCCAACCGGTACTGTGTTATCGTGCATTGACGTAGGAAGCGGCGCCGGCTTTCCAGGCATCCCGCTCAAGATATATTGCCCCAACCTCAAGGTAGTGCTGCTCGAGGCAACGGGAAAAAAGGTAGATTTTTTGACCCATGTGGTCAACGGTCTGGGGCTGAAAAACATGACTCCGCTCAAGGGCCGGGCCGAAGAGGTGGCTCTGGATGTCGCACACCGTGAGCAGTACGATATGGTATTTGCCCGCGCAGTCGCCGAACTGCCCATTCTGGTCGAATACACCCTGCCCTTTTGTCGCATCGGCGGCTGCGTGGTGGCACAAAAAGGCAGTTCGGCGCAAGAAGAGATTCAGACCGCCGGATATGCCATCTCATTGTTGGGCGGGCAATTGCGCAAAGTCGTTCCGGTCGAACTGTTGGGTCTGGCCGAGGAGCGCAATCTGGTATTGATTGACAAAATAGCCAGCACCCCGCCACAATACCCACGTCGGCCTGGCATGCCGGCCAAACGTCCCCTCAAAGCGCCGACTCCCAAATCGGTTTGACCTGATCTGAAAATAGCTCCTGCTGAGGGGGCGTTGCAAAACAACGCAGTCGCAAAACAACGCCAGTTTGGCACGAGGGCGTGCCAAACTCATCGATGGGCATTTTCATGTTTGGTGGTGTGCGAGAATTGCACATGATGACTTCTCGGTGTTTCACGTTTTACAAAATTTGCGAGGATACATTGAGCGAATCCTTACCTTCGGTTCCACCCATTTGTGACTATGAAGGGTCCGATTATCAGACTCGCTTTTGGCAAAATCAAGGGCGGGAATATGAAGACCTGGTAGAGCGGATTGCCATTCGCCACCTGCTGCCCCGCCAGGGCCGGCGGCTGCTTGAAATCGGCGCCGGGTTTGGGCGGCTGGCCGATATGTATTCGGGCTATGAGCGGGTGGTCTTGCTGGATTATTCCAAATCGTTACTGCGCCAGGCCCAGGCGCGGCTGGGGCGGAATGAGCGGTATTGCTATGTGGCAGCCAACGTATATCAGCTTCCTCTGCAGGCCGGGCAGTTTGATGCGGTGTCTATGGTGCGGGTGATCCATCACCTGGCCGACGTGCCGCGTGCTTTGGCCCAGATTTGGCATGTCTTGGTCCCCGGCGGGACGTTTTTGCTCGAGTTTGCCAGCAAATTCCATCTCAAATCCATCCTGCGCTATGCGCTGCGCCGACAGACATGGTCGCCTTTTGACCTGCCCCCAATTGAATTTGTTCCTCTCAACTTTGATTTCCACCCGCGCTGGATGCGTCAGCAATTGATGATGCAGGGTTTTACTGTCCAACGGGTGCGCGCCCTGTCTCATCTGAGGGTGGCCTGGCTGAAACGGGTCATTCCGGCTCGCCTGCTGGCCTGGATAGACGGTTTGCTACAGCCCGCCGGTATGTGGTGGCCCTGCGCGCCCAGCCTGATACTGCGCGCTGTTCGTCCTGTCGGCGGACAGAGTATGCAGGCCGTACCGGATCATCTGGAATTTGCCTGCCCGATCTGCCACAGCCATCTGACACAGCAGAACGGCATCGAGATGCATTGCGCAACGTGTCAACGTGCCTGGCCCATTAACGATGGCATTTATGATTTCAAGACATAATGTAGGGCTTACGCAGTTCGCTGGCAGAGTAGACCAAGAACTTTGCTAAAATATCTGTTTTGATGCCAAAATATTGGTTTCGGCAGGCTCAACCAACGTTTTGCGCAAGTCCTGAATGTAATTACCTACCTTGGGCCCAAAATTAGCCTTTTGGGTTGTCATTCTAAAGCGCAAAGTGACGAGAAATCTCGTTATACACCGCAAGGAGGGATTCTTTGCGCCTGACGGCAATCGGAATGGCAGTGGGTAGGTAGTTACGACATAGTCGCCTTAAAGTCCGCTGAAAAAGCCTATTTTTACCACAAAGGACACCGAGAACACCAGGGTTTGCAATACTTTGGGTTTTTAGAAATGCTTTGTGTCCTTTGTGTCTTGGTGGCGGGAGGGTTTTTCAGCACGCTCCTTGATCGTTATGGCAAATTGGGGCTTGCCAAAAAAACAAAAGGATGATATGATATACATAACATAATCGGGGGCACCTGATAGTATCTATCCACTCTGATTGATTCGGGACAGGTAATAAATCAATTTTTTGTATTCTGTCCATTCACCAGGTTCACCAACATTTACTGACACTCCTGCACAATGGAGGCAAGATGACAAAGCAATCTATTTTTCCTCGATGGTTTATCTGGCTTGGCCTGCTGGTTCTCATTCCTGGTTTGATCGCCTGTTCTCCATTTGGTGGACAAAAAGCAGCGCCGACAGCGACGCTCCCCCCGCCTCCCACCGAAACGCCCTTGCCAGTGCTGCCCACTTTGACACCCACACCCAGGCCTGTGGTTGCCACGGCCACCGCCACTGTCGTCGCCGCCGAAGTTCAACCGACCCTGACGCCAACCCCCAAAGTAGATCAGCCAGCCAATCCGCCGGTCGGTGGCGATGGCGGTGCAGCCAAACCGCCGGTAGCGCCGGTGGTGTATCAAACCGCCACAGTGCCTACCTATGGCGAGTTGATCAAAAACGGCAGCTTTGAGGAAGGCTTTGACACTAACGGTGTGCCGAACAACTGGAACACTTTTGACAACGGACGCGCCGTTTATGCCTGGGGGGACGAGTTGCAACCGGCGCATGTCTCGCATGGACAGCATGCCCAGTTGATGCGCATTATGGGCCCCGGCGAGCCAGACCGCTTTGTGGGCATCTATCAGACGGTAGAAGTCGTGGCCGGGCAAACTTATACGCTCTCACTGCATGGCCTGATTCGCGCTTCGACCGCCGGTGACATCAATACCCCTTATGGTCATCGGCTGCAATGGGCCGTTGATTTTGAGGGACGCAATTCATGGACGGCTCTGGATACCTGGGCCGAATGGAAAGACACCGGTTGGAACGATGTCCGGCTAGGCGAAGAACACCCTACGATGGGCGTTTATATCACCCAGATTGTGCCAACATCGGCCAAATTAACTTTGTTTGTGCGCGGCTGGACCAAGTGGCCGATTATGGGCAGTGAAGCCAAGTTCTATGTGGATGGCATATCGCTGCAAGGCCCCATCCCCGGCCAGGAAAAGACGGTCACGGTCAGCGCCACCACCAAAAATGTCGGCAGTGAAGAAATGCCCACGACCGGTGGGACAGCTCTTTGGGTGCCCATTATCGGCGCGGTGCTGGTGTTGGGCGTTGCTTTGTGGGAAATGCGCAAATCCTGGAGCCGCTAGGCTGTTTCAACTTGACAAGGATGTCATTTTCACGTATTATCTGTTTCACCGGCGCGGATGGAGATGCCGTCCGCGCTTTTTTTTATGGTCATGAATTGAGATAAGGAGGAGATGGATGCAGGCATCTTGTCTACAAGAAAATCTATCTAAAGGATTGGCTATCGTGGGCCGGGCGGTGGCCTCTCGCCCTACCCTGCCTGTACTCTCTCATATCTTGCTGTCTGCCGAAGAATCCCGGCTCAAACTGGCTGCTACAGACCTGGAATTGTTCATTGTGTGCTGGATCGGTGCGCAGGTACAGACAGAGGGATCTATGACCCTGCCGGCTCGCCTGTTTGCCGATCTGGTCAACTCGCTGCCGCAGGAGCGGATCGATCTCGATTTGGACGGCTCTACACTGCATCTCTCTTGCGGGCGCAATCAGGCCGATGTCAAAGGAATTGACGCCGGCGAATTTCCGGTCATTCCCTCGATTCAAGAAGATGTGGTCTCGACCAGTCAGGTTTACCTGGAGGCCGATTTGCTGCGTCAGATGATCGCCCGCGTAGTGTTTGCTGCCGCCGCCGACGAAAGCCGCCCGATTTTGACAGGGGTTCTGGCACGGTTTGATGAGGATATGCTCACGATGGCCGCCGCTGACGGGTTTCGGCTGTCGGTCTGCTCGGCCCGGCTCTCGACACCGGCGCCGCAGTCCATCAGCATTGTGATTCCGGCCAAATCACTCACCGAGTTGGCCCGTGTGTCCGGCGATGTCAAAGAACCTATCGGCATGTATGTGACGCCATCACGCAGCCAGGTACTTTTCAACCTGCAAGGTCGCACCGATGGCATTTTTGGCGTAGATATGGTTTCCCAATTGATCGAGGGCAGTTTTCCCGATTACAAGCAAATCATCCCCAAATCGTTTGCCACGCGCACCATTCTCAACACGCAGGAATTTCTCAAAGCCTGCAAAATGGCTAACATCATTGCCCGCAGCGAGGCCAACATTGTACAACTGGACATTGATCCCAACGGGCAGGTGCAGATCACGGCCACCAGCGCAGAGACAGGCGACAGTACCAATCAATTAGATGCGGTGGTTGAAGGACAGACTTGCACCATTGCTTTTAACGTTCGTTTCTTGATTGATGCACTTTCGGTCATCAGCAACGCCCAGGTGATCCTGGAAACCTCTTCTTCGGCCAGCCCTGGCATGCTCAAGCCGGTTGGAGATGAGAGTTTTGTACATGTGATTATGCCGATGCATGTTCGGTCGCGATAATGGCATTTAGCCCGGCGATATAAACCCGTTTCAAACAGAGGGAAAGGCCAGATCACCCTCGTTGAAACGGGTTTTTTGATGAAAGGAAAGCAAATGAACAAACCAACACGATATGCCCTGATAGGGGTTGGCGGACGGGCGCGGATGTATTACCAGGCCATTGCCACCCAGTTTGCCGAGACCTCGTGCCTGGTGGGGTTGTGCGATGTGAATCAGGTGCGTATGGATTACGCTAATCGCTGCCTGCAAGAGGAATGGAATGTCACGCCAGTGCCGACCTATCCGGCCGACCAGTTTGATCGAATGATTCAAGAGCAAAAGCCCGACGCGATCATTGTCACTTCGATTGACCGCACTCATCACCGCTATATCATTCGGGCGATGGAAATGGGCTGTGATGTGATCAGCGAAAAGCCGATGACCATCGATCAGGAAAAATGCCAGGCCATTCTCGATGCGATCCAGCGCACCGGTCGCAGGCTGCGTGTGACCTTTAATTATCGTTATGCACCGCACAATACCAAAATCAGAGAATTGATTATGGATGGGGCCATCGGCCACGTACACTCGATTCACTTTGAATGGCTGCTGGACACCTATCACGGAGCCGATTACTTTCGCCGCTGGCACCGCGACAAACGCAACAGCGGCGGCCTGCTGGTGCACAAAGCCACCCATCACTTTGATCTGGTCAATTTCTGGATTGCTTCGCGTCCCAAGACGGTCTTTGCTATGGGCGATCTGATGTTCTATGGCCGAGAAAACGCCGAAAACCGCGGCGTAACCCACTTTTATGCCCGCGCGTTTGGCAGCGAAAACGCCCAAGATGATCCTTTTGCTTTGCACATGGAACGGTATCCGCGTCTGAAAGAGATGTATCTCGACGCTGAAAAAGAGGATGGCTATTACCGTGACCAAAGCGTGTTTGGCGATGGAATCAGCATCGAGGATACTATGGGGGTGATGGTGCGGTATCAGAACAAGGCGATTATGACCTATTCTTTGAACGCCTATATGCCCTGGGAGGGCTATCGGGTGGTCTTTAACGGCGACCGTGGACGCATCCAGGTGGCTATTGTTGAAAATGCCTATGTCAATGCCGGCGGCGATGCATCTGCCGAAGGGATGACCCGTGCCAAAAACATCACCGTGTTTCCACTGTTTGCTGAGCCTTACCAGGTCGAGATACCGGAAGGTATTGGCGGGCATGGCGGCGGCGACGCGGTGATGCTCAATGACATTTTTAGCGATCCACAGCCCGACCGGTTCAATCGAGCCGCTTCGCACATTGACGGGGCTATGTCCATTCTGGTCGGCATTGCGGCCAACTGTTCGATCAAGACCGGCCTGCCCGTGCAGGTGAACGATCTGGTCAGGTTTTGATTCAGGACAGTGTAGAGCGAATAGCCTGCCAGAGGTCGGCCTGAGGAGCAAGGGGGCGTAGACGATGCCGGTCCAGTTCGCTGAGGTTACGATAGACTATGTCAAAATCGCCGGCGGTGGGCGGTGGCATTTCGACAGTGGGCAGGTGTAGTTCATTCGGACGACGCGAGATCAAGATGGCAGACGAGATCGCGTATAACTGGAGATCGGCGATGAGACGATGCAGTGTCGCCGCATCTGCCACAAGGTGATCCACGATCAATAAACGGGGTGGCCGGCCAATTGGGGTCGGCCACCCCGCTGCATATTGCGCCTGGGGGCGTGCGCGAATCCAGGCCTGGCCCAAGAACGTTTTGCCCGACCCGGCCGGCCCCCACAAATTGACTATGTTGGGATACTTGAGCAAGGTTTGCAAATCGGCCAGAATCTTGTGCTGTGTGTCGGTCAGCCATTCCAGGCTGGCCTGCGCCTCGAGTTGTGCCTGCAAATTTTCCCAGTCGCCCATCGCGTCGCTCATAACGGCTCCTCATTCCGAATCAGGTCACATAGAGTAGGTCGGCGCAACAAACGAACAAATCGCCCATAAGCCCCGGCCGTCGTGCCGGCGGTGATGAGTTGAGGATAGATGGGCAGCATCCAGTCAAACAGTCGGTCCAACACAGCGGGGTCCAGAAAGCAGGCCTGACAGATCCGACTGCGCCGTTGCGGTGTGAGTGGTATGTCCGGGCCGAAATCGGCGTCGAGATCATCGCCAGGATCGGCCTGGACCTGCTTGGGTGTGGACTTTGCTGCCGCGGCCAGGGCCAGCAGCAAGGCGGCCGGCGAGCACGATCCGCGATACAAGAGCAGATCGCCTTGCTCCATCGCGATCAGGGCAGGCGGCTGCAAAGCAGCCAACCATACGGCCACACCGCTCAGGCTGTGGCTGCGAAACGAAATTCGTCCTGGCTGGTAGGCTGGATGGTCGGCAAACTGCAATTGAATGGCGGCGATCATTTCTTCGGCCAACGTTTTGCGTGTCGATGTGTCGAATCGCAGCGGCGCGCGCTCCCACATCCACGCGCTGGCTTGCGCGTAACTCCAGGCGATGGTGCGTTGTTCGGGATGTGCCGCATCCCAGGCCGTGGCATAGCAAACCTGCGCCAGGTCTACTGCTTGAGCCATATCTTGCTCGGCCAACCGGGCCAAAGCCAGGCCGTCGGCCGAGAGGTAGAACTGCCGCTCGCCGCAGATCAGCCCCAACACGCGCAAAATTTGCACCGGCTCGCGGCGATCCTGCATCGCTACCAGCGGCTCGGCCAGTTCAAGCAGTTGACCAGTGGCCAGCGCCGCCGCCGGGGTGTCAATGTCGGCCGCGTGCATAGCCTGAAGCAAGGCCATACACCGCATCGGGCTGGCATCGGCGGGAGTGTGAAAGATCAATTTGGCTGTTTTTGCCATAGTAGATGCGCTTTGCGATAACAGGACAACCTCTAGCTCCTCTGAAAAGAGCCTGATCGCCGAGAACAGAGAGGGTAGACAGGTATCAACAAGGTTTATATCCCATTTGGCTCATTTGTCAAGTAGCGCAGGTGTGTTGGGCCACTAGCAGCCTGTCGGAGAGGACAGATTTCTCCGCAGGCAAGATTGATGGTAAAC
>CAYVBK010000018.1:0-97671 GCA_964449465.1 uncultured Anaerolineae bacterium
CGCCGAAGAGCTCACCCTCACCGGCGTCACCGCTGCCGCCGTGACGTATCAGGAATTCAAGCCATCTACCGAACAAATACCCGAGCCACCCGTAGCCGAGCCAGAGCCGATTCCGCCTCAGCCGACTGCGCCGCTCAAACCGGCCGATGTGCGCATCTCGTTTATCGAATACGATCCGCCCGGCAATGACCTGCAAGGCGAATACGTCGAGATTGAAAACCAGGGCGAGGTCGAGCAAGACATGGCCGGTTGGGTGCTGCGCGATACCGGCGGTCACTCGTTCACCTTCACGGCCTTTACCCTGGCAGCCGGCGCGTCCGTCAAAGTGTGGACCAAAAAGGGCGAGGCCACCGTCACCGATCTGTATTGGGGCTGGCGGCGGCCCATCTGGAACAACACCGGTGACACGGCCGAGCTGCAAGATGCTCAGGGCAACCAGATCAGCAGCTATACTTATCCCTGAGTTGTACGATCAGATCGTTCTTGAGAAAGGATCAATGATGACAGACTTGATGATCGGATGCGGCCAAATCACCTGGAGCCGCGACATTCCCCGCGAACAGGTTTTAGCCGAAATCGCCCAGGCCGGCTATGACGGGGCACCGGCCGGACCCTGGGGCGGCACGCCTGAGCAGGTTTTGGACACCTTGGCTCGACATGGCCTCAAACCGGCGCCGGGCTATCTGGGGGCCGATTTTTGGGATGCTGACCAGGAAGAAACCATTTTGGAGCGAGCGCGCACCCTGGCCTCGTTCGCCCGCGAGATCGGCTGCACTGAGCTGTACGTGGCCGCTGGCGGCTTTGACAAATACATCACCCCCACCGGCAAAACCCGCAACCAGATCGCCGCCAATGCCCGCCCCGAAGACGCCATGACCGAGGCCGAATGGAAGCAGTTCGTTCGCGCCCTCAACAAGGTCGGCGAGATCACCCTGGCGCAAGGCGTGAAAAGTTGCTTTCACAACCATGTCGGCAGCACCATCGAAACACGCGAAGAAATTGACAAGCTGTTCTCACTGGTAGACCGCAGCGTGCTCTTTCAAGGCCCCGACATTGGCCACCTGGCCTGGGGTGGCGTGGACCCGGTGCAATTTTGCCGCGACTATGCCGCCGACATCAAGACCCTGCACATCAAAGACATCAATCCTCAGGTCTACCAGGAGGGGCGTGCCAACGGTTGGGATTATGCCACTTTTTCCAAAAACGGCATCTTTGCCGAGATCGGCGAGGGCATGGTAAATTATGCCGCCCTGTTTGACATTCTCAAGCAAGCCGGGTTCAAAGGTTGGGTGATCGTCGAGACCGATGTAACCACCAAGTCCTCAGCCTTGCTCAGCGCCACCATCAGCCGCCAAAATCTCCAAAAATTGGGGTTGTGAATCTCTAAACATCATTCATTACATTTCGCCTAATGTCGCCACAGAGTTGTGTCAGACGGCGACAACGGGGGACCCGCATTGGGGCGAATCCTGGGCTGAACCTGCATCACATCAGGTTCAGCCCGGGTAGGGCAATCTTCTTCTGCCCAAGCCCGGGCGAGAGCGTATCGCCTAGCTAACCTCGTCGGCGTCGAAGAAGGACACCTGGAAGCAGAGGGTGCCCTTTTTTTTGTTTTCAATTACATACTGTTTTCCTATTCAACGTCTTTTTGCTATAGGAGGGATTCAATGACGAATTTTCGGGTCGGAATCATTGGCTGTGGTCGCCTGTGGGGAACGCCCGGAGCGACCGGTATGGGACAGGGCAATGTGCATGCTATGGGCTATATTGCCTCGCCCTACTGCGACCTGGTCGCCGCCGCCGACATCAAGCAAGACAACCTGAATGCGTTTTGTCAGCAATACGGCATCCCCCACGGCTATCTGGATTACAAAGAAATGCTGGCCAAAGAACAGCCTGACATGATCAGTATTTGTCTGTGGCCCAGGCTGCACGGGCCAGTGCTGTTTGATGCCGTCAAGGCCGGCGTCAAGGCCATCCACTGCGAAAAACCCATCGCCCCCACCTGGGGCGAGGCGCAACGGATGGTGCAGGTCTGCGCCGAAAAGGGCGTACAGCTCACTTTTAACCATCAACGGCGATTTGGCCGCCCCTTCCGCAAAGCCAAAGAACTGCTCGACAGCGGCGCCATCGGCCAACTGCTGCGGCTGGAAGGTTTTACCAGCAACCTCTATGACTGGGGCACCCACTGGTTCGATATGATGTTCTTTTACAACAATGAAGAACCGGTCGAATGGGTGATCGGTCAGATTGACGCCCGCGGCGGCCACAAAATCTTTGATGTCACCGTCGAAGGGCAGGGACTCTCGTATTGGAAGTGGAAAAACGGCGTGTACGGGGCCATGTACACCGGCGCGCTCAGCGAAGATGGCTGCGGCAACCGGCTGATCGGCAGCGAGGGCGTGATCGAAGTGTGGGCCAAGAACGGCCCGGCTCTGCGCATGAAAAACGCCGAAACCAAGGGACAGTGGGTGGAATTTGACGTGGGCGTGCCGGATGCCTACATCAAGACCACCGTCAGTGCGGTGGTAGACGCCGTAGAGGCCCTGCACGACGGCCGCGAGCCCATGCTGGCCGGACGCAAGGCTTTGCAAGCCACCGAAATCATCTTTGCCACCTATGAATCCAGCCGCAAACGCGGCCGGATTGACCTGCCCCTGACCATCGAGGACTCGCCGCTGCAAGCCATGCTCGACGCTGGAACCGTCTCGGTGGCTGACGAGAAACCGCTGCCCGGCACGGCCTGGACACACGGCACCGTGCTGGCCAACCGCATCAAAGTGCATTACTATCGCACCGGCGGCAAAAAACCGCCTTTTGTCCTCTTGCACGGCTTTTCCGACAATGGTCTGTGCTGGATTCGCGCCGCGCAGGCATTGGAAAGCGACTATGACTTGATCATGCCGGATGCGCGCGGACACGGCCTGAGCAGCGCGCCCACCGAAGGCTATGACGATGACACCCGCGCCGCCGATGTGGCCCGCATGGTGATGGCTCTTGACGTGAAAAAGCCTGCGATCATGGGGCACTCGATGGGCGCCGCCACCACTGCTGCCGCCATCGCCGCTTATCCCGACCTGTGGGGTTGTGCCGTGCTGGAAGACCCGCCATGGTTCGAGGCCGACTCGCCGTGGGCCGCCCGTATGCTCAACCTGTCGCCCGAAGAGCAGGAAAAGCAGGCCGCCGAACGGCGCGCCGAAATCGAAAAGCGCAAAACCATACCGCTGGCCGAGATCATCGCCGAAGGCAAAAAGCAAACCCCCACCTGGGACGAGGTGGAATGGCAGCCCTGGGCCGAATCCAAACAGCAACTCAGCCCCAACGCCGCTTTGCGCATGGGCGGGCCGCGCGCTCATTGGAGCGAAGTGGTAGCCAAAATCAAATGCCCCACCCTGCTGATCATCGGCAGTCCAGACAAACATGCCATCGTCACACCGGCCACAGCGCACAAGGCAGCGCAGCTCAACCCCCTGATCGAGGTAGTGCAGCTCGACGCCGGACACAACATCCGCCGCGAGCAGTTTGAAGGATTTGTGGCCGCCGTGCGCGCGTTTTTGAGCAAACACTATCACTAGAGCCATGAGCAAGTCATCCAGACCGTCATCCAGACCGCAGCGACCGGCGGCCCCACCACCTCATACGCAGGACAACCTGCAAAATTTTACCATCAAAGCCTGGACGCTGACCACACAGGCATTGCAAGCCAGTCCCGGCCTGGCGGTGATGGATGACTTGCTCGGCTTTTTTGACTGGTTGAGCGACCAAAATGTGGCTGCTATGCGCGGCGACATTCCGGCGCGGGCCTGCCGCCCCGGTTGCGCTTTTTGCTGTCATGTGGGCGGTGACCGGCCCGACCTGCTGCCGCCGGAAGCGATCCGCATCGCCGGTTTTGTGCAGTCCCGCCCCGTTTTGCTGCGCCAGACGCTGGAACGTCTGGCGCAACCCGAACCATCGCCCAGAGCAGCCTGCCTGTTTTTGAGTCAGGCACGATGCCTGGTATATCCGGTGCGCCCTATGCGCTGCCGCGCCCAAAACTCACCCGACGCCGACCTGTGCCGTCAGTACGATGAGGGGCGACGCGACACCATGCCCTTGATCGGCCAGCCGGCTCTGCTATACCAAAGCCTGCACATCGGCCTGCGGCTGGGGCTGCATCAAATGGACCTGCCCCACGAGCCGCTGAAAATGAGCGCGGCTATGTCGCTGCTTTTGCAATCGCCAGACGCCGCCTCGATGTGGCGACAGGGCCAAAACCCATTTGCCCTTGCCGCTTATCCGCCGGCTACCGATGAGGAGCGACTGATCGCCCAATTTGCCCGCCAGTTCAAGCGGCGGGCGCAGCAAGACCGAACTACGATGCAGGCCATCGCCGACATGTTCCTGACACGCCCCGGTGCATGGGCGCGATACACCGCCGATGGCACCGCCCCCCTTTAATTCTTCACAAGGAGACGCTCAAACTATGAAACCTTTCAAAATTGGATGTGGACAGATTACCTGGATCGAATTCACCCCGCAAGGCGTGGTGTGGAAAGCCAGCGAGGCGGACATTATGCAACAAATCGCCGAGGCCGGCTATGACGGCGCACCGGCCAGCCCCAGCAGAGACCGCACCGTCGAGGAAACACTGGCCTTTTTTGCCCAATACAACCTGCTGCCGGCGCCGTGCTACCTGGGCGCCGACTTTTGGGACCTGGGCCAGGAAGCCCAAATTTTGGCCCAGGCCCGCGAAATGGCCACTTTTATGCGGCAGGCAGGCTGCACCGAAATGTACGTGGCTGCCGGCGGATTTGGCGGCTATCAGACGCGGCGCGGCAAAACCCGCAATCAGGTGGCCGGACATGTCGAGCTGGATGATATGATGAGCGATGCCGAGTTTGCCCAATTTGCCCGTACTTTGAACAAAGTCGGCGAGATCACCCTGGAGCAGGGTGTAAAAAGCTGCTTTCACAACCATGTGGGCAGCACCATCGAGACGAGAGAAGAGATTGATCGCCTGTTCTCACTGGTAGACCGCCGCCTAGTCTTTCAGGGACCCGATGTCGGCCACCTGGCCTGGGGCGGAGCCGACCCGGTGCAGTTTTGCCGCGACTATGCCGCCGACATTAAAACGATGCACATCAAAGATGTCAACGGCGCGGTGCTGCAAGCCGGGCAGGGGCAAAACTGGGACTATGCCACCTATTCAGTTCAAGGTATCTGGACCGAACTGGGGCAGGGCTGTGTGGATTTTCCGGCCATCATAGACATTCTCAAGCAAGCCGGCTTTGATGGCTGGCTGATCGTGGAAACCGACGTGACCCAACTGCCCTCCGCATTCGAGAGCGCGCAGGTCAGCCGAAACTATCTCAAAACCCTGGGCATCTAGGGCAGGGGCAAGCCCTGCCCCTACCAGATGGCGATGCACCTACCAGATGGCAATTTGTTATATCGAAAGGAGCACAAACTATGTTCAAAAACCTCAGCGCCGGGGCCATTGGCATTCGCGGCCTCGATCTGGCACAAACCATAGACCTGGCCCGCCAGATCGGCTTTGGCGGCATTGATTTTGATATTCGCCAAGCTGCCACCCTGGCCGACCAACACAGCGTGGAATATGTGTGCAGTTTGTTCGACCGGGCCGGCGTGCGCCCCGGCCAGTGGGGACTGCCGGTGACCTGGAACAAGGACGATCAGTGGGAGCAAGACCTGCAAGCCCTGCCCAAACTGGCCGCTCTGGGCAAAGCCTTGGGCTGTACCCGCACCGCCACCTGGTGTCTGTCGGGGTCGAATGAGCGGCCATTCAGGGAAAACTGGACCTGGCATGTGGCGCGCTTTCGCCCCATCGCCCAGGCATTGGCCGATCAGGGTTGCGTGCTGGGCATCGAATTTCTCGGCCCCAAAACCATCCGCAGCCGTTTTCAACACGAGTTTATCTATACGCTGGGCAGCATGATGGAACTGGCCCGCGAGATCGGCCCGAATGTGGGCCTGCTGCTCGACGCCTGGCACCTGTTCACGTCGGGCGATGGGCTGGAAGTACTGGACACGATCACGGCACAGGATGTGGTCACGGTGCATGTCAACGATGCGCCCCCAGGTCTGACCCTGGACACCTATATGGACAACGACCGCCGCCTGCCGATGGAAACCGGCGTCGTCCCCTTGCCTCAATTCATCCAAAAACTGGCCGCCTTGGGTTATGACGGCCCCATCACGCCCGAACCATTCAGCAAACGCATCAACGACGTGGCTGCCCAGGATGCCCTCGCCGCCGGGCTGCTGATCGCCGAGTATATGAAGCGATTGTGGCAGGCTGCCGGGTTGGGTTAGGTGGTTGGGTGGTTGGGTGATTGACCAGAACACAGTTGAACAAAGGAGATTGCAAAATGACATTAAAAGTAGGTTTGATCGGCTGCGGGGGAATTATGCATCCCCATGTCGAAGGCTGGAAAAAGGTGGCCGGCCGCGCCGAGATCGTGGCAATGGCCGATATTTCTGAGGCCAACGCCCAGGCGCGCATGGCCCAATACGGGCAGCAAGTGCGGTACTATGCCGACTATAACGACTTGCTGGCCGACAAGGACGTTGATGTGGTAGACCTGGCTCTGCCGCATCACCTGCATCACGATTCCATCGTCGCGGCGGCGCGGGCCGGCAAGCACCTCATGACCGAAAAACCGCTGTGCCTGAGCATGGACGAAGCCACCGACATTGTGCGCGCCGTCAAAGAAAGCGGCATTGTCATGATGGCCGGACACAATCAACTCTTTTTCCCCACCGTGCTGCGGGCCAAACAAATGATCATGATGGGCGATTTGGGCAAAATTTACGCCGTCAACACCATGGACGCCGGCGCCCGGCGCCCCGGCCTGAGCCTGAACAAGGCCACCTGGGGACAAGGCAAATCGGGTAGCAAAACCTGGCGCTCCGACCCGGCCACGATGGGTGGCGGCGAGTTGATTGACACCGGCTATCACCCGGCCTACCGCCTGCTCTTTTTGGCCGGCCAGATGCCGGTCGAGGTCTCGGCCACGCTAGGCCGCTATCGCATCCCGATGGAGCGCGAAGACACCGCCCAGGTCTCGGTCAAATTCGCCGACGGGGCCATCGGCAGCATTTTCACCAGTTGGGCCATCAACGCGCCGGGCTGCGGGCCGACGTTGTTCAGCATCCAGTCGGAGGCCGGACAGCTTTGGGGCGAAGGCGACAAGCTCTACTATCAGCCCGTCGGATTCCACAAGCCGGCCGTAGTCGAGTTTGAAGGCTGGGACTATGGCCGCACCTTTGCCGCCGAAATTGCCCACTTTGTAGATGCCATCGAAGGCGGATTCGAGCCGCTGCACTCGGCCCAAGAAGCCGCCGACACCCTGCGCCTGATTATGGCTGCCTATCAGTCGGTCGAACAAAACATCATCGTCAAGCTGTAACTCTCTCAATCATATCGGATTGGCTTTTCCACCGCAGAGGCGCCGGGTGCGCCGGGTAAAATACCATAAAAATCTCGGCGCCTCTGCGGTTCATTAAACACGGTTGAGCCAAAAGGAGGAAAACTATGACCTCTGCAACATTGACCCTCAATTTGAACCAAACCATCAGGCCGTTTCCGCACTATTGGGAACGCTGCGTGGGCAGTTGCCATGCCGCTACCGCCCTGCGACAAGACTGGCGGGAGCAGCTCAAACGTTGCCACGACGAGTTGGGCTTTGAATATGTGCGCTTTCACGGCCTGCTCGACGACGACATGAGCATCTGCACCCAAGACTGGAATGGGCGAATCCACTATTCGTTCTACAACGTGGATTCGATTGCCGACTTTTTGCTGTCCATCGGCATGAAACCGTTTTGGGAATTGAGCTTTATGCCCACCCCGCTGGCCTCGGGCAGTAAGACGGTGTTTCACTATCGCGGCAACATCACCCCGCCCAAGGACTATACCGCCTGGGGCGACCTGATTTACCGATTGGCCGCCCATCTGGTGGACCGTTATGGCCTCGACGAAACGCGCCGGTGGTTCTTTGAGGTCTGGAACGAACCCAACCTGTCCTTTTTCTGGGCTGGCACACAGGCCGAGTACTTTGAACTGTACCGCCACGCCGCCCAAGCCATCAAAGCAGTAGACAGCCAACTGCCGGTAGGCGGGCCGTCTACCGCCTGCAACGCCTGGATTCCCGAACTGCGCGCCTATTGTCAGGCCAACGCCACACCGCTGGATTTTGTGTCCACCCACCACTATCCCACCGACGCCGCGTTGGGACACAGCATGGATATGGAGGCGCAAATGGCCGCCGTGCCACGCGGCATCTTGCATTCGGTGACCGCCCAGGCGCGCCGCGAAGCGGGCGACCTGCCGCTGTATTACACCGAGTGGAACAACTCGCCCAGCAGTCGCGATGCATATCACGACGACCCGTATGCAGCCGCTTTTGCGATCAAGACCATCGTAGACAATCAAGGGTTGGTTGACCTCTACTCGTTCTGGACATTCTCGGATATCTTTGAAGAAGTGAGTCTTCCTTCCGCGCCCTATCACGGCGGCTTTGGCCTGCTCAACCTGTACGGCATCCCCAAGCCTACCTACCGCGCCTTTGAACTGCTGCACCACCTGGGGCAGGAGCGCCTGCCGGTCGAACTGACCGAACATCCCACCGTCGAGGCCGTCGCCGTCAAACGGGCCGGCGGCGTAGACCTGCTGATCTATAACCATCATGTGCCGCTGGCTCCCATCGAAACGGCGCCCATTCAGGTGATCATCCAGGGCGGCGGCGATTCTCTGCACGCTACCGTGCAGCGCATTGACGCCGATCATGCCAACCCCAAGCGCCGCTGGCAAGAGTTGGGCAGCCCCGAATACCCTACCCCGGCCGCCCTCGCCGAACTGCGCCGGGCCTCGGAAATGCCCGCCGAGCCATTGACCGTTTATCGCCAAGATAACAACTGGGCGTTTGATGTCGCCGTGCCGCCGCATAGCGTCCTGGCCATTCATCTGGAGGCATAGCATAGATGGAGCCTCTATACCCGCTGCGTTTCAAGGAAATTTTGCGCAATTACGGCTTTGGCGGCCGCTGGATGCTCGATGTATTTGAAAAAGAAAGCCTGCCTGCCGACCATCGCCTGGCCGAAACATGGGAGGTCTGCGACCGCCCCGGCGAGTCCAGCGAGGTGATCAATGGTCCCCTGCGCGGCAAGACGCTGCACGAATTGATCGATCTCTATGACGAACGGCTGTTGGGGCGCGATGTGATCGCCCGCTGCGGCCGCCGCTTTCCTCTGCTGATCAAGTTCCTGGATGCCTCGCACACCCTGAATGAGCAGGTGCATCAAGGCGACGAACTGGCCCGCGCACAGGGGTTGACCGATCCCGGCAAGACCGAAGCCTGGTACATGCTGCACATCCGCGACGGCGCCACCGTCCGCTGCGGCGCCCGTCCCGGCGTCAGCGCATCCGACATTCACGATGCTCTGGCCGACGGCACCATCCGCGAATACATGCAAGAATACCCGGTGCAGCCCGGCGACGCCTTTTTGCTCTATGCCGGAGCCATGCACTATACGTGCGGCGGCGTGTTGTTTTATGAAATTATGCAAAATTCTGACGTGATCATTGGCCTGCGCAAGCCCGATGACAGTTTGCCAAAAGAACAAAAAGAGGCTAAAATTCAGGCCATGATGTCAGGGATTCACCTGGAAGAGGGTTTTGACTGCAAAATCCGTCCGGTGACTGTGACCCAGGGCGCCAACCGGCACACCTGGGTTTTTGCTTGCGCCTATTTTGCCCTCAAACGGTTGGATTTGCAAGAGCCTTGCACCATTCAGTGCGACGGGCGGCAGTTTTACGTGATCTCGCAAATTCAGGGGCGCGCCACAGTCAGTGGCGGCAGCAGTCGAGAGAGCCTGCGACCGGGTCGTTCCTGCCTCTTGCCGGCCGATCTGGGAACAGTGATCATCAAACCAGATGGCCCCTGTGCCCTTGTGCAGGCATGGCTGCCCGACCTGGCTCAAGATGTAGTGGCCCCGCTGCGGCAGGCCGGCATCGCCGATAACGACATTGCCGGGTTGGGAGGTCAAACCCGCCTCAATCCGTTGATTACCTTGTTATAAACACAAACGTTCAGACCCCCTGGCAAAGGTTGTAAAGGATTGCATTAAACCTTTGCCAGAGTCACAACAACCTGAACGACTGTAAAAATCTGACATATCGGAGATCGAGTCAAATTCTATGAGCAACCCCAAGTCTGGATCGGGCTTTGATCGCGCCATTCACACGGCGCCGATCGGTGAGATCTTTGGCTTGCTGCAAACCAGGCCATTTGGCCTGACCGAAGCGGAGGTTCTGGAACGGCAGCGTCGCTGTGGCCGGAACGCCATTCACAAGGTGCAAGGCAAGCCGCTGTACGTCAAACTGTTAGCCAACTTTACCCACCTGATGGCTATTCTGCTATGGGTGGGCGGCATCGTGGCCTTTATTGCCGACATGCCCCAACTGGGCATCGCCGTGTGGGCCGTCAACCTGATCAACGGCGCGTTCAGCTTTTGGCAAGAGTTCCGCGCCGAAAAGGCCATTGAGGCCTTGCAACACATGCTGCCCCAATACGTCCGCGTGCTGCGCGACGGGCAAGAGCAGCGCATCCTGGCCGAAGAGTTGACCCCCGGCGATGTGATGCTGCTGTCTGAAGGCGACCGCATCTCGGCCGACGGGCGGCTGATCGAAGAGGCCGAGTTGCGCGCCAACCAGTCTACCCTCACCGGCGAATCGCACCCGGTGCGCAAGACCCTCGAGGCCGTGCTGGACACCAGCCTTTCACCCGCCGAAGTGTCCAACCTGGTTTTTGCCGGCACCAACGTGGCTGCCGGCGTCGGCAAAGCCATCGTCTTTGCCGTCGGTATGGACACCCAGTTTGGCAAGGTGGCCGGCCTGACCCAATCGCTGGAAGAGGAACCCAGCCCACTGCAAAAAGAGATGGTCACACTGACGCGCATGATTTCGACAGTAGCCGTGTGCGCCGGGCTGGTCTTTTTTGCGCTAGCCGTGATCCTGGCCGGCATTAACCTGGCCGAAGGCTTTATCTTTGGTCTGGGTATGATTGTGGCCTTTGTGCCAGAAGGCCTGCTACCCACCGTCACCCTGGCCCTGGCCATGGGCACGCAGCGTATGGCCCGGCGCAACGCCTTGATCAAACGGCTCTCGGCGGTCGAGACGCTGGGCTGCGCCACCGTTATTTGCACCGACAAGACCGGCACCTTGACCCAAAACGAGATGACTGTGCGCGACCTGTGGGTGGCCGGGCAACGGCTCACCGTGACCGGCGTGGGCTATGCTCCAGAGGGCGACATTCTCGACAGTAGCCCGATGCCTCGTCCGGTGCAATGTGGACGGTCGAGCGGACTGCTGGAGCAAGACCTGCGCCAACTGCTGACCGCCGCAGCCTTGTGCAACAATGCCCGCCTACTGCCGCCCGATGACGAGTCGGACCGATGGACGATTTTGGGCGACCCCACCGAGGCCGCCCTGATCGTGGCGGCACACAAAGGCGGCCTGGACATTCCGGCCGAAGAAGGGCAAACGCCGCGCCTGCGCGAACTGCCTTTTGACTCGCGGCGCAAGCGCATGAGTACCATTCACCATGTGCAGACAACCACCGGCGAGCATGCACACCTGGTTTATGTCAAAGGCTCGCCGCGCGAAGTGCTATCACTTTGCATGCGCATCCGTCGCCAGGGTCAGGATCATCCCCTGGAGCAAGATGAGCGCGACCAGATTTTGGCCGCCAATGACGCCTATGCCCGCAACGGTCAGCGCGTGTTGGCCGTGGCTATGCGCACACTGGCGCAGACCCCACGCGCCCCGTTCAGCCTGAGCGACTATACCCCGCAAGCCGTCGAAAATGAGTTGATCTTTCTCGGCCTGATAGCTATGATGGACCCGCCCCGCCCTGAAGTGGCCGAGGCCGTGGCGCGGTGTCACCGCGCCGGCATTCGCGTGATCATGATCACCGGCGATTACGGCCTCACCGCCGAGAGCATTGCTCGGCGCATTAGCATCATCCAGAGCGAGCGACCGCGCATCGTCACCGGCGCCGACCTGGAAACGATGAGCCGCGACGACCTCAAAACAGCCCTGCAAGACGAGGTGATTTTTGCCCGCGTCACCCCCGAACACAAGCTCCAGGTGGTGACAGCCCTGCAAGAGATGGGCGAGGTGGTGGCCGTTACCGGCGATGGGGTCAATGACGCGCCTGCCCTCAAAAAGGCCGACATTGGCGTAGCCATGGGGCTGGCCGGCACCGACGTAGCCAAAGAAGCCGCCGACATGATTCTCACCGATGACAATTTTGCCTCTATCGTCAACGCCGTCGAAGAAGGGCGCGCCGTCTATGCCAACATTAAAAAGTTTACCTGCTATATTTTCACCAGCAACACGCCCGAAGCGGTGCCGTTCATATTGTTTGCATTCACCCGGGCGCGCATCCCCATCGCCCTCAACGTCATGCACATTTTGGCCGTAGACCTGGGCACCGACATTGTGCCGGCCCTGGCTCTGGGCGCCGAGCCGCCCGAACCCGGCGTGATGGACCGCCCGCCGCGCAACTTGAAAGAACATGTGATCACCCCGGCTCTTTTGCTGCGCGCCTATGTGCTGCTCGGCCCGCTCCAAAGCCTGGCTGTGATGGCCGCCTTTTATTACCAATACTGGATGAACGGCTATTGGGGGCAGTGGCTCGACCTGCCGGCGCAGGGCTGGATCTATTTCTCGGCGATGGGCATGGCTCTGGCCGCCGTCGTCACCACTCAGATCGGCAACCTGTTTGCCCAGCGCGCCGAACGCAGCTCGATTTTCCACATCGGCTGGTTTAGCAACCGCTGGGTCTGGATGGGCATCGCCTCTGAATTGGTCGTCATTTTTGCCATCATCTATGTTCCCATTTTGAACCGCTTTATCGGCACGGCGCCCTTTGCCTTGAGCAACTGGCTCTTTTTGCTGGCCTGGGCGCCCTCGCTGTGGATATTGGACGAGATCAACAAGGCTGTTCGGCGATGGATGGCGCGCCGTCAAACGCGCCCAACCCATCAGACTGAACGCAGGAGGAACTGAATGAGATTTATCATTATCGGCTGCGGGCGCACCGGCTCGACGCTGGCTCGCCTGCTGGCCTTGCGTGGGCATGCTGTGACGGTGGTAGACCACGACCCGCTTCGCTTCGACCGTCTGGGGTCGGCCTTTGGCGGAAAAACCGTGATCGGCATCGGTTTTGACCGCGATGTGTTGATCCAGGCTGGCATCGAACGCGCCGACGGCCTGGCGGCTGTCACCGAAAGCGACGAAACCAATATCGTGGCGGCACGCATGGCCAGCATGGTGTTCCGCGTGCCCAAAGTGTTTGCCCGCCTGTTCGACCCGCGCAAGGTGGAAATTTATCAACGGCTGGGGCTGCAAACCATCGCCCCTGTATCCTGGGCGGCCAACCGCGTGGCCGACCTGCTGTGCGGCTCACAGTTTGACACCATGACCAGCCTGGGCAGCGGCCAGGTAGACCTGGTACAGGTCGAGGCACCCTTTTCGTGGGTGGGGCGGACGGTCAGCCAGATCGTCATACCCGGTGAGGTGCAGGTTGTGACCATCTCGCGCGGCGGCAAGACGTTTTTGCCCACACAAGGCACGCTGTTTCAGGCCGGCGATTGGGTTCACCTGGCCATCTTGACCGCCGCCGCCGACCGCATCAAGGCGATCCTGGAACTAGACTAGGAAGGAGAGACCCCATGAATGTCATCATCGTAGGCGGAGGCAAGGTTGGCTCTCATGTCGCCTCGCTGCTCCTGGCTGGCGGGCATCATGTCCGCGTGGTCGAAGAACGACGCACTGCTCTACAACGATTGCAAACCGAAATCCCCCCCGAAATCATCTTGATCGGTAGCGGCACCGACCCCGCCATGCTGGAACAGGCCGGCATCCATCAAGCTCATGTGCTAGCCGCCGTCACCGGCAACGACGAGGTCAACCTGGTGGCAGCCAGCCTGGCCCGTTTCGAGTTTAACGTGCCGCGCATCATCGGGCGGGTCAACAACCCCAAAAATGCCTGGCTGTTCACCCCACAAATGGGCATTGACGTGGCCCTCGACCAATCGGACCTGATGGCGCATCTGGTCACCGAAGAAATGTCGTTGGGCGACATGATGATCCTGCTCAAGTTTCGCAAGGGGCAGTATTCGCTGGTAGAAGAAAAAGTGCATCCCCAGTCGGCGGTAGCAGGCAAACACCTGCGCGAGCTGCACCTACCGCCCGAATGTGTTTTGGTAGCTATTTTGCGCCGCACCGGCATGATCATCCCCAACGGCGATACCGTTTTGCAGCCGGCCGATGAAGTTCTGGCTCTGGCGCATGCCTCATCGCTGGCTCAACTGGCCGCCTTGTTGGGGCCGCAGGGAAAATAATTTGTTTCTTTTTTGGGAGGAAAGATGAGCTACACAGTCAAACTGGGTTTTGTTCCTTCGTACCGCTTTCGCTACACCGAGTGGTGTCAAAAAATGCGCGACGACTCGCTGGCCGCCCTGTCCCAACTCCAGGGCGTGCAGATTGTAACGCCGCAGCCCTCGCCCGACAGCCAGACGATTGATGCCGCACAAGGTTTGACCCCACACGGCATGGTTCACAGCCTGGATGAAGGCGAGGCCATCGCCGGGTATTTTGCCGCTCAAAAGGTGGATGGCCTGGTCCTGTGTCCGCTGGATTTTGGCGACGAGCGTTCGGCGGCCAAGATTGCCGAAAAGCTCGGCGTGCCGGTGCTGCTCTATGCCACTCAAGAACCACCCGCGCCAGATGACACCGGCCTCAGCCGCACCTCTGACTCGTACTGCGGCAACCTGTCTATGGCCTCTGGCCTCTATCGGCGCAAAATCCCCTTCTACTATGCCGGCCTGTTCTTCCCCGATGAACCCTCATTCGCCGCTGCCGCGCAGGATTTTGTGCGCGCCGTAGCCGTGGTCAAGGGACTCAAAGGAGCGCGCATCGGCCAGGTGGGCGTGCGCCCGGCCACCTTTGAAACGGTAGGCTATGACGAGGTGGCCATGATCCAGAAATTCGGCCAAAACGTCATCTATGCCAACCTGTCGGACATTGTGGCCGCTGCCAAAGAGCTGGCCGATGGCGATGAGGCGGTGCAAGCCATCGTAGCCGATTATCACGCCCGCTACAAAACCATCACCGTCAGCGAGACGCACCTGCGCACGGCAGCCAAACTCGAAGCCGCCCTGACCCGATTCTGGACGCAAAACCGGTTGGCGGGCATGGCTATGCAATGCTGGCCCTCCATCGGCCGCGAAATGGGCATCTCGGTCTGCACCACCTATGGCCGTCTGACCGAAAAGGGTATGCTCACGGCCTGCGAAGCCGACATCCTGGGCGCGCTGTCTATGATGGTGCATTACCATGCCGCCCTGGGTGAAACCGTGCCGCACTTTATTGACTGGACGATCCGTCACCGCGACAACCCCAACCAACTGCTGGCCTGGCACTGCGGCAACGCCCCGGCCTGCCTGGCCCGCAACGCCAACGAGGTGGCGCTGCGCTCACGCCGCGACATGAAGGGCAGCGAGCCGGTGCCAGAATGTGACCCCGCCGCCGGCCTGTCGCAGTTCCAGATCAGGCCCGGCAAGGTGACATTCTGCCGTCTGGCCGAGTATGACAATCAGTGGAAAATGCTCATCGCCACCGGCGAAATTGTGCCATCCGACGAGACGCTGGCCGGCACATGGTCATGGGTCGAGGTGCGCGATCACGACAAACTGTACCGCACCCTGGTCGAAGAAGGCTTTGTCCATCACGCCAGTATGATCCACGGCGATCAGATTCAGGCATTGCGGCTGGCCTGCAAATTCTTGGGCATCCAGCCGGTAGTGGTAGATTAGGGCGAACAGGAGCATGATGACCGATCATCTGGACATTGTTGGTTTGGGCCTGGCCACGCTCGACGTGCTGGTACGCCTGCGCGACATGCCCACCTGGGAACACGGCACGCGGCTGTCGGGCTTTCGCTTTGACGGTGGCGGACTGGTCGGCACGGCCATGGTGGCCGCCGCCAAGCTGGGGGCGCGGGTGGGCTTTATCGGCACGGCCGGCAACGACGATGCCGCCGATCTCAAACTCAAGTCGTTTGTCGAATGTGGCGTAGACCTCAGCCGCCTGGCGCGCCGTCAGGGGGCTGAAGATCAGGTGGTGGTGGTGTACGTTCACGCCGAAACTGGTGAGCGCGTCTTTGCCGGCATGGAAACATGGCGGCGGCAGCCCCTGGACCCGGCCGAACTGGACAAGGGCTATATCACCTCGGCCGACTATTTACATCTGGACGGCTTTCATCACCGGGCAGCCCTGCAAGCTGCCCGCTGGATGAAAGATGCCGGCAAAAAGGTGGTTATGGACGGCTCGAAAACCACCGGTCCGGTGAGCGAGGAACATCGCCAATTGGTGCCATACCTCGATGTGCTGATCACCGGCGAGGGCTATGGGCGTGGACTCACCGGCCAGGACGACATCTGGCAGGCCGGCCGCGCCGTGCTGCAAATGGGGCCACGCATCTTTTGCGAAACCGTCGGCGAGCAAGGATGCTATACAATCACGGCAGAAGAAGAATTTCATACCCCGGCCTTTCAGGTAGACGTGATAGACACAACCGGCGCTGGCGATGTGTTTCACGGCGCATACATTGTCGGCCTGCTGCGCGGTTGGACACCGCGTCAGTGCGCCCTGCTTGCCTCGGCCGTCTCAGCGATCAAATGCACCAAACTGGGCGGGCGGGCCGGCATCCCCAATTTTGAGCAAACGATGGCGTTCCTCAAGGAACGCGGCATCAAATGGTAAAACAAATTGTATCTTTTCATATAGGAACGCCGTCATCTGAACGGCCAGGCCGCCGGGGTGCCGGGGTTCCTTTGAGATGATCCAATCAATTGAATCTATGGAGCTAAAAAATGCCTCTCACATCCATGTTGGTTGAAATGAAAAAAGCGCAGGCCGGCGGTTATGCTGTGCCTTGCTTTGACACATTTGACATGCTCAGCACGCAGGGCGTCATTGAAGCCCTGCAAGAAAAACGCGCTCCCGGCATCATTGGCCTGTACACCGGCATGTTCGAGCGGCCTTTTTATCACGCTTTTGCCGACCTGGTGCGCTCGATGGGGAGCGAGGCTACCGTGCCAGTGTCCATCGTCCTCGACCATGGAGCCAGCCTGACACACTGCATCAGGGCCATCCATGCCGGCTTTACCGATGTCATGTTTGACGGCTCGAAACTGCCGCTGGAAGAAAACATCGCCATCACCCGCGCCGTAGTGCAGGCTGCACATGCGGTCGGCGTGGGCGTCGAGGCCGAACTGGGGCATGTGGGCGTGGGCAGCAACTATCAAGAATTCGGCGCGCAGGGCAAAGGATTTACCAACCCAGACGAAGTGGAAAAATTTGTGGCCGAAACCGGCGTAGACTGCTTGGCCGTGGCCATCGGCACGGCGCACGGCGAATTTCAAGGAGAACCGCACCTGGCACTCGACCTGCTGGCCGAGATTCGTCGCCGCGTAGACATTCCCCTGGTGCTGCACGGCGGGTCAGGCCTGGCCGATGAGCAGTTTCAGGCGGCCATTTGCGGCGGCATTGCCAAGATCAACATTTTCACCAGCATGGCGTTAGAAGCCGGGCGACGCGTCACCCAGGCCGCACACGGCGAAAAACCCTCGCTCTTTGTTTACACCAACCAGATCCGCGAAGGGTTCAAAACCGAAGCCATGCGTCACCTGGACGTGTTCGGTACCAGCGGCCGGGCCAACTGAACCGGCAGGGCAGGTGCAAGCCCTGCCCTCACAATCCCGTCTGCGCGGTAGGGGCGAGGCTTGCCCTCGCCCTGATGGGGCAGGTGCAAGCCCTGCCCCTACAATCCCGTTTAAGGAGGAATCATCATGTCCGGCGGCATACACGGCAAAATTTTGCACGTTGACCTGTCTACCACCCGCACCTGGATCGAGCAACCGCCAGAGGATGTTTACCGCCTGCTTTTGGGCGGGCGCGGCCTGATCACCTGGCTGCTGCTGCGCGACCTGCCCCCACACGCCGATCCGCTCGGCCCCGACAACCTGCTGATTTTCGCCCCCGGCGTGCTGCAAGGCACAACCTTTCCCGGTTCAGGGCGACATGGCGTGGGTGGGCGTTCGCCGCTAACCGGCGCGCTGGGCAGCTCAGAGGTAGGCGGCTACTGGGGATACGAGTTCAAGCGCACCGGCTGGGATGCTCTGGTCATTCACGGGCGCGCCGCATCGCCGATTTACCTGTCTATCCGCGACGAACAGGTTGAATTCCGTCCGGCCGACCATTTGTGGGGACAAAACACTGCACCCGTCCAGGCGGCTATCCGCCGCGAGTTGGGCGATGAGCGCGTGCGCGTGGCTCAGATCGGCCCGGCCGGCGAAAACATGGTGCTGTATGCCGCCATCATGCACGACATCAACCGCGCTGCCGGACGCAACGGACTGGGCGCGGTGATGGGCAGCAAAAACCTCAAGGCGGTGGCCGTGCGCGGCACACAACGCGTCTCGGTGTCCGACCCGGCGCGGCTGCAAGAGGTCACGCGCTGGTTTCACGACAATTACAAGAGCATGATGGCCTCTTTTGGCGCCGACGGGCAGGGGCGCGGCACGCAGGATAACCTGGTGGGGCTGGCCCTCAACGGCGGCCTGCCCACGCGCAACTTTGGACAGGCCCGCTTTGAAAACGCCGACCTGCTGAGCGGCGAACGCAATTATGCCATGTTTTTGCAGGAGCGCGACACCTGTTACGCCTGCCCGGTGCGCTGCAAGCAGGTCTTTGCCCACACCGAGCCGGGCCGCCCCGACCGCAGCATTGATCCTGCCTATGGCGGGGCCGAATATGAAACGATGGCCGCTTTTGGCCCCAACTGCGATGTGCATGACAATGTGGCAGTCAACAAGGCCAACGAACTGTGCAACGCCTATGGCCTGGACACCATCTCTACTGGCGCCACCATCGCTTTTGTGATAGAGTGTTTTGAAAACGGGCTGATCACCACCCAGGATACCGGCGGAATGGCCTTTTGTTGGGGCGATGGCGACGCCGTGATCCGCACCGTCGAGATGATTGCTCACCGTGAGGGATTTGGCGATGCGATGGCCCAGGGCGTAGCGCGCCTGAGCGCACAGTGGGGACCGGCCACGCAACCCTTCAACCTGACCATCAAAGGGCAAGAGTTGCCTATGCACGAGCCGCGCCTCAAGGCCGGGTTGGGGCTGGGCTATGCCGTGTCGCCCATCGGCGCCGAACACATGACCAGCATGCACGACACCGGCTTTATGAGCATGGGGCGGGGCATCAACCGCGTCAACCTGGTGGCCAACCCGCCCGTATCGCCCGCCGACCCGCATGTTTTGGACGAGAACAAGCTGCGCATTTTTTACTACGAGTCGAATTGGAAGCATTTTCTCGACTGCGCCGTGCTGTGTCATTTTTATTTCTATGATTATCGTTGGATGGCCGAGGCCATTTCGGCCGTCACCGGGGTGGAATATGGGGTCAGCGACGTGCAGGCCATCGGGGCGCGGGCGCAAACGCTGGCCCGCCTGTTCAACCTGCGCGAGGGATTCACCGCCGCCGATGATCGCCTGCCGCAGCGGGTCATGACGGCTTTTGACGAGGGACCTCTGACCGGCGTCGAGATTGCCGCCCAGGATTTTGAGCGCGCCAAACATCGCTGGTACGAGATGATGCAGTGGGATACGGACAGTGGCAGGCCGACGCCGGCCTGCTTGCAATCGCTGGGGCTGGATCGCTTGATCGGACAGAGCGGCGATATAGAATAGCGTCCATCTAAGGAGGAAGAACGGTTTAGCGTGACCTCAGACTTTGATCATAACATTCCGGCAGGTCTAAAAAACTTATCCTGCTCCATTCACCTGTCTCTAGATCATACATTTGCAGCCAGCCAAAAGTTATAACAGGTATAGCAACAGAATTGTTGCATATCACAAACCTGGGCAAACCCATTGTAACAGATTCTCCAAAACCTCTTTTTGTTTCTGTCAGATCACTATACTTTTCAAAACAATGTGGTACAGGAAGCAAAGGTAGATAGGTCGGAACAAGCACCGCCAAATCTTGAGGATATTCTCCATACTCTGCCCGATAAGAATCCAAGGCACTGACAATTTTCTCTATTTCCTGCCGATTGAGTTGATCACACTGACTATTGTCTTGTCTTGAAACAGGTAACGGCCATTTCATCAAGAAAAAAAGAAAAACAGCCGAGATTGCATACACTAAATACCATATAATTCTATTTTTTTGTTTCCTAAATTGAAATAGAACTATGCCGCCTCCAACCACAAAGATCAATACAGAAACCACCAGAAAGAGAACTAGAATGATGCCCACAAATGCTCCAGGACCAAAGCCACCGCCGGCACGATATGTCAAATATTCAGGGCCGGTTATGATCCAGACCAATTGTATAATGACGGATGGAATCAATAGATATAATTTTCGTTTGACAACGGCAACGATCAAGATGACAGGCATACAAATTATATTAAGAACAGCGAGTATAACAAATAAATCCATTCTGTCTCCAGCTGTATTTTAGTTTATTATTATATTGTAACTACCTACCCACTGCCATTCTGAGCGCCGTCAGGTGCGAAGAATCTCTCTTTGCGGTGTACAACGAGATTCTTCGTCGCTGTGCTCCCTTCGCTCCGCTCAGGGCAGGCTCTCAGAGTGACACTCCCAAAGGCTAATTTTCGGCTCAAGGCAGGTAGTTACGTTATATTAAAAAGTATCCTCTCAACATCTTGGGGGAACGTCGTCATCCTGACAGCCCAGGGCCAGAAATTGGGGTAACTATCCCACCAGTCGTCGGCGAATAGCCGCCAAATCCTCTGGGCTGGCTCCGCCCATCACCGCATAGTCGGTGATATCCAGCCCATCCAGCGCGCTGCGCATCGCATCACGAACCGACGAGTGTTCGTGCACAAGAAGCTCATCTCGCACCGGATCGCGGCTGAGTTCATAATCCGCAACGATCTCATCCAACGTCACGCTGACAAGGGCAAGCAGCAACAACGCAATGATACCCGTGCGGTCATGTCCACGGATGCAATGAAATAAAACGCCGCCCGGCCTGGCTCGGGCGATGGCAGAAATTACCGCGGCGTGTCGCTCTGGCCAGCGACGCAGCGCATCCCTGTAATAAAGCGGTGTACACCAAAAACCCGTGTTCACCGCTTGTTGCACAAATTCCGCATCGGTGACATCTTCGATGGCGACCTGCACTGTCGCAATGTCGGCATAGGGCGACACGACATCGAGTTCCTCTTCCACCATACCTTGCGTGCGCAACGTGACAATGGTGCGGATGCCATAGGCATACAGAGCCGACCATCCGGCCGGCGTGAGCCGGGTCGGAGTGTCCGAACGGACAATGGCCTTCCAACGGGTCAAATGCCCGTCGAGCGTCTTCAAGCCACCCAGATCGCGCACATTGTTACACCCATCCCAAACAAGCAACCGCTCATTCATCGCTCCGCGCCTCCTGCCTCAAACTCTCGCACAGTTAAACGGTCCCCTTCGCCCTCGACATCCACCACAGCAACGTCAGATGCGACCCGAACAATGTCAAAAGCAACTGCAAAAAAGGCGAGATGACTATCATCAAAACCAGCCAGCCGATAAAACTCGCCAGCGGCTCGTACAAGATCAATGGAGCGCCCAAACTCTCCAGGTTCGCAGCAGGATCGAACAAAATTGCGCTCCAGGGTGCCCACAGCAGCATCATGCCAACAAAAGTAAAACCAGAGGTCAGAGCCGCTCCCGTGAGCGTTCTGCCCAACATGGCTTTGATGCCAAAGGGTTGGGTGGCGATTCTTTGGGCAATGTACCAGCCAACCGGGAGACCGAGCAGGATACAAAAGATTGGAACACCCATACCGAGTCCCGCACACACAAGGTCGAGAAAAACAAAGATCAACAGTGCCCATCCGATCTTGAGTGAGAATATCTTGGACATATCTTCCTTTCCTCAACATAATCCAATCGATCCAATATGTCATCAGGCAGACATCTTGCCATCTCGACCCGTATGACCTCGCCCATCTCTATTTCCACCGCGTGAGAATCGTCTCTCGCTGAAAGAGACGTACGGCCACATACAGAACGGCCAGGTCAATCAGCAGCGTGACCAGCGCAGCCAGCAACACCATCGGCACGCTGATAAACACCTTGCCAAACAGCACCGCCATGCTCAGACCGATGACCGGCACGATAAACACCGCCGAAACCTGCTGCGCCGTGCGCGGGTCGTTAAACCGCGACGAGGCCACCAGGCCGCACAGCACCGACAGCAGCGCCAGCAGCGGACTCCACAACAGCATCGCCACGATCCATACCGGGCGGGCCAGGTAGGCGAGAATGGACGGCAAGGGCAAAAAAATCAGCCCCAGCAGCAGCACCGCATAGCTGAGCCAGGTAACCAGCACAGACGGGGCCAAGGCCATGATACTCTTGCCGATCAGCAATTCCCATGTGGAAATAGGCGTAGCCAGCAGCGGTTCGAGCGTGCGGCTCTCTTTTTCGCCAATGATGCCATACGCAGCGATGTAAATGGGCAAAGTCATTGGCATCATAAAAAGATAAAACATGTACTGCTCGTTCATCTGGATGATAAACGCCTCGATGGGCGGCAAATGCTGCAATTCCAGCGGAATCGGCATTTCGTCCGCGTCGGTGTCCTTATCGTGCGCATCGGCCCACCAGATCGCAAAATCGGTGCCCCACACCAGCAGCACCAAAATGATCGGCAAGAGGGCCATCATCCACACAATGTTCTTGTTTCGAGACATCTCAGCCCACTCTTTGCCGGCCAAAATGCCCACCCGCTTCCAGTTGATCTTCATACGCCCTCGTCCGTTTGCGCCATCAAATCAAAATAGATCGTTTCCAGCGTGCGCCTCACCGGCTCGACAAACTGCACCTGCCCGCCTGCCTCGACCAAAGTCTGGATCAGGCGCGGGTTATTGCGCTCTGGATCGTCCAACGCAATCAACAGACCATCTGCAGTCGCCTGAGCCTGGTGGACAAACGGCAGCGATTGGGCCAGGTGCGCCAGGTTGGGGGCGAGGACAGCCAAACGCACCGACACCTGACTGCCATACAAACTTTGCCTCAGGTTGGCCGGCGTATCCACGCAGATCAACCGCTGCTTGATGATGGCAATGCGGTCACACAGCCGGTCAGCCTCATCGAGATTGTGCGTGCAAAGCCAGATGGTACGCCCCTGACTGCGCAGTTCAGCAATAAAATCGCGCACCGTGCGCGCCGCCTCCGGGTCCAGACCGCTGGTCGGCTCATCAAGGAACAGCAGCGGCGGCTCGTGCAGCAAAGCGCGGGCAATCGCCAGCTTTTGGCGCATCCCTTTGGAAAAGCTGCCCACCGCTTCATTCCGCCGCTCCCACAGCCCCAACATTTTCAGGTATCTGGACACCTGCCCATCCACATCGGCCACGCCATACATGCGGGCGAAAAAAGCCAGGTTGGTCCAGGCGTCCAGGCGCACATACAGGCCCGGCGTTTCGGTGAGGATGCCCACACTGGCGCGGATGGCCTCATCATCGCAGCCCACCTGGCGACCGGCCACCCAGGCCCGTCCGCCGCTGGGCGACACCAACGCGCACAACATACGCACCGTCGTGGTTTTGCCGGCCCCGTTCGGCCCCAAAAAGCCCAATACCTCGCCTTGATGCACGTCGAGCGTCAGATCATCTACTGCCAGGGTTTCGCCCTGTTTTTTGCCGGCAAGGGGAAATCGCTTGGTCAGTCCTTCGGTATGAATCATGCCCCCAAATCCCTGCGGAATTGATTCAGGTCAAAACCGGCCGGATCGCTCTTACCGCTCAACGAGATTTCCTTGTGACCCACCACATCTTGGGGCTGAACGCCGTACTGCGCCATCAACTTTTTGCACAGCAACACCAAAGCCTTGTATTGCGCTTCGGGATAAGGGTCCACCCCATCGTTCTTGTTGACCAACTCGATGCCGATGGAATAGTCATTGACATTGTGGACGCCCTTCCACTCGCTCTTACCGGCATGCCAGGCGCGCAGCTCATCCTGCACCATCTGCACAATGCGGCCATCTTTGCCAATGTTGTAATGGGCGCTGACAAACGACTGCGGATCGGTAAACCAGCGAATCACACCTTCCAACGTGCTGTTGGCCGTCGAGTGAACGACGATGCACCAGATGCGCCAGTTGGCCGGGCGAGAGTTGTAATGCGGCGACTGGATGTACTCAATTTGCAAATTGCCAACCGGCGCAGGAGCGGGCTTCGGCGCCACCGGTTGTGGAGTTGGGGCGACCGGCTGCGGGGCTGGCGCCACCGGCTGGACAGCGGCCTGACCCGACAGCGCGCTCAGCGGCGGGATCAGCAGCACATGGCCCACCCGAATCATCGAAGGGTTGGTGATATTGTTGACGCGGGCAATGTCAATGTATCGTTTGGCATCGCCATACATTTTCAGGGCAATCTGCGCCAGCGTATCGCCTGGCTTGACTGTGTATGGGGTAGCCGCCGGCGCCTTGCTCACCCAGCCTTTGGTCCAGTCGCCCAACAATTGCTCAACCACCTGATCGAGCAATTTGCCCTCGGTGATGGCTCGCTCTTGAGCTTTTTGATGGATTAGCGTATCAATGTTGACAGTCAAAGTGCTCATCCTGGTCTCCCTTTCTATGTAAAATAGTCCATTATTATGACAAAGCTGTATCTGATGGAACAGGGTTTGTTTGCTCACTCAACGAGCCGATGCGACAGACCACATCACGCAGAGCCACATAGGCCGCATCGCGCACCAGCGCATCAGAGGCCGACAGCGCGGCCTGGAGCGGAGCAATGGCCCGCTCATCGCCATAAACGCGCAGCAGATCCACAGCAGCCAGTTGCGTCGCGCTGTTTTTCGACTGCAAAGCCTGCAACAAGATGCGCCAGGCCGTTTCCGGCGTCTCCATCGGCAGCCCCTCCTGCGCCGCCCAGGCCGCCAGCCACGGCTCGTGCAGCAGGTCGTGCTTGGGCAGAATAGACGGCGCGGCGGCCTGCGCTTTTTCCATCACCTCTGAAGCCGCCGAACGCACAAACCATTCGCCGTCTTGCCGAAACACCTGGATGATACGCTCCATCGCCCAGGGCTCGTTCACCTGCCCCAGCCCATAGATGGCGGCACGACGAATGTAAATATCGTCATTCTGCACGGCCTCTTGCAGCAAAGCCACGCCCTCGTTGCCCAACAGGGCCAGCGATTCGGCGGCCACGCGGCGAGGCAGTTCTTCGGCGTCTTGCAAGCCCTGCACCAGCCCGTCGAGGACCTGCTCACCGCCCCATTGCCCCAGCGCATGTACCGCCTCGGCGCGCACCAGACAGTCGGCATCGTTCAACGCTTGCAGCAGACCGGCAATGACCCGCTCATCTTCTACCTGACCGGCCCCGAACACACCCATACGCCGCACCATCGGGTTGGCGTGCTTGATGGCCTGGCCGAACAAATACAGCGCGCCTTTGGCCTCGGTATAGGCGATGGTGGTAGCGGCCTGCTGACGCAGTGGAGCGGGCTGTTGCGGATCCAGCAATACCTGCGACAACTGCCCCAACACCCGCCCCATCAACTTTTTGTCCGGCTCGGACGACAGCACCAGGTATTGCGCCGCCGCCATAAAATTGCTGTGAAACGCATCATCCGCTCCTTTGATGCGCTCCAGCACCAGCGGCGTAGCCGTCGTCAGGGTGGCGTAAAAGCCCACCGTATCCTGCCAGCGCGGGTCATGCACGTGGGCGATCATTTCCTCATCCAGGCTGCTGCGGGCCGCGTGTTGGGCAGCAAAATACGCCCGCAGGGTAGGATGTACAAAGGCCACCCGGCCGCGTCCGACATCTATCAGCAACTCGCTGTTTTTGAGCAACGCGTTCAAGGCGGCGCGGGCCAGGCGGTTGACATTGGGTTGCTCATCCTGGCGGGCCGCCGTGCCAGATTTGCTATCGGTGGGAGCGGCCGCGGCTTGTGGCGACGCGCCTCCCCCTGCTGCGACCACCTGCGCCCGCAATTCGGGGCGAATCTGGAGCAGCAAATCAATGATCGGCTTTTCCAGTTCGTCGCGGCGAGCCTCGTAGCGGTTCTCCTGATGCATCTGCCAGGCCAGCGGCGCCAGCACCCGCCCCCAGTGAGGCAGCGCCAGCAGATCAGTCTCTATGCGGTTGAGCATAGACATGACCGTCTGCGCAAAATACATCAGACGGGTGGGCGGCACCTCGGACTGCTCGTGCCAGACCAGCGACACCAGGGCCAGATCGAGAGGCAACACCCGGTCGCGCCGACCGGCCGGCCAGAATTGCAGCAGATTGGGCGGTGGAGCCGGCATTTCCGGCATCGGCCAATCGGCCTCGGCAGGCAGCGGACGCCCCTCGCGTTGCGCGCGCTTTTTCTCGGCCTCAAAAGCCGCCTGCGCCGCCGCCCGCTCAGTCTCCCAAACCGAGAGCATATTGGCCTCGTGCCAGGAACGCCACTGCTCGATAAATTGAGCCACCTGCTGTTGATTCAACCCCTCCAGCAGCAGCGGAGCAAAACCTCGCTCGATCAGGCGACCATACCCCTCTGCCGTCCCGCCGACGATGAGAATATGATCGGGATAAGCCTGAGACAGGTCTTGCAGCCAGGTCAGAGCTTGAGCCGCCGCCTCTTCATCCAGCATATCCAGATTGTCGCAGACCAGCAAGCAGGGTCCCGAAATCAGCCGCGCCCGAACCGAGGCCGTAGCCGCCGCAGCAATGAGAACCGGCAGCGAAGTGGACAGATAATCGGTGATCGGCCGCAGCAGAGCATGCCGACCCGGCTCGCGCGCCGGCGCCAGGTTGAGCGATTCCAGCGGCACCCACACCGGCAGCCGTTCCTGCTCTACCCGGCGGGCCGCCGCCAGATCGGGCGCATCGGTCTCTTGAGGCGGGGCAAACCCCAACCGCCACCCCTCGCGGCGGGCAAACTGCCCGGCCAGGTGCAACAAAGCCGTCGTCCGCCCGCTGCCGACCGGCCCCAAAACGGCCAAACGGCGCGACTGCTTGAGCGCGTCACCGATGCGGATGGTGGTCTGCTGCGGGTGCAGCAACTCGTACATGCGCAAACTGCGCCACGCCGCATCGTGTCCCTCTTCAGACAAAACCCCTTCGCTGGCAACAGGCGGTACGATCAGACGTGGCTCGACATAGACCCGGCTCAAAGGCACATGGTGTTTGAGCAGATGCGCGTGTTCAGACAGGTGATCGAGGTACTCGCGGTAGCGATCCTGGACGCCGGTAGACAAGCGGTCGCGCACAAAAGAGAAACGCGAAACCACCGCATCGCGCAGGCGGACAATGCGGTCGCGCAGCAAATAGAGGATCAACGCCAGCAGCGCGGCGACCACAAAACCCACCGCCGCCGAGATCCAATCCCATTGCCAGGGCTGCTTGCGGGCCACGATCAGGCTGCCGCACCACCAGGATACGCCCAGTTCACCCAATCGCCGGGTCCATCTCTTTTCGTTTGCCATAATCACTCCTCTGACACGACAACCGTATTGCATCGCCCTGGCTCATTGCCGCTATAATCACACTCTTTTTGCTGAAATTGTACTCAAAACCAACCCTCGATGCAACCACCATCGGGCGCGTTGGTTGAGTGCGTTCGGTAGAACGCCATCGAAACCAACGCCGATTTCGACAGGCTCAATCGGCATCGGCGACAGGCGACAACAACCGTCCCTCGTAAATCCGCCGCACCGTATCCTCAATGTCTGGCTCGCGCACCTGCAAATCTTGAATGCGGTACTGTGCCGACAATCGCCCGATCAAGGCCGACGCTGTGATCGCCCCTCGCTCAAAGCGATACGTCACCCGCCGACCTTCCCGCCCGACTACCTCGGCGTCGGCCACGTCTACCTGCTCGTAAAGCTCGGCAAAATCCACCACCAACTCTCGCTTGCCGCCAAAACGATCTCGCAGCGCGTCCAACTGCCCATCAAACAGCAGCCGCCCCTGATCAATGATCATCACCCGGTCGCACAATTTTTCCACATCCGAGAGATCGTGCGTGGTCAGAATGACGGTGACGCCGCGCTGCCGGTTGATGTGCAAAATAAACTGGCGGATGCGCTCCTTGGCCACCACATCCAAACCGATAGTCGGCTCGTCGAGAAAGAGCAGCGGCGGATCGTGCATCAAGGCAGCACAAATATCGGCGCGCATGCGCTGCCCCAACGACAGGGCGCGCACCGGCGTATTCAAAAATGCATCCAGGTCGAGCAGCCGGCGAAACTCGGCCAGGTTGTGCTGAAACCGCGCCGGCGGAATTTTGTAAATGTATTGCAGCAGATCAAACGATTCGATCACCGGCAGGTCCCACCACAGCGTGGTGCGCTGTCCAAACACCGCCCCGATGTGCGCCACATGCGCCTGCCGCTCTCGCCACGGCACCCGCCCCTGCACGCTCATCTCGCCACCCGACGGCACCAGCAGGCCGGTGAGCATCTTGATCGTGGTAGACTTGCCCGCCCCGTTCGGCCCGATATAGCCCACCAACTCACCCGGCCGCACCTCAAAGCTGATCCCATCCACCGCCCGCACCAGGGTGTATTGATGGGTCAACAGATTGCGCAGCGCGCCCCAGACCCCGCGATGATGGCGGTATATCTTGAAATGTTTACACAAACCTTGAACACGAATGATCGAATCGGCCATCATGTCCCCGTGCTGGTGTAATGACGAATGCCAAACTGCCAGAACCGAAGCGCCACCGCCAGCATGCCCACGCCCACCAGCGGCGCCAACAGCGGCGACCATGATGGCATCCCTAGCGGATCGGGCTTGTCCAATATGTACAATGCAGGATAATAATTCAAGAAAATCGAAGGGATGATATAGGTAAAAAAGCGGCGGATCCAGCGGTGATAGATGCTCATAGGATACGACATGAGCTCGACGCCGCCATAGGTGAAAATGTTGACCGCCTCGACCGACTCGACCGTCCAAAATGTGGTGGTTGAGCCGATGATAAACAGCCCGGCGAAAAAGCAGATCAGCCCGATCAAAATAACCGGCAGAAAAATGGCTTTGAGCAACGTCCAGCGCACGCCGGCCCACAGCAGCGACATAGCCAGCACCGCCCCGCCCTGTGTAATGCGTGCCAGACGACGCAGCGTAAATTCCGAGCCAAGCACCTGCCAGGTGATGCTCATCGGGCGCAGCAAGAGTTGATCCAACAAACCGCGCCGCACCTGCTGCCCAAAATTGCCGGGATCAAAACCGCCAAATACCATATCCATGATCCCAAACGAGGTCTCGGCGGTGCCGTACAAAAAAGCAATCTCCCACAACGTCCACCCGGCAATGTGTTCAAACCGCTGCAAGATCATGGCCAGCGAGCCAAATGCAGCGAACGTACCGATGGTGACGCTGAGCAGATCGAACAGAAACGAGATGCGATATTCAAGCTGCGAGCGGATGCTGACGCCGATGAGACGCAAATAGAGCCTGAACACGCCCGGCTATCCCCCCTGAATGACCAGTTTGCGCACACCGGCGCGCAAGGTGAATTGAATCACCACAAACAGCAGCACCACCCACAACACCTGCTGCCCCAGAGCCAGCCACAGTTCGCGGCCGCGCAGCACCCCCAGATACACCTCGATCACGGTGTTGACCATCGAAGGAAAAGGCGTCCAGCGACACAGCCGCACAAACCAATCGGGGAAAAAGCGCAAAGGCATCATAAAGCCAGAGAGGAACCACGAGATACTAAAAGCCACCCGCCCGATCCCCCGCGCATCGGGCGTCCAAAACGCAGCCAGGTTGACCAGAAACCGCCAGCAAAAGCCCACCAGCAGGCTCAAAACCAGCGAAACCGCCAGAGCCACCCACTGCCCCGGCAAAGTCGGCCACGTCAATGGGAAAAAAAAGGCATAAGCAATCAAGATGGTCACGCCACGCGCCAGAAAATGCACCACCGCCCGCCCCACATCTTGGGCCAGCCAAAACATAAAATAATCCAGCGGCTTGAGCAGATCCGAGGCAATGTCGCCGCTATAGACGGCCCGCATCACCTCCCACCAACCAAAAATGTTCAAATAAGCGATCACCGCCTGGGTCAGGCCGGTATAGGTAACGGCGGCACGCAGGTCAATGCCGCCCACCTCGCTGCGAGATTGAAAAAGGGCCACCATCACATAGGCGCGCAGCAGGCCGAAAAAGAAATTGGTGGCCAGCCCGGCCAGGTTGGCCGCTCGATAAGCCAGTTGTCGTTGAAAGGCCAAAGCGGCCAGCTTGACAAACAGACGCACCCCGCCCCCCGATCAGGCCTCTTGTACAGCCTGGTAACTGAGCGAATACAGCCGATAATAGACACCCTGCCGCGCCAGCAGCTCCTCATGCGTGCCGCGCTCGACAATCTGCCCGTGATCCATCACCAAAATCTGGTCGGCGCGGGTGATGGTCGAGAGGCGATGAGCGATCACAAACGACGTGCGCCCCTCCAACAGCCGGCTCATAGCCTCCTGGATGATCCGCTCAGTCTGCGTATCCACGCTTGAAGTGGCCTCGTCCAGGATCAAGATACGCGGGTCGGCCAGCAGGGCACGGGCAAACGAGATGAGCTGCCGCTGCCCCACCGACAAGAGCATGCCACCTTCCTGGACTTCTGTATCGTAACCATCGCTCAATTTCTCTATAAAATCGTGCGCGCCCACCGCCCGCGCCGCCGCCTCGATCTCGGCAGCGGTTGCATCCAGGCGACCGTAGCGAATGTTCTCTCGAACCGTACCGTTGAACAAAAAGGGGTCTTGAAACACCGTGCCGATCTGTCGGTGCAGGCTGGCCTGCGTCACCTGACGCAGGTCATAGCCATCCATGCGAATCGCCCCCCGATCCACATCATACAGGCGGCTCAATACCTTGATCATCGAGCTTTTGCCGGCGCCGGTCTCGCCCACAAAAGCCACCATCTGCCCCGGCTCGACCTGAAAATCAATGTCTTGCAGCACCATCGTATCGGCATCATAGCCGAAAAACACATGATCAAACTGCACCCGCCCCTGAACCAAAGGCAGTTCCAGCGCGTCCGGCGCATCAGTGATGGACGGCTGCGTGTCCAGCAGGTCAAAGATGCGCTCGCCCGACGCCATCGCCGCCTGAAGGCTGTTGTAACGCATGGCCAGGTCGCGGATGGGTCCAAAAAAGTTGCCAATGTACATGGTAAAGGCAATCAACGTGCCTGCGCTCAACTGTTGATGCAGCACCAGCGTACCGCCATACCAGATCACCAGGCCGATGGCAATCATGCTCAGCAGGTCTACCGCCGGGAAAAAGATGGACGACAGCCGCGTAGACTGGACATTGGCGTTGAAAAAATCCTGGTTCAGGCGGTTGGCAAAACGGCCATAGTTGTAATCCTCGCGGGTAAAAGATTGCACCACCCGCACACCGCTGATATTCTCTTGCAAATCCGCGCTGACCAGGGCATTGGCTTTGCGCCCCCACCGATACGCATCCCGCGCCTTGCGCCGCCATATTTCAGTGCCGACGCCCATAATCGGCAAGACGGCAAAGGCAATCAGAGACAGGCGGGCGTTCATCGAAAACATGATCACAATGGTGCCGATCAGGTTGATCAGGTCATTGATCACAAAGATCACCGACCAGGTCATCAGGTCCTGCACCCGGTCAATATCGGTAGTCATGCGCGACATCAGCCGACCGATCTCGTGTTCGCTGTAAAAGTCCATCGAAAGCTCTTGAAATTTGGCAAACATCTGATCGCGCATTTTTTGAATGATGCGCGTGCCGGCCCAGGCCATAATGTTGATGCGCAGGGTGGTAGACAGCGCCCCAAACGCGCTCAGCCCCAGATACACAAACACCATGTTGAACAGGTAATCGGGCTGCCGCTGACCGATCCCTACATCTATGATCTGCGACAAAATCCACGGGCGCGACAGTTCGATCAAGGCAATGCTGACCATGATCAGGGCTGCGGCCACGACGTGCCCGGCATACCGCGACAGGTACGACAGCAGTCGTCCAGCAATCCGGGCATCATATTCTTTATATTGATAATCTTCTTCGAGTTGTTCCGTCTTTTTCTTGGTTGTGGTCTCTACCGACATGCTGCCCCCAATCAACCTGCTGCGCCTTCAAACACGCCGCCGCCGCCACCCACCGAAACCCGTCGCCGCGCCTGCGCCTCTACCAAACCGCCCATCGCCAGCAACTCGCGGCGCAGTCGCTCCTGGTCGCGCAGTTGCAGATCATAGATCTCTTTGTACAGCCCGCCCTGCGCCAGCAATTCCTCGTGCCGCCCATGCTGGACAATCCGCCCGCCATCCAGCACCACAATCTGATCGGCATTGATCACCGTCTGCAATCGCTGGGCAATGACAAAGGTGGTGCGCCCCTGCATCAAGGTGCGCAAAGCTTGCTGAATTTGGTACTCGGTCTCGGTGTCCACGCTAGAGGTCGAATCGTCCAAAATCAAAATGCGCGGGTCCATCAGCAGGGCGCGGGCAATGGCAATGCGCTGTCGCTGCCCACCCGAAACGGTCACGCCGCGCTCGCCCACCATCGTCTCATAGCCATCGGGAAATTCCATAATGAAACGGTGCGCATGCGCCGCCTGCGCCGCAGCGATCACCTCTTTCTCTGTGGCATCCTGCCGACCATAGGCGATATTCTCGCGGATGGTAGCCGAGAACAGCAGGCTCTCTTGCAGCACAATGCCGATCTGCAGACGCAGGCTGTTCAAATCCATCTCGCGCACATCTATGCCGTCCACCAACACCCGCCCCTGCGCCACATCGTAAAAGCGCGGAATCAGGTTGACCAGCGTGGTCTTGCCCGAACCGGTCTTGCCCAACAGGGCCACCACCTGACCGGGCCGGGCATTGATGTGAATATCTTTTAGAACATATTGGTCGCTGTTGGGGTAGCGGAACGATACATGCTCAAACTGAACGTGGCCGGTCAGCCGCTCTGGTTTGACAGCCTGCTCTGGCGAGCGAATCAGGACCGGCTCGTCCAGTAGTTCAAAAATGCGCTCTGCCGACGCCATCGCCTCGGAGAGCATGTTGACAAAAAAGCCAAACTGGCGCGCCGGCATGCCCAACATCGCCACATAGCTGTTAAAAGCCACCAGAGTGCCGATGGTCATCCGCCCGGCCAGCACCTCTTGCCCGCCAAACCACAAGATCAGTACGGTGCTGAAAAAGACAATCACCGACATGGCCGGAAAGTTGGTCGAGAAATAGCGGGTGATCTGGATGCGCTTGTCAAACACATCCTGGTTCTGGCGAGCAAACCGCTCGATCTCGAAAGGTTGCCGGGCAAACCCTTTGACCACCTGAATGCCCATCAGGTTTTCCTGCAAAATGGTGTTCAATTTGCCGGTGCTTTGCATCATGTCGCGAAACCGATTGCGCGCCAGGCGGCCAAAGCGCATGGCCAGAATAAAGATCAACGGCAAAGGAGCCAGAGCCAGCAGAGCCAGCCGCACATTTTGCAACAGCAAGATGGTGATGGTGGCGATCATCATCACAGCCATATTGATCACTTCGAGCAGCCCGCCCGAAATGAACCGTTGCACAGCATTAACATCGCCGGTGCAGCGGGTCATCAACTGACCGGTCTGAGCGCGGTCGTGAAAGGAAAAAGAGAGCGACTCGATGTGCCGATACAGCCTGTTCTTGAGATCATAGACCACGCGCCACGACAACCACTCGCTGTAATACCGCTGCCCAAACCCAAACAGAGCCTTGACCAGTCCCAAACCCAGCACGATCAGCCCGGCCTGAATCATAAAACCGGGCCGCTCGCCGGTCACACCCACATCAATAACCTCTCGCAGCAGCCAGGGCAGGGCCAGGTTGAGAGCCATCCCCACCAGCAGAGACACGCACGCCAGGATCAGTTCTTTTCGATAAAGAGCCAGCAATTCCCACAAACGCCGCGCCAGTCGCATAAACGCCGCCTCTCCGTCTCTTTACATTTCCATACTTTTTTGATATTCTTCGTCTAACAAGCTAAACACAAAGTGATCCACATAGCCGCCATCCACGTATTCATGGTGCCGCAGCACTCCATCTTCTTGAAACCCCAACCGCCGCAGGTCTTGCACCAACCGCTCCTGCAAGCGGCTGACGGTGATGCCGGCGCGATGAATGCCCAACTCGTTGAACACATATTCCAAAAGCAGCTTGAGCGATTCGATGCCCCATTCGCCATCCCAACAATCCGGCTCGCCGAGAAAAATATCCAGCAGCACGCTGCGATTTTCGTGATGCAGGTCGTAACTCAAATGGCCAATCAGCCGCCCGGTGTTGGTCTCGATGGCAAATCGCTGTTTTTCGGGCCGGCGCGATTCGAGGACAAATTCATTCTCCAATTCCGACATGGTCGAGGTGCGCGTGCGCGACATGGTGGCATATTTCGAGGACAGGCTGCTGTGTTCCCAATGATGGCGCGTCGGCAGGTCGGCCTGCGCAAGAGGACGAATCACGACCAGGCGGCCGCGCATCAATGCCGCGTCATACCCTTCTTCAGATGGTTGATCGCGCTCGTTCAGCCGCCAGGCCGTTTGAATTTGCCGCGCCAACGAGCTGGCAATGATCAGTGTAGGGTAAATGGCCCCCTGCTCCAGCGCCTCTTGCACCTGAAAACCCTGGCTGCGCAGGTATTGCAAAGAAGATTGTTTGACACCGGCCAGCATCAAACAATTCGACAAACCTTTGGTCACAGTATAAAGGTTGGTGCGCCGGAACCCGATGCGCTCATAAAAGCGCAACACCCGGTTGGGATTGGTGCTGTCGAGGATGCGGCTGTGCAAAAACACCAGCGGCAGCGACTTGACCTCGCCAAAGGCGCGGGCAATACGCAACGCACTCCGCACCAGGGTGGCCCCGATGCCGGCTCCGCGCGCCACCCAGGCCACACCCACCCGGCTGATCTGCACAGCCATCAGCCCACCCAACAAGGTGAGCGGCGAAACGTGGATGCGCAGTCCGCCGATGGAATGTCCGGCCGGGTCGAGGGCGGCCAGTTGGATGGTGCTGGGCTCGCTGTCAATGCTGTCGCGCATCAAGAACGTTTCCATGCCCTTGTCCAGCCGCACCTCCGACAGGGCCTCCCAGCGCACATCAAACATCTCCCACAATTCGTCGGTCGAGAGATCGCGCACGCCAAACTCGGCGCAAAAACACTTGTATAAAATACCGTCACGCACCTCTGGCTGCATCAATTGCAGCAGAGCATCTACCGCGCTGTCCATCCGACCTGCGCCTCCCAAACACCGTTTTGCCAGATAGACCCGTTCAACAACAAACTGTTACCTGTGATTATACTCTTTGTCAGGCAAAAAGAAAAACACCCCCATTTGCGTCCAGCCCGATTTTGTGGCAAAATCACCCCCAAACTCGCACCAGGCAGGCAAAAATATGACCCCACCCATTTATACCGACACCATTGCCGCCATTGCCACATCCATCGGCAGCGGCGGCATCGGCATCGTGCGGCTCAGCGGCCCCGATGCCCTCTCTATCTTGCAGCGGCTCTACCGCCCAGCCCGGCGCGCCTTTGCACCGCGCCGGCTCACCTACGGCCATATCGCCGACCCGGCCAGCGGCGAACTGATAGACGAGGTGATGGTGGTCTATATGCCGGGGCCACACACCTACACCCGCCAGGATGTGGTAGAAATTGACGGGCATGGCGGTACGGCGCCGCTGCGCCGCATCCTCGAACTGTGCCTGCAAGCCGGAGCGCGGCTGGCCGGGCCAGGCGAATTTACCCTGCGCGCCTGGGTCAACGGACGCATAGACCTGGCCCAGGCCGAAGCGGTAGCCGATCTGGTCGAGGCGCAAACCGAAGCAGGGCGACGCCTGGCCATGACGCAGCTTGGCGGGCAATTATCGGAGCGAGTGCGCCAGGTGTGCCAGCTATTGATGTCGGTGCTGGCCTGGCTACACGCCAGCCTGGACTTGGAAGTAGACGAAATTCCACCGCTGGATATTCAAGAAACCCTCATGCGCGGCCAGGCGTTGCTTCAAGACCTGCTGGCCGGGGCCGAGCGCGGCATCCTCTACCGGCAAGGCGTGCGTGCCGCCATTGTCGGCCGCCCCAACGTGGGCAAAAGCAGCCTGCTCAACGCTTTGCTGCGCGTCGAGCGGGCCATTGTCACCCCCATCCCCGGCACCACCCGCGACACCCTGGAAGAAACCCTCAACCTGAACGGCATCCCCCTGGTGCTGGTAGACACCGCCGGCATCCGCTCCGGCGTGCAAGACACGGTCGAATCGCTGGGCATCGAACGCAGCCACGCCGCCCTCGGACAGGCCGACCTAGCCCTGCTGGTGGTAGATGTTGCTGAACCGCTCGCCGATGCCGACCTTGAAATCGCCACCCTCATCGGCGCCAAACCGGTCATCGTGATCGGCAACAAGACCGATCTGCCGGCACTGGCCGATTGGCACAACCTGCTGCCCCACGCCCCTCATATCGAAATCTCGGCGCTCACCGGCATCGGCCTGAGCGATCTGGAGCAAGCCATCGAGCAAACCGTCATCGGCGGGCAGGTGCAGGCCGATCACACCGCCCTGGTCGGCCATCCCCGCCACCGCGACCTGCTGCGCCGCGCCGGCGACAGCATTCAGGCGGCCCTTCAGGCCCATCGCGCCGGCCTGCCCGCCGACTGTTTGAGCATTGACCTGACCGCCGCCATCCATGTGCTGGGCGAAATCACCGGCGAAACGGCTGGCGAAGGTTTGCTGGAGGCCATTTTCAGCCAATTTTGCATCGGCAAATAAAAAACCAGGTCAAGCCGGCGATTCGCCTGCCTCAACCTGGTTTCCGCTCCGGGCCGTCAGGTCGGCGTCACGGCATCCATCGCCCGCCGTTCACATCCAGATTGGCCCCGGTGACAAAACTGGCCGCGTCGCTGAGCAAATAGATCACCGCCCCGGCCACCTCATCGGCCTCGGCATGCCGCCCCATCGGCGTAGCCGCCCGCAGCATATCCAGCCGTTCCGGCGTCGAATGAACCTCGTGAAAACGAGTCAAGATCACGCCCGGCGCCACCGCATTGACCCGAATGTGATCGCCGGCCCACTCGGCGGCCATACTGCGGGTGAATGAGGTGAGCATGGCCTTGGCTGCGGCATAATGCGCCCCGTTTGGCACCGGCTGAAATGAGGCAATCGAAGTAATGTGGACAATGCTGCCGCCACCCTGCTGCCGAAAATAGGGCAGCGCGGCCTGGCTGGTCAAAATGGCCGTCTCCACATTGACCGCAATCACCTGGTGGAGCAAATCCATACTCAGGTCAGCGATCATGGTGCGGCGCACCATACCGCCGGCGTTGTTCACCAGGCCATCCAGCCGACCGGTCTGCTCGAAAAATTCCTTCACCACCCGTTCTGCATCGGCCTTTTGAGTCAAATCGCCTTGCAAGAGAACAGCCTGCCCCCCCTGCCCGGCAATCTCGCCGACAACGGCCTGCGCATCGCTGAGGCTATGCGCATAATGGACGCCTACCGTCGCCCCGGCCGCATGCGCCGCCAGAGCAATGCTCCGCCCAATGCCGATGCCCGCACCGGTGACCAGCACCGCCCGGCCGGTCAGATCAGGAATAAATTGCGCCATTTCCATTCTACTTTCTCACTCTATCTTTCTCAATCTATTTCTGCCTCAACTGCGCCAAAACCTGCCGTGTCTGGGCAGGATGATGGCTCAACAGCGCATCCACCCCGAGTTGGAGATACCAGCCCAACCGCTCCTCCGGCTCGGGGTCCAGCGGGCAGACCCACAGCCCGCGCTCGCGCGCCATGTCCATATAATGCGGGTTGGCCGCCATCGCCTGCGGCGAGGTGCCGATGCCGTTGCCGTCAAAGGTTGGCTGCGGGTTAAACTCGGCAATCTCGCCGACCCACACGCGCGGCTCGATGCGCCTGGCCGCGGCCAGCAGATCGAGGTGAAACGACAGCAGCAGCACCGATCCGGCCTCGATGCGCGGACGAATCAGGTCAATCAGCAAGCCGGCGTTCTCCGGCAACGCCAGAGCCGGGTCTTTGAGTTCCAAAGCCAACCCCTTGTCGGGCGGCGTCAGGTCCAGCAGTTCACTCAGCGTCGGCACCCGCTCGTCGGGATACTGTGCCGGATCAAACCGCCCGCAGTAGGAGCGCATCACCCGCGCCTGCCGCACCTCGCTCAAGATCAATTCGGGAATGGCTCCACGGCAGTCGGTCGTACGCTCTAGTGTGCGGTCGTGATGGCACACCAACACACGGTCTGCCGTCAACCACAGATCCGTCTCGATCAGATCTGCCGACTGCAAAGCCAGGCGAAACGCTGCCGGCGAATTTTCCGGCGCATGCACGGCATCACCGCGATGCGCCATAATCAAAGGCTTGGGCAAATCCAGCAATCTGGTCATGAGATTCCCCTTTTCATATCTTGCAAATCTACAAAAGAGCGTATATTTCCATTGTGAACGGCCCAGAGTCGAGTGGCAAAACGCTCGATAAAATAACGGTCGTGGACGACAGCCAGCACCGCGCCGCTAAACTGACTCAAGCCCTGCTCAAACTGTTCGCGCGAAGAAATGTCCAGGTGATTGATCGGCTCGTCGAGGACGAGAAAATTACAGCCGGCCGCCACCAGGCGGGCCAGAGCCAGCCGCGCCCGCTCGCCAAAGCTCAACGCCCCCACCGGCACAAACACATCATCGCCGCTGAACAAAAAATAGTGCAAAAAAGAGCGCGCCTCGGTATCGCCCAGCGCGGCCACACGACGAATCTCTGTCAGCACATCGGCTTGCGGGTCCAACCCCTCTTGCTCTTGAGAATAATAGCCCACCCGCACACTCGCCCCCAGGCGCACCTGTCCCTCCATCGGCTCAAGCTGCCCCATGATGATGCGCAGCAACGTGGTCTTGCCGCTGCCGTTCGGCCCGGTCAACACCACCCGCTCGCCGGCGCGCAAGGTCAGGTTGACCTGTTCAAACAGAGTCAATGAACCAAAACGCATGGCCAATTGTTCGATCATCAACACGTCCTGGCTGATCGGTGGCACACCGGCGAGGTTAAATTTCATCTGCCAGGTCAGGCCCGGCTTGTCAACGTGTTCATCAGTGAGCAGGTGTTCGATGCGCCGCTCGATGCTTTTGGATTTGGCTGCCGTGCGCGAGGTTTGATCAGAGAAAAAGCCCCGCGCAAACTTGTCACCCGAATCGCCTTTGCCGCCGCGCTTCATTTTGGTCTGCCCACGCAGCCGGTTGACCGCGCTACGCAGCCGGGCAATCTCATCCTGTTGATCCACATAATCCTGCCAATGCCGCTCGCGCTCGGCCTGTTTTTGTGCCGCATAGTGCGTATAGTTGCCGGCAAACACGCGAATGGCATGCGTGACCGCATCCAGCTCCAAAATCGCCGTCACCGTGCGGTCGAGAAAGGTGCGATCGTGCGAGACGATCAAGACGGCTCCGTCATAGGCGGTCAGAAATTTCTCCAGCCATTCCAACGCCTCAATATCCAGGTGATTGGTCGGCTCGTCAAGCAGCAAAAGTTGGGGACGTTGCAACAACAAACGGGCCAACCCCAGGCGCGTCTTTTGCCCGCCGCTGAGAATATCCACCGGCGTATGCTCACCCAGGCGATCCAGCCCCAAGCCCGACAGCACAGCCTCCATCTGCGCCTGCGCCGCATAGCCGCCGGCCGCCTCCAGGCGATCCATCGCCACACTCCAGGCCTGCATCAGACGGGCCAGCTCTGAGCCTGAGGCCAGAGCCATCTGCACCGACAGCCGCTCAACCTCTTGCTCGGCCTGGCCGACTTGGTGCAAAATGACCTGCCCCACCGTCGCGTCAGGCGGACAGGTCAAAGCCTGCTCCAGATAGCCGATGCGCAGCCCCGGCGTTGTCGCTGTCACGCTGCCCCGGTCGGGCATATCCCGCCCGGCAATGATGCGCAGCAGAGTGGTCTTGCCACAGCCGTTCGGCCCCACCAACCCCAATCGGTCGCCTTTGTTCACGATTAGCGATGCGCCTTGCAAAACAATGTTGTCACCAAATGTTTTATGAATGTCGTTTACAGTAAGCATAAGAGTAGACCCGGAAACAAGGGAGATAAATCCACCACTGAGGCACTGAAAATAAAACTTGGAAAATCACCGAAACCCAAAATCTAGAATTCCCTCGGTGATAAAGCACTTTTTTTCTCAGTGAACTCTTTCGTGCCGGTGGAGCGAGGAGAACAGTATAGCAAAAGCCAGGGCAAAAAGCAAGGCAGAGATTTGCAATTTTGATAAAAAAGAGTATAAAGAAACCAAATAGATGTGATCAAAAGGAGGTCTAAATGGAAACAGGTTCGCCTATCGCGCATTATGTTCTGTCCAGTATTGCGCACGACCTGCGCAGTCCGCTCAATGCCGTGATCGGCTTTTCCAAAATTATGATCAACGGCCTGGACGGCCCCCTTTCTGACATTCAAATGACCGACTTGCAGGCTGTGTACGACAATGGCAAGCAGATGTTGGACATGGTCAACCACATCATTGACCTGGCCAAAATCGAAACCGGCACGCTGACCGCAGATGACGAGGTCGTTTACCTGGATCCGCTGACCGAAAAGGCCGTCTCGCAGGCGCAGGCCTTTCTCCAAAACCGAGACATCCAGCTTAAACCAGAACTGGAAGACCTGCTCCTATCGGTACAGGGCGACGAAACCCAATTGAAACAGGCGTTGGTTGACCTGATTGCCGTGATGGCGCACTGGATAGAGGCTGGCACGCTGACCCTGCACGCCGGTCGCCAGGAGCAGCACATGATCATCCGCGTACAAGGACATGCCCAAGACACCCTATCGCCCGACACACAGCCGATCATCCAGGCCTTTGAATCGGCCGGGGCCTCTTTGGATCATCGCGTGGACGCCCTCAGCCTCAAACTGCTGGTCAGTCAAAAGCGCATCGGCATGCACGGCGGCACCCTCCAGGCCAGAATAGACTCGGCCACCGACTGCGCGCTGATATGCCAACTGCCTATCCACCGCCCCCCAGCTTGAGCCACAGCCGCAACGACTTTTTGAGCGACTCGACATCCACACCATCGCCGCCCAAACAGCGGCCTAGTTGATGATCCAGCAATTGCACGCCCACCTGATCCAAAGCAGCGCGAATGGACAAGACCTGCACGATCACATCCGAGCAGTCGCGCTGCTCTTCGATCATGCGCTGCAAGCCGCGCACCTGTCCCTCAATCCGTCTCAAACGAACCAAAATATCATGATGATTTTCGAGCGTTGGCTCTTGAATGTTGCACCTCCGCAATTGGTCTTGACAATCTGATTCAGATGTGGTATACTCTTTTTCGATACCTATACCCCCTATGGGTATATTGCATTATACTCATCACCGGGCAGGTTGTCAAATGCAAGAAAGGTTTGGTATGAGCGAATTGTTTTTCTCTCCCACCCTGAGCCTGAACCTGAATTCGCAGGCTCCATCCGATCAAGACATCATCATCATCGGCGGCGGGCCGGCCGGGCTGACGGCGGCTCTGTACGCGGCACGCGCCGCTACCCGCCCCTTGTTGATCATCGGCGAAGCGTTGGGCGGTCAGGCCGCCACCACCCACCAGATCGAAAACTATCCTGGCTTTGCCGACGGCATCGGCGGGGCGGCCCTGGCTCAGCAAATGCAGGCGCAGGCCGAACGGTTTGGCGCCCAGGTGTTGTTCGACATGGTGACAGGCGTCAATTTCCACCAATACCCCTTTTGGGTGCAAACCCGCAGCCAGGCCTACACCGCCCGCGCCGTGATCATTTCTACCGGCTCATCGCCGCGCAAGCTGGGTGTGCCGGGCGAGGATCGCTTTGTGGGACACGGTGTATCGTATTGTGCCTCTTGCGACGGTTATTTTTACAAAGATCGAAATGTGGTGGTGGTGGGCGGGGGCAACAGTGCAGTTGACGAAAGCCTGTTTCTGGCCCGCCTGGTCAACCAGATTACCTTGGTCCACCGCCGCGATCAGTTGCGCGCCGACCCCGTTTTACAACAACGCGCCCTGTCCAACCCCAAATTCCAGTTTGTTTGGAACAGCGTGGTAGACGAGATTTTGGGCGACCGCGAGGTCAACGCCGTGCGTATGCGTCAGGTTCACAGCGGCGAAACCACCATTCTGCCCACCGACGGGGTGTTTATCTATATCGGTCACACCCCCAACACCCATCTGTTTCGCGGGCAGGTCGAGATGGATGAGGCCGGCTATATCATCACCGACCGGTTGCAGCGCACCAGTGTGCCGGGTGTGTTTGCCGCCGGCGATGTCCAGGATGCCATTTTCCGCCAGGTGATCACCGCCGCCGGCACCGGTTCGGCGGCAGCCATCGAAGCGGTACGATTTTTGAATGAACGATAAAAAAAGGAGAACAACATGAGTGATGCAGTCAAAGCAATCAGTGATGCCGAGTTTCAAACATTGGTGCTAAATTCCAAATTGCCGGTGCTGGTGGACATGTGGGCGCCCTGGTGCGGCCCATGCCGCATGCTCTCGCCGCTTCTGGATGAGCTGTCCAAGAGCTATGCCGGCAAGGTGACCTTTTTCAAGATGAACACCGACGAAAACCCGGCCGTGCCCAATCAGTTCAACATCATGAGCATCCCCACACTGTTGCTGTTCAAAAACGGCAAACTGCTGGACCGCAGCGTGGGCGTCAAGCCCAAAGAAGTGTTGAAAAAATTTATTGACCAGGCCACAGCATGAGTTGGATACGGCAATTTCTGCGCGAAAATGGCCTGTTTCTGGCCCTCATCGTGGCCCTGGTGGCGGCCTTTTTGCTGCTGCGCACACGAGACAGCGGCCTGGCCTCCACCGAAGCATTTGACAGCCTGCTGCAAACCGGGCAGCCTGTGCTGGTAGAATTTTACAGCAACACTTGAAGCGCCTGCCTGGTGGCCAAACCCATCGTGGATGGGATCGAAAAAGACCTGGCCGGGCGCGCCACGATGATTCGGCTGGATGTAACCAAAAACGTTGGACAGCGCATCGCCTCAAGATACCAGGTGCGTGTGCTGCCCACCTTATTGATCCTGGATGAGCAGGGCCACATACGCCAGATGTATGAAGGTCTGCCGGACCGCCAGCAAATCAATGAATGGTTCAAATGAATACAGGTAGGGGCAACCTTTGCGGTTGCCCCTTTGCGGTTGTACGTATGGGCAGGGGCAGGCCCTGCCTCTACCGTTACTCTATTGTACAAAAACAGCAATTTTTCACATCAGGAGAATGTATGACAGACAAACAGGTTCACGTCGTGGTTTTGGGACACAGTCAAAACGAAATGTGCACTCGTGGCTGAGGCCCGCGCCGGTCTTCGGAGGAGACCACGCGGCGAGTCGCAGCCTTTTTACAAAACACCTATCACGGTCAGGTCAGCATAGATTATCATGACGCTGCCCATCCGCCGGTCAGTTCGCAATTTGCCGGCGTGTTGGCGCAGGCACAGACGAATGGCTGGCCTTTTCCTCTGGTATTGGTCAACGACCAACCGGCAATGGCCGGTCACATTGACGCCTATAGCCTGATGTCCATCTTGAACGATACCTTGCAGGAGCAAACAGAGGATCGGCCAGAACCAGAAAGGAGCGCATAATGCCAATCTTTGAATATGTATGTGGGGAATGTGGGGCTCGCTTTGAAAAGCTGGTGCGCGGGTCGGCGCAGACAGCCCCCATCCGCTGCCCGCGCTGCGGCAGCGAACAGGTGGAAAAAGCCATCTCGGTGTTTGGGCGAGTCGGCGGCACGGCCACCGCATCCTCATCGGCCGGCAGTTCACACCAATGCGCCCCTTCGGGGTGAGGCATCCATCGTCACTAGAGCCGGCGGCTCTTGAACTCAAAATATCCTGGTGTTTCACGCCATGTCGGAATCGGGCCAATACACTGTATTGGCCCGATTCGCTGCCAGCCTATCCTGAAAAAATCGGAACTGAACAGGGCTTGTTTGCCTGGCCAGGTCTTGGCCTCAAATGCAACGATCTTGATCCTTCTTACTTTTGGTTCGTTCATTTTTGATGGACATATAAGAACCTTTAGATTAAAAACGATGTTTTATGAACTACCATCTAAAAAAGGACTGATGCCCATTTCACTGTAGAGGGCAACCTCGCCCACCCAGCCCCCCCAAAAGCCGCCCATATTCTGTCGGCAGGGACTGAAAACCAGGCCCAAGTCGTTCTTATGTCTGGCTATGGCCCTTGCCTGGTCTGCGACGACAGAAAACACCCCGGTTTTCGGGGGGCAAAGCACCCCCGACGGGGTTTGTCAAGGGGCTGGCCCCTTGACATAAAAAGGTATGTTGGCATAAAAGCTATGGTCAAATATGATCGGGCAATTTCAAGAACCCTGGAAAAAATGAGTGAACCGCAAGCTAATCTGCTCGACCTGGAATATCGCGACGTAAAATGGCTTTGGCCCCCTCATTGGCAAACCAGCCTGGCACCACCGACACCAGCCTGAACCCCAACCGCCGATAAAAAGTGAGCAAGGCTGCATCGTCGCCATCGGTATACAGCCACAGACGCTCATAACCGGCCGATTGCACCAGGTGTATGGCCTGATCCATCAAAGCACGTGCCACACCCTGACGGCGATATTCGGGCAGCACGGCAATGTCAATGATCTGCGGCGGCTCGAGATCATTGATCAACCCGGTCGGATCAAACCATGTCCCGATAAAGCCCACAATCCGATCATCTCGTATGGCCACGTCATAGCGTGTGCCTCGGGCCACTTCGATGGCAATCAAATGGCGGATACCCTCTTCGGCATCCACGCCAGTGGACATGCGAAAAAAAGGCAGCAAACCATTCAAATCGTCCAGATATTGTTCTATTTTGCACCGGTTATCCATCGCTTATCCTTCTTTCTCCACACCTTGTCTACCTGTTTATCCACAATATCCGCAGGTTTTCCACAGATTTATCCCCAGTTCAACAACTATTCACCAACCCGCACATAGATGGGGTTGCTCAACGCAAACGCCCACAAGGCAATTGGATCCTTGTCCAGCGGCACATTGGTCGGCTCGATCACTTCGATACGCACATAGTCATCGCTTTGCGCCACAACGTCCCAGCAATACACAAAATCGTCGCCCTGCACCGGCACGCGCTGCGCTTCACCGCCTTGATGTACAATGCGCAAAGCCCCGCCCTTTTCCGAGCAGCCACACCCGCCCCGCACCCGGCAGCGAAACGAGATGTGATCGTCCGGGGCCACGCGCAAAACATCGCCCATCATAGCCGTCTGCTCGCCGGCCTGGGCAGTCAATTCGAGTTGCGGGCCATGTGGCGATTGGGAGACAAAGACGTGTCCGGCGCGGATATGCGCCAGAATAGCCGGCTCGGACAGCTCTGGGGCATACACCCAGGTGGTCGGCGTTCCCACCTCGTATGATGTCAAGTCGGCCGAGGTGGCTCCCTCTGGCAGTGGCTTTTGGTGTCTGTCACTGCCGCCTACCAGCACAATGCGCCGATTTTGGCACAGCAAACCATCCCACCAGGCCAGCGATTCATAGTTCGAGGCCCCCCACCAGACCTGCCAGCCTTCGATGGCGTCGGCGTCCATATCATCGGCAAATTCCCACGGCGGACCTCCATATTTGGGGTGGTTGATCGAAAACAACAGCCCCATCTGCCGCACCTGCTCGCGCAGCCACCGCATCTGCTCATCGGTGATGGCGCGAAAATCCAACCATTCGCGGATTCCCCACACATTGGCGTGACCGCGATAGGTGGTCATTTCCATACCGGGGATGAGCAGCAGGTCGGCGCCGCTGTGCCGCGCCAGATCGGGCAGGTGGCTGAGGGTATTGTGTTCGGTGACGGCCAGGAAATCGAGGCCTTGCAAGCGAGCCGTGGTCGCCAGATCGGCCATACTGCCGGTGCCGTCCGAGTGATGGGTGTGACAGTGCAAGTCGCCGCGATACCAGCGTCCCTCTGTAGATATCTCTTGTTGTTCGCACGTCACCGTCAGTGTGACCTCACACCCTTCCGGCGCGATACGATACAACCCCAACAGCACGTGCCATACGCCGGGGTAAAGCGGGCCGGCCAGGTAGCCCGGCGTGGCCCGGTCTAAAGATATGGTAATGCGCTGACGCATGCTGCCGCTCCAGCCGCGAAACCCCTGCTCATCACCGCGCGGATCGATCAAACCCAAATCCAGGGTATTTTTCGACGTGGGAGACTCGCCGGTGCCTGGCGTAAAAGCGTATTCGACCGTAATCGAGGTGACGTTCTCCGGCACGCTAAACGGCTCCAGCCAATACGGGTTGCGCTGCTGATCGGTAACAGTCAAAAACCGCTGAATGGTTTCACAGGATATCATCATCTAGCTGCACCTCATTTTACATATTGTGGCCTGGGTGTTAAATGTGAGTTGAGCCTGTCGAAACCAACGCCGGTTTCGACAGGCTCAATCGGTGGTTATTCGGCCACCTGCAGGCCGGGGAAAATCAAAAACACCAGGTTGAGCAAAATGCCACACACCGCGCCGGTAGCGATGGCCGGCAAGCCATTGGGAAAGAGGCCTGGCACGGTAATGGGGATGTTGCCCCCGCCGATGATCTGGCCGCCCAGAGCCACTGTGGTGATCACAGCGCCGATAGCCAGTTGGCGCGGGTCGAACAGGTTGACCTTTTTCTCTTGCATAATGGCAATGCCCTGCATGCCGATCACGCCGAACAAGTAGACCGCCAGCCCGCCGGTGACGGCCTGCGGCACCGTGTTGACCAGCCCGGCCAGCTTACCCACAAAGCCCAACAGCATGGCGATCACGCCGGCGGCCACCAAAGCCGGCCCCGAATAGTTGTGGGTGATCGCCATCAGCGAATTGTTCTCGCCGTAATTGGTGCCGGCCGCACCGCCCAGCAAGCCGTTGATGGCGTCGCCGATGCCGTCCAGCATCAGATTCAGGCCGATCAACTCGTCGAGGTGATAACGCGCCTTGCCCATCTGATCGGCAAGGCGATCCACATACAGACTGATCTGATACAGGTGCGCCGTGCTTTCGGGGATGGTGGCGATGGCAATGATGGCAATGGCCGCCACGGCCTCCCAGGCGCGGGGATCACCAAAGGCCGGCAGGGTCAGGCTCGGCATTTGCAGCCAGGCCGCCTGAACCAAAGGATCAAAATTGACCAGACCCAACGGCAGGCTGACCAGGTAGCCAACAATGGCCCCCAGCAAAATGGGAATCAGGCCGATGAATCCCTTGCCTTGCAAATAAATCGAAAACAGAATGGTGGAAATCAATGTGATCAGAGCCACCACCACACTCTTGCCGGCCAGTGCGCCGGTGGGATCGCCGCTAAAGCACATCTTGACCGCCTCGCCAGCCAGGGCGATACCGATCACCAGCGCCACCGAACCAGTGACCACCGGCGGCAGCACCTTGTCGAGAGCCTGTTTGCCCACAAAGCGAATCGCCAGTCCCACCAAAATGTTCACCACGCCAGTGGCCACAATGCCCACCTGCACCAGGCGCACCGTCTCGACACCGACATATACGCCAAACTCGGCTTTGGTCAGGGCCAGGATGGCCGCGATATAGCTGAAACTGGAGCCGTAATAGAGCGGAATAAACTTTTTGCCCAGCCATTTAGACAGCAGCAAGGCGGTCACGGTGGACATGCCCGACGCAAACAACACCGTCGCCGGATCAAAGCCCACCAGCAAAGCCACCAACACCGTCGCCGGGAACATGGTCAACACGTGTTGAAAGCCCAAGACGATCATTTTCCACAACGGCGGCACGTCATTGGGCAGATAACCCGAAACCTGATTTTGGGACATTTTTTTCTCCTCCATCGAAATCAATTGAAAAAAATCACACCAGCCGGGCTGACCGGGCCCGCGCCCCCTCAGCCAAATCCTCCTCCCCAATCCGGTCGCCGCAGACCGATGCTGTCCTCATTGACGCGATGGCATAAAAAAACGCCTTGTGGAAACAATATGTCCATCAGGCGTTGGATATAGATAAACGAGATAATTTGAGACCTACAGAACCTGTCACCGCTCGGCTCCTCTTTCAGGCAAATTGGGCGGATTGTACCACAACCCGCCCGGATGCGCAAGCCGCGTTGGTTTCGACAGCATTCTGCCGAATACACTCAACCCACGCGGTGAGATTTATCTGACCCGCACAAGCCAACCATGTTCGAGCGTGCGCGGCTCGCGGAGCTTGCCTGCGGCGTCCCACAGATGGCCGTTCCAGTCCCAAAATTGGGCCATCGAGCAGCGATAATCGGCGCACAGCTTGATCATGGTGTCGCCGCGCTGCACAGTGACATATTGGCCCTCCACCGGCGGCTGCGGCGGCGGCTGATCGCGCGGGGTGATCGGGACGGCGGCCAGCAGCGGCCAGATGGCCTCTGGCACGACGCCGGCACGATACACGCTGAAAAAATGTGGCCGGTGACGGGCCAACCGCTCCAGCCAGATGCGGCTTTCATCTACCGAGAGCGGCTGCCGGCCATGCTCATCCTTGTAGAGGCCCAGCACCGGATAAACGGGCAAATCTGTTTTGAGCTGCGCCATCCACAGGCGCGCCTCACGCAACGTTGCCACATCGAGCGTAAAAGCGGCGTCCCACTTGAACGTGGCATAGGCCTGAGGCATAAAACCGCCGCGACAAAACTGTGCCATTTCGTTGTAGGGAATGTCCTGGTTGGCCGAAATGTTGGGCAGCGAGGTGAAAAACATCACTTCGGGCGGCAGTTCGGTCTCGATCATCAACTGCCCCAACCGCCGCGCGCCGGCATGTCGACCGGCGGCCGGGCTTTCAATGTCAAACACCAGGCCGGCATACCCATCCAGGATGGTCTGGATGGCAACCTCGGCTTCGGCGTCGGGGTCATGGCAAGTGATCACCGGCCAGGCCAGCGGAGCCAGTCCGGCACCGACAATGCGGCGCACCACTCGCCGAGATGCTTCGCCAAAATAATGGCCCTCTTGCCCGGTCTTGAACAAAACCATGCGCGCCCCGATGGCCTGCGCCATTTCGATGGCGCGCGGCACCTCGTCCTCGGTCCAGGCCCACACTCCTTTGCCGCTCAAGATACGCATATTTCCTCCTTTTGACTCCATTTGCCCCATCGGGACGGATGCAAGACCCGCCCCTACATGATCATCCATTGTTGCACCGCCGATTTTCACGGCATAGTAGCCTGTCTGAATATCAGAGGCAAATACTGCTTCCACCAGGATACCCATGTCCAGCGATCCAGCAGCCAGACCTGCTCATGTTGATCGGCAAGGCGGGCCTGATGATGCAGCACATAATCCCCCGCGCCATCCAGTTCGGCGCGGTAACGCAGCGTCACCGTGCTGCCGGCCATCACCGTCCCCGTCCAGATCAGCGACCGGCTGATCAGGCTGCCCAGGCCCAGGCCACCGCTGTCCAGATCGCCCACCAGGCGCGCATGCTCAGGCCGCACTGCCGAAACCGTCACGACAGCATCGCCGGAACCGCCGTTACACAAAGTCAGGGTATAGGTCAGGGTACGCGACGGCGAGCCTGTCTGCGGCTCAACCTGCAAGATCGAGCAGGTCAGGTCGGGGGCGTTTACCCGCAGCATCGCCGGCAGATCAAAAGCGATGTGATGATCGTCATAGCCCACCCGCGCCGGCAGCGCAACAAACGATGCGCCAGACAACGTATCGGTCACTTGAAGCCGTACGCTCAGGGTCAGCGCAGCGCCTCGCGCCAGGCCACCCTGCCAGGACACCTCTCGCCGCAAGGCATCATAGCTCAGGCCGGCGCCGAGATGGTGCAATGTCAGCGCGGCCGGCAGGGTCAGCGAAAAATGCGCCGAGGACATGTCGGCCCAGCCGTCGTTGCGCAACACGCCGCTCATCGTCACCACCTGTCCTGCCGCCACCGTCGCCTGTTCTGGCGCCCAGTTCGAACGCCCCAACCAGCTCAGCCAGCCCACCGTGCGCTGCATGGCCTGCGCTGCGGCGTCTGCGTCGAGCGTCTCGAAAGGAAAAGACCAGAACGAGGTGCGCCAGTCCGCTTCTGAGGAGCGCGTCAGGCCGATGGGCAGGCCGCGTTGATTGCGCCAGGCTGTCCCGGCCTCGCCGGTCGGCACCAGCGAGTCGCTCCAATTATTGTAAGGGTAGGTCAGTGTGTATGGCCCCAGCCCCCAACCAACGGGATGCCCCATCTCGCCCAACGCCACCGTCGCACTGAGGTCTTCGGTATAGCTCCACACCCCCAAAAAATCTCGCGCCAGGGCCGTGTCGTGTTTGTAGTACAGCAGGTCTTGCGAGGACAAAAACACCCGTCCGCCGCCGCCCAGATAGGTCAACAGGCGCGCCTCTTCCTCGTCGCCGATGGGCCGATACCAGTCATAGGCGGTGTACCACACCACCAGCGGATACATGGACAACTGATCGTCCGACGGTACGTTGAGCGGCCATTGTTTCTTGATACGATGAACATCGTAAAAAATTCCCGACTGTTCCAAAGCATCTTTATAATGGGCTTGCATGTCGAAAAAGCGCGAGCCATCCACCAGCAAAACCGGGGCCGGTGTCTTGGCGGTCAACGAAATGACCGCGCTCAGTGCAGACGCCGTCGCCGTCAAGATGGCCGTATCCTGAACATGCCAGCCCTGGTCGGGTGGAATCGTTGCCGACACCTGGATGGTTTGCGTCTGGCATATTCCCAACGATAAAAAAGGCGCCGACATCAGATGGGTGGGCCAGTTGTGACCGGCCAGGCTCAGAGCCACCGGCAGAGCAGTGGATTCTCCGGTATTGCGCAGACGCACCATGTGAGTGATGGTGTGACCGGGGCGGGCCACAACCGGCGAAAGCGGCGGCAGCGGTTTCAACTCCAGGCCAGATGCCTGCGGCGGGCTGTCCAGCCAGGCAATGCTGCGCTGCAACACCTCACGGCGGGTCGCCGCATCGCCGATGCCTTCCCAGCCAAACGAGAAAAACACCGCACGGTAGGGCAGGCAAGGCCCCACCTGCTGTCCACCCGATCCATCATTCTCATACTGCCACAGCGAAACGGCCACATCCTCGTTGGACGAAGCGATGACATCGGGAAAGAACTGATTATCGGCGCCGCTGCCGCCGGCAAGGGTAATGGTCAATCCGGCCATCAAACCGTTGCCCTGCAACACGCGCGAGGAGGCGGCGTCTTGGACAAACATGACCTTGAGTTGTCGCACCAGATAGGGATCATAAAACGCGCCTGTTCCGCCGGCGTCCCAAAAAGCCACATCCTGGCCGCTGAGCAGCAGCCGCCCACCGCTGCCCAGATAATCCGAAATGACCTGCCCTGCCCCGATAAAGGCCGGCGAGTCTTGCGGCGCACTCCAGATCACCAGGTCAAAAGACAGCAGATCGGTAGTGGTCGGCACGCCGGCAGGCGAAGCATCCAGCCGCGCCACAACATGCAGGTCATAGAGATAACCCAACTCATCCAGCGCCGCCTGCCAGAACTCGCGCTGACTGTTGTTATACCAGGCCCCGCTGTCCACCAGCAAGATGGTGGGTGCCGTCTCCAGGTTAAAATCCAGCGCGATCAGGCTGCCTTCGTTCACTGTCACTGTGGCCGTAGCCACGCGATGCGCCCAGGCCTGAACGCGCACCGTGTGCGTGCCTTGTGGCAAAATCAGTTGATACTGCCCACTGCCCGCATCCGACTGCGCCACGGCCGGCATGCCAGGCACCGAGACCTGTGCCGCCAGCGGCGTTCCCGTGCCGGCCTGACGCACCACACCTTGCAGTGTGCCGGTAGGCAGTGGCGACAGGGCCACGTCAAGCGTGGTGGTCACGCCGGTGGTGATGGCGAGACCATATCGGGTGGTCGGCACATAGCCAAAAGCTGTGACAGTGACATCATAATTGCCCGCGGCCAGGCCCGTTTGATACCAGCCAGATGAATCCGTCTGCGTCGTCACGGTCAAATCGCCGCCGCGCAAAACAACTTGCAGGGTGGCTGTGGGAACGGCGCCGCCGGTTATGGCGTCGGTCACCCGTCCGGCCAGCCGCCCCAACTGTCCGGCCTGCACCACCGCAGCATAACCGTCGGCCAGCCCCCAGCCATAGACATTGTTGGGACGCGGCTCGCCCAGCGGCTGCGCCGTCTGCATCAACAAATCGCCGATTTGCGCCGGAGTCAGCGAGGGAGCAACCTGGCGCATCAAGGCCACCAACCCCGACACGTGCGGAGCGGCCATCGAGGTGCCGCTAGATTTGCCCCAACTGCCGCCGGGCAGCGATGAAACAATGTCCACACCGGGCGCGCTCACTTCAGGCTTGATCTGGCCCCATAGCGATGGCCCACGGCCAGAAAAGCGGGCGATCAGGTCAGTGTCATCGGTGGCACCCACCGCAAACGCCGCCGACAGGCTGCCCGGCGAAGACACCGTGCCACTGCCTGGTCCCTTGTTGCCGGCAGAAAAAATGACCACAATCCCGGCAGCCTGCAAGGCGCGAATGTCGGGATCGAACACCTGAAGACTGCCATTATCGTTGCCCCACGAATTGTTGACCACATCGGGGGCCAGAGCGGGGTTGCCGGCCGGGGCCAGCAGCCATTGAAAGCCATCGTGAATCCAGCTATCGTATCCCACGCCCTGGTTGCTGAACGCCTTGACGGCGATCCATTGCGCGCCGGGGGCCACGCCGATGCCGCCTTGCCCGACCATGATCCCGGTGACGTGGGTGCCATGTCCCATCCCATCGCCGGGGTAGGCATAGCCTTCTGATGTGACGCAGTACCAGTTGCCCAGATGATTGGCAAACGGCTTGCCGGTATAGCCGCGATAGCGCGTCTGCAAGGCCGGGTGCTGCCAGTCTACGCCGGTATCCATCGAGGCCACCACCACGCCCTCGCCGGTGATCCCCACTCCCTGCCAGACCCGCTCGGCCTGCACCCGCTGCACATTCCACTGCACCGCATCCAGATGGGTCAACTCTTTTGCCGTCAGCGGCTGCAACTGCTCTTGCGGCACATATCGCTGATGGTCTTGCAAAATCAGCGCCACATCTGGACGAGCGGCCAGCTCCCAAAAGACTTGTTTTTTGCCCTCAACGACCACCCCATTGATGATCCACAACGATTTGAACATTTGAACGCGAAAATTACTTTGGGCTATGGCCAGATCGCTCAAAATGTCGCGCTGCGCAATTTGAGCCGTGTTTTCAAGTTGAGCGATCACGGCGCGGCGGCGCGACAGGACATCCATCTCCATCGGCACAAGCATGTCCCAATTCACTTCAGGACTGCGCATCTGGACAATGCCGCGCACCCATTGATCGTCGGCGGCCAGGAACAATTGCTTGAACAGGGCCGGCTCAAAGCGGGTGCGCAAAGACAACATGTCTGGCGCTCCGGCCTCCGTCATGCTAAAACTCTGTGCGGCCGGAGGAGAGGCATCAGGCTGACGCGCAGCACGCCCGGCCTGCGGAGCAACCAGGCTCAGGATCAATCCCGCCATCAGCCAGACTGTCATGTGCCGTTTTGTTCTCATATTAACCTCAAATTTGTTCTCTTGGTGTGCGGATTTTTTACTCTCTCAGCCCGCGCTCAAGCGTCGGGCTGAGAGTCAGGTTGATGCTCTTTTAGCGCGGGGCTTGCCCCGTCGGCCGGCCCGACGCTACAGCCCAATTCTCATTATAACTGCATTTGCGCCGATCAACAAAAAACCTCGCCGGCGAGAAACCGGCGAGGTTTGGTGAAACAATATGTGCCTGTCTATTGCCTGGATGTACGATGCTGCCGCCCAACCGTCCAGGCGATCAGCCCAACCAACCCCAGAACAACCGACACGCCGATCAGGTTCCAGGAGCGGTCAAACACATCGGCCTGACCGGTTATCGGCAAAACCGCCGGCAGAGTAGGCGAAGGATCGATGGTGGGTTGATCGGGTGGGGCGGTAGGCTGCGGCGACGCCGCCTCGGCCGTCGCCGTGGGCGTTGCCCGCTGTGGCGGCGGCATGGTGCGCTCTGGCGGCGGCAAGGGACGGGTGGGCGTGCTGCGTTCCTGGGCCACAACCCGAAAAGGCCTTGTGGCTGCCAGACCAATCCAGATCGCCCACAGAAAAATCAAGAAATATCCCCAATAGAATCTGCGAAACGACATGAGATCAGACCTCCAAGGTCTTTAGCGCGGCGGCTGCCGCCTGGGAATGCGGGTCGGCGCGGGCGGCTGCTGCGCCTGTCCGCTGGCACCGCCGGACTCCAAGACATGCACCGTCAGCGGGCCAAAAACATTGTTGGTTTCGTTGGATTCATACACCCTGGCCCACGAGGGCGGATTGGCCGTGCGCTCGTCCACCGAGTCCACCTGGACATACAACACGTGATCGCCCGGCATTTGCCATGGATCGGGGAAGAAGGGCAGCCAGTCCAGTGGAATATCATCCTTGGTCAGGGTGATACTCTCTCCCGCCCGCAGACCCGGCAACCACCACACCGCGCCATAGCTGCTGACCTCGAAAAACGGCGTGTTGGGTTTGATTGGCAGCCGCGCCGACAGCGGGTCCACATACAGGTCTACCCAGACACCACCGGTCATATCCATCGCCCCGATGTTCTTGACCGTCACCTGAATGTCCCAGGATAGGCCGGCGGTCGGCTGGGCCGGGATCACAGTCACGCTCTCGACCACCAGGTCGGGAAGGCGCACACCGTCCGAGCCAGCAGCGACGAGAGGCAAAAACACCCGATATTTGCCCGGAAAACTGCCGGGAAAGTGAACCAGGGTGGTGGCATCGCCGTTCGGGTCATCCGGCCAGGCTTCGGTATGGCCGACCCGGTCGGTGGCGCGCGAGCGAAAGTGATAGATAGCCGTCGGCTCGCCGACATAGATGGCGGTATAGGTGGCCGAAACCTGGGTGGTCTGGGTCAGCCAATCTGTCCATGCACCATCGCCCACCTTGACCTGAATGTCAAAGAACACAATACCCGATCCGATGGCTGTATCATCGCCGCTCCACTGAACGGTCAGATCGAACTCGCCCCACTCGGCAGGCGATGTGGCGACAGAAGCGGGCGGCGTCGTGTCATAGATCACTCGCGCCTTGCCTTGATCCGAGATGGCTTCCTGGTTGCCCGCTGCATCTATGGCCACAGTAGCCAGATCATAATGACCATCGCCCTGTGTTGGCGTCAAATTAAACACGCCACTCTTGTCTTGTGAGAACGCCACCGGCTGCCACGCGCCCGCCGCACCATAACGAACATAGAGATATGTATACTTGGCATCAAATGCGCTGCTCCAGGTGACCGGGATCGGAGAAACGGCAGTACAATCCGGCGCGCTGAGGGTCGAAGTCGGGGCCACATCGTCAAAGTCAATCTGATCGTCGCCAAAGCCCGACGGCGCCGCCTCGATATTGTTCACCTGATCCACAGCGACAGTGGCGACATAGTAGGTGCCGCTGCCGGCGGTGGGAGTGTAGACAAAACTGCCGCTCACACCGGTCATCTCCAGGCCGGTATCCATCCACGCGCCGATGGGCTGATATTTGACCCACAGATGCACCCGGCGCACTCCGCTGCCGCTATCGCCGGCTTCCCAGTCCACCCGGATCGGGGCGGCATTGGTGGCCTCGTTGGCGATGCTGGCCCGCGAGGTCGGCGGCATGTTATCCTGGACAAACGTGATATAGGCCACATCGGTCAGGCCGAGCGTGTCGGCGACAGTGAACGAAACGACAGTTTGCGTGCCGGCGTAGGCTGGTGCCGTGTACTGTACCATCCACGGCGCAGATGTGACCGGCAACGGCGCGCCGCCAAAGGCAACGCCGCCGCTCAAGCTGGCCGGGTGCGGCTCGTCAAAAGCCACCTCAACGGTGATCTGTTGTCCGGCCCCTTCGCCGGGGCGGCTGTTGTAATACACCACGCCGCCGTCGGCCGTCAGGCCAGAGTTGTAGAAATAGATGCTGTCTGAGGCGGCCTCTATGGCGGTGATGTCGGGCGCAGCGGCGTCATAGCTGAACGTGCTGTTGCCATACACCCCTTCCACATTGCCCACCATATCGGCAGCCCGCGAGTGGACGACATAGGTCTCGCCGTCGTCGGGCATAAAGGCATAGCTCCACGCCCCTGTGCCGACGGCGCGCAGCCAGACCGCCTCACCAACCCAGTCGGTGCCGTCCCAATACAGGTCGTCGCCGCGGCGGATGGTCATATCCACATGGCTCACAGCGGCCATCGGCGCGGCGGCCGTGCCGTTGATCTGGCCGGGCCACGAGGCGCCCACATAGAGGCCGGCCGTGGTCACCGCCGAGTCGGGTTCGCTGGTGGTATAGCTAAAACTGCCTACGCCATAGCTGATCTCGATGTTATCGGCAGCATCGGTGGCCCGCGATTGCACAGTATAGCTTTCGCCGCTGTCCGGCGCAAACGCATAGCTCCACGACGCCCCGCCGACGGCAGGCAGCCAGGTTGGGGTAGCCGTCCAGGCCGCGCCATTCCAGTATTGGCCGTTGGAGGCGCGCTGAAGGGTAATGTGCACCAGGGCCACGCCCGAAGTCGCATCGCTGGCCGTCCCCTCGATGGCACCGGACCAACTGACTGGACCATAAGCGCCGCCAGTCGTCACCGCCGAGTCCGGCACGGTCAGGTCTATGACGATGCCGCTCGACTCGTCAGAGGTCGCACCGACCGCGCCAACGCCGTTGATGGCCGTGATCCGATAGCGGATCAGCGACGTATCGGCATAAAGCTGTGAGTCGTCCCAAAAAGTCTGGGCATAGCCGGTTTGCACCACCTGCCAGGCGCCGCCATTGACGCTGCGCTCGATCTGATAGGTAATGCCTGAACCGGTATCCAGCACGGCATCCCAGAAAACATAGAACGTGTTGTCCTGATCAAATGCATCGTCCACGCCAACCACATCGCCCTCGCCCACGCCGACAGGCTGCGCCGGCGTTTCGCTATCTACGATCACGCCATCCGAGAGCGTCCACGCGCTAACCAGACCCACCGCATCGGTGGCACGCACACGGTAGCGCAAGACAGCGGCGTCGGGATGAACCACAGGGTCCAGGTACACCGTCTGAGTGAGGCTGCCAGCCACCGGCTGCCAGGAGGCGCCGCCATCGCTGCTGCGCTCCAAAGCATAGGTCACCGGCGAAGTGTCATTGACCGCGCTCCAGTACAGAGTGATGATGCCGTCGGCGTCCCAATCCACGTCGGGATTTTCCTCGCTCAACTGCGCCGGCGCCGGCGGATGGGTCGTGTCTATGTTGATGCACAGATGACCGGGCGGCCCCCAGTTGCCGGCATTATCCAGGGCGCGCACGTGAAAATACCACACCCCGTCGGCCAGGCCGCTGTAAGAACGGCTGTTGCCGTTGGTGTCGGCGAACAGGTCAGGTTCGGTGTCGGGGGCGTGGTCGAGAACGTAGGAATAGCCGGAAATGCCCGCACCACTGGCCGGCGTGGTCCAGTTAAAGACCGGAGCGTTGTTGTTATACCAAAGAACCGGGTTGGGATGAGTCGGCGAGCTGACCACCGGTGCGTCCGGGCCGCTGGAAGCATAGTTGAACGTGCTGACGCCGAACGTGGTCTCGACATTGTCGGCGCGGTCGGTGGCGCGCGATTGCAGGCTGTAGGTTTGACCGTCACCCGGCGTAAAGGCATAACTCCAGTTGGCCGCGCCGGTCGCGCGCAGCCAGATTTCGCCGGCGCCCCACGCGCTGCCGTTCCAGTACAGGCCGTCGGACTGGCGGCGGATGGTGATGTCTACCCAGGCCACATCCGACAGGTTGTCGGAGGCCGTGCCTTGAATCGCACCGGGCCAGGTAAAAGTATTGTAGAAACCGGCGGTATTGATGGCCGAGTCGGGCCGCACAAAGTCGAGCGTGAGACCGTCGGAGGGCAACGAGGGCGCGCTGCTGAGACCGGCACCGGTGTGCGCGGTGATGCGATAGGCCACGCTCTCGCCCGACGAGTACGAGGTGGGATCTTCCCACTGTGTCGCCGTCAGTCCCGAAACCATCGGCTCCCAAACCCCGCTGTTGTTGCGGTTGCGCTCGATGCTATAGGTGATGCCCGACGGCGTAGCCGGTGAGGCGGTCCAGAACACCCAAAAAGCATTGTCCTGATCCCAATCGTCGTCTACGCCCGCCGCGTCGCCTTCGCCCACCCCTGCCGGCGCAGACGGCACGGTCAGGTCAAACGAGACGCCATTCGACTCGGTCCACGCGCTATAGAGACCTACGCCATCGGTGGTGCGGACGCGGAAACGCGCCTGGCTGCCGTTGGCAAAGCCGCTCAGCGGATAACTGGTTGTTGTCAAGGCGTCGGCGCCAGGTACCAACATCCAGCCCGACGTGCAAGGGCCGCTCAAGCCGCCGTTCACACACTGCTCCAGCCGATAGGCCACGCCGGACAGGTCGGTCACTGCGCTCCAATACACAGTGATACTGCCATCGGCATCCCAGGCCACATCGGGCGATTCTTCGGTGATGACAGACGGCGCGGATGGCGCAGCGGTATCTATGTTGATGCGAAAATGCGCCGCCGCCCCCCAGTTGCCCGCACTGTCTTGGGCGCGCACGTGGAAATACCACGTGCCGTCGGCCAGGTCGGCCCAGGCGGCGGTGTTGCCGGCGGTATCGGCCACCGCGTCCGGCGCGGTAGCCGGGATTTGATCCAGCACATAGGAATAGCCCACCACCGGCACCGCGCTGGAGGGCGTGGTCCAACCCAGAGCCGGATCATTGTTGTTGTACCAGTTGGTTTGCACCGGATGCGTGCCGGAAGAGATGGTCGGCATGCCGGGTCCCGAGCCGGCAAACACAAAGCTGCCGCTGCCCAGAGTGGTTTCGACATTGCCAGCATGATCGGTGGCGCGCGAGCGCAGATTGTAGATCTCACCGTCGGTCAAATTGGCCTGCGCCAGAGCATACTGCCAGTTGAGCGTGCCGTTGGCGCGCAGCCAGGTCGCCGAGGCCGCCCAGGCCGATCCATTCCAGTAGAGCAGATCCGACTGCCGTTGAATTTGCAGGTCTACCCAGGCCACGTCTGAAAGAGCATCGCTAGCCGTGCCTTGCACCCAACCGGGCCAGTTAAAGGCATTGAAAAAGCCGCTGGTCGTTACCGCCGAGTCGGGCTGGGCAAAATCCAAAGTGATACCGCTGGAGGTGGTCGAAGGCAAGCTGACGCGGCCGGCCCCGTTGACGGCAATGATGTGATACTGCACCGTGTCGCCATTGCTAAACGGCACCGGATCATCCCAGCGGCAGGGCGTCCCGCCACAAGACAGACTGCTGCCGGCCGCTTCCCACGGGCTGCCGTTGCGACTGCGTTCTATGGTATAAAGGATCGTGTCACCGGTCGCCGTGTTCGGTACGGCATCCCAAAAGACATAAAACGCGTTATCCTGGTCAAAAGCATCATCTACACCGGGCGTATCGCCTTCACCCACATTGGCAGGTACAGCCGGATTGTTCAGGTCAATGCGCAGGCCGTCGGAATAGCCGGCCGCGCCCGCAGTGCCTACGCCGTTCACGGCAAACACGCGGTAGCGGATCAGGGTATCGTCGGCATAGGCGCCGCTGTCGGGATACGAGAGGCCGACAATGCCACCGGCCACCAGAGTCCAAACGCCGCTGGCGTTCAACTCGCGCTCCAGGCGATAGGTGATGCCCGAACCGGTATCGGCTACGGCGTTCCAGTAGACGATCACGGCGCCACTGGCATCGGGATAATAGTCCAGGTCGGGATTGTTTTCGATCACGTTGGCCGGCGTTCCCGGTGTGCTGCTGTCCACCGTCACCCCATCAGAGGTGCGCGCCGCGCCGACCGAGCCGACGCCGTTGATCGCCGTGACGCGATACTGCGCCGTCGTGCTATCCACATTGCCAATGTTCTGGGCATAGCTTGTGGCGGTCAGCGCGGGGGCGATCACCGTCCAGCCGGTGTTGTTCAGATTGCGCTCCAGGCGGTAGGTGATGCCCGAACCGGTATCGGCCACTGCCGCCCAGTAGACGGTAAACACGCCATCCACATCCCAGTCTATATCGGGATTTTCTTCGGTGATCTGGGCCGAGATGGCCGGGGTCTCGTTGTCTATGGTCATGCCATCCGAAAGGTCTGGCGCGCTCTCCATGCCCACGCCGCTGATGGCCGTGACGCGATATTGGATAAAATCGCCGTCATTGTACGCACCGCCGTCGGCATAGCTGTGAGTGCTCAACGCCGCGCCGACCGTCGTCCAAACGCCGTTGACGCTGCGCTCCAGGCGATAGGTCACGCCAGAGCCAGTATCTGGCACAGCCGCCCAGCGCACGGTAACGGCGCCGGTGGCACTCCAGTCCACATCGGGCGCGTCTTCGGTGACGGGCGTCGGGCTGAGCGGGGCGATTGAATCAATGGTCATGCCGTCCGATTCAGTCCAACCGCTGTGCATGCTCACGCCGTTGGTGGCGCGGACGCGATAGCGCACCGTGGCGCCATCTGCATTGGTCGAAAAATCGGCATATTGCGTGGCAGCAATGCCCATAGCCACCTGTACCCAACCGCTGCTGTTGATGTTGCGCTCCAGCGTATAGGTGACGCCGGACAGGTCGGTGACGCCATCCCAATAAACGATCACGTTGCCGTCGGCGTCCCAGTCCACATCGGGCGATCCTTCGGTGACAGCCGCCGGCGCCAAAGGCGGGGTCGTGTCTATGTTCAGCCGATAGTGGCCGGCTGGACCCCAGTTGTTGGCATTGTCTTGGGCGCGCACATGGAAATACCACGTGCCATCGGCCAGGCCGGTGTACGATTGGGTGTTGAGGGCCGTATCTAGCGTGGTATCGGGTGTGGTGCCAGGAATCTGATCCAGAACGATGCTGTAACCCTGAATGCCCGCGCCCGAAGACGGCGTGGTCCAGTCCAGAATGGGCGCGGCATGGTTGTACCAAACCGTTTGCACCGGATGGCTGGTTGAAGAAACCACCGGCGACTGCGGCCCCGAGGCGGCATAGGTGAACGAACTGTAACCCAATGCAAGCTGGACATTGCCGGCATGATCGATGGCGCGAGATTGCACATCATAGGTGTGGCCGTTGACCGGTGCAAAGCTGTATTGCCAGTTGGTGTCGCCGATAGCACGCAACCAGACCGGGCTGCTCACCCAGGTTGAGCCATCCCAGTATTGACCGCTGCCGGCATCGCGCAGGGTGATATCCACCCAAGCCACGCCGCTCGGCGCATCGCTGGCCGTGCCATAGATGAAACCCGGCCAGCTAAAGGCGTTGTAAAAGCCGCCGGTGGTCACGGCACTGTTGGGCCGCCCCAGATCGAACGTCAACCCATCGGACGGGAGAGATGGCTCGCTCTGTACACCGGCACCGTTCACAGCAATCACCCGATAGTTGACCGTGTCATTGTGCGAGTAGGGCAGCGGGTCTTCCCAAAAAGTGCTGGTGGTCGTGGTAGCCTGCTCCCAGGCGCCGCCATTGCGACTGCGCTGCACGATATAGAGAACGGTATCGCCAGAGGCTGTAGACGCGACGGCATTCCAAAACACGTAAAAATCGTTGTCTTGGTCCCAATCATCGTCCACTCCTACCGCATCGCCCTCGCCCACGCTGGCGGGGATGGCCGGCGTATCCAGGTCAACGCGCACGCCGTCCGATTGGGCGGCGGTGCCGGCTGTACCGACACCATTGACCGCTGTCACGCGGTAGCGGATGAATGTTTCGTCGGCATAGGGGCCGTCGCTGTCGGCCAGGCTGAGGCTGGCCGTTGTGCCGATCAACACCCAACCGCCGGCGTCAACCTGCCGTTCGACGCGGTAGGTGATGCCCGAACCGGTGTTGGTCACCGCACTCCAGTAGACGGTCAGCGCGCCGCCGGCATCGGCAATAAAGTCAATGTCGGGGCTGTTTTCGGTGACGCTGACCGGCGCACCCGGCACTGAGCTGTCTACGCGCACACCATCAGACTGCGTCCACGCGCCAATCAGCCCGACGCCGTTGGTGGCGCGCAGGCGAAACTCGATCAGATCATCGTCATTATAGGTGTCGTTGACCTGCAAGTCGGTGACGGTGAGCGCAGCGGCGCCGGGCACCAGCGTCCAGCCGCCGCCGTTGACGCGCCGTTCCAGGCGATAGGTGATGCCCGAACCGGTGTCGGCTACTGCGCTCCAGTAAACGCGCACATTGCCGTCTACATCCCAGTCCACATCGGGGCTTTGTTCGGTAACGATGGCAGAGGCCACCGGCGTCTGATTGTCAATGATCACGCCGCTGGACACGGCGGCGGGGCCGGTCGTGCCAACGCCGTTCACGGCCGTGACGCGGTACTGGATCAGGTCACCGTCGCCGTATGCACCGCTGACGGGATAGCTGGTCACGGTCAGGCCGGCCGCCACCAGAGTATAACCGCCGCCGTTCACCTGCCGCTCCAGGCGATAGGTAATGCCCGAACCGGTGTTGACGACGGCATTCCAATAGACGGTGAACGAGCCATCGGCATCGTGGGTGATGTCGGGCGTGGGATCGCCCTCGGTGACCGGGCCGGGGCTGACCGGCACGTCGCTATCTACCGTCAGGCCGTCCGACTCGCTCCACGCGCTACTCAAGCCCACGCCGTTGACGGCACGCACGCGATAGCGCACGGTTGTCCCATCCGCCGCACCAATGTTATCGGCGTATTGGGCCGCGATCAGGCCGGAGGCCAGCGGCGCCAAGCCCGCGCCGTTCAGGTTGCGCTGAATTTCATAGGTGATGCCCGAACCGGTATTGGCTACCGGGCTCCAGTAAATGGTGAACACGCCATCGGCATCCCAGTCCACATCGGGGTTTTCCTCGCTCACCAAGACGGGTGCGGCTGGGGTAGCCGTGTCAATGTTGAGACGATAGTGTCCGGCCGGCCCCCAGTTGCCGGCGTCGTCGAGAGCGCGCACGTGGAAATACCACACCCCATCGCCCACATCCACATAGCTGACCGTGTTGGCTGTCGTGTCGGCCACGGCATCGGGCGTGGTGCCGGGATTTTGATCGAGCAGATAAGAATAGCCCACCACAGGGGCCACGCTAGAGGGGGTCGTCCAGTTCAAGAGCGGGTCATTGTGATTGTACCAGGTGGTCTGCACCGGGTGGCTGGCCGAAGAAACGGTGGGTGACTGCGGCCCGGCACTGGCATAGGTGAACGAGCCGATGCCCAGACTGGTTTCGACATTGCCGGCGTGGTCGGCAGCGCGGGAGCGAATGTCATACGTATGACCGTCGGTCAGGCTGGCCGAGGGCAATGCATACTGCCAGTTGAGCGCGCCGACCGCGCGCAACCAGATCATGTCGCTGCCCCAAGCACTGCCGTTCCAATACAGGCCGTTGGCCGTGTCGCGCAAGGTCAGGTCTACAAAAGCCACGTCCGAAATGGCATCGGCGGCGGTGCCGCGCACCATGCCGGGCCAGTTAAAGGCATTGTAATAGCCGCCGGTGGTCACAGCCGAGTCGGGCTGAGCAAAGTCCAGGGTGATGCCATTGGAGGAGGACGACGCCATACTCTGACGCCCTGCGCCGTTCACGGCGATCAGGCGATACTGCACCGTATCGCCGTTGCTGAACGGCACCGGATCGTCCCACTGACAGGGTGTGGCGGCGCAGAGCAGACCGGCGATGGCCTGTTCCCATGTGCCTCCGTTGCGGCTGCGCTGTATGGTATAGCTCAGACCAGAGCCAGTGTCTGCCGGGGCTGTCCAAAAGACATAAAAGGCATTGTCTTGATCAAAATCATCGTCTACGCCCGGCACATCGCCCTCGCCGATAGAGGTGGGTGCAGCAGGCGTGTCGGTGTCAATGCGCATACCGTCGGAAAGGCGCGGCGCACTTTCGGTCAGCACGCCATTCATAGCAGTAACGCGGTAGACAATAAAATCATTGTCGGCATATGCCCCGCTGTCGGGATAGGAAACGCCAGACAGGTTGGCAGCCACCAGAGTCCAATCGCCGCCGTTGACCTGCTTTTCCAGGCGGTAGCGAATGCCCGAACCAGTATCAGCCACCGAGGCCCAGTAGACCGTGATGGCTCCGTCGGCGTTGGGATGATCGTCACGGTCGGGTTCGGTGGGCGAGTCCTCACGCACCCAAGACGGCTGCGGCACGGCCTGGCTGTCTACGGTGACGCCGTCGGAGAGGCGCGGCGCGCCGGCCATTCCCACACCGTTGATCGCCGTGACCCGATACTGCGCTGTCGTGCCATCCACATTGCCGACATTCTGGGCCAACGAGGTGGTGATCAGCGCAGAGGCAATCACCGTCCAACCGCCGCCATTGAGATTGCGCTCCAGCCGATAGGTGATGCCCGAACCCGTGTCGGTCACAGCCGCCCAGTAGACGGTGAACACTCCATCATAGTCCCAGTCTATGTCGGACAACTCTTCGGTGACGCCGGCCGGCGCGCCGGGCGTGTCGCTATCTATGCGGATGCCATCCGAAAGCGCGGCAGTGCCGGCCAGACCGGCACCGTTCACCGCCACAACCTGGTATTCGATCAGCGTGCCGTCGGGATAGCTGCCGCTATCAGCATAAAAGGTGTTGGGCGTGGTGGTGAGCAACTGCCATGCGCCGCCTTCGATGCGGCGGAACAGGCGGTAGGTGATGCCCGAACCGGTGTTGGCCACGCCGGCCCAGTAGACGGTATAGGCGCCATCGGCGTCCCAATCCCAGTCGGGGTCGGTAGACACGCCCTCACGCAGCCAGGCGGGCGCGGCAGGCACGTCCGAGTCAATGGTCACCCCATCCGAATTGGGCGACCAGGCTCCGGCATAACCCACGCCACTGACAGCACGCACGCGGTAGCGAATAAAGGTGCCGTCGGCATAACTGCCGCTGTCGGCATAACTGATGGCTGTGGTGGTGACAACCGGTGTCCAGCCGGTGCCGCTGTCGCGCTCCAGCCGGTAGGCAATGCCAGAACCAGTATTTGGCACGCCGGCCCAGTAGACGGTCAGGCTGCCGTTGGCATGCCAGTCTATGTCGGGGTCCTCTTCGGTCGGCTGACCGGGCGTTTGCGGAGTGGCCGTGTCAATGTGCAGGGCAAAATGGTCGGCCGGCCCCCAGTTGCCGGCGTCGTCGAGGGCGCGCACGTGGAAATACCACACGCCGTCGGTCAGGCCGGAAAAAGAAAAGGTGCGGGCGACCGTATCGGCCACCGCATCGGGGGTGGTGCCGGGGTTTTGATCCAGCACATAGGAATAACCCACCACCGGGGCCACGCTGGCCGGTTCGGTCCAGTTCAAAGTGGGGCTATTGTTCGCATACCAGGTCGCCTCGTTCGGGTGAGTAGGCGACGAAATCTCGGGTGCCTGCGGCCCAGACGAAGAATAGGTAAAACTACCTACTCCCAACGTAACCTCGACATTGTCGGCATAGTCGGTGGCGCGAGAGCGAATGTCATAGGTCTCGCCATCGGCGGGTGTAAAGGCATATTGCCAGTTGATCGTGCCGGCAGCCACCAGCCAGGCCGGGCTGCCCTGCCAGCCTGAGCCATTCCAGTATTGGCCGTCGGAGGCGCGCTGGACGGTGATATGCACCACGGCCACATCCGAGCCGGTATCCGAGGCGGCGCCCAAGATAAAGCCGGGCCAGTTGAACAGGTTGTAATAGCCGCGCGTGGTGATGGACGAATCGGGACGGATGAAATCCAGGGTGATACCGCTGGATGCAGCCGACCAGGCCCCTTCCAGCCCGGCGCCGGTGACGGCGCGCACGCGGTACTGCACTGTGTCGCCGTTGGAATAGGGCACCGGGTCTTCCCACCAGGTCGCCGCGATGCCGGCGGCTGCGGCCACCCAGGTGCCGCCGTTGATGCTCTTTTGAATCTCAAAAGTCAGGCCCGATCCGGTATCGGCCGGAGCGGTCCAGTAGATGTAAAAAGTGTTGTCTTGATCAAACTCGTCGTCAGTGTCAACCACGTCCCCTTCACCCAGACCGGTGGGCATGGCCGGGAATTGATTATCTATGACGACACCATCCGAAGCAGTGGCACTCCCGGCGGTATGGACGCCATTGATGGCCGTGACGCGATAGTGAACGATGGTGGCATCTGGTTGCGTCTGGCCGTCATAGTATGATGTGGCAACCAGGCCTTGGGCAACCACGTTCCACACGCCGCTGTTGTTCAGTTCCTTCTCCAGGCGATAGGTGATGCCCGAGCCGGTATCTGAGACGGCGGCCCAATAGACGGTGAGGGCGCCGCTGGCATGATAGTCCACATCGGGATTTTCTTCGCGCACCCAGGCTGGAGCGGCCACCGGGCTGCTGTCAATGGTCAGGCCATCGGACTCGCGCCAGGCTCCGACGGTGTCTGCGCCGTTAACGGCACGCACGCGATAGCGGATCACATCGCCGTCGTTATAACTGCCGCTGTCGGCGCGGCTGGTGGCGCCGCCGGGCAATGCACCGTCAACCAGCGTCCAAACGCCATTGTTGACCTGTTTTTCCAGACGAAAGGTGATGCCAGAGCCGGTATCGGCCACGCCGCCCCAAAAGACCACGATGCTGCCGTCCAGGCTCCAGTCTATATCCGGGCTGTTCTCGGTCACTTCGGCTGGGGCGCCGGGTGTGTCGGTGTCAATGGTAATGCCATCGGACATGGACGACGCGCTCAAGCTGCCCACGCCGTTGACCGCCGTGATGCGATAGTGGAGCGTTTCGCCATCCTGGTTGGCGCGTGGATCGAGAAAAGAGGTGCCGGCAAACCCGCTGGCAATTTGCACCCAACTGCCGGGGATGCCGCCGACTGTGATGCGTCGCTCGACGTTGTAGGTCAGGCCAGAGCCGGTATCCGACACGGCAGCCCAATAGACGCGCACCGAGCCATCGGGATCGTAATCCTGGTCGTTCGGAGCAGGCTGGTTTTCGGCGACCCAGTCCGGCGAAACGGGCATGTCGCTGTCTATGATAAAACCGTCCGAAGTGGTTGCGGCGCCGGTCAGTCCGACGCCGTTGCGCGCCGAGACGCGGTAGCGAATAACGGCGCCATCGGCATACCCAACGCCGGGATCGAAATACAGGGTGGATGGCACTGTATCATCAAGCACGATCCACGCACCCGCATCAACCTGTCGCTCGACCACATAAACGATGCCAGAGCCGGTATTAGGCACTGCCGTCCAATACACGGTGACGGCGCCATCGTAATCCCAGTCAATGTCTGGCTGCTCTTCGGTGACGAGGGCCGGTGCATTGGGCGTGGCGGTATCCACGCGGATGCGATAATGAGCCGCCGGGCCCCAGTTGTTGGCATTGTCGAGGGCGCGGACATGGAAATACCACACCCCATCGGACACATCCAGATAGCTGGCCGTGTTGCCGGTGGTCTCGTAGACGGTGTCGGGTGTGGTGTTGGGATTCTGATCCAGCACATAGGAATAGCCAACAATCGGCGCGGGGCCGTCGGGCGTCGTCCAGTCCAGAACCGGGTCGTTGTGATTGTACCAGGTGTCTGGGTTGGGGTGCGTAAGCGATGAAATGACCGGAGCCTGGGGGCCACTTTGCGCAAAGATAAAGCTGTTGGCGCCCAGATTGGTTTGCACATTGCCGGCCACATCGGTGGCACGCGATTGCAGATCATAGGCGTGCCCGTCGGTTAGATACGCGTCGCTCAGGGCATACTGCCAGTTGGTCGTGCCGCTGGCAAGCAGCCAGAACGGCCCGCCGGCGGCCCAGGCCGAGCCGTTCCACCACAGGTTGGCGTCGGTGTCATAGATGGTCACCTCGACACGGGCAACGCCGGAATAATCATCAGATGCAGTGCCTTGCACCCGGTCGGGCCACGAGGTGGCATTGTAATAGCCAGAGGTGGCCACCACCGAGTTGGGGCGGCCGGTATCCAGAACAATGCCATCAGAGGCGGCAGAAACCATCCCGGCGGTGCCTGCGCCGTTCACGGCGGTCACGCGATAGATCACCTGATCGCCATTCGAGTAGGCCTGCGGATCGTCCCAGGCGATGGCTGTATGGCCGCTGACAGCCTGCTGCCAGCCGCCGCCGTTGACATTGCGCTCTACCGTATAGCGAACCTGATCGCCGTCGGCGGTGGGCGAGACGGCGTTCCAGTAGACGACAAAGCTGTTGACATTCACATAGTCCAGGTCTGCGCCGGCGACCAGGCCTTCGCCCACGCCGGAGACCTGATCGGGCGTGTCGCGGTCCACGCGCACACCGTCAGAGGTGGCATACGCGCTGATGCGCCCCACGCCGTTACGCGCCAGCACGCGATACTCGATCAACACATCATCGCCAAAAGTGTCGGTGTCATTATAGCTGGCGGCGGTCAGGTTGGAAACCAGGTCAAACCACGAGCCGCTATCAACGCGCTTTTGCAGGTTGTAGGTGATGCCCGAACCGGTATTGGCCACCGGCGCCCAATTGACCCACACGGCGCCGTCGGCGTCAAAATCTACATCGGGGCTGTTTTCATTGATCCAGGCTGGCATAGCCGGCGTCTCGCGGTCGAGGGTGATGCCGTTGGAGAGACGATAAGGCCCGGCCGTGCCGGCGCCGTTGATCGGAGTAACGCGGTAGCGAATGAACGCGCCGTCGGGAGCCTGCGCTTCCGAGTTGGTATCCACGCGGTTAGTGGCAGACAGCCCTTCGGCCACCAATTCCCATGCCCCATCGTTGACGCTTTTCTCCAGGCGGTAGGTGATGCCCGAGCCGGTGTTGGCCACGGCAGCCCAGTAAACCGTGAACGTACCATCATAGTCATAATCCCAGTCCGGATCAGAGGAGGTACCTTCGCGCACCCAGGCCGGCATGGTCGGGATACCCAGGTCAATGCGAAAACCATCCGAGAGGCGCGGCACGCCGGCTGCGCCAACGCCGTTGATGGCGACGACGCGGTAGAGAATCACATCATCGTCGTTGTACGAGCCAGAATCGGCATGGCTGTTGCTGGTCAACCCTTGAGCGACCAACGTCCATGCCCCGCCGTTGACCTGCTTTTCCAGGCGGTAAGAGACGCCAGAGCCGGTATCGGCTACGGTGGCCCAGCGCACTGTCACGGCGCCGCCGGCCTGATTGTGGTAATCTCGGTCGGGTTCAGCCACAGCATCCTCGTACACCCAGACTGGCGTAGCAGGAATATCGCTGTCTATGGTCAGGCCGTCGGATTCGCGCCAGCTGCCCGCATTGCCCACGCCGTTGACGGCGCGCACGCGATAGCGCACGGTGCCACCATCGGTGCTGCTGATTGTGTCTGCGTATAGGGTGGTCGCGATGCCGGATGCCACAGCCTGCCAGCCGGTGGCGCATGCACCGCTCAAGCCGCCATCCACGCAGCGCTCCAGGGCATAGGCAATGCCCGATCCGGTATTCGGCACGCTGCTCCAGTAGACGGTGAGCGCGCCGCCGGCATGCCAATCCACATCGGGGCTGGATTCTGTGACTCCGGCGGGTGTTTGCGGGACGGCAGTGTCAATCTGCACACGCACGTGTCCGGCCGGCCCCCACTGCCCGGCGTTGTCTATGGCGCGGACGTGCAAATACCACACTCCGTCTGGCGTGGTGGCCGCATCGTAGGTGCGTTGGGTGGTGTCTTGAATCTTGTCGGGGACGGTGCCGGGGTATTGATCGAGCAGGATGGAATAGCCAGCGACGCCGATGGGACTGGCCGGCTCATTCCACTCAAAGGAGGGCTGATTGTTGTTGTACCAGGCGTCGGGATCGGGGTGGGTGGTAGACCAGGGCGCCGGTGCATCGGGAGCGCCGGCGGCATATAAAAAGTTATTGGTGCCCCAAGAGGTCTCGACATTGCCGGCCACATCGACGGCGCGCGAATCTACAACATAGTTGTGACCATCAATCAAATACGCCGATGGAAAGGTATAACTCCAGGCCGTGCCGCCCGAGGCGCGCAGCCAGGAGGCGGCCGTGCCGCTCCAATCGCTGCCGCTCCAATAGGCGGCGGCATCGGTGTCATAGATGCGCAGGTCGACAAAAGCCACGCCCGAGCCGCCATCGCTGGCCGAGCCTTCGATGCGGCCGGGCCAGGAAACGGGCGTATAGACGCCGCCGGTAGCCACGTTTGAATCGGGCGGGCTGAAATCAATGGTCACGCCATCAGAAGGCGCCGACCAGGTCAGGCTGGTGCGTCCGGCGCCGTTAACGGCACGCAGACGATAGATCAGATTATCGCCGTCCGAGTAACCGGCGGGATCGTCGCCCCAGCAACGGGTGGCATCACAGGCATACCCTTGCAAGGTCAAATCGATCCATGCGCCGCCGTTGGCGCTGCGCTGCACCTGGTAGGAAATGCCCGAGCCGGTGTCGGCCACGCGGTTCCAGTAGACCCAATACACATTATCGCGGCTCCAATCGTCATCCGCGCCGATGGCGACGCCCTCACCCACGCCGGACACGGTGGCCGGGTCGGTCGAGTCAATGCGAATGCCGTTGGAGGAACGCCAGCCGCCGTTGATGCCGGCGCCGGTGCGGGCGCGCACCTGGTATTCGATCAGGTCATTGTCGTTGAACGAGCCTGTATCGGCGAAACTGGTGTTGGGGCCGGTATAGCGGTCGCTCCACGCGCCGCCATTGACGCGACGCTGGAGTTGGTAGGTGATGCCCGAACCGGTGTCGGTCACGCTGCCCCAGTAAATGGTCAGATTATAGGTGGTATTGGGGTAATAATTTTGATCGGGACTGCCTTCATAGAGATAGGCCGGGGTGTTGGGGGTATCGGTATCAACCGTAAAGCTCCAAATCGTACTTTCAGTGCAGACCCGACTATCGCAGGCGCGCGCTCGCCAGGTATGATTGCCCTCGCTGAGCGCAGTGGGTGGAGTATAATTGGTAGATGCGCCGGTGGCGATAAATGCCCCACCATCAATGCTGACACCGTAGGTGCGACTGTCGCCATCGGGGTCGGTAGAGGCGTTCCAACTCAAGGTGGGGCGGTTGTTGCTGACATAGGCGCCATCGGTCGGCGATGTCAGCGCCGGCGCGGTGGGTGGGCGGTTGTAGACAATAACCAGTTCAGGGTCCGTATTGGCCGAGTTTTCACTGGAGCGAAAGGCCGCAGAGAGGTCAGAACCATTGCCCTCAGATTGATCTCGGATCATCCACCCATAGTTGGTGTACAGACCACTGTAAAAACCCTGCACGTCGGCAGTGACATCCCAGGTTTTCCATCCGGTGGTGGTCAAATTGTCGGCGGTGACGACGCCAGAACCTATGGATACTGGTTGATTGTTCCAGGTGATGGATCCCTCAGTCCATGATGTATTGACCCGTCGCGCCTCATAGGTGCGATTCTCGCTCAGCGCCGTACTCATATAAAGACGCAACTGTGCCGAGATCAGCGTAGCTCCGGTCGGCAAAGTGGGCAGGTTGAAGCGAACGAATGCGCGGCGGTTATAATCGGTGCACCAAATCAAGATGCACTGTTTATAAGAGCGTATATTTAATGTTTGCGCATTGCCATAGTTCGCTGTACCAACGTCTTGGGCCACATAGGCGTCCAGATCAGAGGCATACACTGTGGTCGTCGTATCGGCTCGAACAACAGGCGTCGGGATAGACAGCCATCCTGTTGGGATGAGGATGCCTAAAATCATCACAAGAGAAAATAATTTGACAATAATAGAATAACGCCTCGGTTTCATTTGCTTCTCTCCTTTTGAAACAAAACAGCCCAACCTGGCAGGCCGTCACGCCAACAGCCTGCCAGGTTTGTTTAATACATTCTGAGCGCAAGTGGCAAATAGATAAAATACTCGTCCGGCGCAGCGGCGGCTATGTCAATCTGCCGGTTGTAGGCGGCCGGCGCGCCGTGACCGTTGCCGGCCGTCACCTGGACGGTGTAGGTTCCGGGCGCGGCAAAGGTGTGCGCTGCCGCCGGCGAGGTGGTCACCAGCGGCGGGCTGCCGTCGCCCCAAGACCAGGTGTAGGCGATCGGCGGCGAGGCGGCGGGTGGCGTCACGGTGGCCGTAAACGTGATAGGCTGCCCGGCTGTCGGAGTGGGCGGGAGCCAGTCAAACGTCACGCCACTCACCGGCTTGGCGACCATCACAAAGGTTGCCGTCACCGCCTTGTTGGCATTCATGGTCAACTGCACCGGGCTGGCCGCGCCGCTCAGGTCGCCGCTCCAGCCGGCAAATGTCCAGCCAGCGGCGGGGATGGCGGTCAGCGTGATCGGGTCGCCATATTGATAAATGGAGCGGTCGGGATCGCGCATCACATCACCATCGCCAATTATGGCGACGGATAAGACCTGCTCGTCTGGCTCAAAAGTGGCAGTGATGACCTCATCCTGTTCCATCACCACATAGATCGGATTATCGCTGCACCCGGCGCAGGCACTCCAGCCGGTCAGATGCCAGCCCCAAGCCGGCGCGGCAGTCAGAGTAACCACATCGCCATGATAATAGGTAAACTGGTCTGGGTACCGGATCACATTGCCACTGCCCATCACGTTGATCGTGAGGGTATAGCGATTCAGCACAAAACGCGCCGAAACAGCTGTATGATCTTGAACGGTAACCGTGATCGGATTGGCATACCCTCCTGGGTTGGGCCAGCCAGCAAAATTCCACCCCGCTGACGGAACAGCCGTCAATGTCACCACATCGCCATAGTGATAGGTTGGCCGATCGGGGTTCTTGCCCACACTCCCGCTGCCAATGATGTTGACCAGCAACTCGTACTCGATCTGCACAAACGTGGCCGTCAGCACGGTTGAGCCGGTCATAGTCAGCGAGTATGGGTTTGTACTGCCAGGATGATCGCTCCAACCGACAAACGTCCAGCCGGGGGCGGATATAGCGGTCAGCGTGACCACATCACCATAGTGGTAGGCGGCTTGCTCCGGCACGCGCGTCACACCGCCTTCTCCTGCGATATGGATATTTAGCGTATATTCGGCCCGAACAAAGGTAGCCAGCACAACGTGATGGTCGGAAACGGTGATCTGCGCCGGGTTGGTTGCGCCGCTCAGGTCGCCGCTCCAGCCAACAAATACCCAGCCGGGAGCGGGTATGGCGGTCAAGGTGATCACATCGCCATAGTGATAGGTGGCCTGCTCCGGCGAACGCGCCACGCTACCACTACCGGCGACATTGATGGTCAGGCCATACTCCAACTGAGCCATGTGAGCCACAACCGACTTGGAGCTGTCCATCGTGAGCATTTGCGAGTTGGCGCTGCCGTTCAAATCGCCGCTCCAGCCGGTAAAGGCCCAGCCAGGGGCAGGCACAGCAGTGAGCGTGACCGCCTCGCCATAGGTGTAGGCCGTCTTGTCGGGCGCGCGGCTCACGCTGCCGCTGCCGTCGAGGGCAATGGATAGGGTGTAGGCATCCTGGCTAAACAGCGCGGTCACGCTGACAGGGCCGGTGATGGTCAGCGATGCAGGATTGACTGTCCCACTCAGGCCGCCACTCCAGCCGGCGAACGTCCAGCCGGGGACCGAGATGGCGGTGAGTGTGACCACATCGCCATAGTGATAGGTGGCCTGGTTGGGAGTTTGGCTCACCGAACCGCTGCCGTTCACGTTGACCGACAGTGTGTACTCGCCTGAGACAAAGTGGGCAGTGACGGTCTTGTTGCCGTTCATGGTCAATTGCGCCGGATTGACGCTGCCGGTCAGACTGCCGCTCCAATGAGAGAACGTCCAGCCGGGCGCGGCGGCGGCAGTGAGCATCACCACTGCATTGTGGCTGTACTGCGCCAGGTCGGGCGAGCGCGTCACATTGCCACTGCCATTTGTCTGCGTGGTCAGCGTCCAGCCCACAAAGGTATAGGTGGCCACAACATTCTTGTTGCCATTGATGGTGATGGTGATCGGGTTGGCTGTGCCGCCCAGGTCACCGCTCCAGCCCGAAAAGACATAGCCGGCCGTGGCATAGGCGGTCAGTGTAACCACATCACCATATAGATAGGTAGATTGAGCCGGGTTTTTGATCACATAGCCGCTGCCCACATTGTTGACCGAGAGAGTATACTCGTCGGACATCAAGTGTGCCGTGACATCCTTATGGCCGTCCATCGTGAGTGTTTTGGTGGGGTCCATACCGCTCAGGTCGCCGCTCCAGCCGGTAAATGTCCAGCCGGGATCGGCCGTGATGGTCAGCGTCACCACCTCGCCAGGCTGATACACATCACGGTCGGGCGTTTTGGTGATGCTGCCCCGTCCGTCCAGGTTGAGGGTAATCAAATAACCGTTGGGTGAGAACGAGGCCGTCACCGAACGATGACCGTTCATCACCAACGTTTGCGGGTTGGTTGTCCCACTCAGATCGCCGCTCCAGCCGACAAAGCTCCAGTTGGCGCCGGGCGCAGCGGTTACAGTCACCGTCTCGCCGTATTCATAGACAGGTTTGTCGGGCCAGCGCGTCACGCTGCCTCCGCCCGCTACAGAAACGGTCAGGGCATAGCCGAGGCGGCTGAAATGAGCGGTCACGGTGCGGTTGCCATAGAGGGTGATCGCCGCAGGATTCTGACTGCCGGCCAGATCGCCGCTCCAATGAGAAAATTCCCAGCCCGTGTCGGCCTGTGCGGTCAGTTGAACAATATCGCCATAGTGAAAAGTGGCTTGATTGGGGCTGCGAGTGACGCTGCCACCGCCATCTATCAGCACAGTCAGCATATACTCGATCTGGGCAAAGGTGGCAGTTACAGTGCGATTTCCGGTCATGATCAGTGTGGCCGGGTTGGCGCTGCCGCCCATATCACCGCTCCAGCCGACGAAACGCCATCCGGGATTGGGCGTGGCCGTCAATTCGACCTGCTCGCCGTGACGATAAGTCGTCTGCACCGGATTGCGGCTCACGCTGCCGCCGCCCAACACATTGACGGTGAGGATGTATTCGAGTGGCGCAAAAGTTGCCAGAACCGTCTTGTGACCGTTCATGGTCAACGTGGTCGGGTTGACACTGCCGGTGAGATCGCCGCTCCAGCCATCAAAACGCCAGCCAACAGCCGGCGAGGCGGCCAATATGACCGAGTCTCCGTAATGGTAGGTCACCTGATTGGGCGTGCGAGTCACGCCGCCGCTGCCGGCCAGGTTGACCGTCAAGACATAGTTAATCTGGGCAAAGGAAGCAGTCACCATTTTGTGGCCGTTCATCACCACAGTCGCAGGATTGGCGCTGCCGCCAAGATCGCCGCTCCAGCCGGTGAACATCCAGCCGGGGGCCGGCGTAGCCGTCAACGTGACCACCTCGCCAAAAGTATAGGTGGTCTTGTTGGGTGAACGAGTCACACTGCCGCTGCCGTTGACAGTGGTCACCAGCGTATACTCGTTTTGAACAAAGACGGCCGTCACCGTTTTGTCTTCGGTCATCGTCAACGCAGCAGGGTTCTGACTGCCCGACAGGTCGCCGCTCCAACGATCAAAAGTCCAGCCGGGCGCGGCCAGAGCCGTCAGTTGTACCACATCGTTATAGTGATAGGCCATGAGATTGGGCGATTTGCTCACGCTGCCGCTGCCAACCGTGTTGGCGGTCAGCGTGTACAATACCTCATTAAAGGTGGCCGTAACAGTCTTGTGTCCGTCTATGGTCAACGATTGCGGCGTCACACTACCGCCAAGGTCGCCGCTCCAGCCGCCAAATCGCCAGCCTCCGTTGGCAACGGCAGTCAGCGTGACCAGATCACTGTGGCGGTAAAGCGGCTGATCGGGGGATTTGAAGATACTGCCGCCGCCGACCACGTTGAGGTTCAATTGATCATAGACATCCACCAACTGTGATTTAACCACACGAGTATAAGCATTAGCCGCCGTCATCACCACTGTGTAATCCAGCGCCAGGGGAAACCGATGAACAATAGACGATGAATGGGTCGCCTGAATGGGTGAACCATCGCCAAAATTCCAGGTCAATGTCACAGGCAGTGTAGGGGTGATAAATGTATAATCGGCTATGAACAAAATATCTGTATTAGCCAATGCCGGTTGAGGTGTAAAAGTAAAAGAGGCCAGATTCTCTGACGGCCAGGCATTAACATATACATCATCCACATACCACTGCGCCCCCGACGACGCATTGGCCCTGAAACGCAGTTGCCAGGTAGATATAGAACCCGGGTGCCCCAAATCTATCAATTGAGTGGCCCAGCGATTTGTGGCATTGGTGAGTGTCAGCACACGAGTCCAGGCTATTCCATCGGACGATGTCTCCACATAGCCAAAACCAGAGGACGGGAACCGATACGTTGTATTAAAGCGCACCGTTAAACGAGAAATATCGACAATGTCAAGACTTGGGCCGGTCAGCGACTTGTTTTGGAGGTTTGCAGGACTGATACTCCACACCCAGGATGGCTGCGGCCACATTTTGCGTTCCAGTTGCCAGGGCGACTGAAAAGACCATTGTCCGCCGCCATTCTCCATATCATCAAACAAGATCAAATCCGACTTGTTGGCCGGATCAAAGTTTGAGGCGCGATAAGGAAAAGATAGACTGACACTCTGTACCTGATCTCGCAGATCATAATTGCCATTATTACCCAACACCCGGATGGCTACCAGATTACAAGTCCCACTCACCACGCCATGACTGCGCAGGGTTGGTCCATCGAATACCATCGGCAAAGTTCGAGTGCCGACAGGCAGATAGATCAAATCACCAGGCGCATAGGCAATCAGGTTACCGGCCTGTCCTTGCAGCCACCCTTCAGCGCGATACCAGCCAGCCTGTCCAACCTGGACTTTGACATTGACTACCAGTTGATCATATAAACTATTGCCATTCAAATCAACCGGTGTGACCGTAAATACCAGGGTCGGAGTAATACCCGCGCCCTGTGGCTCGACACCGTGAGAATATAGTTCGAGATTGATCGCGCCTGATCTGATGTCGCCGCCCAGGTTGTCAAGCGTCCAGATATCGCGTTGTCGAGAATCGAGGAGCGCGCCGCTATTTTGAAACAGCCGAAGATTTTCCAGATGATATGAAAAGTGGCCCGACCCGACCTGGAATTCTAAAACAGCAGTAGAATCAGAACCCAACCAGACTGCATGATCAATCCAGTTGCCGGCATTATCGTAAAGATCACCTTCGACACGGTATACTGCGGCTGAGGCAATATCAAGAGCAACATTGACAGCAATTGCTTCATAGATTCCATCATTATCTCGATCAATGCCCTGTCCATCGTACAGATCGGCAAAGGAAGCAGCCCTCGTTTCAAACTCACCGGCGCGGTAAGGCCGTGTTTCATAGTTGGGTCGCTGTGAATCCAGCACCTGATCCCAAGGCCCCAAACGCGGATCAAACTCGGCTTGATCGGTTATCCAGAGATGCGTGACCTGGTAGACTCTTTCTGTTCGTGCTTCTCCAACCGCCCAACCATCAAAATAGAGCGATATCACTCGCATGCCGCGGTCAAGATAAATGCGCCCGCTGCTGGCATAAAGCCCTGCATAAGACATGATGCTATCAGGGCTGGTCAACACCCCACCTACAGTATAATAGCCGGGCTCCAAGACCTGAACACGCACCTGCACCATCATTTTTTCAAACAGACCATCTTGGTCCCAATCCACTCCTTGATCGCCGAGAATAGAATCTATTCGTGCCGCCGGGGCAGCCTGGTTCGTCTGTTTCCAGACCGATGGCAGGTAAAGTTGATAAGGCATCCCAACGGTTGCCGCGCCGAGCCACGCAAATCCATTTTGAACATGATTCTGTGACGGAAATGGACAGGTTCCCAAAAAGCCGGGCGGACAGCCCATTGGCACAGGCTCAATAGGCCAGTTTTCGCTGTAATTGCCACCTGGATATGGATTGGGCAAAGTATAGCTGACCGGCCAGTTGGGGGGCAGCCAGGAATCTCCTTTCCACAAAACAGAACTTAACGATACCACATTGGGATACTGCTCTCGAAAGCTGAGCGGACGATGCCCTTCCCATTCATATTCCTGCGAGGTGTCAATCATATGAGCGTCAGGCTCAAAACGGGTGCCAACCATCCCTCCCAAAAAGCACTCTCTTCTGCCATAGTCCGATTCACCGAGGGGACACCTTTCTCCTGGCTGTTTGATCCTCCACTGCTCAAAGTCCCAGTTTTCTCCCACCGCGATCATCACCGCGCCCGAAGATTCCCTATAGCTTCCCCAGGTATCCCAGTTCTCCAAAACGACCTGGCTGGTATATCCGCCATCAAAAGGATAATATACTTTGTCCAATTCCTGCCGGCGATAACTCCGTGCCGCCATCCACCGACCATTAAACCACGCCATCACCGAAGTGTCGTAATCAAAACCGGTCGAATTCCAACTGATGATAAAGGGATTGGCCGGTATGCCGGCCGAGCGTAGCAAGCTGGTCAATGCCCCCCCCTGAGAGTGGCAGGGAGTCCCAGCCTGCTTCCAACCCACCCCATCCCACTCTTTGTATACAGTTGTATACATATCGGTAGTAAGATATGAACTATAATTGACTCTCACTTCTCGATCTGCTTTGTTGAGCAATGCTGTCGTCGCCTGATTTTGAGAACTAGAGCCATGAATGGTCGGCATGACCATATCTACAAACACGTATTTTTTGAATTGATCGGTCCAAAAGGACTGCGCCCATCCGCTTATATTGCTATATGTCTGTTTATAAAAATAGGTATAACCTCGTGTACGCCAGATCACACCCACTTCATCTCTCAAGTCAGCAGCATTATCATTATAAAGGAATGTAGCGATCTGCGGCTGAGTCAATTCGGATGGTATCTCGAAAATGACATAAAGGGTCATCTGCTTTTGCCAGCCACCCAATGAGACCGTCGCCACATAAGTGCCCACCGTGCCATTGTTCGGCAAATTGACCACCCATCCCCCACCATAAATGTCTTTGGTTGGGTTCAGACTGGCCAGCCCGGAACCTGTAATGCTCAAAGCGGCGCCTACAGGTCCGCCAATATACAGAGCCGTACCCCGACGTACAACCATCGTCTCGGTCATCAAGTATTGATTACCCGCCTGCTTCATTGGCAGATATGATGGATCCTGGGTGCGAAAATACTCTTTGGTCTGATAAGCATCTACATATTTTACATAAATACCCGGACTTGTCTCATCCAGCGGATGAGTATCAAACAGCTTTTCCTCACCGTCGCTCAGGCCATCGTCGTCGCTGTCGGCGTCAAGAGGATCGGTAAAAAACGGACCGCCGGCCAGGCTGTACCAGCCCGATGTTTCCATCTCGTTCGACAGTCCATCTCCATCCACGTCGGGAAAAGGGTTATCGGCATAAACCGGCCAAACCGACATCAACCACATCAAACTGAAACAAATGATCGTCGCGATGGTCCCGGCAACAAGGCCAGGTACCCCAACTTTTTCTCGGCTCCACCGGTCAGAATTCATCTGTCCGCAACCTCCCCGCCCCAATACAAAGCAAAAATTTACTCCTCATATTGGGTTTGACATGCCCCCACCTGAGCACCGGTCAAGCCCAACATGTCGGACATCTACAAGCAAGCCAGAGCCATCATAAATGGCAATAGTTAGAAGGCGGTTAGAAAATTTTTAGGATTTCTCAAGGAATTGCAGTTCTGGGGGGTCGTTCAGGAGAATGTGCTCAAGCCCGACATCAGGGAAGCGCAAGAAAGGCAGACTCAACCGTACCTGGAAATATCAGCGGCATGGTATGCTTCCAATCGCCGTTGCGGGCCAAAAAGACCGTGCGATATCGTTCATCGCCAATCGAACAGATCACCACGGCATGTTGCCCATTGATCTCGAAATCCGACACCTGAACCGGCAGCAAATCAGGGCGAGGTGTCTGTTGCGCAAATCGGTCAAACCACTCGGCCCACCGTGTAGCGGCCTCATCGGTTGGTGAATCTTGAAGCAGCAAAAAGGTGCTTTTACGACCATAGAGCAATGACTCACGTTCGACGTTCAGCAGCATTTCAAAAAAGACAATGCCCTGCTCACGTCCCGACGGCGTCAGAGACAGCCATCGCGCCAGGAACAGGCTCAATCCCGAATATCGCCGGGCCGAAGCAAACACCCGCCCAAGCTGCGTGCGTTCCTGACGGGCCATCACCCGTCCCAACAGCGGCGATTGAGTCACATCGCCGCTGCTCACCCAGGCTGCGTATTCGTCCAACAAGGCTTTTTGCAGCAGATTCAAAGATGGGCGCGCCTCAGAGCGCAGATATTCGGCCATCACCATATAGGTCAGGCTGTACAAAGCCGGCTGCGCCTGCGCCTCACCCCAATCTTGCTCCAACGAAATGCCTGATACCCAGGGCGAGGGCAGGATCAGCTTTTTATCTCTGACGCGCGGCTGCGCATCCAGCGTCGGCTCAATGGAAAAGACAACTTCAAAAGGAGTGTCTTGAAAACAACTCAGAATCGAACACATGTCGTAAAAGGTCTTGCCCATGCGTTCAACCAGTGACTCGACCAGAGCTTTGTCGCGGTGATAATAACGAAAGATGATATAATCGCCATAATGATATTCGATGGGATTTTTCCAAAAGGCAACCTGCGGCGCGGTTTCCTTCCATCCCTGCGCAGTCTGGCGATAAAACCGCATGCGGCGCATCGGCTGATCGCCTTGCTCAATGACCTGCACCCAGGCCACCTCGCCTTGCAGGTTGACATGCTCCACCTGCGCCGGACGCGCCGGCCACAATGTGGCCGAAAGAGCGTTCTGCTGCCGGGCCTCGATGCGCCGCTGCTGCGTCACATACCAGTCTTCGGCGGTCTCATCTTGCTGCGCCATAAACAGGTCGTCATTGCCCTTATCCCACGCCTGTGCCTCCAGGTTGATCACGCTCTGAATTTGAAAGGTGATCTGCTGATTGACCTGCTCAAAGCGCTGGCGCACCACCAGATAGCCCACACCGCCGGCTGCCAACACCACCAGAGCCAGAGTCAGCCACACCCAACGCGGCCACCTGAGCCAGCGACGTTTTTCAGGCAGTGTGATCGTCTCCCACTGCCCGCTCTCGCCCCCCACCTGCCATTCCAAGTCTGACCTGGGCATACCCGCGCTCCGTCTGCCAAATCCAAGCTATCTTTTCTTCTTGGCCGCTTTTTTCCACTCTGGTTCGCCGGTATCCGCATCGGTCAACTGTTGCTTGAGTTCAAAAATCTGATCGCGCAGCAGTGCCGCCTTTTCAAACTCGAGCGCAGCAGCCGCCTGACGCATCTGCCCTTCCAACTCGGCAATCAAACGGGTCAGTTCTTCCGGCGGAATGGGTGTGGCTGCGCTGCTACCGGTCTGATAGCCGGCGCGCGGTTCGGCCACCTTGCCGGCAGCGCGTTCGCCGGCACGCAGTTCTTCGGTCAGATCGCGCACCGCCTTGACAATGCTGGCCGGCACAATGCCATGCGTCTCGTTGTAGACCTTTTGCTTATCTCGCCGACGGTTGGTCTCCTCAATTGCCCGCTTCATCGAATCGGTCACATTGTCGGCATAGAGAATGGCCTGGCCGTTGATATGACGGGCTGCGCGGCCAATCGTCTGAATCAGAGCCGATTCGGAACGCAAAAAGCCTTCCTTGTCGGCATCCAAAATCGCCACCAGGCTCACCTCTGGCAGGTCCAGACCCTCACGCAGTAGGTTGATGCCCACCACCACATCATACACACCCAACCGCAGATCCCGCAAAATCTCGACCCGCTCCAGAGTCTCTACCTCAGAGTGCAAATAGTGGACACGAATGCCCAGTTCCATCAAATAATCGGCCAGATCTTCGGCCATGCGCTTGGTCAACGTCGTCACCAACACCCGCTCGCCGCGCTCCACCCGCGTATTGATCTCACCCACCAGGTCATCAATCTGCCCCTTGATCGGACGGACGATCACTTCGGGGTCAATCAGGCCGGTGGGGCGAATGATCTGCTCGACGATTTGCTCCGATTTCTCTCGCTCATACGGCCCCGGCGTGGCACTGGTATAAATCACCTGATTGACCAGGCTCTCAAACTCGGCAAAAGCCAGGGGGCGGTTGTCCAGCGCACTGGGCAGCCGAAAACCATACTCCACCAACGTTTCCTTGCGGCTACGGTCGCCGCCATACATGCCCCGCACCTGCGGAATGGTCATGTGTGACTCGTCAATGACCATCAAATAATCGGGCGGAAAATAATCCAGCAAACACCACGGCCGGTCGCCTGCCGCCCGCAAAGCCAGGTGCCGCGAATAGTTTTCAATGCCGGAACAATAGCCCACCTCGCGCAGCATCTCCAGATCGTATTTGGTGCGCTGCTCGATGCGCTGCGCTTCCAGCAACTTGTCATTCTCTTTAAACCAGGCCACCCGCTCATCCAACTCGACCTCGATGTGACTGATCGCCACTTCAAGCGACTCTTCGGGCGTGATAAAGTGCTTGGCCGGAAAAATATCCAACGCATCCACCGTCTCCACCACCTCACCGGTGAGCGGGACCACCCGGGTGATCCGCTCGATCTCGTCGCCCCACAACTCGACGCGAAACGCCGCATCATCATAAGCCGGCCAGATTTCCAACGTGTCACCGCGAGCGCGAAACTTGCCCGGGCCGATCTCGACATCATTGCGCTCATAGTGGATCGTCACCAAGTGCTGCAAAATGCGCGAGCGAGGATGCAACGCGCCCTTTTTCAACGACAGCTTGCTGTTTTCCCAGCCCTCGGCCGGCCCAATGTTATAGATGCACGAGACGCTGGCCACAATGACCACATCCGAGCGGGTGATCAGGGCCTGCGTGGCCGCCAGCCTCAGCCGATCTATTTCCTCGTTGATCGAAGCATCTTTTTCAATGTACAGATCGTGGCGCGGCACATACGCCTCAGGCTGATAATAGTCGTAATAGCTGACAAAATAATGGACGGCGTTTTGGGGAAAGAAATCTCGAAACTCGGCATACAACTGCGCCGCCAGCGTCTTGTTGTGCGCCAAAATCAAAGTGGGTTTTTGCATCTGCTCGATCACCTGAGCAATGGCAAACGTCTTGCCGGTGCCAGTGGCGCCCAGCAAAGTCTGATGCTTGTAACCCTGCCGCAAACCCGCCATCAACTTTTCGATGGCCTGGGGCTGATCGCCGGTCGGCTGAAATTCAGAAACCACCCGAAACGGGGGCATAGTATTACCTCCTGAACCAAGAACAGGCTTTGCGGGCATTATACACGCTCCATCAAGTTTTGTCCAGACACCCCGTGCCGCTTGACCCCACATTGCGGCTGTGGTATGATGGTCATGTCGCCAACCTGGCGGCGAGAAAGGAGACTCGCATGAAAACCGACACACAGTGGCTAGAGCAATGGCAGGCCAACCCACAGGCCTGCGTTGCCGTGATCGTCCACGTCAATGGCAACCCCAAACAGTACATCCAGGCCGTGCAAGCCCTCGAATTGACCGTCGAACGCACCTTTCGCCTGACCCAAACCATGGCCGTGCGCGGGCCGGCACAGCACATCCTGGAGTTGCTCGAATCAGAGTGGGTGACAAAAATCGAACCCGATCAACCGATTACAGCCATCAAGGGGGAAATAACAAGATGAATCAAGACAAATTGGCGCCCAATCTATTATCCAAACTGTCCGAGCCGCGCGCCCTCGACGCCGCGCAGCCGCCTATACCGGTGATCATTCGCTACCGTGCCGATGCCGTTCGTATGCAAGCCATCGCCGTCGGCGTACAGGCACAGCACATTTTCAAGCTCACACCCACCATCGCCGCCGCCGCCCTGCCACCCCAAATCACCGCCCTGACCGACCAGGATAACATCGAATACATCTGGCTGGACGAAGAAATGCACATCTGCCTGGATCAATCATTGCCCCAGATCGGCATCCCCCCCATCTGGTTGGAGGGATTTCGCGGCGCGGGAATAAAAATTGCCGTCATAGACACCGGCATAGACCCAGCCCATCCCGATTTTCAAGGTCGCATCGCTGCTGGAGCCAGCTTTGTGGGCGGCGATTATGGTGACGAGAATGGACACGGCACCCATGTAGCCGGCATCATCGCCGGCGACGGCAATACATCGGGTGGCAAGTATCGCGGCGTGGCCCCCGAAGCCCAATTGTACATCGCCCGTTCGCTCGACAAAAACGGCGGCGGCTCGATGAGCACGGTTATGGCCGGGCTGGAATGGGCCGTTGACCAGAACGTCCACGTGATCAACCTGTCACTAGGTGGGTCGGGCAGCAGCGACGGACAGGACGCCCTATCGCTCACCTGCAATGCCGCCGTAGCCCAGGGCATCGTCGTCTGTGTGGCTGCCGGCAATATGGGCCCCGGCTCGCGCACCATCGGCTCGCCTGGCGCCGCCGCCAATGCCATCACCGTCGCGGCGGTAGACCGACAGGATGGTATCGCCCGCTTTTCATCGCGCGGCCCCACCGCCGACAACCGCGTCAAGCCCGACATTTGCTTCCCCGGCGTAGACATTGTCGCCGCCCGGGCTGCTGGCACCAGTATGGGCACACCGCAAAGCGACAAATACACCGCCGCATCGGGCACCAGCATGGCCACCCCGCACGCCGCCGGCCTGGCCGCTCTGCTGCTGCAAGCCAAACCCACCGCCGAACCGGCCGATATCAAAAAGGCTCTGATGGACGCCGCTCTCAACCTGAATCAAGATGCCAACGCCCAGGGCGCAGGCCGGGCGCAGGCGGTTCAGGCTTTAGCCGCTCTACGCGGCCAATCACCCGACCCCACCCCACAGCCCGAGCCGCAGCCACCCTCGACCAATCCGGGCTGCCTGCCCAATTTTCTAGTGCCGCTCTTGGGACGCTAAACCATCTCTCTGATCATCCTTGACCTCCAGACCTGCCGTCTCAAAGGACGGCAGGTCTGTTTTTGCTGAAACCTCTCTTTATCCTGTGCGTATTCTAGTACGAGAACAGGTGAGAACATGATGGACGAGACAGAACAAATCTGGGTGCAACGCGCGATCAAGGGCGATCAAACGGCATTTGCCCAACTGGTAGAAGCTTATCAAAACCCGGTCTACAACCTGGCCTATCGGATGCTCGGCAACTCGGTCGAGGCCGACGATGCGGCGCAAGAAACCTTTATCCGCGCCTATACGCGCCTCTACACCTACGACCCGACACGCAAGTTTTCCTCGTGGCTGCTGGCTATCGCTTCACATTATTGCATTGATGTGCTGCGACGCCGACGCATCAACTGGGCCTCGTTAGAAGACCTGCCTCCGATGCTCGACCTGGCCATGCCCCACACCGAGCAGCCCGAGCAGCAAATGATCGCCGCTCAAAACTCGGACCAAGTGCAGCGGCTGATCGGCATCCTCGAACCCGACTATCGAGTGCCGCTCATCTTGCACTATTGGTATGATATGTCCTATCAAGAAATTGCCGAAACCATGGGCGTCACCGAAAGCGCCATCAAAACCCGACTGCACCGCGCCAGAAACAAGCTGGCCTGCGAAGCGCAGCAAGTCTGTTACAACCTGACTCAGGGTGGAATGATATGAGTATGAAAACCTGTGAAACATTTCAAGAATGGATGTCTCTGGCCCAGGACAATATGTTGGCCGGTGGCGAAAACCAACTGTTACACGATCATCTCGCTACCTGCGCCGAGTGTCAAATGCAGTGGCAGACTATGACCCTCATTTCACGCATGTTTCGCGCCGCGCCGATGGCCGTGCCGGTGACGGGTTTTGTGGCCCGTTTCCAGGCCCGCCTGGCCTACCGCGAAGAGCAGCGACGGCGAATGTGGGTGGCGCTTTTGCTCGGCACCGGCGTGATCGCCCTGACCATCCTGGCTCTGCCCACTATGGCCTACCTCTTGGGGCTGACCGGACAGTTGATCCTGCCTTACTGGCTGCTCAACTATATCGGCTCGGCCTGGACGTGGATGTATAGCGTGCTGAGTTCGCTGTCAAACGCCATCTGGCTACTGGTGCGCAGTTGGGCTTTGACTTCTCAGGGAACTGCCTGCGCCACATGGAGTATGGTCATCGCCGCCGCGCTGATGCTGTGCATGCCCTGGATCATGAGGCAAATGCTGTCTCGCAGCCACAAAGCGGGGAGAAGCAAATGAAAAAGATGGCCTTGTCTGTGCTGATCCTGTCCGCCCTGCTGATGAGCCTGACCGGCTGTTGTTGTTGCTGCTGCTCATCGGGCAATGATCGTTCGGCGCAAATCGTGCATCAACTGCGCGCCGGACCGACCGAGCGCGAAACGCACCAGATCGCGGCTCAGAACGTTCAACAGGCGCAGGTATCTATTCAGTTGGGCAGCGGTGATCTGGCCATCAAGCCTTCTTCCGGCGTCAACCTGCTCGAAGGAGAATTCATCTACAACCTGACCGACCTGAAACCGATCATCGAGTACCAGGTTGAGCGAGACCAGGGCAACCTTGCCGTGCGTCAATCCGACCAGATTCGGTGGAACCAGATTGCCAAAGAAGTGCGCAATGAATGGAATCTGGAATTGACGCCGCAAATCCCCTTGATGCTGAGGGTGGACGTGAACGCTGGCCAGGGACAACTGGAACTAGGCGGCTTGAGGCTGCTCGGCCTGACCATGACCATTGGCTCGGCAGATGTAACAGTCCGCTTTCAACAACCCAACCTGGCCCAACTGGAGCAAATTTACGTGCGCAGTGACGCAGCCCGGCTGACCTTTGAAAACCTGGGCCACGCCCACTTGCAAGAAATGGTCCTGGACGGCGGCATTGGCACCTATACTTTTGACCTGAACGGTGCATGGCAGCAATCGGCACAATTGGACATCCGCTGCGGAGTCAGTCACCTCACCCTGTCGCTGCCGTCGGACATCGGCGTGCGCCTTTGCCCCGCCGACGAGTCGGTAGCTCAATCTTTGGAGAAACATCTCGACCAAGGCCTGACTCGTCAGGATCAATGTTACATCAACAATCTATATCACAACACAGACATTACCCTCAACATCAACCTGGACGTGGGTGTGTCTGACATCGAAATCACTTTAGGAGTTAAAAAATGAAAACAAGAAGAAAACTGGGATTGATCTTGATCCTGTCCATCATCCTCGTGATCATGACCATATCGTGGGTTCAGGCCGATGACCCCGACGGCGACGTGGTGATCATGGGCGATAACTATGTGCTGAAATCCGACCAGAAAATCAAGGGCAACCTGGTGGTATACGGCGGCAATGTCACTCTCCAGGAAGACAGTACCGTGAAACAAGACGTGACCGTCTTTGGCGGCAACCTGACCATCGGTGGCAATGTAGACGGCGATGTGGTCGTTTGGGGCGGCAACGTCACCATCCAGTCTGACGCGGTGGTGCGCGGCGATGTGACTGTCATCGGCGGCAACCTGACCCGTGAAGAGGGCGCCGATATTCGCGGCAAAGAGACGCAGGGCTGGCCTTCTGCGCCGATCAATCCCCCGTCGCCGCCGCGCGTGCCTGCACCGCACGTTCGCGTCACCCGACCCAGTGGGCTGCTCTCCGGCATCGGCAACATGTTCCGCACCCTGTTCGGCCTGATCGTGATCATTGTGCTGGGCATCCTGGTCGTCGTGTTCATCCCGCATCACACCGATACGGTCGCCGAGACCATGCTCAAGGCGCCGGCGCAGAGTCTGGGCAGCGGCCTGGCCGCCCTGATCGCTGCGCCCCTGGTGGCCCTGGTTCTGACTATCACCGTTTTCCTGATTCCCATCTCGGCCGTGGTGCTGCTGATCTTGGGCATCGGCATCCTCTTTGGCTGGATTGCCGCCGGCCTGCTGTTCGGCGTCAAATTGCTGCGGGCGTTGCAAAAGAATGAGCCAAGTCGCATCGTCGCCGTAGCCGTCGGACTGCCCATCCTGACCATTCTATCGTTCGTGCCATGTGTAGGTTGGTTGATCACCTTGGGGTTGATGGTGTGGAGCCTGGGCGCCGTCGTCTATTCGCTCTTTGGCACACGGGCCTATCACGAGCCGATGCCCCCAATCTGGTCCCGGCCATCCAGTCCGATTCAAAAGCCACCGGCTCCCAGGCCGGATGAAACGGGCGAGACGGCCTACGATCCACGCATAGACCGGCTATGAAAAAAAGGTCACGGAGATGCTCCGTGACCTTTTTTTGCGCTTTTGACATTTGGATCGATCTCGTTTACAATAAAGACACATTATTTCAGGTACATTCAATATCGGGAGGAATTGTATGAAATTTGAACACAATCAATACACAGTACGTCGCAAAGTGATGCAGTTGCTCGGCGCCAGCTTTCACGTCTATGACCCCACCGGGCAGGTAGTCATGTTCTCCAAGCTCAAAGCCTTCAAGCTCAAAGAAGACATTCGCATCTATACCGGCGAAGACATGCAAACCGAGCTCATCAGCATCCAGGCCCGCCAGGTCCTCGACGTGTCGGCCACCTACGATGTCACCGACGCCGCCACCGGCCAAAAAGTGGGCGCACTCAAGCGCCAAGGTCTCAAATCCATCCTCAAGGATGAATGGACCATCCTGGACACTGCCGACAAGCCCATCGGCACGATCAAAGAAGACAGTATCTGGCTGGCCTTAATTCGCCGTTTTGTGATGGGTCTGATCCCCCAAACCTACAACGTGGACATTGGCGGCACGCCCGTCGCCACGATGAAGCAAAATATCAACCCCTTTGTCACCAAGATCACCATTGATTTTTCGCCCGATACCGGCGGCCTGTTCGATAAGCGGCTGGGTATGGCCGCCGCCATTCTGATGTGCGCCATCGAAGGCAAGCAAAATTAGGCTTCGCAGCGATAAAATACAAACAGCCCGCCATCGTTGATGGCGGGCTGTTTGTTGTTCTGGGCCATTCAGCGGCGTCGCCGCCGGCCGCTGAGCAAAAAGACATAATACAAAACCTGTGCCAATGCCTGCGCCAATGCCGCAATATAGGTCAGCGAGGCCGCCCGCAAGACATTGCGCGCAAACGGCATCTGTTCCTCGGCCACCAGCCCCGACTCGGCCAGCAGGTGCAGACCGCGCCGGCTGGCATTAAATTCCACCGGCAGCGTGACCAACGCAAACAGGGCTGCCAGGCAAAAGCCAAATATGCCCACCCACGACAAGATTCGCCCAAACGGGGCCAGGCCGTTGACCAGATAGCTGAGGAAAAAGCCCACAAAAAAGAGGATCGAGCCGAGTTGCGTGCCGATATTGACCGGCGTCACCAACGCGCTACGCACACGCAGCGGCCCATAATCTTCATCATCTTGCATGGCATGCCCCAACTCGTGCGCCACAATCGCTAGTGCTCCCACTGATGCGCTGCGGGCTACGTCTTGCGACAGGCTGAGAGCCTTGCTGCGCGGATCATAGTGATCGCTCATCGTCCCACCGATCACATGCACTGGCAGACTGAGACCGGCGCGAAACATCAAATGGTCGGCTGCCTGCAAACCGGTCACTCCGCGCACATTGCGCACGCGCATGCCTTTTTGATAAGCTGAACTGACCCATGCCTGAGCGATCAGAGCCAGCAGCAGGGGAGGCAGTGCAAAGACAAAATACATCGGATCAAACCACATCATATTTCACCTCCTTATTTCAAAAACCTTTTTATCCCTATGACTCCACCGATCATCACCAACCCCACGCCGGCGCAAGGCCAATGGGCCGGCGGCGATGGTACGGCCGGCGGCGATGGTGATGCTGTTGCTGTGATTACAGGTGTATACGTCCAGGTTGGCGTCAGAGTCGCAGTTGCCGATGGCATCAAAGATGGTGTTGCGGTGGCTGTCGCCGTCCAGGTCGGTGTCGCGGTGGCTGTCGTGGTAGCTGTCGCCGTTGCGGTAGATGTTGCTGTCGGGATGGGTGTAGCGGTCGCGGTGGATGTTGGCGTGGCCGTCGGCATCGGTGTGGCCGTCGGCACGGGTGTAGCAGTAGATGTTGCTGTCGGGGCATCGAGGCCGACCGGGCTATTTCCCCGATACAGAGCCGACATCTCGCGGGTCACCTCCAAATAGGTCTGCCCATACGTTACGCTCGGCTCGATCATGGTACCCTCGCGCCACTCGTTAAAACTGTTCACAATCGCCATCTCGGGCGCGCTGGCTATCGCCGCCTGCCAGGTCGAGCGATAATACTCTGGGCTGCGCGGGTAAACAAAAGTATCCGCTCGTCCGGCCACCCGCGTGTCGTCATAACCGGGCATCGTTGTGGCAACCCAATACCTTGTCGCGCCGCGCTGGATCTTGTACTCATCCACCCGTTTGCGCATCTTGGACGCAGTATAAGCCGGGTTAGTATTCACCCGCCAGGTAATGCTATACAGATGCAGTCCATCAAACACATCCAGCCAGGCCGGATTATCGCCCTCAGCAATCCAGATCGTTTCATGCTGCGGATCGATCTCTTGCCGCCAGGCCGCCCATGTCTCCAGTGACAGCTTGTTTTGTCGCCAGAAAAAGATCACCGGCCGGCCCTCATAACGCAAAAAAGCCGCGTGCCGGGCATGCATTTGAACCAAATGCCGCAAACCCCGATTCAACGACTCGGAGGTAGGCATCAACGGCGAATCAGTCTCAAAATCCACCGTTGCCTGAAACCCTCTAGCCTGTGCCACATCCAAAAGCGTGAGAAAATTGCGCTCGGTCGGATTGTCACCTGGCCCATACCACGACATCACAAAAGCCTGGATACCGGCGCCCTGTGCCTCGTTCACCTGACGTTCGATGGTCGTGCGGTCGGCCGAGCGATAAGGCGAGACCGGCATATCCGGCACCTGATCGGATGTCCATGTCTTGTCATCATACCAGCCATAATAAAAAGCCAACACCAGACGTTGATTTTGAGCCAGCACCGCCTTGTCGCCTGCACCCCGACACCAAATCAGAATGGCCAGACTCAGACATAAAAAAATCCAACGTTGCAACCGCATCATTCTCCTATTTTCAGCAAATTTATCATGACCCAAGATCAATTATCGCTTTGGCGCATCTTGCGCTCCAACCAGCCAGTAAACAGCGACAGACTCAAAGTGAGCGTCATATACATGACCGAGACAGTGATCCAGGTCTCAAAAATGTACCGTGTCGCCACCACCACCTGACGCCCCATAAAAGTGAGTTCCTGGATTGAGACCACCGAGGCAATTGCCGAGTACTTGATTGTGTTAATAAACTCGTTGGCCAGAGACGGAAGTACCCGCTTGATTACTTGCGGCATGATCACAAAGCGCATCTCATCGAGCCAAGTCAACCCCAACGAAAAAGCCGCTTCTCGCTGTCCCCGCTCAATAGACTCAATACCCGCCCGAATGATCTCGGCGATATAAGCTCCTTCAAAAAAAGCCAGAGCGATCACCCCAGAAACGAACTGGATCGCCAAAGACTTTTCGACCATCACAATCGCAAGAACAGCCTGTACAATGGCAGAGCGGCTACGGATAAGCGTTTCTATTCCCAGCCATGGCATGATCTGATCAATGACAAAAAAGTACAAGATGAACACCAGAACCAGCGGCGGCACATTGCGGACCAACTCAACATAGGTTCTGCCGAGCAACCGGAAAAAAAGCATCTTGCTGGTGCGAAAAAGAGCCACAATGATGCCCACCATCAACGCCAAAAGACTGGCCCACAGCGACAACTTGAAAGTCGTGATCAACCCTTGCAGCAAATAATTGGGTACCAGGCGACCGGTTGCCTGATCGCGGCGAAATAAAAACTGCGGAATCGCCGACCAGTTCCCCTTGTACTCGAGCCCATAGGCGACGCGATAATAGATATACACCCCCGCAGCCAGACAAAAAATTAGAATGATCGCATCGAGAAGGCGAAAACGGATTTTTGAGGCGACCAAATGTCACTCTCCGCAGCAATACAACATTTGATACGCAGCTTGAGAGCCGCGTATCAAATGCTCTCTGTTTATTCACCCAACAAGCCGGCCCAGTCCTTGCTCCCATACCAATAATCCGACCGCTCCCGCAGCCAATCCTGATTGACCAGGATCCAGGCATTGAAAAAGGCCAGAGTATCGGGATCGCCCTTACGAACGGCAAAAGCACTCGGCTGAAGATAAAGCAATTCGCCGCCCAATGGACGATATAGCACATCGGGATAATCGGCCGCCCAAAAGGAAGGCGTAGGCGAAGAGGAAAATGCCGCATGGGCGTTGCCGTTCAACACATCCTGGATCACGGCCTCATCGGTGTCAAACTGATGCAATTCGGCCTTGGGCGCATACTGTCGCGCCGCGTCAACCGGCGTCGCCCCAAGTCGGACGGCAATCACAATCCCTTCCTTGTTCAACTCTTCCAGGCCGGCAATGCCAGGCAGCATCTTTTTGTTAACCACCACATCAATGCCACTCCACTCGTATGGATCGGAGAAATTAACCTTGAGCGCTCGTTCAGTGGTCACACCCATGCCGCCAATGATCACATCAAACTTGCCAGTGAGCAGAGCGGGGATGATACCCGACCATTCCGTAGGTACAAATTCCACTTTGACACCCATGTCCTGCGCCAGTTTAGTGGCCACATCAACCTCAAAGCCAACCAAATCGCCATTTTTGTCTTTGAACGCCCACGGCACAAAAATATCCAACCCAACCTTGAGGACACCCCGCTGCAAAATTTCATCAACCTGGCTCGACGCGGCGACTCGGGCAGGCTGCCCCTTTGAGGCACAGGCTGGCAGCAGGGTTACAAGCATGATCAACGCAGCCGCTGTGACCAAAACTCGGCTCAAACGATAGATTTTCTTCACCTTGACTCCTTTCTGAACGACTAGGATAAAATCTGACTCAAAAAACGCCGGGTGCGCTCTTGCTGTGGATTCTCAAAGAAATGTAGCGGTGCGCCCGTCTCCACGATCTGTCCTTCATCCATAAAAATCACCCAATCGGCGACTTCACGCGCAAAACCCATCTCATGGGTCACTACAACCATCGTCATACCAGCCTGAGCCAGGTTCTTCATCACATCCAACACCTCATTGATCATTTCCGGGTCCAACGCGCTGGTTGGCTCATCAAACAGCATCACCTTGGGCATCATCGCCAAAGCACGGGCAATAGCCACCCGTTGCTGTTGACCACCGGAAAGCTGTGCGGGATATGCTTTAGCTTTGGCGGCAATCCCGACCGTGTACAGCAATTCCATACTTTTTTGAGTAGCCTCTGCTCTAGTCTTTTTGCGCACTCGCATTTGGGCCAGGTTCACATTCTCCAACACAGTCAAATGGGGAAAAAGGTTAAAGGACTGAAAAACCATCCCCACCTCTTGACGAATCTCCAGACGATGCTTTTTATTGTCATCAAGCAGAATGCCATCCACCACTATCGTGCCGCTGTCGGCCCGCTCCAACCCATTAATACAGCGCAGCAGAGTTGACTTGCCCGAACCCGACGGCCCCATAATCACCACTACCTGGCGGCGGCGAATTCGTGCCGAAAAACTTTTTACCGCCTCAATGCCACCCGGAAACGCCTTGCTCACTTGATCTATGATGAGGATATAATCACCCAGCTCTTTTTCACTCATAAATATCCTCTTTTATGTCAAAATAGTGAACTGCTTCTCCATCGCATGCACAAGCACCGACAGCGGCACTGTCACCAACAAATAAATACAAGCAACCACAAACCAAACCTCAAAGACCAGAAACGTATCGGCGGCGATCACCCGCGCCTGCAGTGTCAGATCGCTCAACGAAACCAGGCTAACCAGAGATGTATTTTTGACCAGACTGATCACCTCTCCGGTCAACGGTGGCAAAATGCGCCGGACAGCTTGTGGCAGAATCACATCAAGCCAGGTATCCCAAGTGCTCAATCCCAGGCTATAAGCCGCCTCCCACTGCCCCTTTGAGAGCGAGACAATCCCGGCCCGCAAAATCTCTGACATATACGAGCCCTCAAACAGACTCAAAGCCATCACCGCCGAAACAAACCGCCCCCATCCCCAAATTGGACCAAGAACAAAATAAACGAGATATATTTGTACAACCAACGGCGTATTGCGAATAACCTCCAGATAAATTCGGCTCAAAACCTGCCCCATAAATGAGTCAGACAGGCGCGCCAACGCCGTTATCAGACCGATAGCGAGCGAAATCACAAAACTGACACCTGAAATCTGCAAAGTAAACCCTAATCCTCGAATCAACTCGCCAGCGACAAGACGACCACTCTCCACCCTGAACAAATAGCGTGGAATGCGATACCACTGCCAGTAATATCCCAACCTCACTGCACCGTCTGACAGCAACCAGACGGCCAGAACAACCAACAAAGCAAACTGAATGATATCCTTCCAGGACGAACGAAATGCTCGCCTGCACACTGCCCACCCCATCCTCACAACCCGACCGATCACACCTGATTCTCCCGAGTGCGCTCTGCCTCCCGACACGATACCTGCCTTACAACATCCAAAATCGAGATTCCCGCCAGTGCACCACCGATCAGACAGTCCATCTGATCACAAATCCCCACTAACACATCCTGGATATTGCGTCCGACCGGACAGTGCGAATTCGGCTTATTAGGATGCAAACCGAAAAAGGTATCCCCCTTGACCAATTGGTATACCTCTTTTAGAGTAATTTCAGCAGCATTTTTTTTCAGCACAGCGCCACCAGCGCTTCCCGGAATCGTCTCCACCAACCCCGCCTCGCGAAGTTGGCCGATCACCTGACGAATAACCACCGGGTTGGTATTCACGCTGCCGGCAATCCAGGCTGACGAGACCGGCGACTGCTGACACGCCAGCAAGGTGAGCGTATGCACAATAACTGCAAATTGACTATTCGTGCTCATATGTAAGCATTTTAATTACATATTCTCTTTTTGTCAAATCCAGCCATGATAATTCAGCCAACCCTCTCCCAATCCAGATTCAAAAAGATTGAAATTTGGACAGGAACATGATAAAATAGATCAAATTTCAAATCGGGAGGAACCTGTGTCAGACCTGACCTTGCGCCAGGCGCAAAAATGGATAGACGAGTGGGTGCAAACTCAAGGCGGCTACTGGTCATCGCTGTCCATCGTTGCCCAGCTCGCCGAAGAAACCGGCGAAATAGCCCGCCTGATCAATCACCTGTGCGGCGACAAGCCCAAAAAGGCCGCCGAGTCACCCCAGGAACTCGGCGTCGAGCTATGCGATCTTTTGTATGCCCTCATCTGCCTGGCCAACCGACACAACATAGACCTGCAAGAAAACCTGGAGGCCGTCATGTCCAAATACCAGGCGCGAGACGATGGCCGATTTTTGAAACCAACCAACGCCACAAGAGAACAGGAGGGATGACATGTCCAAGATCGATCAAGTGATCAAACGCACCGGAGACATTGTGCCGTTCAACCAGGAACGCATCGTCAATGCCATCTACCGGGCCGCTGTAGCCGTCGGCGGACGAGATCGAGCCAGAGCAGAAAAACTAGCTGAGCAAGTCACATCCATTCTGGAACAAACCATGCCGGCAGGTCACATTCCCAACGTCGAAGAAATCCAGGATATTGTAGAAAAAGTCCTGATCGAAAACGGCCATGCCAAAACGGCCAAAGCCTACATCCTCTATCGTGAAGAACGTTCAGCCCGCCGCCGCCAAAAAACCGCCCACCAACACCGCGACTCGGCCAACATTCCCTACCGCAAATTGTGGGAAACCCTGTCATGGGCTGTAGACCACGACCTCCATACCGTAGACCGCCTCAATGCCCGCCTGGAACGCGGCGAATTTGCCGACATTGTACGGGAATCTGAGCAACTGTACGAAGAAGATATCGGCGCGGCGGTGCGGCTGATGCAAGATTGCTGCGATCAACTCAAGCTGGTCATCATCTCTGGTCCTTCTTCTTCCGGCAAAACCACCACCACCATCAAACTCGAACATCACCTCAAAGCGATGGGCAAAAACCTGGTGGCCCTCAACATAGACAACTATTTTTTTGACCTGGAACTGCACCCCCGCGACGAATTTGGCGACTATGACTTTGAAACGCCCCAAGCACTCGACCTGCCCCTGATCAACGAACACCTGGGCCGTCTGACTGCCGGAGAAGAGGTTCGCATCCCATTCTACGATTTCAAAACCGGCAAACGCACCAACAATGTCACCCCTATGCGCATCGGCCCCAACGACATTATCTTGATTGACAGTTTGCATGGTATGTATGCCGATATGACCCGTTCAGTGCCAGATGAACAAAAATTCAAACTCTATATCGAAACCCTGTTGCAAATGAAAGGCCCCGACGGACGGTTCATCCGCTGGACCGACCTGCGATTAATGCGCCGCATGGTGCGCGACGCCCAGTTTCGCTCCTACGATCCGCGCAAAACACTGGAACACTGGCACTATGTACGCAGCAGCGAATTGCGCCACATCGTTCCCCATGTCAACTCGGCCGACTATATTGTCAACAGCGCCATGCCCTACGAACTGGCCATCATGAAACCTCGCTTGTTCGACCATTTTGCGCAGTGGGTCCAAGATTACAAAAACGATCCCCAGCGACAAGACGCCTATAATCGCGCCAGTCGCGTCTATGAACTGCTCCAACACATCACTGCCCAACCCGATGATTCGCTCATCCCTCCCACCTCGCTAATGCGCGAATTTATCGGCGGCAGCGTCTACACATATTAACCCGCTTGCCAAAACAGCCGCCAGACGGTATAATGGAAAGCGTTGGGGAAATGTCGGAACTGGCAGACGAGCATGACTTAGGATCATGTGGAGCAATCCGTGCGGGTTCGACTCCCGCTTTCCCCACACCAACCCGCCACTTTTAAGGAGTGGCGGGTTTTTGCTTCTGCACCAGAACCCCAAAGCCGTAATAAACAAAAATAGCCCCTTGCGTCAAAAAACCTTTTGACGCAAGGGGCTACCAAAACAAAAAAGGCTCTCCTGGCGACGACCTACTCTCCCAGGGGGCTCCCCCCCAAGTACCATCAGCGCTAACGTGTTTAACGACCGGGTTCGAGATGGGACCGGGTTGGACCACGTCGCTCAAATCACCAAGAGAACCTTTAATGACATTTGAAATCGCTTGGCACCTAAAAGCTGAATAGAATGTTACTCTGGAACAACTTGGCTCCTCTTACGTATATTGAATCAAGCCCTCGACCATTAGTACCACTAAGCTGAACACATTGCTGTGCTTACACCTGTGGCCTATCTAACTGGTGGTCTTCCAGCGGTCTTACTCTCTTAACGAGATGGGGGATCTAATCTAGGGGCGAGTTTCCCACTTAGATGCTTTCAGCGGTTATCTCTGCCAGACTTGGCTACCCAGCAATGCATCTGGCGATACAACTGGCACACCAGCGGTCTGTCCACTCCGGTCTTCTCATACTAGGAGCAGCTCCCCGCAAATCCCCTGCGCCCACAGCGGATAGAGACCGACCTGTCTCGCGACGGTCTGAACCCAGCTCGCGTGCCGCTTTAATGGGCGAACAGCCCAACCCTTGGGACCTACTCCAGCCCCAGGATGCGACGAGCCGACATCGAGGTGCCGAGCCTCGCCGTCGATGTGAACTCTTGGGCGAGACTAGCCTGTTATCCCCGGGGTAGCTTTTATCCGGTAAGCCACGGCCCTTCCACTCAGTACCGTGGGATCACTAAGCCCGACTTTCGTCTCTGCTCGACGCGTTGGTCTTGCAGTCAAGCTCCCTTCTGCCTTTGCACTCTCCGGTTGGTTTCCATTCAACCTGAGGGAACCTTTGGGCGCCTCCGTTACCTTTTAG
>CAYVBK010000019.1:0-91254 GCA_964449465.1 uncultured Anaerolineae bacterium
GACTTTATGAGACTTTGTTAATGTGCAGGGGGTACGATTTTATGAGATTCGTCAGTTCGACGAAAATTCATTCAAAAGTCCAGGCCGATCTTTGTTTGACAACCCACTTGTTTACGAGTATGATTGCATTCTCAAAACAAAAGCGACCTTTAAGGTCGCTTTTGTGGTTGCAAGATATTTGAACAGGCGATGGGGGAAAATGAAATGTACAGGCTGCTTTATACGTTGACCCGAGTGGTGGTGCTGGCTTATGCGCGGGTGATGTTGAATCTGGATGTGTTGTGGGAATCGCCGCTGCCCGATGGCCCATCTATTATTGTGGCCAATCATCCCAGCTTTACCGACCCATTTTTTGTCGGCATGCTATCGCCTCGTCCGGTGAGCATCATGATCCTGGCGACAGCATTTTTGGTGCCGCTGTTTGGCTTGTATCTGCGGCGGGCCGGCCATATTCCGGTTGACCCCGAAAAAGGTCGCGAGGCGTTCGACCGCGCCCTGGAGACGCTCAAAAAAGGACGTTCAGTGCTGCTCTTTCCCGAAGGGGGAGCCAGCCCTCGCGAAGGTGGGTTCCGCGCTCCGCGTACCGGCGCCGCACGCCTGGCCTTGCTGTCGGGCGTGCCAGTGGTGCCGGTGGGCATCTCTCTGCCACACAAGCGGCTGCGCACCATCCGCGCCCGCATCGGCGGGCGCGCCCAAGAGGGCTATTGGTACCTGCGTGGCCCCTATCACATGACCGTCGGCAAGCCGATGCGCTTTGTCGGTGATGTGCAAGACCGCGAGCAGGTTGTGCAGGTGTCAGATAGCATCATGCAACAGATCATTGATTTGGCTCAGCAGAGCGCGCTGCGCATGGCCTGACTCTGATCAAGCGAAATCAGACAGAGCCTGTCGATGCAAGGCTGGCTCTAAAACATCCACAGCATTTGCACGTCCTGGATCATTTTGCCGATCTTGTAGCCGCTGCGCACGCCGCCGATGATGTTGAGCAGCGGCAGCATCACGCCCCAGATGCCGATCACGCCGTCTACGCTCATAATCGCCGGCCAGCGCAAGATGGCGGCATAAAATGACCAGTTGGGTATCATATCGGTGATCATCAAGATCAGCCACCAGCACGGCAGGCCACACAAGCACCCCAACAGGCCGCCGCCAATAGCTCCGACCAGCCTCTCTCGTCCGCGCCGCTTGCGCAGCCGATACAACATCAGACTGACCAGCCCCATGGTATAGGCCATCACCGGAATAGCCCCGCCGAAAAACAGGATTATGGTCACGGCCAAAAAGGCAATCAGCCAGATGCCTACAAATCCGCCCAGCGTGACCGGGTGGGCCGTTGCCGGCAGGCCGTCGGCATAGCGGACAAAATAGCCCATGGCGCTGCTCAAGCTGATCTGGATGCCGCTCAGCACGCCGATGCTCAAGGCCGTGATCATAGCCGCTTCCAGGCCCAGCCGTGTGCCGTCAAAGAACACGTTGGGCAGGGTGGGTTGAGTGTTAGAGTCGCTATAGCGCAAAGGTCTGTCGTCCATCATTTCCCTTTCTATCCCCGATGATACATCAACATTCCTGGCTTGGACTTAACTACCTACCTTGTGCCGAAAATTAGCCTTTTGGGGCGTCATTCTGAGAGTCTGCCCTGAGCGGAGCAAAGGGAGCGCGACAAAGAATCTCGTTATACACCACAAAGAGAGATTCTTTGCTCCTGACGGCGCTCAGAATGACAGTGGGTAGGTAGTTACGCTTGAGCGAATTTGGGCGGCGGCTATTCCACCGTCACACTTTTGGCCAGGTTGCGAGGCTGATCCACGTCGCAGCCGCGCCGCACGGCAATCTCATAGGCCAGCAGTTGTAGGGGCAGCACGGCCAAAATGGGCGCCAGCAACTCGTGCGTGGCCGGGATGGGCAGCACTTCATCGGCTTTATCCCTGATTGTCTCATCGTCGGCGTGCGCCACCGCCAGCACCGGCCCCTGTCGCGCCTTGACCTGCTCGATCTGGCTGATCATCTTGTCATACACACTGTCGCGCGGCGCCACCACCACTGTCGGCATGTGTTCGTCAATCAGAGCAATGGGGCCGTGCTTCATCTCGCCGGCCGGGTATCCTTCGGCATGAATATAGCTGATCTCTTTGAGCTTGAGCGCGCCTTCTAGCGCAATGGGATAATTGATGCCGCGGCCCAGATACATAAAGTTGCGGCACTGGTAAAACCGCTCGGCCAGGTATTTGTATTGATAGCCTTGTTGTGCCTTTTCCAGCAGGTCGCCGGCCAGGCCGGGCAAGGCGATCAGATCTTGGATGAGCTTTTGCCGCTGTTCCAGGTCAAGCAACTCCCGCTCCTGGCCCAAATAAAAGCCCAGCAAAAACAGGTCCATCAACGAAGCTGTGAATGCCTTGGTGCTGGCCACGCCGATTTCCGGGCCGGCCTGCATCAAGATGGTGCCATCGCAAATGCGCGCCGCCTGACTGCCCATCACATTGACGATGGCGGCGCGGAACGCCCTATGCAGCGATGCCTCTTCCAGCGCGGCCAACGTGTCCACCGTTTCGCCGCTCTGGGTGATCGCCAGCACCATATCGTCCGGGCGGATGATCGGGCGGCGATAGCGAAACTCGCTGCCATAATCCACCTCTACCGGCAGGTGCGCCAACTGCTCGATCATAAACTTGCCGGCCAGCCCGGCATAATAGCTGGTGCCGCAGGCCACAATGATCACCCGATTCAGTTGCTCCAACCGCTCGCGGCTCAGGTTCAAGGTATCCAGCACGATGCGGTGCTGTCCAAAATCCAACCGCCCGCGCAATGTGTCGGCCAGGCTGCGTCCCTGCTCGCCGATCTCTTTTTGCATAAAGTGGCGATACGCCCCCTTTTCGGCGGCCACCGGGTCCCAACCGATAGTTACCTGGGGCAGGCTGATCGGCTGGCCGTCCAGGCTGCTGAACGTAACCCCCTGCGCCGTGATCACCGCCATCTGACGGTTTTCCAAAAAAGTCAGGCGGCGAGTGTGGCGCAAGATGGCCGGAATGTCACTGGCAATCCACATCTCACCTTCGCCATGCCCGATGACCACGCCGCCGGCGTTGCCCAGCCGCGCCGCCACCAGACGGTCTGGCTCGGCCCGGCACATGGCGACAATGGCACTGGGGCCGCGCAACTCGTTCAAAGTCAGGCGCACCGCCTCGGACAGGTCATATTTCTGCGTATAGTGACTATGGATCAGGTGAACGATCACTTCGGTGTCCGTGTCGCTGGCAAAGACATAACCTTGATCCTGCAACCGCAATTTCAACTCGCCAAAGTTTTCCACAATGCCGTTCTGTACCACCACCAACTCGCCGTCGGGGCTGCTGTGCGGGTGGGCGTTGCGGCGGATGGGGGGGCCGTGCGTGGCCCAGCGGGTATGGCCCACTGCGACACAACCATCGGCAGGAGATTCGGATAGCAATTTATCCAGGTGAGTCAATTTGCCTTCCTCGCGGCGCACCTGGATGCGGCCGAGTGCATCAATCACAGCCAGGCCGGCCGAGTCATAACCGCGATATTCCAACTGACGCAGGCCATCCATAACCACCGGTACGGCCTGGCGTGGGCCGACATATCCTACAATACCACACATAGAACTTGCTCCTTATCTACTCTTTTTGAACGAAGCGAGCGCATCTTTAAGCGGAGGTCTGGTCACCACTGCACCTCCAGCACCGTCACGCGCGCCTGATGATGCAGGTTGCGCGAGCCAAATCCCTCCAGCCAGGCCATCACGTCAAACCGCACTCCCACCTCCAGATAAGCGTGCCAGCCGCCGGTCACTGCCTCGAACCAGCCGCCCAGCACCAGCTTTTTTTTCAGCCCCGGCTTGTGAACGTCGAACACAAAACGCTGATCCTGTCTCTTTAAAGAATAGCCCAGATATTCCTTTTGTAAGTAGGCCTCCAGCCGTTTGCGCGGTTCGGCGAAATGGGCCGCCGGCAAAAAGACCTGCAAGGTCAGCCGGGTGTACTCGCCCGGCGTAAACCCCTCGGCCGGCCCCAAAACCTCAAATCCGTCGCCAGCCTCTGCCTGACCGGTAATTTGCTCCCAACTCTTGAGCGCAAACACTGTCTCTCCGCTCAGAGAGGGAAAGCGGCGAGCATTGGCCGCCGTGGTGAACAGGCTCTCGCGCACCGACAAGAGGCGATCCGTCCAGTCGGGGTGGAGGCGCAGCAAGCCTTGAAAGACATAGGCATCTACCCATTCGGGCAATGCGCCGCTCAGCCGCTCCGACAGGCGCAGGCGCAGGTAGGTGGGCTTGAGCCGACGTTTCTCCTCGATTGTGCGGCGCAGGCCGGCCAGATAAGGGCCGCGCGGCGGCTGCTCGATGCGATGTTGCAGAATGGTTTGCCGCTGCGCCTCGTCTCGACAGGCGCCGCAGCCCAGACAGCGTTCGGTTCCCAGGCAATAGCCCTCGTCCAACCAGGCCCGCCCGGCCTCGAACTGTCGGTAGAGAAACGGCGCCGAGACGCGGCCCTGTACAAATTCCAGCGCAAAGGGGTAATCGGCCGCTTTTTCGCCCAAAAAAGCATCCGTCCATTGACCGTTTTGTTTCATCCATCTCTGCAATTTGGGCCAATAATCGTCTGGCAGAGCGGCGTCGAAAAAAAAGCCCTGCCGCGCCAGCTCGATCACCGGTTGGTGCAGCCAATATCCGCCCAGCGACAACACCTGGCTGACGGCATAATCAGACCAGTCAAAGGCCAGGCGAAACTCGAACCCATGCGTCTCGCAGGCCGACTTGACCTGACCGATCAGTGGCTTCCAGGCTGCCGCGTCCAAGATCAGCCGATTATGGCGCAGCGGCGTGAACGGCATGCGGATCAGCAGCCCAAAACTAAAGATGACCCGTCCGCTGCCGGCTGAGCGGCGTATGTCTTGGACCTGCCCCACAAAGCGGCGAAATTCGGCCAGATCGTCCTCGTTCTCGTGGCCGCCGAGCAGATAAAACAACTTGATCTCTTTGACCCGCGCCTCAAACAAGCGACGCAGCAACGCTTCAATGTCTGGGTTGGACAGGCTCTTGTGCAGCCAGGCACGTTGTCGCTCGCTGATGCCTTCGATGCCCAATGTAAAACTGCGCTTATCCAGGAGTAGCTCGGCTTCCAACAGCAGATCGGTGCTTTGCAGCAGGTCTACGCGCTGGCTCTTGAGCCCCACCCGATCAAACATCTCGCCGAGGCGGGCCAACAGAGGCAAAATGTCGCGATGGGTGTTGAAATTAAAGCTGTACAGGTTGAGTTCTTCGCAGCCCTGCGCCTGCTTGATCTGCCGCGCCGCCTGGAGCAGGGCCGACATGGGCAACTCGCGGTAGGGCTTGCGCTCATAGCCCTCAAAGCAAAACGAGCAAAAGGCCGGGCAGCCATAGCCGATCTGCAACGAGGCGGTGCGTGTCTCTGCGCTGTTTAACAGCGGTGAATGGATCAGCAGGTCAGCGGCGGATGGGCTGGAGCGGATGGCTGCTCGACATGTGGCCCGGTCGCCCGCCCGGTCGCCCGCCCGGCTGCCTGCCCGCCACAGCCCTTCGATGCGCACGCTCGGGTCGGCGGCCAGTCGGCTCAACGTCTCGCGTCGTTCGGCCCGCTCGCAGCCGGCCAGTTGCGCCACCAGCTCGGCCACGGCCCCTTCGCCTTCGCCGAAAAAGAGAGCATCGGCCAGGCAGTCACCGTCGGCGGCGATGATGGATTGGGTGGCCATGGCGTTTGAGCCGCCCAGAATCAACAGCGGCCACTCGTCGCCGCGCTGACCAGCCCACAGCGGCATGTCAGAGCGCAGCAGCAGATAGGGCAGGTTGATCAACTCGAGGGTATAAGCATTCGAGATCAAGATCAGGTCAAAAGTCTGGGCGGCGCAGAGCGATTGGGCGCCCAACAAATAGGGAATGTTGTGTTGGGCGAACAGGGTGCGAGCGGCCTGATGGGGGAAAAAAGCCAGGTCAATGAACGCCGACGGCGCGGCCCGCCGTACCTCTTGAAACAAGAACAGATGCGGCCAGGAGCGATCCACGTCGCGGAACGGCGACAGGCGAGCGATCAACACCCGAAACGAGGCCTTGTCCCAGGCCGGGTTTTCAAACGTAGGGTTGTCGAACGGCAAAAAAGATTCGGAAGGCTGTAAACGGTGCAGGTGCTGTCGGATGATAGAGGAATAATTCAAAGCAGGTTCGATTGAGGACATCTTTACGTCATTTCCACGCAACTTTCACGCGAGTTTCACGTTACTATAGACAGGGATGTGCTATAATAGAATAGTAAATCCTTTCTCTCCTCCTTTCTTTGAGGGCCAGCGTTGCCGGGCGCTGGCCCTCACTATTTATCCCCATCTTGAGGGTCCAGCAGAAAAAGCATCTCGCTTTTTTTGTGTTCTCGCAGCCATTCTTCTTTGGATATCCACCACAAAGGACGGTGTTCTTTGCATCCCAACTCATTGTCCTGCTCCAGCTTGCGCGAGCCGACGCCGATAGGGTCTACCTTGGGATGGCGACACCAACCCCGTCCGGGCAAAGCATCCACCGGTTCAAAATAGCCGCAGGTTTTGCATTTTCGCGAAACAGGCATAGCATCCCCTGTGTCAGAGATTTGAGCCTGTATTATAATCGAAAGCGGTTGGATGCACAATCGAGCCGGTCGAAATCGCGCTGAAACTAACACCCTCAGCCGACAAGCCGATACCGGTCGCTGATGCGACCATCGCTAAACAGGTTGAGCGAGGTGCAGGTGGTTCGGTCGAACTGCCAAAAAGTGACCTGGATGCCTTCCCAGCAGTATACCGGATTGCGGCGATACTCACCGGCCAGCCGGAGCATGGCCGGGGGCCGCCAGGGTAGGGGATTGCCCTGACACTGCCTGAAGACCACCCGACGAATGCCCAGGTTGCGGCAGCCGAGCAAAAATTCCTCCGTTTCGCCTTGATTGTCGGGGGTCAGCACACACGAGATTTTGAGTGGGATATGCGATTGACCGACGATCTCGGCCAGAGGGGGCATGGAACGCACGCCGGTCATGCGATAAAATGTGTCGGGGTTGAACGAGGGAAAAGAGAGGGTGGCGCGATGATAGCGATTCAAGACATCCATTTTGCGCAGAGCCAACTGGCCGTTGGTGTGCAGCGAAATGTGCAGGTGCGGAATCTCTGCGTATAGCCAACAGAGCAACTCGAATTCATACTCGTACAACTGCGGGTCGGTGTTGACGCCGGTAAATGTCAGTTCTTGTATGTCGTGCTTTTTGAGCAGAGTGACAAATTTGGCCAGCCCGCGCAGCGGAAACTCGGACAGGTTAGGGTGGTTTAGGGCCGGGTCGAGCTGCCGGCCAACGCAATAGGAGCAGTGTTGATTGCATGGCCCGGCAAAGAGGATGTTAGCCAGGTCAAAAGTTGTCATCTTGTTGCCTTTCTATTCATCCCAGCCATTTTGCAGGCCGATCAGATATTTCTTGACCGCGCCCGAGTAAAACAGGGCGATCACGCCGCTCTTGTGCCGCAGCCCTTTGGGGGTCAAGCGCAGCCGGGTGTCGGGCAGCGCACCGATATATTCCATCAACCCCTCGTCCAGCACAAAGCGCGTTTCGGCGGCAAAAGCTTGGTCCAGCGGCAGGCCAAAGCGAGCCTGAAAGCGCGCCAGGTGAATTTCGCCGAAATAGAACGACACCGAGATCATTTTAGCCATAGCTGCTTGCAGGGGCAGGTGATAGAGGTCCTGAACAGGCAGCCGCCCGGCTTGAATGGCCTCCAGGTAGGGCGGCAGGGTTTTGCTTGCCGCGCCCAGGTTATAGCTAAGGGTGTAGGGCGAAAAGGTCTGGGCGCCCAGCCCCAGCCCCAGGTAGGGCGTGCCGCTCACAACCCGTTCGCTGAGATAGTCGCTGGTGCCGGGGTCGGCGGGCAGGCGGCTGTAGGTGTTCTTGCCCGGCGATCCGGCATAGCCGGCCGACAGGAGCAGCTCGTGGGCGGCTTGTTCCTGGGCATAGACCTGCTCGTGACCGACCTGGGTGGCCTGCGCTTGCATGCGTGTGCCTTTGTAGCGCATCTGGTACAGAGTGATGTACTCTGGTTGCAAGGCGATGGTTTGTGTCACCGTGTCGCGCCAGTCGGGCAGGGTTTGGTCGGCAAAGCCATACATCAGGTCTATGTTGAATCGCCTGAACCCGGCCTGGCGGATGTGCTGCACGGCGATTTGGAGCATGCTCATGCCTTCATACTCGCGGCCCAGTGAGCGGGCCAGCTTGAAATGGGTGGTTTGCACGCCCATGCTGATGCGGTCAAAACCGATGGTATGCAGGGCGGCCATTTTCTCCGGCTCGCGGTCGGCGATGATGGGGGTGGTTTCGATGCTGGCGCACATGCTGGTCGGCCAGTGAAATGCCTCGCGCACGGCCTCGACTGTGCGGTGCAGGTTTTCAATGCCGGCAAATGCCGGCGTGCCGCCGCCGATGTCAAATCCGACCAGCGTTTTGGGGCCGATCTGCCGGCGGTACATGGCGAGTTCACCCAGCAAGGCCTCAAAATAATCGTCTTCGGCCTGACGGTCGGGCCGTTCGACCACGGTGTATTCGCAGTATTTGCAGCGGGCGGCGCAAAACGGCACATGGATGTATAATCCCATCCGGTCGGTGCCCTGCCAGGTAGCAAGGGCAGCTTGCTGAGCCGGGTCGCTGGTTGAGTGCGTTCGGTGGAACGTAGTCGAAACTGCCAGGTGATAGGGGCGCATGGTGCTGCTGTGATGGATGGGATAGGCAGTATTGGCGATGTGATGATGGCGCAGGCCGGCCTCATAAACGGTCTGCGGCGGAAATTGCTGTTGGTCGGCGGGTGAGGGTGTGTTCCAGTTCATCTTTCCTCCAGTTAGTGTATTTTTTACACTAAGAAACAAGATAATAAAAAGGCGGTTTGCGCCTGATTAGTTAGTGTATGATCTACACTAATTATACCAGAGAATGGGCGCCCTGTCAAGGAGTATGGCGCCCCGGCCCGACAGGAAACGATCAAGAGGAGAAGCGGTGGTTAGAATAATTTCTGTAGATTTGCGACGAGGCAACCTGGTGAGGCAGTTTTTGCGGCTGCCGTTTCGGGTGTACTGCGATGTGCCGCAGTGGGTGCCGCCGTTGGAGACAGATGCGCGGCGTATGTTGGATCGCCGCCACCCGTTTTACCGGCACTCGGAGGCGGCTTTTTTTCTGGCTTGCGCCGATGATGGGGCAGCGGTGGGGCGGATTGCTGTGTTGGATCACCGCCTATACAACGAGTTCAACCGCAGCCGAACGGCCTTTTTCTATCTATTCGAGTGCCTGCCCGATGAGGCTGCCGCTGCGGCGTTGTTTGAGGCGGCATGTGGTTGGGCGCGGCAGCGCGGCCTGACGGAAATCATTGGTCCCAAGGGATTTACGGCGTTGGATGGGCTGGGGCTGCTGACGCAGGGTTTTGAGCATCGCCCGGCGCTGGGCATTCCCTACAACCCGCCGTATTATGTGGACATGGTGCAGGCGGCCGGGTTTGCGCCGATTCGCGATATTGTGTCGGGATACCTGGATGCGCAAAACCTGGCGCAGGGGCAGGCGCGATTTGAGCGCATCCATCAACTGGCCGAGCGGGTGCAGCAGCGGCGTGGTTTGCGAGTGGGGCGATTTGAACGTCGGCGTGACCTGCGCGCCCTGGTGCCACATCTGCGCGATCTCTATAATGGATCGCTGCAAGGCACGTCGGGCAATGCGCCGCTGACCGATGACGAGGCTCGGGTGATGGCCGAGCAGATTTTGTGGTTTGCCGACCCGCGCCTGATCAAGATTGTGTTCAAGGATGACCAGCCGGTGGGTTTTTTGTTTGCATACCCCGACATTTCGGCGGCGTTGCAACGCACCGGAGGGCGGCTGTGGCCATGGGGCTGGGTGGATATACTGGGTGAGTTGCGGCGCACCCGCTGGGTCAACATCAATGGGGCGGGCATCATCGAGGCGTATCGCGGGCTGGGCGGTACGGCTATCTTGTTCAGTGAGATGTACAAGAGCATTGTAGAGGGGCAGTTTGAACATGCCGACCTGGTGCAGATCGGTGTAGAGAATGAGGCCATGCAGCACGAGTTGCGCGACCTGGGCATTGATTTTTACAAAATGCACCGTCTGTATCGGCGCGAACTCTAATCGCCGATGGTCTACAGCCCCAGCCGCTGGCGGCGTTCTTCGAGTTGGGCCTCGATCTCGACGCTGGAAAGGGCCTCTTCGACCTGCTGATCGAGGCTGCTGAGCAGCACTTCGTTGCTGGCTTCGGCCTGATCGAGCCGCTGACGGATGCTCTCGGCCACGCGGGTCACGTCGGCATCACCTTGACCGGTCAGGTCGTCGAGCGAACGGATGGTTTTGCTGAGAGTTTCACGGCTTTTGGCCAGCTCGAGCAGGTGGCCCAATTCTTCGCGCTCTTGTTTGACCATCAAAAAGCGGGCTTCGAGTTTGATATAGATGGCGTCGAGGGTTTGATAGCTGGCGTTGAGCCGCTGCCATTCCTGCTGATAGGTTTGGCGCAGCTTGAGGGTGTTGTTGAGACGGCTCTGGGTGGCCAGGGCCTGGGCGTTTTGCCCGCGCGTCAAAAAAGCGTCTACGGCCTTGTTCAACTCTTGGGCCTGTTTGTCTAGCTCTTGATAGCGGCGTTGTACCGTCTTGATGTTGCCGGCTACTTTTTCGATAGAGGCATACAACTCACGCATCTGTTCGGTCATTTTGCGGATGTATTCATCCAGCACGGCCAGCGATTGGCTTTGCAGTGCCTTGTCTACCAGAAAATGCAGGTTGGCCGAGATGAGGGTGCGAAATTTTTGAACCAGTGAGGCCATCGTTTGCTCCTTGTGTAAAAGTGAGTGGATTATATCACCAGGCGTGTTTTTGTTCAATCGGCCGTTGGTTGCCGATGGAGCCTGTTTGGGGCGGCGCCGGTTTTGACGGGGTTTCGACTGCATTCGATAGAATGCACTGAACCCACCAGCGAAACCAACGTTTTACATCGTATTTTTTTGCACACGGGTGCATTGCTTTTTGTCACACAGAAGACTATAATGAGTATGACTGGCCCGCTGTGGGCGCGAACAGGTCGTCCAGATGGCAAAGGAGGTGATTTATTTAGCCTGATCTGGCAGTTCGGTCTTTTTGACTTGATCAAGAGAAAGGAGTTTTACCATGTCAAGGGAAAATTTTACCCGTTGGATGATGGGGCTGCTGGGGTCTTGTGTGTTGAGTCTGCTCCTGATCGGCGGGCTGTTGTGGATGTTGATTCCACGCCCGGCGGTGCAGGCGCAGGCAGTAAACCCCGGTTTTACCGTAGACTTGATGCATCACCGCATTTGGGGGCGGGTTTCTGCCGGGGACATTGTGACCGTGACACGGCAGGGCGGCGATTATGGCGCAGCCCAGGCTGATGGCACGGGGTTTTTCTGGACGCCGCTGTGGGACGCGGCAACGGCCGGCCCGGCCACCATCCAGGCCGGCGATGTGTTCAGTTTTTACATTAACGGCTCTTTTGACTCCTCGATAACCGTACTGGATGTGATCGGTCAGGTGGATGTGCTGAGCGACCGGGTGGTGGGACATATCCCCGGCGCGTCGGCTGGCACGCCGATCACGGTGACGCTGCAACAGTGGGCCAGCTCAGAGAGCGAACCTCACTCTGGTACGCCTCAGGTCAGTACCACTACCGATGCTTCTGGGAATTTTACGGCCACGTTGGGCGGCATTGACCTGGCCCCTCATCAATGGGTGGCGGTAGATTACCCCAGCGGCGGCGGGCTGGTGCGCGATCATCTCGTTCCGCAGCATACCTTTATCGTTCATTCTACCTGGAACAGCGGCGATGGATTTGCCCAACCCGGCCAGGTGGTCACGACCACCATCTATACCGGCACCGGCACGGTGGGCTGGGTGCTGACCACAACGGCCAACCAGAATGGCCTGTACACACTGCGGCCAGATGGCGTACCGGTTGATGCCGTTTCCATCGACCCTGGCGACGTGGTGGTGGTGGATCTGGGCGGCGGCGCGGTGATCAGCACGGTGGTGGCGCCGTTAGTAGCTCGTGTAGACACGGCCACCGATGTGGTTTATGGCATCGCTCTGCCCGGTGCTACGGTGCGCGTGTCGTTATGGCAGTGGGACGATCAGGGCGAGTATCGCTATTATCAGGTGATCACCACGACTGCGGTTAGTGGCCTGTTTACTGCCAATCTGAGCAGCCTGGTGGACGTGAGTGGCTGGGACACCATCCAGGCGGCAGTGGCCGATGCCGGGGGCGACGAAACAGTGATCTCGTTTGGCGCGCCGTTTATTCAGGTGGGGCTGGACGGCGGCTGGATCACCACGCGAGTAGATCAGGGCGGCGTGCCGATCACGGCCACACTCAACACCGGCAGCCAGGTGTATACCTGGCTGGGCCGCTCTTACTATCCCTCCGGCTATGCCTGGGGCATCCAGTTTGACAGTGGCAATGGCCCGGTGGACATTGAGCCCGGCCACATCATCACTGTCGAGTCACCGACCTGGCAAGGGGTGATGACGGTAGCACAGATTGACTTGAATTTTGATCTCACCAACAACCGGATTTCCGGCCAGATGCCTTCCGGTCTTGCCGATGTGCGCGTTTCGCAGTGGGGCGATGACCGGTACCCGCTCAATGGCTGGGCCATGCGACGCATCGGCGTTTCTTCTCCCTTTACGGTGACATGGAGCGATTTTGACCTGCGCTGGAGCAGTTGGGTTGAGGTCAATCATGTCAGCAATGGACAGTTTGTCACCTGCTTGCGGCGCGATTTGCCCTATATCGAGGCCAATGTCACCGACAACGGAGTAGGGGGCGTTGCCTGGGTGCCGGGCGAGCGAATCACCGGCACGCTGTATCAGAGCGATGGTGTGACCATCAAGGCTGTCACCAGCCAGGATTTCCAAGATGATCCGCTTTATTTCTGGCTGGGTGACTGGCAGGGACAGCGTTTTAATGCCGGCGACTGGATCACTGTCACCGGCGAATCGGGCTGGCAGGCGGGCGTGCAAATTGTCGAGTTGAACGTCTATGCCGACGAGACCACCGATTGGATTTGGGGTGATGCGCCGCCCGGTCTGCTTGGGTTGCACTGGGATAATCGTTGGAACGATGGGCTGGATTGGTTTGCCCCGACCGACAGCGGCGGCAATTATCAACTCGACTGGAGCCTGTGGGGGCGAGATGTGCAATGGGGGCATAGTCAGCGCGCTCATTACCTATCTCTCAGTGGCAACCAGGTTTTGCAGCAACTCAACTGGCCGCAGATCGTGGCCAACTATGGCCCATCCACCAACAACAATCACGTCAGGGGCAACGGCGCCGAGCCAAATGCGGCTGTGCATATCACCGTGACCCAACCCGGTGTGGGCGTGCTAGGCACAGTCGAGGTGACGGCCGACGAATGGGGCAACTTGGACAGCCAGGATGCTTTGCCGGCCGGCTGCCTGGCGCCCAACCATGTGGTGGAGGTAGATTTTGGCAACGGCGTGATTGACAGCATGACCGTGCTGACCATCTCGGCCGAGGCTCACATCGAAACCGATGTACTGACTGTCACGGCGCCGGTCGGCACCAACATTTGCGAGATCAACTTTAATCACGAGGGTGGTGGCGGTGGCGGTCTGCACAGCGAGATTGGCGCCAGCGGTTATATCACCTTTGACCTGATGGCCGAGCGTGGCTTTGATATCCGGCCTTTTACCCAATTCAACATCCACGCCTGTCAGCCGCCGCACGGCCACAACACCCAGTATTCCTTTAGTACTGGCGGGCTGCGTATCACAGCCGACTATACAGATAACTGGGTTGGCCTGGATACCGATCCCAATGCCACTTTGACGATCACCGTGGCCGGCAAGGCCACCATGATCGCCCAAGCGGACGGCGGCGGGCATTTTGAGAGCCATTGGCGAAACGATCTGTGGAATCCCGAACCGCCCGAAATTGAGCCGGGCGACGTGGTGACGGTGACCACGGCTGCCAGGATGGCCGAGATCAATCCGGTGGGGCTGATTGATGGCACATCGGATGTGAACACAGATCGGGTGGTCGGCATGCTGCACGCGCCGTGGTTCTCGCCCACCCCGCTGCTGGTGCGCTGTGAAATTCACGAGCCGGGCGGTCCGGCCATTGATGTGCTGAATGTGGACCCTGATGGCGGCGCGTTCGAGTGCGATTTTGGCAGCATTGGCTGGGACATTACGCCGGGGCAAAACGTGGCTGTCCACTATGTCGAGCCGGACGGCGACCGTGTGCAAACTCACCTGCGGCCGCCGGTGCTGCGCCTGAATATCAACTATGGGCACGACTGGGTGGAGGGCAACTATGCTGCCGGCCATACCGTCTGGATCACCGTGACGCAGAGCGACGGCTTTACCATCAAAGGCACGGCAGTACTGACCACCGGCCAGGTGCCCTGGTGGGGTGGACAGACCGGATTTTCTACCAACTGGCAGGGCTGGCAGGGTGAGCGGCCCGACATCGCAGCAGGCGACTGGGTCTATGGTCTGACCGATGAAGGCCTGACCAGCATCGTCCACCTTGGCACGATCAACGGATTTCTGGATGCCGACGCCGACCTGATCACCGGCACCATAGATGCACCCTGGATCGGCCAGGAGGTGCAGGTGGAATGTCATCCCTGGGGCGCGCCCGGCGGCACACCGGGCAAGCAAGACTGGGTGCTGCCGAACGGCAGCGATGTCTTTACCTGCTCTTGGGCCGGCGAATGGGACATTCTGGGCAACCAGGATGTGGCCGTGTTCTATCACGAGCCGGATGAGGACCAGGTGGGCGATGTCTTTCGCCGGTCTGCGCCGCATCTGCGCATCCGCAAGACACTTTATGGCAATGCCGGTGCGGGCGGCGTCGCCGTTTTTCAGATTCAGTACGAGAATAACGGTTATGCGCCGGCCGCTTTCACTGTGATCACCGACACCATGTGGGCTGGCCTGACCTACATCACCGACACGTCGGGGCTGCCGCATAGCGGTGATGGCACACCCGGCAACCCGCTGGTGTGGGATGCAGGCACCTTGCCCAGTGGCAGAAATCTCTGGTTTGATGTGTATGCGGCCATCACCGCCGACGAGGGTGAGTGGATCACCAACACGGTGCAGATTGCCACTGCCGACCCGTATGACGAGGTTCGTCCCTGGGAATATGGCGACGGCTGGGGCAAGAGCAGCACCTGGAGCGGTCAGGTGCAGGCCAATGACACTCATCTCAACATCGACAAGGGTGCCTGGACAAACGATCCCGCGCCCGGTACAGATTTTGTTTACTGGGTCAATGCCTGCAATCAGGGCAGCACGGCCAGCAGCGAACTGACTCTCACCGACACGCTGCCTGTTTCACTGACCCTGGTGAGTTGGTGGGGCCAGCATACGGTTTGGAGCGAGGTCTCAGCTGCCGACCATGAACTGGCGGTGCGTCATCCTGCGCTGCCGGGCGGTTGGTGCAGTCAGATCTATGTGCGCGTTCATCTCACCGATACCGTTTCCCCCGACGATACAATTTGCAATACCGCCATTCTCACCGCCAGCAACGACCTGGAAAGTGACAACAATGAGGTCACCGACTGTCGCACCGTTGGCGTGCCGTACACCAACCTGTACATCAACAAAGAGTTTGCTCAGGGCCAGTTGGTGCCAGGCGGTCAAATTCGCTATAACATTGGCAGTGGCAACAATGGCAACATGCCGGTTACCACCACCATCCGCATCACCGACACGCAGCCAGCCTATACCACCTTTGCCGGGGCCTGGTGGTTCGATGAATCTGGCGCCCATCCCTACACCCCCACCCAGGTCGGCGTCGGGTTTGTGGTGTGGACGCTGCCTGGCCTGGATAATGGCTACAATCACAGTTTTCAGGTAGCTTGGGACATTGATCCATCGATTGTACCTGGCACGCTGTTAACCAATACGGCCGCAATCAGCATCGATCCGGCCGAGTACAATAGTGATGACAATGTCAGCGTGTGGGTGGAGCAGGTTTATCCGCACGGACCCAATCTGCGTGTGCGCAAATGGGGCAATTGGGATAATTGGGGACCCGGCACGCGCCACGCCTCGTACAATGTCACAGTCGAAAATGTGGGCGATCAGCCGGTCAACACCGTGATTCTCACCGATACTTATCCGGCGGACATGCGGCTGGATGGCGGGCTGGGCCTGGGGTTCTGGCGGTGGTGGGATTGGCGCGATCATCCCGACGAACACTATTTCACCGTGACACTCGAACTGCTTGAACCGGGCTGGTCGGTGGGCTTGAATTTTGCCTTGATCACCGACACCGAACCACTGCCCTGGGGCCTGGTGTTCACCAACACCGCGCAGGTGATGCCCTTACCCAATGACACCAACCCTGCCGATAATACAGATTGGGCGGTGTTGTTTACCGGCCCCGACCTGTCTGTGCAGAAAACGCTGTTGGTGGGCGATCTGCTGCCCAACGAGATTGTGGCGTTTACTTTGCATTTCGCCAATGGCATTGAAGGATGGCAGTGGTGGTGGGGTACGCAGGGCCATACGCTGATTACCGACACCTTGCCTGCTGGCATGACCTATATCACCTCGACGCTGCACGACTGTGATGGCCCCACCTGCCCTTACATTGCTCCTACTGTCAATGGCCAACAACTGGTCTTTGAACTGGGGCCGCTCAATGCCGGCGGCTGGAACGAGATTTATGTGGTGGCGCGCATCGCTGGTACCGTGACCGGCCTGGATACCCTGGTCAATCAGGTGAAAATCGGCAGCAGCCAGCCAGAGATTGATCGAGAGCCTTTTTACGACAACAACCTGGCGCAGTTGGCTATGCCCATCGCCCTGCCTTACCTTCAGGTGGGCAAAGTATGGCAGAGCAGCCGGGTGGCCGGTACGCCGCTGACCTATACGCTCACTGTGACCAACAGTGGTCATGTGGCGGCTACCAACGTCCAACTCGGCGACACGTGGCAGGGCCACACCTACACCTGGACGCTGCCCTCCATCGGCCCATACACCGGCACAGCCACCGCCGAGTTGGTCACGGTGGTGCCGTGCAGTGGTCAAGCCGCCAACAACCAATACCGCGTGATCGGCAGCGATCAGGGTGTGAGCAGCGGTCCTGGCGCAGCAGTGACGTTTGATGTCGTTCCACCTGCCCTGCTGGCCGATTTCAATCAGAGTGCGGCGGCCTTGCTGGTGGGACAAACACTGCGGGTCACTGACACCAGCACCACCAACGGTGTCCCCATCGCTGCCCGGCTGTGGCGTTTTGGCGATGGCAGCACGGCCAGTACACCTGTCGCCGCTCACACCTATGCCGCTGCCGGCAGCTATGTTGTGACCCTCATCATCACCGATGCCTGTGGTTATCATGATACTGTCACAGCCACGGTGCAGGTCTCGCTCGACTGTATTCCGCTGAGCGGCGTCAGCATCACCCGTTCGCCGGCTGTGCCGGTGATCTATGGTGCGGTTGCATTCACGGCTACTGTGTCACCGCCCAACGCCGACCTGCCTATTTCGTTCGTCTGGAATTTTGGTGACGGTCACGCCCAAACGTCAGGCACGGCGCAGGTGACGCACACTTATACCCGCACCGGTGTCATGACGATGACGGTGACAGCGACCAATCTTTGTACACCTGTGGGGGTTAGCCGCACCATACAGCTCGACATCGCTCCGATTCGGGTGTATCTGCCGGTGGTGCTGCGCCAGTACCCCTGATTGAAGTCTGGCTCGATATGCAAAAAAACCTGGTTTTCCCAAAAACCAGGTTTTTTTGCGAGACCACTGCTGCAAGTGTTTTATCATCCGGACATCGGGTTTGCAGAGCATACAAAGAGCCTCAAGCCATATTAATTTACACCCAGGCTGGCTATTCTCATTGACTCAGTGGCGAAAGATGCCTTTTTCAAGGGGTGACACCCGGCCCGGCAGCCTCTCGCAGCCGTCGCACGTCGCTCAACGGCGGCAGGCCAAAGAGACGCTTGTACTCGCGGTTAAAATGCGCGGCATCGTTGTAACCCACGCGATAGCCGGCGCTGGCGGCGTCGAGGTCTTTGCCAAGCATCAGTCGGCGAGCCTCCTGAAGACGGATCCGTTTTTGGAACTGCAAAGGACTCATCGCCGTGACCGCCTTAAAGTGGTGATGGAAACTCGACACGCTCATGCCAAGTTCCTGGACAATTTCTTCGATTCGCAGGGGCTGGTCCAGGTCTTTGCACAACCACTCGATGGCCCTGGCGATGCGATGGGCGTGCCCGCCCTGCACCGCAATGTAACAAAGCCGTTCCCCCTGTTCTCCTTTTAGAAGGCGATAGATAATTTCCCGCGTGATCAGAGGGGCGAGGAAAGTCGCTTCGGACGGGGTATCCAGCAGCCTGACCAGGCGCAACGCAACGTCCAGCAAGCCGGCATTCAACGGGCTGACAGCAATGGCGCGCATATGGGTATAGCTGCGCGGCGCGAGGTGTCCGGCCTCAACCATCACGGCGCTGAACGAACTCCCGCTTGCCACACATCCCTTGATTCGGGAATACGCCGCCTTTTACCTGGACTGGCTGGCGCACCCAACGGCAGATGACTACTGGTTGCCCATCTCGCCTCGCGCCGGATACGAGCAGATCCGCGTGCCCGCGCTCAACATCACCGGCTGGTACGACATCTTTCCCTGGAGCACCATCGAGAATTACCTGGGTATGAAACAGCGCGGCGGTTCTGAGCTGGCACACCGCAATCAGCGTCTCATCATCGGCCCCTGGACCCACGGCAACTTTAGCGGCAGTTTCCCGGAACGCGAGTTTGGCCCGGCCGCCAGCAGCGCCGCGATTGACCTGCCCGGCATCCACCTCCGCTGGTTCGACCGCTGGCTGAAAGGTGTGGACAACGGCATAGACCAGGAGCCGCCGGTGATGATCTTTGTGATGGGCGTGGACGAATGGCATCACGAGGCCGATTGGCCGCTCCCCAACACGCAATACCGCCCCTACTACCTGCACAGCGGCGGCGGACTCTCCACCGAGCCGCCGGGCGACGAGCCGCCGGACATGTACCTGTACAATCCGCTGCGCCCCGTGCCTACCGTGGGTGGACAGGTGATCTTGCCCGGCGCCAATTCTATGGGGCCGCGCGACCAGCGTAAGGTCGAGTTGCGCGACGATGTGTTGGTATACACGACTCCATCGTTGGAGCGCACGGTCGAGGTCATCGGCCCAGTCGAATTGCGGCTGTTTGTGTTGTCTTTAGCGCGCGATACGGACTTTACCGGCAAGTTGGTGGATGTGTACCCGGACGGCCGGGCGATGATCTTGACCGAAGGCATCCTGCGGGCGCGCTATCGCAACTCGCTCACCGCGCCCGAACTCCTCAAACCCGGCGTGATTTACGAACTACGGCTCGATCTATGGGCCACGGGGAATGTGTTTTTGCCGGGGCACCGCATCCGGTTAGAAGTGTCGAGCAGCAATTTCCCGCGTTTCGACCGCAACAGCAACACAGGCGGGGACATTGCCAGCGAAACCCGCGAGCAGTATCAACCGGCGATCAATCGCATCTTGCACGACGCGGCGCATCCATCGCACCTGATTCTACCGATTATTGAGCGATAACAATGAAAACAATCGGTGCCACGCTCCAAGGTATCAGCTTGCTCATTCTGGCAATGCTCATCATCTCCACCCAGAGTATCGCGGTGAAAGGGCTGGGCGGAAGTTATCCTGTACTGGAAATGGTCGTCTTGCGCAACCTGGTTGCCCTACCGTTCACCCTGCTCTTCTTCTGGCGTGAAGGGCAACGCGGGCTGCCCCAAACAAAGCAGTTCTGGCTTGAAATCACCCGTGGGCTGTTCCTCTTTATCTCCTACACCACCTTTATGATGGGATTGGCTGCCCTGCCGCTGGCGGAAGTGGAGGCGATCCGCTTTTCCGGGCCGCTGATGATCACCGTCTTGTCCGTGTTTATGCTGGGCGAAAAAGCCGAGTTACGGCGCTGGTTAGCGCTGCTCATCGGCTTTATCGGCGTCCTGTTCATCGTCCGGCCCGGCGCGGCGACGTTCAACTTTGGGGCCGTCTTTATTCTGATCAGCGTGCTTTTCTATGCGCTGACGGTCATACTCACTCGCAATCTGCAAGCCACCGACAGCAGCGCGACGATGGCCTTTTACAGCTCGCTCGTTTACCTGGCTGCCGCGCTGATTTTGACGCCGATCACGCTCACGATTGGGGAAATCCCAAACGCCATTCCTGGCGTCGCCCACCCAAGTATGGCGTTCCTGTTCCGCAACTGGGGCATGCCAACCCTGCTGGATGGACTTATCATGAGCGGTCTGGGGTTGGTCTGGGCGGGGTGGACGTATTTTATGGCACGCGCTTACAGTCTGGCGCCGGCCTCGGTAATCGCCCCATTTGAATATCTCGCCCTGCCCATCAACATTATGTGGGGACTCTTGCTCTGGCAAGAGACTCCGACCTGGGCGACGTTGGCCGGCGCGTTGTTGACGCTATCCAGCGGGTTGTACATCCTGTTGCGAGAGCGGCGAGAACAGCCTGCGACGATAGCTTGTCGTAGTGAATCGTCGGAATAAACCAAAACGGTTCGCGATAACCATAGCCAAACACTCCCCTGGTCTTGTGACCGGGGGAGTGTTGATAATGATCATTATCTCATTGATAGAAAGCAAATCCGATCAAGCCGGGAGTTGCTTCAGGAATGTTTGCAGGGTATCCATGAAAACAGTGTACCTGTCAAACCGGATCAGATGCCCTACATCAGGGATGGTGACGATGGTGACGCTGGGGTTCAACTCGCGCACTTGGGCGACAACCTCCGGTGTCACAATGCCTCCTAGTTCTGGATTGGCGGCGAAAAGTAACATCGGCTGGGTGACATCCTGAAGGGTGGTTCGCCAATCCCATTCCTGAGCGTGCATCCTGGGTGACATGATATCCAGGATTGTGGAATCGAGTTGCTTTTTGGACTCACACATCGGTTGCAGCAGTTCTTCGGGCCAGGTGGGGTGATCCTTGCGGTATTGCACCAATAATTCTTCCAACGTCTGGGTAGCCAGGCTCTTGACCCACTTTGCCATGGGATTCTCGGCGGGCGGGCCGGGAGGCGGAGTCGGCCGGGCTAGCCACCAGGCCGGGTCTTCCAGAAACAGGGCGCCGACCAGTTCCGGGAAGCGCACTGCAAGCTGGTACGTTACCATTGCCCCCATCGAGTGCCCACCCACAATCGGGCGCTGCAATCCCAGGATGCGGATGAGTTCGGCCACGTCGGTAGCCATGTCCACTTGTTCGTCTGGCTGCACGCGCGCCGATAGGCCGTGACCGCGCATATCCGGCATGACCACATCATAGTCGGATTCAAGAGCGCGCGCTACGGGCGTCCAGCACAGCCCGTTATCCGAAAAGCCGTGGATCAACACCAAAGAGCGTTTTTCCCCACGTCCGGTGCGGGTGTAGTGAATCTGCACGCCATTGACCAGCAAATCATCTTGTGTCCAGTGTGATAACATAAGGCTCCTTTCTTTAATTAGAGATAACTACCTACCCACTGTCATTCCAAGTGCCATCAGGCGCGAAGAATCTCTCTTTGCAGTGTATAGCGAGATTCTTTGTCGCGGCGAACAAAAAACGTTTGCCGCGCTCCCTTTGCTCCACTCAGGGCAGGTTTGCAGAATGACACCCCAAAGGGCCAATTTTCGGCAAGGCAGATAGTTACGAGTATAGCACAAAAGCGCATTGGGGCAATCTCTTGCCGATTTTCTGAGGATACTGCCTGACGCCAATATCTCTGCTCTCGGTTCGTACTTGAAAGAGGCCATTTTTTTGGCATCGCATCTCGTTTTATGCTATAATGACAGGCTAAAATTTTCAAAAAAACAAATTGAGGTGTGATATGGTGTACAATCCGCAAAATCCATTGATCGTGCAGAGCGACAAGAGCGTGCTGCTAGAGGTGGATAATGAACTCTATGCCGACGCCCGCGACATATTGGCTCGCTTTGCCGAACTGGAAAAAAGCCCGGAGCATATTCACACCTACCGCATTACTCCGCTGTCGCTGTGGAACGCTGCCGCCGCCGGGTTGAGCGCAGAGCGGATCGTTGCCGCGCTGCATCAATATGCCAAGTATGATGTGCCGGGCAACGTGGTGGTGGACATTGGCGATTACATCGGTCGCTATGGGCGGCTCAAGTTGACGCGCGCCGAGGCGGGTGGCAATGGACATGGCCGCGACCTGCTGTTGGTGTCCGACGACCCGGTGCTGATTGCCGAAGTAGCACATCACAAAATGCTGCAAGGGTTCATTGTTGAGCAGGTAGACCCGCTCACGCTGCGCATTGATCCATCGCAGCGCGGCCACATCAAGCAGGCTTTGCTCAAGTTCGGCTTTCCGGCCGAAGACCTGGCTGGTTATGTCCAAGGGGCCGAGCTGCCCTTTGTTTTGCTTGAGCGGACCAAAAGCGGCGAGCTGTTCCGGCTGCGTCATTATCAAACCGAGGCTGCCGATGTGTTTCATGCTGGCGGCAAGGCGCACGGAGGCAGCGGCGTCATTGTGTTGCCCTGCGGCGCCGGCAAGACGATGGTGGGGATGGCGGTGATGGAAAAGCTACAAACGGCTACCCTCATTCTCACCCCTTCGACGGTGGCCGCCCGGCAGTGGCGCAGCGAACTGCTCGACAAGACCGATCTGCGCAAGGAAGACATTGGCGAATACACCGGCCTGTCCAAGCAAATCTGCCCGGTGACGATTAGCACCTATCAACTGCTGACGCACCGCAAGCGGCAGCACGATGTGTTTGAACACCTGGCCCTGTTTAACGAGCGAGACTGGGGGCTGATTATTTATGACGAAGTGCATCTCTTGCCGGCGCCGGTCTTTCGCATCACCGCCGAAATCCAGGCGCGCCGCCGACTGGGCCTCACGGCCACTCTGGTGCGCGAAGACGGCCAGGAAGAGGATGTTTTCTCGCTGATCGGCCCCAAAAAATACGATGTGCCGTGGAAGGTGCTGGAAAAACAGGGCTGGATCGCCACCGCCGAGTGTCACGAGGTGCGCATCCCGCTGCCCGAAGATTCGCGCATGTTGTATGCGATGGCCACCAACAGCGAAAAGATCACCGTAGCGGCCAACAACCCCGACAAGATCAAGGTGCTGCATACTTTGTTGCAAAAACACAGCCAAGATTCTGTGTTGATTATCGGCACCTATACCGAGCAGTTGGACACGGTGGCGCGCCGTTTTCATCTGCCTATCATCACCGGCAAGACGCCGGTGCGAGAGCGCGAAGCCTTGTTGCAGCAGATGCGCGACGGTGAGATTGGGGCTTTGGTGATCAGCAAGGTGGGCAATTTTAGCATTGACTTGCCCGAAGTGAGCATTGCCATTCAAATATCCGGCACCTTTGGCTCGCGACAAGAAGAGGCGCAGCGACTGGGGCGCATTTTGCGTCCCAAGCGCAACGGCCTGATGGCGCACTTTTACACTCTGGTCAGCCGTGATACCCGCGAGCAGGATTTTGCAGCCAACCGACAGCGATTCCTCACCGAGCAGGGCTATCGCTATGAAATTTTGTACGATACCGAGATTGAGGATTATCAGCCCACCCTGCTGGCCTTGCAGGCCCAGGAAAAACAGCATTTGTTGGGTAGCGGGGCAGTATGATTCAGAATCAGAATTCAACCGATCTCCAGGTCTTGTTTTCGCTGACCGAAGCCAGTGTTCGGGCCAAAATGTCGGCATCAACCATGTCCAAGGCCGACAGGTATGCCCGGCAGGGGCGGGTTTTGAATATGGCAGTAGAGGGTGCCACCTTGATGGGCGATGTTCAAGGCGGCTCGGAATTTCTTTACGAGGTCGAGATTTCGGTCAAAAAGGGCAGGTTGATTGCCCGGTGCGATTGTCCCTATGATGCGGGCAGTAGTTTTTGCAAGCATGTCGGCGCGGTGTTGCTGCAATGGGTTAGAGAACCCACCTCTTTTCGCGGCTATATTCCACCGCCAACGGGCCAGGTTGAGCAGGCCGATGAGCAGGCCGATGAGCAGGCCGATGAGCAGGCCGATGAGCAGGCCGATGAGCAGGAAGACGAGCAGACTGACCGACAAGTATCTACCCGTGACCTTTCTGGTATCATCCAGGATTACCGTCAAATGCTCGACTCGTTGACCCTCAAAGAGTTGCGCGAACTGGCTGCCGCCAACCAAATCGAGGTGACGACGTTGCGCAAGACGGTTCTATTGGACGAATTGTCCGTCCGTCTGGGTCAACGGGAGCGGATTCTAACCCAGGTCATGAAACTGGACGCGGCCGATCTCAATTTGCTGCTCAGTTTTCACCTCAATACGCCGATGGGGTATGGCACCCGGATCGAGAATTTACAAGTCTTGCAGTGGACCAGGGATCGTTTGACGATGACATCGGTCTTGCCCAAGCAGGCCGACAAGTTGTTTCGCCTGGGGCTGCTGCTGACCATGAAAAGCGGCGGGCATCTCTACCACACCCTGCCCCAGGCGGTGCGCATCTGCCTGCCGGCGCAGCCTAAATGGTTTTCGCCCGTCTCGACCGCTCCTACAGACAATCTGCGAGTGTATGGTCAAGCCATAGAGACCCTGTCGCAAAAGATGTATGTGATGTGGAGTTACCTATCGCATCACAAAATTCGATTGCCCGAGCCGCGCAGACGACGTTCCATCGAAGATCAGTGGGAGCAGCTCCAAGGGTGGGAGCATGTGCCATCGGAAATTAACGATTTGATAGACAAAAGTGTCTCCATCTATAGCAGCAATATCCCGCTGACCATCCCCCCGCGCCCTTATCCTTTGCCCGAATCAGAACGCCAGGTTTTGTGCGCCCAATTGCGCTGCACCGAAGAGGAATTGGCCTTTTACTATGCCATATTGAGCGACCTGGGAGCCATAGCCAGCTCCAAAGAGCGGGTGATTCAAACTTTTCCCAAGCCGATGCATCAATATCTCGGTCAGGATGTTGTCGCTCAGGTGGCTCAGGTTGTCAATGCCTGGGGCCAGACCTCGACCTGGTATGAAATGGATGCGCTGATGCGTGCCTATGATGACATTCGGGTGCGCCGCAATGCCGGCCTGGTTTATCCTTATCAGGAATTGCTTCGCGAATGGAATATCGGGCGTCAGAGCGTTTATCGTTTTTTGACCCTGCTGGAGGAAAACCGGTGGGTTTTGCTGAGCGAGTTTCTGCACATCATTTACCAGGTCTGCCCTTATCTGATCCAGATCTATCCCACCAGCAAAATGTGGTGGATCGAATCGAACAAAAACAAAAAGCAGTTGGGCAACAATCTGGACGACTGGTTGCTGGGGCCGGGCCGTTTTGTGCAGACCGTCTTGCAAGGGCCGTTGGCCTGGATGGGGTTGGTGCGTCTGGGCTACCTGCGGGATAGCCTTTACGCCATTCAACTGACGCCGTTGGGTGCGCTGGTGATAGGGCGTCGCCTCACACTGCCACAATCTGGGCGTAGCGCACCGGCAGCCCGGCCGTGTTTTACCGATGATCTGACGGTGATATTGCCCTGGGATCACTCTTCAGAGCTGCAAGGGGTTGTTGTGGCCGTTTGCCAGTTTGAGAGCATTGTTTCAGAGCAGATGGTCTATCGCCTATCGGGTGATCTGGTCAAACAGATGTTGGAAAAAGGCGAAACGGCCGGCAGCCTGATCGAACGGCTAGAGCGGGTCGCCCGGGTCAAATTACCGCGCTCCTGGATTGACCGGCTGAATCAGTGGCAGGAATGTTATGGCACACTGCACCTCTATCAGGACCTGACTGTGATCGAACTGGCCGACGACTATGCCTTGCAAGAATTGATGCTCAATACCTCTTTGCGGGCGCATCTGGTGTACCAGTTTTCGCCGCGGCTGGTGGCCGTCAAGCCTGAAGCGGTGGATGTGCTGGTGCAAGAAATGGAAAAGCGGGGTTATACACCCTGTGTGGAGTAAGTATGCCCGACTATTTCGCCATTCTCGAGCAATATAATTTTAATTTGCTCAAAGATATAGCCAATTTGCTTCAGATCACGCCAGATGGCAACACCAAAGGTGCCCATGCAAAAGCACTGGCCAGGGTGCTGGGCACGCCCAAAATAGTGGAAAAGGGGCTGTCGCTGCTGAGTCAGCGCGAAAAGCAAGCTCTGATTCTCATTCAGCGCGGCGGCGGCAAGATTTCGGCTGCTCGACTGCTTCATTTGCTGGTACGCGAGCAGATTGCGACCGACTCGGTCGGAGCAAAAAGTCAGTTGCAGCGCGCGACCAGTGTGTTTGCCCCTGAATCTATGCGCACCAGCCCTGGAAACATCATGGCTCGCCTGATGGCCAGCGGCCTGGTCTATGGCCAGGATATGCAGAGCGATCATTACTCGATGCGCAGCAAGATTTATTATGACAATGTGCAAACGCTATACATCCCCGAAGAAATTGCCCTTCTGCTGCCACCACCGCCGCCAGAGGTGGTGGAGGAGCCAAGTCCTGACATCCTGACCCGTATCGAGGAAGGCTCATCTCGCGCCTTTCAACGCGAGTTGTATTTGTACTGGAGCACGGCGCGCCACATGCCGCTCAACCTGACCCAGCAAGGTCGGCTGTACAAGAACGATTTGAAGCGGGTCAATGCCCAACTGCTCAAACCCGAAGACCTGACCGGCAAAGATGAGACCGATATTTCGCGCATGATTTTCATGCGCAACATGATGCTTCATCTGGGTATTTTGAGCGACAAGCAGCCTGGCCAGATACAGGCCGTGGAGCATACCGAATTTCTCGGCCAAACCCCGCACCTCCGGGTCAAACAGGCCATGACCAGTTGGCGCGATGGCGATTATTTCAACGAACTGCTCGATCTGTCCAATGTGCACATCAACGGCGTCAATGCCACGCGCCTGGATCGGGCATCTGCGCGTATTGTCCAGGCTCGTCAGGCTGTGTTCAAGCACATTGTCCAATTGTATCAAGAAGGCTGGGTGTGGCTATCCCGGTTGACCGAGCATGTTCGCCAACGCGACTATGATTTTTTGCTGCCGCGCAATTATCAGGCTCCCAGGTTGCCATACTATTATTATTACAATCAGGAATCCAAGACGCCCTATCAGGCCTATGGCAACGAGATGGGCTGGACCATTGGTTCGTTTCAAGATGAGGCAGATGGGTGGGATGTGGTTGAGGCCGGCTTTATCCGCACCGTTCTGGAAAAGCCCATGTTTTGGATGGGGCTGGTAGACCTGGGCTATGTGGGGGATCGCCTGATGGCTTACCGCCTGACTCCCATCGGCGCGTGGGCGTTGGGCGTGGGTAAGGAGATTGAAATCCCCGAAGGCGAGGGTCGGGTCATTGTCCAACCCAACTATGAAATTCTGGCGATGGACCCCATCAGCGACCTGGTGTTGGCTCGCCTGGATGAGTTTGCCGACCGCATCAGCGCAGAGCGGGCTATCCAATACACCCTCACTCGCGAGTCGGTGTATCGCGCCCAAAAAGCCGGCTGGATGGCCGGGCGGATCATTGAAACGCTGCAAAAATTGAGCGACAAGCCCTTGCCGCAAAATGTGGCGCGCACCTTGCAAGAATGGCAGCAGCTTTACGAGCGAATCACCATTCGGCGACATGTGGGTTTGCTCCAGGCTGCCAACAAGGAATTGCTGGATGGACTGACCGGCGCATCCACCGTGGCCCAATTGCTGCTGTCCCGTCCAGGTGACACGGTAGCCTTGTTTACGTCGTCATCTCCCAACGTATCGGCGCTGGTTGATGCCCTCTATCAGATGGGGCAGATGCCGGCTCAGACCCAGGGACCTGATCATGCGCTGCATCCATCGCTGACCATTGCCGCAGATGGGCAGATTGTTTTGGCTGAGGCCTTGCCCAGCATTTATCTCTTTCAACAGATCGCGCCCTGGACCGAACGAGATGGTCAGGGTCGTTATTGGCTAACCCCAAAAGCAGTGCAGAGCGCGTTGCAAGCCGGCCTCAGCGTCAGCGAGATTTTGGAGCGGCTGCGTACTTTGCACGTGGGGCCGCTGCCGCGCTGGGTCGAGATCAAGGTGCGCGCCTGGGGGCATTATTATGGCGACGCGGCCATTCAACCTATTACCCTGGTGCAATTCCGCGATACTCAGACTTTGCAAGAATTGCTTCAAGAGCCAGAATTGCAAGGCCTTTTGCAGCCCTTCAAGCCCGATGCCGGACATGCCCTGGCTGTGGTATCGGCCGATCAGGTCAGCCAATTGCATCAGTTTTTGAACGAGCGCGGCATCGGCATTGCCGACCGGCTAACATAAGGAGTCAAATTGGACCAGTCTTGCATCAATGCACTACTCGACCGCTGCCCCGAATTGTCTTGTACCATAGACGATCTGTGCCAGGCGCAGCGGGCCATTGCGGCCTCACTGCGGAGCGGGGGCTGTTTGTATCTGTGTGGCAACGGCGGCAGCCTGGCCGATGCCCTGCACCTCAGCGGCGAGTTGCTCAAATCCTACACCCTGTTGCGCCCCCTGGAAGCCGACCTGCAAGCCCGGCTGAGCGCTGCCGGACCCGACGGTCCCATATTGGCGCAGAGTTTGCAGCGCGGCCTGCGCGTCCACGTGCTGGGCCTCAATCACGCCCTGTCCAGCGCTATGGAGAACGATGTGGCGGCGTCGGCAGTGGGCTATGCTCAAGAGTTGCTGGCCCTGGGCCGCCCCGGCGATGTGCTGCTCGGCATCAGCACCAGCGGCAATGCCCGCAATGTGTGTTATGTCGTGCAGGTAGGGCGCGCTTTGGGCCTTACCACCATCGCCCTGACCGGACAGGTAGGGGGGCGGTTGGCGCCACTGGCCCACGTGTCTATCTGCGCGCCGGCCGACCGCACCGACCGGGTGCAAGAGCTGCATGTGCAGTTGTACCATTGTTTGTGTGAGATGCTGGAAACCGAGTTCTTTGGCTAACTCAAGGGGTCACATCAACCGGCAGCCCCGTGCGCGCCGATTGTTCGGCGGCCAGGATCAGGCGGGTGTTGAGCAATCCATCCTGTCCGGTGGCGAGGGGCGGGCGATTGTCGCGGATGCACTCGATAAAGTGGTAGATGCTTTCCACAGCAAAGCCTTTTTGTCGGCCATAAATCTCGGGAGTGACAAACAGATCGGGAAAAGACGGATGGGGAAAGCCGCCGGCCGTTGCGGGTGAATACTGGGCCAGGCTGCGGTTGTGCGTGGCGTCCACATAAAGCGCGCCTTGCGCGCCCAAAATTTCGCCTTGATGGTCAATCAACGACGGAGACTGTTGCGGCAGGATCCAGGTGTTTTCGATCACGGCCAGCGCGCCGCCCTCAAAATCCACCAGGGTGACATACAGATCGGGCGTATGAACGCCCAGGTTGTTCAACATGCCGCTTCTTTTTTGGCAATAGACGCGCAGTGGCGGCCGACCTACCCACCAGCAGGTGGTGTCGAGGGCATGGCTGCCCAGAAACCACATAACGCTGGACCGCTCAGCCCAGGCCAGCATTTGAGTGGGGACGTAAACGGTGTCGCTGAGGCGATAATAGACATAGCGCACCTCACCAATTTCGCCTTGACGGATGGCCCGCCAGGCATAATAGCATGGCGGGTTCCAGCGATTGTGCCAGTCTACCATCAGCCACACGCCAGCCCGTTCGGCGGCGCAAATCATCTGCTCACATTCAGCTATGGTGGTGGCCAGCGGCTTTTCGACCAGGATATGCACGCCGCGTTCGGCGGCGCGGATGGCAATCTCGGCATGTGCTGTGTCGGGCGTAGCCACCGACAGACCGTCCAGCCCCAGATCGAGCATCCGATCCAGGTCGGTGAAAACATGGGCTGCCCCAAAACGCGCGGCCAGTTGCTCAGCCCGTTCTCGATCCAGATCGCAGATGGCTACCAGTTGGGCAGAGGGGTGCTGCGCATAAGCCTGTGCATGCATGCTGCCCCACACCCCGGCGCCAACAATCCCCAGTTTGACCATATTTCCTCGCTTTGCCTCGCCGATCTCACAGTTCGAGATAACCTACGGCTCGTTCTTCATCGCTGTTCATCACCACTTTGAGGGTGCGGCCGGTGGTCTGAAGCACATCAATCACCTTGACCACCGAAGCAAACTCGCTCCATTCGGGCAAGAGCGCGGCCAGCACGTTGGGCGTCTGCTCGAAAAATTCCCAGTTGAACGCGTTTTGCCGATCATCGGGGTATAGCGGCAGCGGATAGATCTGCGACTCGACCAAATCCTGAAAAAAGTGTGTGCCATACGACACTTCGGGGGTGTGGTCGCCGCGCGCAAGAGCTACCTCGATCAGCATCTGCGAGTTGTTAATATCGGCATAAGTCACTTTGACGCCCAGATCGAGGTTGGAACTGCCCCAGCGACCCGGCCCCATCAAAATGAACCGCTCTTTTTCCAACGCCAGGTTGAGCAGTCCCACCACCCGCGCCACCTGGAGTTTGGTTGTGGCATCTTGAATCTGGTCATACCGCGCCGGGTGAATCCAGACGATGTAGCGAATGTCGGATACCACACCCTGCGGCGCCAGCTTGCTGGCCGAAAAAATAATGCTGGCAGGAGGCAGGTCGGTGGGGATGCGCACCGGCTGCCCTTCCTGCCTGAAACTGAGCGGACGGCATTGTAGCAGGGTGATCTCGCACTGCGACGAGCGTCCATCCAGCCGGCGCATTGCAAATTCAATGTCTACCGGTCTTTTATAGTGTTTCTCAATCGTCTTGATTAAAAATTTGATCAGCGGCACAAAATCGGTTTGAGCCAGCAATGTATCAAAGGTCAGCACCAGAGTGTTGGGGTCTTGGGCGTCCAGCCGTGAGAGAATGGGTTGGACATAGCCGCCCTTGTCTATCGAGGCCAGCAGCCGTAGGCCATCATAATCGCTGCCCATCACCTGAGCCAATGGGCGGGGCTCGAAAGCGTTGGTGTTCAGGTTGATCGTGTCAATGAATCGCTGCGTATAGCGCATAGCCTGGGCCCCGGCAGTAGGGCGCAGGTTGGGGTGGCTGAGGGCGATCATGCGTGGATAATCATTGGCCTCGCGGTCTACGGCGCGGGTGCCCAGCCCGCAGACCAGCCGCACCAGGCCATCTTCGGAGCGGATGCGCGGGTTCCAGCGAAAGGGGTTGCGGCTAAAGGCCACTCCGGCCAGGGCTGGAAAATAATAGCCGTTGTAAGGTTGGCCGATCACTTTTTGGATCAGCACGGCCATGCGCTCGTCGTAATCCAGCAGACCCATGTGCCGACGGTAGATCAGGGCGTCGGGGCTGATCACGCTGGCATAGACAGCGGCGATGGCGCGGATGAGGGCGTCCAGGTTCTCTTCTGGCGTGCCTTGGTTGCCCAGAAAGAAACTGTCATATTTGCCGGCGAATGAAAAACCAAAGTTGTCTTCCAGCAGGCTGGACGAGCGCACTACCAGAGGCACTTGTCCAACCTCTTCCAGCACGCCGCGCAGGGCTTGCAAGACATAGGTAGGAAACTGGCCTTCCAGGTAGAGCTGGCGCAGTTGGGGATAATCGGCCTGAATTTCTTCGCGGCTCTTGTATTTCTGGTTCATGTAGGGGATCAGGTTGTTCAAGGCCTGAAATTCGTAAAACACATCGGCAGCCACGAAATACGATTCGGGGATCGAGACGCGGTCGCAAAAAGAGGCATTTTCTGCGCTGCGCGCCTGGCGCAAAATTTTCCAGGCCAGCATCATGCCCGCCGACTTGCCGCCGATCTTGCCGCGCCCGATGCGCCGACGGCGAATCTCCTTAAGGTCGCCGATGGTTAAAAACTCGCGAGCCAGCCCCACAAAATCGAGTTGATCGCTGAGCATGCCTTTGGTCAGCACCACGATGCTTTCTTGCAGGTGATGCTGCACCCGGCTGCGTCGTTCGGGCGGCAGGCTCTCATAGCGTTCGCCCAGGGCAAACAAGATCGACCAGGGCGCCAATTCGGGGTTGACGGTGAGGATCACCTCACGGTCGGGCATGCGCCGCACGAGCATTTCCTGCACGATCTGCTCAAACAGCGAGTGCGGGCAGTTGTGGGCAAAGTAAAAATCGGTCAGGTCATCGCGGATGATCGAGACGCGCTGTTGCCACACATCGGGCGGCTCTTCGGCATACGGCTCGGTCAGACCTTCGCGGGCCTGCGAGTCTTGGGCCTTGAGGTGTGCCTCGTGTTCAAACGCTTCGGGGGTGATCACCCCCCGCGAAAAAATCTCCTGGCGCATGCGCTCACGGATGGCTCGTGACAGGATGGGGTACTGCTTGAGTTCCAGCACCAGCTCGAGCACTTTGGGCGAACCCAGGTCGAGGCCGGCCGGGATGTTGGTCAATTCATCGGTCATTTCAGGGCTTGTGGGCAAATTTCATCCTCTCTGACAAAAAGGGCGTGAATGTCCACGCCTGCGAACATTCACGCCCTTTAATGAGCAATTTTAGACCCAACCTCGCAGTTTGCACACTTCGGCCACGCGCGACACGGCCACTACATACGCAGCGATGCGGTTGTTGATGTGATATTGCTGCGCCGTTTTGTGGACAGCATGGAACGCTGCGGTCATTTTCTGGTCGAGCCGTTGTCTGACCAGGTCTACATCCCAGTAGAAATTGTAAGCGTTTTGTACCTGCTCAAAATAAGAGACCGTCACTCCGCCGGCGTTGCACAAAAAGTCGGGGATGACATAGACGCCGTTCTTGAACAAAATCTCGTCGGCTTCGGGTGTTGTGGGGCCGTTAGCCAGTTCGGCCACGATGCGGGCGGTGACGCGAGGGGCGTTGTCCTGACGGATGGCGTTTTCCAACGCGGCCGGCACCAAAACGTCTACATCCAACACCAGCAAATCCTCGTTGCTCAGATCGCGACAGCAATCGCAGCACTTGAAGCCGACTACGCTGCCGGTAGCGTTTTTGTGTGCCAACACCGCCGCATAGTCCAATCCATCGGAGCAGAAAATGGCTCCTTTGGAATCGGACACGGCCACCACCTTGGAGCCAAACATCTCGGTGATCAGCTTGTGGGCAAACTGCCCGGCATTGCCATAGCCTTGAATGGCAATAGTGGCCTTGCTCAAATCAATCTCCAACACCTGGGCTGCCTCGCGGATGCAAAACATGCCACCGCGTGCGGTGGCATCACCGCGTCCCTGCGACCCGCCCATGGGGATAGGCTTGCCGGTGATCACGCCCGGCACATTATAGCCCATCATTTTGCTGTATTCGTCTACCATCCAGGCCATAATTTGGGGGTTGGTGTAGACATCGGGGGCCGGCACGTCAACATCGGCGCCGATGTAATGCCCCAGCGCGCGGATATAGCCTCGACTGAGACGTTCCAATTCGCCGGGCGAGAGTTCTTTGGGGTTGCACACCACACCACCTTTGCCGCCGCCCAGGGGAATGTCTACGACTGCACATTTCCAGGTCATCCAGGCGGCCAGGGCGCGCACGGTGTCAAAGGTTTCATCGGGGTGAAAGCGGAGGCCGCCTTTGGTGGGGCCGCGCGCATCGTTGTATTGCACGCGAAAGCCCTCAAACACGCGGGTGCTGCCATCGTCCATCTTGACCGGAAAATGGACATGGAATTCGCGCATCGGCCAGCGGAGCAGCTCGTGAGTGGCCGGGTCCAGGTCCATTACCTGTGCTGCCTGAGCAAGCTGCTGTTGAGCAATGAGAAATGGGTTGTTTTCCTGCATTTTTATTCTCCTTTGAATAAAAGTATGATAGGTCTACCTGGTGGTCAGAGTCAGGTTGACCATACTATTGTAGCACACAAACACAAGAGGATCAAAAAAGGGCGCGTGCCATTCAGCACGCGCCCTGTCTTGCAGTGAGTTAATCGGCCTCAGAGCCTTGCACATACAGCTCAAACTTGCTGGCCTTGTCGTTGGTCTGAACTTCAAAGCTAAAGTCCATCGTCTTGTCCGGCTCCAGTTCGCCGTCCAGGTACTCCCAGTCGGTCATGATCACCTTGCCGTCTTTGTCATAGATCGTCACCGCCACTTCGATGTATTTCATCGTTTTGGTGCCTTCGTTCTTGATCGTGCCGCTAAAGGTGGCCTTGTAGTTCTTGTCAAGGTCGTTATTGGTGGTCACAAAGGATAGCTTGCCTTCCGGCTCATCGTCGGTTTTGGAGGCCTGCACCCACACCGTCCAGTGATCCACGTCTTTGGGCGTGTTCCACAGGCTGATTTGGAACGGCGAGACCTTGCCGGGCAGCATGACATCCTTCCAGGCATAGCTCCAGCCTACCGCCACCAATTTGTCCTCTTTGTTATAGAACGAGGCAAATACCTTGATGTATTCGATGTTGGTCGTGTCGGCGTTTTTCACCTCGCCGACGATTACCAGATCGTCAAAGGTGTTCTCAAAATAGTTGATGCTGGGGATTTCGACTTTGGCGACATCATCCAGTGTGCTTTTGGATGCTTCTTGTCCAAAGACAATGATGCGGAACCGCTCTGGGTCGCCGTGTGCGTCATAGACAGTTACCGAGAAAGGCGCGATGCTTTCAGGTGCCATGACCGAGCGCTCGACGCTGTTATAGGCCACATCTACCACATTGCCATCTTTGTCATAGAGGGTCACGGCTACCTGCACCCAACTGGCCGTCTGCTTGCCCTTGTTCTGCACTTCGCCGATAAAGGTAATGTCTTCTTCGTCGGTCGAGTCATCGTATTGCAGAAATTCCAGCCCACTGACCATTTTTTCGGTAGTTTTGTCGCCTTCGACCTTGAGTTCGTACTTGGCCAGACCGGCCGGCGGATCCCAGATGGACAGGTTGAAGGGACTCTTTTCGCCGGGGGGCAAAATATCCACGATGGCATAGACATCTTCTTCGGCCAGGAATTTGCCGTCTTTGTCGTACAGACTGGCCTTGATCTGGATGTACTTGTAGTTGACATCGTCATTGTTATAGATTTCGCCTACGATGTGTGGATAGTCGCTGCTGTCCACATAACTAGAGTGGCTGAGGATGGCCAGCCCCTTGGGCAGCTTGCTGGTGTCTACCGGCGGCTGACCGCCGGCTTTGGTGGGCTCGGCTGCGGGGGTATTGGTCGGCTGAGGCGCTGTGGTATTGGTGGGTTTGGGCGCTGGCGTGTTGGTGGGCTTGGGTGTGTTGGTCGGCTTGGGCGTTGGTGTGTTGGTGGGTGCCGGCGTATTGGTCGGCACGGGTGTGTTGGTCAATGTTGGTGTGCTGGTAGGTTCGGGGGTGGGAGTGGCCGCCGGTTTGCCGCACGCCAAAAGCAGCGCCACCAGCAGCATAAATGAGAACAGGCCAATGAGTCGTTTCTTTTGTGGGGTCACTTGTTTTCCTCCTGATTGAAAAATGCCACTGAAAAATCAAATATCGGGTGAAAACAGGATTCTACCAGTCACCCGATGTTGGTTTAACAGCAGAAAAATTTTGTAAAATACAACAAAACCTATCTTATCACAAGAATGTTGAATTGGCAAGGTGGAATGTGGGATAGCTGACCGACTGCAACCCGACCGAAAACTGACATGCTGCGCGGGCTGGCGGTCAGAATCAGGGGCGAACGACCACACCGTGGCAGGAGGGGGGACCAAAGCTGGCCCAAGAGCGTTCAAAATCGCTCCAGGCGGCTTCTCGCATCCCTTGGAGCGGGTCGAGGAACATCACACGCTGGCCGTCGGGTGAGAGGCCGATCACCAGTACCGCATGCCCATAGCTATTTGTGCTGAGGTTGATGCGCACATTGGCAATGACTGGATGACCGGCATCCAGCATTTGCCGCAGATGTGCCTGGCTCCAATCTCGAAAAAAGAACGAGTGGCTATAGCCATACGCAATTGCCAGATCGCAGACCATTTGAGCATCGGCGCCATAGCCATCTACAAAGCCCTTTTTGCGCAGTTCGGCGACCAGCTCGGTGGTAGGCGGCGCTGGCCAGAGAGGGTCCTGGCGGTGATAATAGTCCATGGCCATGCCCAACGTGGTTGGCGCGCAGGCATATCCCTGCCCCAGGTCGGCTTGCAGGCGTACCGGTGCATCGAGCCACCAGGGCTCCCAGCGAACCGTCCACAATAGCACGGGCTGCGGGCGTTGACCGGGCTGCTCGATGCCCAGCCATAGCTCGTTTTCGCCGCGGTCCAGAGGGGTGGTCGGCAGTGTGATCTGCCAGCGTCCTTGTGCATCAATGGCGGCTTGCCCCAGCTTGCTGCGACGATGCCAGACGATCGCCGTCGCACCGATTGGCCCGCGGCCCGACAGTGTGGCAGTTTGCTCGCTCAGCGGTCCGGGGAATGGCTCCAATGTCAGGGTGCGAGAAGGATCGGGCGGAATATCAGAGGAGAGTGGGGCAGTCGGCGGATGGCGCAGCGGCAATTCCGGGTCAGGTGAGCCGGCCTGGCCTCGATCATCCGGCGACATGATCGAGGCATAGGTAGAGAGGGGCGTTGGTAATGGCAGGGTTGGCGTTTGTCTGGCTTTTGAAATCGGCGACTCATCGGTGGGCCATGCCCCGATATGCCGATCCCATTCTGGGGTCGTCACAGGGTCGAGGGGGATCAAGATGGGCGGTGTGGCGTCGGGCTGTGCGCTGCCGCCGCCGGTCGGCCAGACGCGCACGGCGGCCAGGCTCTGCAAGATCAATACAATCAGACCTGCCGGCCCCAACCATTTGAGGATGCGTTTTTGGCGGCTCTGTTGACGCCGCGCCTGCTCTGGTGTCAAACCCCATAACTCCATGCCTGCCGTCCTTGATTCAAAAGAGAGGCTGTGGGTTAAAGAATAGCAAGAATTGGCTTTGCTGAAAAAAGGCCGCTTGCCCGTCAAATTGCCTGATAGAATATGGCTCTTGTGCCTGTTAAGCACAAAGAGCAAAGCTCCAAGATATTTGACATTCCGCCCGTTCATAGTTCTCATTCTTTTTTCAGCGAACTCAGAGTTGGCTTTCCTGAAAAAAGTCGTTGCAGCTCAGGTGCCCGTCACTTTGGTGAATTTTTACGAAAAATTCGACACTTCTAAAGCATAACCATATTCAGTCGAAATTCAGGTGACGGGCACCTTGTTGAGTTTTTTCAGTGGAGTCAGAGTTGTGTATAAAAGCGAACAACCAGCAGTGGGGGGGACCGCCGGTTGTTCTAAGCTGACCTGTTTGGGGTCGAGCCTGTTTGTATTCTAACACAGGGCAGGTTGTTGCAGGGTTACAAGGACGTTAAAAAAGGATAACAAACGATCAGGCAAAGATCACATATTGCTTGAGAAAAGACTCGACTGTTTTGTAAAATGCCTCAATCGTTTCTTGTTTGCGCCAGCCGTGTCCTTCGCCGGCATAGATGTGATACTCGTGCGGCACGCCGCGCCGCCGCAGCGACTCGACGATGGTATCAGATTGTGCTTTTGGCACTACTGTGTCTATTTCGCCTTGAAAGACAGCGATGGGGTCCACAATCCGGTCGGCGGCAAAGATAGGCGACCGCTGGCGATAGATTGCGCCGGCCTGCGGCAGAGGGCCTAGCATCGAGTCCAGGTATCGCTCCTCAAATTTGTGAGTGTCGGCAGCCAGGGTAAACATGTTGGATACGCCATACAGACACAGGGCCGCCTTGAAAAAACCAGGGTGGTCGGTCAGGGCTTTTAGCACAGTATAGCCGCCCGCGCTGCCGCCCATGATCACCAACCGTCGCTCATCGGCCAGACCGGTCTCGACCAGATAGCGCGCTCCGCCGATGGCATCCTCTACGTCCAAAATGCCCCATTGCCCGCGCAGCGCAGCCATATAGGGCTTGCCATAGCCGGTGCTGCCCCGATAGTTGACCTCCAGGTAGGCATAGCCGCGTGTGGCAAAAAATTGCGCCCGTGAGTTAAAACTGGCGGTGGACTGACCGGTGGGACCGCCGTGGATGTTGATGATTGCCGGTGGCAGGCCGTCGCTGACAAAACGGCGGCTGGCCGGCGGATAGTACAGGCCATATACCGTCTCGATGCCCTGATCGTTGGCCGGAGCTGGCCAACTCACCGACTGCGGCGTTGAGAGCTCGCCGGCGGGGATGTTTTCATCGGCGGCGCGGCGCACAATCTCGATGGATGCCTCACAGGGCCGATAGCACAGTACCCGCCCGCCGACCACGCTCGACGAGGCGATCAGGGCCAGGTCTCCGGTACGCGGCGACACAGCGATCTGCTCCAGGTCGGTATAGTTTTGCAGCGGCGAGCAGACCGCCGAGGTCTGCCCATCGGCCAGGCTGTAGGCCCACAGGCGGCTGAACCCGGCCTCGTTGCGCAGGTAATAAATCTGTCGGCTGTCGGGCGACCAGGCGTATGTGCGCACGCCCTGTACCCAACACGGCGCGCCGGCTTCGGCAGCATCGGCGGTGAGGGCGCAATGTTGGCCGGTTTGCAGGTCGTACAGATGGAGGTTGCCCCAACCGTTCTCATCCGAGATATAGGACAGAAAACGGCCGTCGGGCGAAAATTGAGGCTGCTGCACAGCCACGTCGGGGCGATCTACCAGCGTTTCGATCTGGGCCAGTGTGGGCAGGCCGATGCCGTTGGCCTCCAGTGCGGCCATTTTGAGCATGGTGTGATCCCAGGGCATATCGGGGTGGTTCCAGTCAATCCAGGCAATGCGCCGGCTGTCGGGGTGCCAGCACGGTTGCATGTAAAAATCCTGGCCGTAGGCCAGTTTTTGCGGCCATTGCCGGCCCTCAACATCTACAATGCACAGGCCATCGGTGCGTTCGTAGGTATGCACAAAAATCAGCCACCGACCGTCGGGCGAGGGGGTCGGCGAGGCCAGGTGTCCAAACTGCGGCGAAATGGGCCGCGCCGCGCCGCCGATTAACGGCTGACGGTACAGCCGCCCTTCTTTGGCGACAAAATACGCATAGCCGTGACCGACGCCAAAATCGCCGCCGCCATAGCCCACCTGGGCGCGTACCGAAATGGCGGTAGTCAGGTCGCGCGGTGCCTGCCCCGGCGCGGCGCAGACCAGCACACCGCGATCCGAGCGGCCTTCCAGCCAGACCAAAAAGGGGCCGTCGTCGCCATGATCCCACATCACATCGGCCAGGCGGATATTTTGCGCCAAAACTGCCGGCTGCACCGGGCTGGGCCACAGGCCATAGGGTTTGAGAGTTTGATCGGACATAGGGGAATCCTTTCTGGGTAATCGTCATGTGCGATTCTCACACATCACCAACCATGGGATATTTATCGAAACGTGGGAGAGACCTTGTCTCTTGCTTGCGTTGCTGAGCGATGTCCCGCATGGGGGCATGCGGCACTTGTCGGCGGGAGCTATTTTCAGATCGGGTGGAAAACTCGCCCGCGCCGTTCAATCTGACAACTTGACCAGCCCTCGTTTGAGGGCCAACACCACCGCATGGGTGCGGTCGTTGGCCTGGAGTTTGCCCAAAATTTCGCTGACATAGTTTTTGACCGTGCCTTCGCTCAGGTAGAGCCGTTCGGCGATGCCGGCATTGCTCAGGCCCTCAGTCATCAGGCGCAGGATGGTTTCTTCGCGCGGCGTCAGCGACTCGATGGGGGGCAGATCGGTTGGCGGTTGGATGGTGCGATGGTGCAGCAGATCGGCCATGCGCTGAAATTCGGCCAACACCTGCCCGGCTACCGCCGGATCGATCTGGGCTTCGCCGCGCGCTGCGCCGCGCACAGCCTCGGCCAGGCGGGCGCGGGTGATGTCTTTGAGCAAATAGCCCAGCGCACCGGCGCGGATGCCTTCAAAGACCAGTTCGTCATCGCTATAGGTGGTGAGAATGAGGATGCGGGCGTTGGGGAGAGTCTCTTTGATGCGGCGGGCGGCAGCGATGCCGTCCAGTCGCGGCATGCGAATGTCCATCAAGATCACATCGGGGCGCAGGCGGGCGGCCAGTTCAACCGCTTCCTGGCCGTCGGCGGCCTGCCCGATCACTTCCAGATCGGGCTGCGCATTGAGAATGACGGCCAGCCCATCGCGGATCAGAGCTTGATCGTCGGCCAGCAGCACACGGATAGCCACTCAACTCACCCCTTTTAGCCGGTCAGATTCTCTTCGGTCAGATAGACGGTCAGGGTGGTTCCCTGACCAGGCGCCGAGTTGACCTGCGCCTGCGCTCCCACCAGCCCGGCACGTTCGCGGATGCCCACCAGCCCGTATCGGTCCGGGTCTATTTGCGCTGGGTCAAAACCGCGCCCATCGTCCTGAATGACCATGGTCACGCCATTTTCATAACTCAGCGACAGATTTAGCCGAGCGGCGGCGGCGTGACGAGACACATTTTCCAACGCCTCTTGGGCGATGCGATAGAGGGCATTGGCCTGCACCGGCAGCAATGGCAATGGTTCACCCTCAAGATGGTAATGGGTCTGGATGCCGCTGCGTTGACCAAACTGCCGCACAAGTTGCTCCAACGCCCCGGCCAGTCCCAACTCTTCGACCGGCGCGGCGCGCAAGTCTTGAATGGCCTGGCGCGTCTCTTCCAGGCCGGCGCGAGCCTGGGCGCGCACCGTCGCCAGATGGGCATCGGCGGCGGCGGGGTCGCTTTCTTTCAAGGCATCAATGGCTTCCAATTGGACAATGATCGCCGACAGCGAATGGGCCAGGGTATCGTGCAGGGCGCGAGACAGGCGCACCCGCTCGCGCACCGTAGCCAGATTTTCTACCGTGGCCGCATAGCCGCGCAGTTGATGGTGCGCCCGCTCCAGCGCGGCATGATCGCGCTTCCAGGTTTCAAACAAATAGCCGGTAATCAAGGGAAATGTATAGATGACAGCGATGCGCAAGGGCAAAAAGGCAAAAAAACCTTCCAGCGAGCCGTCGGCCAGCCAGACAATCGGGCCGGTCAGCAGGTGGAGCAGGGCAGCCAGATGCGCGGCCTTGAGCGCGCCGCTCAGCCCAAAAGCCGCGCCGGTCAGCACGCAAGGCGTCAACATGAACAAGATCGTTTCGGACGAGGCCCAAAACAGGTTGATCTCGTGGCCGGTGGGCATGATCACCATGATGCGCATACCGGGGCGGACAAAAGAGGCCGCATATTCCAGGCTGAACAAAACGATGGACACAGTCAGCACGGCGGGCAGATACAGCCGGCCGATGCGTTTTTCGATGCTGGGGAGAAACAGCAAAGCAAAAACTGCGCCCAACGGCAGCAGGTAGAGCAGCCAGCGCGGCGAGGCCGAAGGGATATGCTCAATCAGTCCGGCCGGCGTGTGCAAGACTGTCCAACGCAGCGCCCACGCCGCCGCTACCGAAACGATCAGAAACAGCCGCAAGATGAACAGACCGCGCAAGACGCGCAAAATGTTGCGCGAGAGATGGGTTGGCCCCACGGCGACAAAGGTCGGTTCGGCAGCGATCACCTAAAAAACCTCAATCATATCGGTGCATAGGCGGCGCAGCGACAGCGGCAGCCCGGTCCGCGGCGGCCGTTTGCCATCCCATATTCCATAGATCTGGAGGCTGGCCGTGCGGGGATGGGCATGCAGGGCCTCGATCAGCGTGTCGGCAGCGTAAATTGACAGGTCTATCACTACCGCAGTGCAATCATCAGCCTGCTCCTGAGCGCGCCTGAACCCTTCCAGCGCACCGCTAACCTTCACTGCCTGCCCCAAATAGTCGTTCTGCAACGTCCATTGCTCATACAATGTATCGTTGGTCGTCACAACAAGTTGGATCATAGCATCATTTTTCTATAGACGCAATTGAGTGTGTTCGGAGAAAAAGCGTTTTGCCATTCTATCCCAAACGAATCGGAACCAGACCGGGGTTTGCCGCTCAGAAAATTGTTGCCCCAAAAGCAATCATTTCACGAGATAGGCACTATTCGTATCGCAAGGCCTGGATAGGGCGCAGGCTGGCCGCCCGCCAGGCCGGATAGATGCCGAAAAACAGGCCGACGCCGGCGGCAAAGCCAAACGACAGCATCACCGTGCCAATGTCAATCACCGGTGTCAGGTCGGGCGAGAGGCGGCCGATCAAGACCGAAGCCGTGGCGCCCAGCGCAATGCCGATCAGTCCGCCGGTCAGGCTCATCACCAGCGACTCGATCAAGAATTGCGTCAGAATGTCGCGCTTGAGCGCGCCCACCGCCTTGCGGATGCCGATCTCGCGGGTGCGTTCGGTGACGCTGACCAGCATAATGTTCATAATGCCGATGCCGCCCACCAGCAGCGAGATGCCGGCGATGGCCCCCAGAAACAGGGTGATGGCGCTGGTGATCACCCCAAACGCATCCAGCACATCGGTCTGGCTCAGCACGGTAAAATCATCATCTTCTTGATAGGCGATGCCGTGCTGCTCACGCAAGGCATCCTGGATTTGCGCCGTGGCGGCATTCATACGCTCTTCGTCGGTGGCCTGCGCATAGATGACGTGGACGGCCGGGTCGCCGGCGCGGGTGCGGGCGGTGTACAGGCGGCTCTTGGCCGTAGTCAAAGGGACGAAAATCTGCTCGTCTTGATTGAGGACACCCATGCCGCCCTTGCCCGCCAGCACGCCAACCACCGTATAAGACACTCCTTTGATCTTGATTGCCTGGCCTACGGCAAACTCACCATCGGGAAACAGCCTGTCGGCGGCAGCGGCGCCCAGAACGGCCACCCTGGATTGGGCAGCCAGGTCGGCATCGGTCAACAGATCGCCCTGCGCGGCGGCCATGTTGCGGATGGCAAAATAGTTGGCTGTCACGCCCGAAACGGTCACGCGCATATTGTACCCGCCGCGGATCACCTGCTGCGTGCCGCGTGCCTCGGCGGCCACGGCCTGCACATCGGCCAGTTGTGTAGATAGCAGGTCGGCATCGCCCAGGCTCAGAGACAAATAACCGCCGCTCTTTTCCTGGTCGTTCATAATCGTGATCAGGTTCGAGCCAATGCCCTGAATCTGACCTTGAATGGCTGCGCTGACGCCGTTGCCGATAGAGAGCAGGGCAATCACCGCGGCCACGCCGATGATGATACCCAGCATGGTCAAAATGGCACGCAATTTGTTGGTCAACAAACTACCCAATGCAGTAGAAAAACTTTCGAGGATATCCATAAACTATTCCTGATTATAATGCTCTGGCGGAACGCCGATGATAGATGCTAAACCTTTTCCAGAGATCGAGCCGGTGCGTTGGTCTCGTCACTGACAATTTGCCCATCATGGATATGCACAATGCGGCGGGCGCGGGCGGCTACAGTGGCATCGTGTGTGACAAAGATGATGGTCATGCCGCGCTCGTTCAGGCCGTCGAAAAGGCGCAACACGTCCTGGCCCGATGCCGAATCAAGATTGCCGGTGGGTTCATCGGCCAGAATCAGGCTGGGTTCGACGGCCAGGGCGCGGGCAATGGCTACTCGCTGCTGCTGTCCGCCCGACAGTTCGTCGGGGCGATGATCCAGCCGATCGGCCAGCCCCACAGACACCAAAGCCTGTTGGGCGCGGCGGCGACGCTCGCGCCGGCCGAAGCCGGCATACATCAAGGGTAATTCCACCTGCCGGATCGCCGGGGTGCGCGGCAAAAGGTTAAATTGTTGAAAGACAAAGCCCACCCGTTTGTTTCGCACGCGAGCCAGGTCATCGTCGCTCATCTCGCTGACATCAATGCCGTCTAGCTGATAGCGGCCGCCGCTGGGTTGATCCAGGCAACCGATCATGTTCATCAAGGTGCTTTTTCCCGAACCCGACGGCCCCATGATCGCCACAAACTCACCGTCCTGGATGGTCAGGTCTATGCCGCGCAAGGCATGCACCGTTTGGGCGCCCATCTGGTATTCTTTGGTGATTCCCTGCAATTCGATCATGGTTATCGCAATCCTCGCATCAAACCCTGTGGGCCGTTGCTCAGATCAAGTCTGGATTGCACTTCGCCGACGACCAGGTTATCGCCATCCTGTAGTCCACTCAGAATCTCGGTGTGATTCTTGTCACGCAGGCCCACCGAAATTTCCACTCGCACCACCTGATCGCCCTCCAGACGATTGACATAGTATTTGGCCGCCTGCCGGTCGGCAATGATGGCGCGGTTGGGCGCCAACAAGACATGCTCGCGCTGCGCCGTCACCAGTTCGGCGTTGGCGGTCATGCCGGCGCGGATGGGCAAATTGCCAGCCTGGACGCTCAACCGCACCTGATAGGTGGTCAGGCCGCCGCTGCTGCGCGCCTGGGGGGCAATGGCCACTACCTGTCCATCCAGCGGCTGGCCCGGCCAGGCCTCCAGTGTCACCACTGCTGCCTGCCCCATGCTGATGGCGCCAATGTCCACCTCGTCCACGTCCAACACCACCTCCAGGCTGCCCATGTCCACCATTTCTACGGCCAGCCCGCTGGCCCACTCGCCCTCGGCCAGATTCACTGCCGTGATCACCCCGTCGAACGGCGCCACCAGGGTGGCTTTGACCAGTTTGGCCTGTGCCTCTTGCAGCGAAATGCGTGCCTGCTCTACCTGCGCTTCGGCTACAGCGATTTTGTCATCGTCGGTTCCGGCCAGCAGTTTGGCCAGGTTCGACTGTGCCTGAGCCAGCTGCGAGCGAGCGCTAGCGATCTGGGTGGTCTTGGGTTTGGTCAGCGAGGCCAGGCTGGCCTCGGCCTGGGCCACCTGCGCCTGGGCGCTGCGCAGGCTGCTGTCGTTAATGTCGGCCTTTTTCAGGTTATAGTTGGCCACGGCCACGTTATAGTTGACTTTGGCATTTTCCAACTGTTCGGCCTGCGGCGAATAGGGAGCATAGTCGGCGGTTTGCCAGTTGTTGACCACGGCGTCATAGCGATACTGGGCAAAGCCCAGCGAGCTTTTGGCATTGTCCACCTCTTTTTGCGCCACCACCAATTGATCGTCCAAGGCAGCATAGCGGGCTGTCGCGGCGCGCAGGGCGGCGCGCGCGCTTTCCAGAGCCGCCTGCGCCTGATTGATCTCGGCCTGGCTGGGCCCGGCCAACAGATCATCGAGCTGTGCCTGGGCGCTGGCCACCGCTGCCTCGGCCGAGGCGATTTCTTCGGGCGTAGGCGGCTGGCGCAATTGAGCCAGGTTGGCCTCTTGAATGATCAGGCTCTGCTCGGCGGTGCGTATCGAGCGTTCCAGGGCGTCGGTCTCCAATTGAACCAACACATCGTCGGCGCGCACCTCATCGCCCACGCGCACCGATACCGCCTTGACGCGCCCGGTCACATCGAGCGACAGGCGCACGCTACGCTGCGGCAGCAGTTGCCCGCTGGCGCTGATCTGGGTGGCCAGGTCGCCGATAAAGGCCTGAGCAATCTGGTTGGATGGCAGTGCAGACTCGGCCTGTGCCTGTTGACGCCACACCCAGCCGCCTGCCACCCCTCCTATCACCAGCACTCCCAACAAAATAGCCGGCCATTTCAACCATCGGTTGTTTTTCTTGTTCATGTCGTTCTCCTGTACCCCATCAAATAGTTCTGAAAAATTGATCTGACGCTCTCTATGATAACACAAGCGGCCGTATTTGAGCAGTCCCTCAAGTCACCTCTCGCGCCCGTCGATATGACCAGAGTCATATCAGCTACCATGCTGCGAAAATCTGCGGTTTTCCACGCATAACAATGAATGAAAATGTAGGGGCAAGCCCTACCCCTACCTGGCGGCGATTTTCAAAATAGCCGGCGGGTAAAACCGTAAGCATATTGTAACCCACCTTTGGCCCCAAATGTGCTACAATTCATCTCAATTTAAAAATCTCCTAATCAAGAGGTTTTATCAATATGCCAGCCGAGAAAATTTTGATTATTGAAGACGATCCGATCAACCGCGCCATTGTTGAGCGGTCACTTCAAAACAAGGGATTTGAGACCAGCACGGCCCAAGATGGCGTCGGCGGCTGGGACATGTTCCAGGCGATGCAGCCTCACCTGGTGATTCTCGACCTGGTTCTGCCCCGACTGAGCGGCTGGGAGGTCTGTCGGCTCATCCGCGCCGCCGCAACGACGCCGATCATGATCGTCTCGGCGCGCGATGCCGAACAAGATATCGTGCGCGGGTTGGAACTGGGCGCCGACGATTACCTGATCAAGCCGGTCCGCCCGGTAGAATTGCTGGCGCGGGTTGAGGCGTTGCTGCGGCGAACACGCATATCTATACCTGCACCCGGCCAGACCATTTGCTTTGATCAAGGCAAACTGGTTCTGGACCCCGACCATCTCAGAGTGATCGTGCGCGGCACTGCCGTAGATCTGACGCCCATCGAGAGCAATCTGTTGGTCTTTTTGGCACAGAACGCCGACCGCGTGCTGACTAGCGAGACCATTTTCAATTATGTGTGGCCTTATGACAGCGAGGCCAGCCTCAACACCGTCAAATGGCACATCTGGCAATTGCGTTCCAAAATCGAGGCCGAGCCGGGCAAGCCTCGCTACATTCAAACCGAGCGGGGCATTGGCTATAAATTTAACAGTGAGCCGTGTCGCTGAGTTTTCTTTACGCAAAATTCACGTTTCCCAAACCCTGCCCAAACCTTGCTGTGATACAATGAGGGCAATTGAAAAAAATCCTATTTGCTCTCAATTCTAATTTACAGGAGGTTTGTATGTTTGCTTTACGTTTATCGCCGGTACGCAGCGCCGCTCTCTTGGTCATGATTCTCTTGCTAGCTTTTGCCGCTTATGGTTTTGCCAACAGCAACACCATGCCGGCAACCAGCCAGGCCGGCGATGGCAATGTGGCCATCAGTGGTTTTGCCGTCACCAACATTCACTATGTCTTGAACGCCGCCAACCCGCGCAATCTGGACGGCGTCACCTTTAACATCGCTCCAGCTGTGCCGGCCGGCGGCACGGTCAAAGTGCAGATCACCGATGGGGCCACCACCACGTGGCATTCCTGCACCGGCGGCGCCGCTATCACCTGCGACCTGACCGTGAGCAGCGGTGGCACGCCCACCACCGTCACCGTTTTGGGAGCCAACAACCTGCGCGTCGTGGCCGCCGACTAGGAGCGTGCTGAAAAACCCTCTCACCTGTGGTAAAAATAGACTTTTTCAGCGGCCTTCTAGGAGCGTGCTGAAAAACCCGCTCACCACCAAGACACAAAGAGCACAAAGCATTTTTAGCGACTCAAAAGTATCGTAAACCTTTGTGTTCTCGGTGTCCTTTGTGGTAAAAATAGACTTTTTCAGCGGTCTCCTAGGGTCAATAAACTGCAAGACAACGCGGCCATTTGTAATGGCCGCGTTTTTATTATGATGATGAAAAATTTTTATCGTCTACCTGTTATAATCATATTGATAATTGCCTGGATGACTCTGGCACCGTTTCAGGTCGGTGGCGCGGCGGGCTATGTGATTGTGGCCGGCGCGAGCATGCAGCCGGCTCTGCATCGCGGCGACCTGGTGATCACCCGCCGGGCCCAGGCCTACCATATCGGCGATGTGGTGGCCTACCGTCACCCCGACATTGGCGCCGTTTTGCATCGTATCGCGGACCAGGTGGATGGTCGGTTTGTCTTGAAAGGCGACAATAACACCTGGCTGGACGGCTATCAGCCCACTGCGGCAGAGGTATTGGGCAAGCTGTGGCTGCACTGGCCGGGTGTAGGCCGCCTGATCGAGTCCCTGCGCCGCCCCTGGATCATGGTCGCTCTGGTCGTGATCGGTGGAGTCATCGGGCTGTCATTCATTTCGACGCCGCCCGGTCGTCGCGCCAGGCGGCCAAAGATAAGGATAAAAGCGATGAAGGAAATAGATTACCGTCAAGACATTGCTTTTGTTTTGATCGTTCTGTTCATCGGCGGGTTGGTGTTGGGTTGGCTGTCCTTCAGCCGACCGGCGCAGCAACTCGTTGCCGATGATATGGCCTATCAGCATCGCGGCCAATTCACCTATGTCGCGCCGGCGCCGACAGGCGTCTATGATGGGGAAATGGTTCGCACCGGCGAGCCGCTCTTTGCCCGCCTGAGCCAACGCATGACCCTGTCGTTCGATTATCTTTTTGTCACCTCGGTAACCGCTGATCTGACCGGCAGCTATCGGCTGCTGGCCCAAGTGCGTCACCTCAGCGGGTGGAAACGCACCATCGAGATTGTGCCGCCCACTGCCTTTGCCGGAACGTCGCTCCACCTCAGCGGCGAGATCGATCTGGGCCAGATGCAAGCCTGGACGATGGCGCTAGAGGCACAAACGGGCTTGCAACGGCAGCGTTATACCCTGTCGCTCCTTCCTCAAATTGACATTCGCGGCACCCTGGATGGTCAGCCCATTGAAAGCCAATTCACACCCTCGCTCGATTTTTACATGGATATGGTGCAAATTTCGCTGCCGCAAGAGCAGCCCGATCAGCCCAACCCACTGCTGCCGGTGCAAAAAGGTGCCGTCCCGCGCACTCGCTCCGAGCCCAACACCATGTCGGTGTTGGGATTGACCCTGCCGGTTTGGAGCGGACGCTGGATCGCGATCCTTGTCGTCTTGCTGGCTCTGGCCGGGCAGATCGCCCTGGCCTGGTTGGGCGCGCCATCGCACACCGGCTGGGCCGCATATCGTCGGCTGATTGTGCATGTCCAGGCCGGGCAACCTACGCCGGCCTCGTTCATTCCCCTCAGTCTGGACGATCTGGCCCGACTGACCGAGCGAATCGGCGGGGTGATGTTACATTACGATCAAGGGCAGGAACACCTTTTTATCGTCCAGGACAGCCAAACCACCTACGGCTGCCGGTCGGCGACCGAAAATCCCCCGGCCGTACCCAACCCGATTCAACGTCTGCGCGATGGGTGGGCCAGCTTGCGGCGGCGCAAGCCCAGGGAGCAACAATGAACGCCCATCCTGTGTATCCCAAAGTCGTCTTGGGGTGGATCATTCTGGCGTTGATCGGCGCATTTTCGGCGCGCACGGCATCCAACACCCTACCGCCGACCCGCCTCAAAGAATATGCCTTTCCCATCGCTGACAGTGCCAAACCGGAACTGTTCAAGCCGTCCGAGTGTGCCGGTCTCGCTCTGACCAACCTGGTAGTGGGTAGCGGCAATATCACCGACGGTGCCGCCAACTCGTTGATTTTGGGCAGCGAGCTGGCCGACACCATTCAGGGCGGTGCCGGCAATGATTGCATCGTGGCGGGAGCCGGAAACGATACCATTTACGGCGATCAGGCCTCACTGCCCTGGTTTTCCACCGGCGGCAACGATGTGATTTTGGGCGGCCCCGACAACGATACTATTCTGGGCGACGGGGCGATGTCTTTGCTAACACAGGGTGGCAACGATCTGCTCTTGGGGCAGGATGGCGACGATCAACTCGACGGCGATGGCCCGCCAGGCCTGTTTAGCACAGGCGGCACCGATGACTGTCGTGGCGGCGGCGGCAATAACACCTTTATTCGCTGCGAGAGCCAGAGCAATTAGGGGTGTCCTTCATTTCTGGGGAAAACGCAGGTTGAGAGCGTTCTACGAACACCGTCGAAATTCAGCGTTTTCCCTGGGTATGAAGGCGAGTTTGTTGGTTGAACCTGTCGAAACCAGCAAACTCACCCCCAAATCGAAGGACACCCTTTGACACACCTGACTGTTCGTGCTATACTCTTTTTCCGATAATCGAATCACTCTCCAGACCAGGGAGAAGCCGGTTCAGGCTCACGCTCAATCCGGCACTGTCCCGCAACTGTAGGGCCCGCTGATGCGGACGGGCCAAGTCAGATCGCCCATCTGGAGACTGCCGCTCAACCGCCCTCGTGGACAAGGGATAGAGTGAACGTAAAGCATTGCCAACAATGCTTTATAGTTCTGATCGTTCACCCTCTTTCACGAGAAAGAGGGTTTTTTATTTTGACAGCAAAGGAGAAAAACATGAAACGCTCTCAATTTGTATCTGTGGTTCTGGCTGTGCTGCTTGCCGCCGCGCTGGCGGCCCCAGCCCTGGCCGACGGCCCCTCGGCTGTGGCCTGGCTCAAAGCTCAGCAAAACGCCGACGGCGGATTCGGCGGTTCGCTCGGCGACACGGCCGATGCCCTGATCGCCATCGCCGCCATAGACAGCGGCAGTAATGCGCTGACCTGGAGCTATGCCGGCAAGACGCCGCTGGACTATTTCAAGGCCAACATCGGCCAGACCGACCGCGCCGGTATTGTGGGCAAGGTCATCATCGCCCTGATCGCCTGGGGACAAAACCCACGCACAGCCTTGGGCAGCGATCTGGTGGCCAAACTGGAAAACTGGATCGGCAGCGACGGCAAATTCGGCGGCGCAAAGGACTTTGTCAACGAGCATTGCTTTGCCCTGATCGCCCTGGCCAGCGCGCGGCGGCCCATTCCGGCGCCGGCGGTCAACTATCTGCTGCAACGCCAGATCGCCGATGGCACCTGGGCCTGGAACGGTGACACCCAGGAAGGCAGCGGGGATAACAACACGACTGCCCTGGTAGTGGTGGCTCTCACTGCTGCCGGCCTGCCCGCCGATCATGTCCAGCTCGTCAAAGCGATGACACACCTCAAAAAGCAGCAAAACGCCGACGGCGGATTCCCCTACATTAATCCCTCGCTGTGGGGCACCGACAGCGACTCGAACTCGACGGCACTGGCGATGTGGGCGGTCAGGTCGGCAGGGCAGGACCCGGCTGGCATTGATTGGAAATTCGCCGGACAGGATGGCAAATCGGCGCACGACCGGCTGCGTGCCTGGCAGAACAACAGTGGGGCGTTTCGTTGGCAAGACTCGATGCCCGCCGACAATTTCGGCAGCACCGTGCAGGCGATGGTGGCTCTGGAAATGAAAACATTGCCTTTTGCGCGTATGGATGTGGGTGCGGCGACTGCCGAGGCAACTGCTGCGGCGACCGCGCCGGTGTCGCAGCCTCCCACCACCCTGCCCGAAACCGGTATAAACCCGTGGGCAACAACCGTCTTACTACTGGGCAGCGGCGCCACGTTGACCGGTATTGGCCTGCGACTGCGCAAACAGCGATAGAGGAAACATGCTTCATTCGACCACCTGGGTGGGCTGGACGGCGATGGTGATGGCTGCGGCCATGCTGACCCGCAACCCGCTTTATCTGATCATCTTGCTAGGCATAGTGGCCGTGGCCCAGCGGCAGGCCAACTCGTCGGGCAGCCGCACGACCACTAGCTGGCAGGCTTTGATTCGCCTGGCTGTCGGGATGGCCTTGCTGGTCATCCCGATGAACGCTCTCAACTCGCACAATGGCCAGCATGTCTTGTTTCGCCTGCCGACGGCCTGGCCGCTGATCGGCGGGCCGATCACCCTGGAGGCGGTTTTGTGGGGGGGGTGCAGCGCGTTGAGCCTGATCACGCTGCTGCTGCTTTTTGTCACATTCAACATGTCGGTCGGTCAGGCGCAGCTGCTGCGCCTGACCCCGGCTTTTGTCTATGAGGCCGGGCTGGTCATCTCGATTGCCCTGGCCTTTGTGCCGCAAATGATCATCAGTGCCCAAGAGATTTACGAGGCGCAACTCATCCGCGGGCAGCGCATGCGCCGCCTGCGCGACATGCTGCCTTTTGTCATGGCCCTGCTCACCACCGGCCTGGAGCGCAGCCTGCAACTGGCCGAGTCTATGGAGGCGCGCGGGTTTGGCAACGTGCGCCCTGCGCCGCACCGCCGCGATGTGCTGCTGCAAGCCCTCACCCTGATCGGCCTGGGCGGGCTGCTGGGCGGGCTGTTCGCGCTGACCTATTTTTCGGCTTTTCGGGCCGGCGGCTGGGCTATCACGGCGATCAGCGCGGCTTTGCTCTTGAGCGTGTTTTGGCTGCAAGGGCAGCGGGTGCAGCGCACCGTTTACCGCACCGAGACCTGGACATGGCGCGATGGCGCGGCCTGGGTCGGCGGCCTGACGGCCATGTCAGTTATGCTCGGTCAACGCATTATTCAACCCGACGCCCTGGCTTATAGCCCCTACACCGACTTGCTGCCGCCGTTCGATCCGCTGCTGGGAGCGGCTCTGTTGGCTCTGCTGGTCCCGGTGATGCTGGCCCGGTTCAGCCCCCGCGATAGCGGTTCGTGATCGGCAGGCGGCGGTCACGGCCAAAGGCGCGCGGGGTGATTTTGACGCCCGGCGGAGCCTGGCGGCGTTTGTACTCGGCGCGGTCTACCATGCGCACTACCTCGCGCACTATCTCGCGATCAAACCCCATGCTCACCATCTCTTGCACGCTGCAATCTTGCTCCACATACGCATATAAAATATCGTCGAGCAGCGCATAAGGCGGCAACGTATCCTGGTCGGTCTGGTTGGGGCGCAGTTCGGCGGTGGGCGCCTTGGTGAAAATGCGTTCGGGAATCACCTCGCCCCCGGCCCGTTCGTTGACGTATTCGGCCAGGCGATAGACCAGCATTTTTGGCACGTCTTTGATCGCCGCAAAACCACCGGCCATGTCGCCATAGAGGGTGGCATAACCGGTGCTCATCTCACTCTTGTTGCCGGCGGTGAGGGCCATCCAGCCAAACTTGTTGCTGAGAGCCATCCAAATACTGCCGCGGATGCGTGCCTGGATGTTTTCTTCGGCCACGCCCGCCGACGTGCCGGCAAAGGCATCGGCCAACGCATCCAGAAATGACTGAAAAATGTCGTCAATGGGGATGATCAAAAAGCGGATGCCCAGATTGTGCGCCAATTGGGCGGCATCTTTGCGGCTGTCGGATGAGGAATAGCGCGTAGGCATAAACACGCCCACCACATTCTCGGCGCCCAGGGCGTCTACGGCCAGGCAGGCGGTCAGCGCCGAATCTATGCCACCCGACAGGCCGATGACTACCCTGGAAAAGCCGTTCTTGCGCACATAATCGCCCACGCCCAATGTCAGCGCGGCATAGACCTCGGCCGGCAGTTCCAGCGGCGCAGCGACTTGATTTTGCAGCGCGGGGCGGCATGTTGTTGCGTTGCCGCCGCCCAATTCCACCACCTGGACGGCCTGCGTTTCACTTTGTTTGCGACGGCGCGGGTCATGCAATCGCTGGCGAAACACCGCCCCCAGATTCAGGTCGGCGACCACCAGGTCTTGGGCAAACTGGCGGCCGCGCGCCACCACCTCGCCCAACTCGTTCAACACCACGCTACCCCCATCAAAGACCAGCTCGTCCTGCCCACCCACCAGATTGCAAAACGCCATTGCCGCCACATGGTCGGCGGCGCGGGTGGCCAGCATGCGCTCGCGAGCGGCACGTTTACCGGCGTGATAGGGCGACGCCGAAATGTTGATGATGAGCTGTGCCCCGGCCAAGGCCTGTGCTTCGGTGGGGCCGGTGGGATACCACACATCCTCGCAGATGTTGATGCCGATCTTGACCCCTCGAAATGCCACCACCAGAGGACAGCTTCCGGCCTGAAAATAGCGATCCTCGTCAAAAACGCCATAGTTGGGCAAATAGTGCTTGTGATACACCGCCGCCACCCGCCCGCCGTACAGAACGGCGGCTGCGTTGTAAATGTCGTCGCCACGATCCACAAAGCCCACTACTGCGACCATATCGGGCGGCGCTGCCTGGGCAATGCGCTGCAAGGCGGCCAGATTGGCCTCGACAAAGCCGGGCTTGAGCAGCAAATCTTCGGGCGGATAGCCGGTCACGGCCAGTTCGGGCAGGGCCACTACATCGGCACCCAGGTCGCCGGCGCGGGCGATGGCCGCCAGGATTTTTTGTTCGTTGCCACCGAGATCGCCCACCGTGGGGTTGATCTGGGCGAGAGCAATGCGCAAACGTGTCATAAACCATCCTCCAGTTTACAGTCGTTCTTTGAGATTGATTGGGTCATTCTATCACCAAATGCCCGCCGCGCAAGCGCAATCCAGAGGATTGCGTTACAGCAGGTGTGATCCAGATCATAGCCGAATGAACATAAATCGGGTACACTAGAGTCAAGAAAATGCGAGGGAATGATTGAAAGGAGGAAATGATGTTGCAAGCTATGTTTTTGGCCCATTTGTTAGGAGATTATGTATTTCAAACCGACCGCATCGCCCAGTGGAAGAGCCGCAGTGTGTGGGGTGTGGGGGTTCACGTGATCATTGTCACATGTTGCACCTGGCTGTGTTCGCTGCCATTTTCGCTTGATTTTTGGCCTTTTGTCTTGCTGATCGGCGGGCTGCATTTTATCATTGACACTGCCCGCACCCAGGTGCGCAAAACCACCCCGACTATGACCTTGTTCCTCTTTTTGCTCGACCAGGCTCTGCACGCTTGGGTGATCGGGCTGGCCGTGCACTGGTCGGGCTGGCTGGGCAACCGTCCGGCCGAGACATCGTTGGGGCTATGGCTGCAAGGGGGCAACCGGCTGCCCTTTTTCACCGGCTATGTGCTGCTGAGCATGCCGGCCTGGGTACTGGTTTACTTTGTGGTGCGGGGCATGGGTGCCGAAAGCAAGAGCCTGCCGGGGCGGCCCGGCGAGCGGTATGTGGGCATGATCGAGCGCGGCTTGATCGCCACCTTTGTCTTGCTGGGGCAATACCTGCTGGTGCCGCTGGTGGTGGCCCCCCGCCTGGCTCTCGACGGCCACCACATGCGCGGCGAAACCGAGCGGCTGGGTTATTTGGGCGAAATTTTGGTCAGTATCAGCCTGGCTGTGGCTGTGGGATTGCTGCTGCGCGGGCTGCGCTGATCGCCTGGCACGACAAGACAAAAGGAGATGTCACATGGCGCTCTGTAAAAAATCGCCGCCTCTGGCGCGGCCAATCAAGACCACTCATCACTTTGTCGAAACACCCAGATCGGGGTACAATGCCATGAGCTTGAACGTCGGGCCGACTCGACAATCCGCCTGCCGCCCCTCGGCGGCCATCTCTATCAAGGAAAGACCAGCCATGGCCTGGGACAAACGCCTGGAATTTTTGCAGCGCATCCCTCTCTTTGCCGATCTGGATGATGATGAACTGACTCGCTTTAGCCAGAACTTGCAGCGACGCACCTATATGGCGGGTCAAACCGTCTTTATGCAAGGTGACGACGGCAACAGCGTCTATCTGATCGAGTCGGGCAGCATCCGCATCTATGTGCATGGCGAAGATGGGCAAGAAGTTTCGATGGTGCTGTGCGGGCCGGGCGACATGTTTGGCGAAATGTCGCTGATTGACCAACAACCCCGCTCGGCGACGGCGATGGCGGTGGAAAACACGGTGCTGTGGGTAATGAGCGGCGAGGATTTTTACGCTCATCTGCGCGCCAACTCGCAACTGGCTCTCAACATGATGCTGACCCTCAGCACCCGTCTGCGCGACACCAATGAAGCCATACGCTCGCTGGCTTTGCTGGATGTGCCACGCCGCATCGCCAAACGGCTCTTGTCGCTGGCCCTGAGACAGGGCGAACACACCGCCGATGGCATCCGTATTGGCAGCAGGCTGACCCAGGGCGACCTGGCCAGCCTGATCAGCGCCAGCCGAGAAAGTACCAACCGCGCCATGCGCGCCTTGCAGCGACAAGGGCTGATCGAGATGCAAGACGGACACATCATCTTGCTCAAGCCCGAAGAGCTTTCCAACCTGATCGGCGGCGATGAGACATGGTGGTAGCGGCGACGCGAAAAGGGATAGGATCGCCAGATGCCCTGCTTGCCCACTTTCAAAAGGATTTAATGAGCAGGTAAACCAGTGCCTGAGGCAAACCGTGGACAATCGCCGAAGCGATGACAGAACCGGTTTTCTCGCGGATGTAGCTGAAAACAAACCCGCCGAAAAAAGTCCACACCCCCCACCACCAGGTCAAACCGATGCGCCCATCGCCCAGATCGACCCGGTTCAGCGCGTGCGTCAACCCGAAAATGAGCGAGGCCAGCACCGCTCCCCAGCCCCAGCCAACACCGAAAAACCGCCAGGGCCGGCCAAAAGCCTCGTTGAGCCGGGTGAGGATATAGCCCCGGTACAGGACTTCCTCGCCCAGACCGACAAAGACGAAATAAAAGATGAAACTGGCTATCCCTTTGCCAACGCCTGGATACAACCCTTTCCAATAGCTGTACCCGCCAAACATCAGCAGGGCCAGGACAATGGTAATGATCCCACTCTGTGGATCGGGCTTTTTATTGAGCAAATAGGCCACCCAAAAGAGCAGGCCAACCTGGATCGCCGACTCGATCAATGCGCCGTCCCAGCGCGTGTAGGGTAAAAAGCCCAGCGAGGCCCCGGCCAGAGCAATCGGGAAAAAGCAGCTCAAAGCGGCGATCAGGTCCCCCTTCCAGTGATGCAGGGTTAGCCCGTATTCAGCCAGCGAACGGCGGGTCAACAGCAGCCAGAGTATGGGCAGCAGGGCAAAAAGCGCGTGCCCGTGGAACAGGTAATGCAGATGGGTCAACTGCCACGTTTTGAACGGCGTTTGCGAGATCGCCCGCGACAATCCCAAAACGATCACCATCATCAGGAGCACGTCGATTACCGCCAGGATTTTAGTCCATATGTGGTTCATCACACACCTCTTTTTTGTCGAATGAGGCGCAGCCGTCGCGCCTGCACTTGGGTATAATGCCTTTTCCCCCAACGCGCAAATGCCACTGTTCGACACCGCGCCCTGTGCCAAGTACCTAAAAAATGCGCGTAATAGGTCCACATTTCCTCCTCGTATCGATCACTCGTTTCAACCAACCGACCGCCAGTGCGGCGGCGACGATCCAATTGACGACAGCACTGACGATCAGACCGCTTGCGTCGTTCTCATACACGCCCAACGGCACAATGTATTCGGCCACATCCTGCCACATATGAAATAGCACAATCACCAACAGACTGCCTCGCGCCCGGTTGTACAGCCAGGTGTAAAGGACGGAGACCGGAAGCACGGTCAGAAAATGCCAGATCATCAGCCGCCCGCCCAGCAAGCTGATATTCCCCGGATGCCAGTGCCACAAGGCCCAGATCACGCCCAAGATCAGGCTGGCTGCCAGCGTGCCATACCGATCTTGCATCCTGGGCAGCGCATAGCCGCGCCAGCCGATCTCCTCGCCCAGGCCGCGCACCAGGTTGGCTCCGATCGCGATGGCCAGGGCAAGTCCAATGCTGCCTTGAGGCAGCGTTGGGTTGTAAAAAAAGCGCGGCATCGGCCCGCCGGCAGCCCAGCGAATTGCGGCAACGACCAGGTGATGCAAAATCGGATAGGTCAGGATCAACACCCAGCAGCCCCAGCCAACCCGCCAGGCCAGCAGCGGGCGCAGCAGGTGCTTCAAGCCACCTCCCCGTTCGACGCCGGCGGCGGCCAGGGCAGCCAGGGCCGGGCCGAGCAAGACCAGCAGAGCGGCAGGAACCTGGGCCAGCGTCGAGATGCCGGCAGCACTGCCGCGCGACATTGCCAGATGAACCGCCGACCCGCCCCAGGTCAGAGCGTAGGCAAGCACAATATAGAACCATAATACGTGTTTCTTGATCCAGTCGCTCATTTTGTCCCCTCCTCGCGTCAAGCTCGGCTTTCTACAACCAGCGGGGTATGCTCTTTGCGTTCCAACTGTCGCACGGCAGGGATCGCAAAGCAGATCGCACTGGCACACAAGGCCAGCATGCCGGTCAGCACGAACCAAAAGCGCACGCCCAGCACATCAACCACCGGCCCGGAGACCAACAGCCCCAGCGGGGTCATCAGCGCGCAGGCACTCAAGATTAGCGAAAAGACCCGTCCCAGCATTTCGGGCGGCACGGTCGCCTGGAGGATGGCAAACATCAGCCCGTCAATGATCGGCCGGGCCAATCCCCACAGCAGATTGCCCACCAGGGCAAGCCAGAACGCGCTGGCCGGGGCAAAGCCCATCAAAGCCGCACCTACCCCTTGCAAGGCCAGCGCGATGAGCATCGTCGCTATCCGGCTGCGCAAGCCGCCCCAGGTGCTCAGCAGCAGCCCACCGCCCAGCAGCCCAATCCCGGCGGCCGTTTGCAGCCAGCCCAATTCAAGCGCACCAAACTGAAAATGGCGGGTCACCAGCAGAGGAACGAAAGAGAGACAAGGCACGCCGACCAGATTGAGCAGCGCGGCCATCGCCACAACGATCAGCAAGCCAGGCCAATCCCAGACAAAACGCACGCCCTCACGCATATCGCTCCACAGCGACGACTTGTGTCCTGCCGACGCATCGGCAACAGGCGCAGATGCCGGGTTGGGGATGGCGATCAGGCAGAGCGGCAGCACGGCGACCAGCGCCGTCGCCACGTCGATGAGCAGCACGCCGCCCACCGGCAGCACGGCCAGCAGCAGCGCGCCCAACGGCGGGGCGACGATGTTCATCACCCCTTGCAGAGTCTGGTTCATCCCGGCGACGCGAGACAGGTGCTTTTCGGGCACCAGCAGCGGAGTTGATGACTGCATCGCCAGCAGATGAATCACCTGACCAACCGTGCGCAAGAGCAGCACAACATAGACCTGCCAAAAGCGCGCCTGCCCGGCCCAGAACAGCCCGGCCAGGCCGAGCGACAGCAGCGCAATGATGCTGTCTACCACGATCATGGTCACGCGCCGGTTCCAGCGGTCAACCAGCGCACCCAGCAACGGTCCCAGCACGATTTGCGGCAGCACCATCATCAGGGTCGCTCCAGCCAGCACAGTTGCCGAGGTGCTGGTCGAGGCCAGCCACCAGACCAGGGCAAACCCGGCTAGGCTGCTGCCGAGCAGCGAAACAGCCTGCCCGCCCCAGATGGTGAAAAAGGGGCGTTTCCAGTTCGAGTTGTTCATCGTTTCCTCCATCACAATTTGCGTATTGAGAGCAGCTCGAGATTCAGATCGCGCACGCGAGCCAGCAAGCCGTGCAGCGCGGCCTGGTCGGCCACCGGGCCGGAGAGCAGGGTTTCGCCATCGCTGGGATACGTCATCTCGAGACCGTCGAACCACTCCGACCAGCGTTCATCCAGGTGACCTTTGATGCAGAGCTCGTAGCACTCACCACACCCACACATTTGATCATCACGGTATCTATTGGCCATCTTGAACTCTTTCTGTCGTTGCAGCAGCCTGCGCAGCCTCGGCGCGGTGCGAGCATGGTACACGCCAATAGATGGCGACGAGCATGGCCACCACCATATAGAGCATGGTCAGAACAAGATAGCCCTGCACGCTGCCACCCGGCGTCAATTCGACCGGCGGAAACAGGGCGATAGACAGGTTGATCATCGTATGAACAATGAGGGCGATGAACAGACTGCCATTTGTGTGGTTGTAGAACCATGTCATCAGCACCGAAAACGCCGTGGTGCAAATCAGAAAAGCCCAGAACGGCAGAGCTGATTGATAAGAACCTTGCATAAACCAGGCCGGCAGGTGCCACACCGCCCACAGCACGCCGACGATGAGACTGGCCGGAAGGAGACCCAACCTGGCTTGCAGCCGAGGCAGCAAATAGCCACGCCAGCCGAATTCTTCGGGCAGCGGCCCTTGCAAAAGCAGAATAAAGATGAAATTAAAGGGAATCGCCAGCGGCTGAGCCAGCAACGCCAGCTTGGGCAGGTTGCCGCCCAACAAAACATTCAGACCCATTGCCGCCGCGCCCAACAGCGGCGGCAAGAGAAATGCTGCCGCCAGCCAGCGCCAGCCAACCTTCCAGTGAAATGCCGATTTCAAGAGCTGCCACACCCCGCGCTTGCCTTCGCTGCGCCAGGCCAGGATGAACGCCGCCAGCGATGGGCCAAACTGCCCCAGTGCGATCAAGGCCACACTCGGTATGGACAGGGCGATCCAGCCCAGGGAGGCCAGAACGCCGGGCAGCAAAATCAACCAGGTGAAACCGAATGAGAGGGCGAGAAACGCCCATGGGAACCTGAGGGACTCTGTACGTGCGAACATTGTCAAATCCTTTCTTTTTTATACAGAAATTAAACCGACTAGAGCGGCATCATTTTTTCTCGCCTGCATTTTCATCATCCTGGCGTTTATCGCACCATTTCGATGACATCTTGAATCGCAGCGATCACGGCATCCGGTGCGTCGAGGTGAACCTGGTGTCCGCTCTGCTCGATCACACGCTGTTCGCCTCGTGAGGAAAGCCTGACCAGTGCGCCTTGTGCATCGATGACCTCCTGGCTCACGGCCACATGGCGGTCGTCAAAGGGCGTCGATCCCGGGGCCATTTGTTGCCCGGCAGTGAGGATGATCAGCGGGCGATCTCCCAATGGCCGATCACCTTGCATCACCTCGCCAGTCTGGCGCAGCGTTTCGGCAAGCTGCATCATCTCGCTGATCGCTGTGGCGTGCTGCTGCGGATCCAGTACCAGGTTCAGGTAGGTGTCTTGCAGTGAGGCAGGCAACTTGCGCGCTGTCTCCGGCATCGAGCCCTCTCCCCCTAGCGGCCCCAACACGCGCAGCAAACCCGATCCGGTTAGCAAACGCATCACCTGGTAAAAGCCAATCGAGGCGCGCATCTGGCCTTCCAGTTCCGGCGAGACGGTATATTTGGCGGCCGTGTCAACCAGAACCAACCCGGCAACCTCGTCGGGATAGCGTGCGGCGAACAAGCGAGCGTGGATTCCCCCCAGCGAGTGTCCGACCAGCACGTACGGCCCCGCTTCGCCTGCTGCCCGGAGCAGCGCGTGCAGTTCGGCGACGACAGTGACGCCATCTCGCGGCGATAGTCCGGCCTCACTCCAGCCATAGCCCGCCCGATCGTAGGTGCAGACGCGAGTCGTCTCGGCAAGCCGGTCCTGGATCGGCGTCCATTCCAGCCCCAAGCAGGCGTTTCCGGCATCGATCACCACCGTGGGCGCGCCGCTGCCGGTGCAACGGATGTGCAGCTTGTGCCCATCCACATCGAGCAGCTGGCCGGGCGGCGGCGTGCGTTCGCGGAATCGGCGCAACGCAATGCGCTGATTGATCGTCAGAGCGAGGAAAAGGACGATGACCAGGATTGTCCCAATCCCGCCAATGCGCAGCACCCACCCCCAGAATGAAATCGAATGCGTCGATGGTAACATAGAACTCTCCTTTTTTCACCAAATATATAACAGTTTACAATACTGCTGTTTCTTTGAACTGAACGATCGTCCGTGTGCAGCGCTGATGCATCCGAAGCCATCCGCTGATACGCTTGATCCACATCTGCGCCCCAACGCGCCGGGGTTGGTGTCCCGCATAAACCTGGCGGATCAACCGCTCCCACTCCGCTTCTCGCTGCAGGTCTTGGCATTGCTCGCGTTTGACCATTGCTTCGATTTCCATATACATTTCGTCCCTCCATTCTGTCCGCTGGGCTGTGCGCCCTGTTTTCATCGACACACTCAGTTTAGCAGTAAACCGGGGCAGTTGTGATGCCTCCAAAGTCGTATTGAGGGTTTATTTTGTTCACCCACGCGCCGAGCAAGCAACAAAAAAGCCACCGACTGGGTTCAGTTGGTGGCCTGGATGCGGGCGCATTTTCTGAAACTAGATCAACCCCAACCCCCGCGCGCGGGCGGCGCACTCGGTGCGGTTTTGGACGCCCAGCTTGCCGAAAATGTTGCTGAGGTGCTTTTTGACCGTGCCCACGGCGATGAACAATTCGTCGCCGATCTCCTGGTTCGACCGCCCTTCGGCCAACAGGCGCAACACGTCCAGCTCGCGCTCGCTGAGCGGCTCGATCAGCGGTTGGGACAACGGCGGCGTTTCAACATCAGGCATTGCAGTGGAAATCAGCCGCGCCGTATACTCGGGCGCGACGCTTTGCTGCCGGGCCTTGACCAGCAGGTCCAGCATCGGCTTGCCGTGATCGAGGAATACGCGCACGTACCCTTCGGGTTCTGCCACTGAAAGCGACCTCTCCAGGCAGCGGATCGCCTCGCGTGTATCGCCCTTGCCCTGCCAGACGACAGCCTGCAAGACCCACATCGCGATCTGCCAGTGCCGGTAGCCCTTGGGCCCGATGACTGTCTGAATGCGCGAGGCCAACACCAGCGCCTCGTCAAGCCGGCCCAAGGCAAGCAGAACGTGGGCAAGTTGGATCGCCCGGTCGACCCGGTGATAGCCAGATCGCTCGTCCAAGATCGGATCGATCGTCCGCACCCATGCCTCGGCACGTTCGCGTTGGCCGAGCTCGGCGCTCAACCTGGCCCAGTAGCTGGCCAATTCCTCTTCAAAATAGGCGCCGACGATCCGCCTGGACAGTTGCTCTACCTGATCGAGGCCATCCAGCGCGCCCTGTCGATCGCCTCGCGCCAGGCGCAGCCGCGACAGGAGGAGATGCCCGTAGAATCTGTGCCAAAGATACGTATTCCGTTCGCCGATGTTCAGACCCTGGGCGATCAGCCGCTCTGCCTCGTCCAGATCGTTCCTTTCATAAGCGAGTTCGGCCAGCCGCACATAGATGGCATCATAACGCGGTGAAGAATGCTCGCCGTGCACTTGGGCGTAATGCAGTCCCTCTCGATAAACCGTCGCGGCTTCATTGAGTCGTCCCTGGAGCATCAGGTTCAGGCCCAGGCTGTACAAGACGCTCACCCGGGTGCCAATGTCCTCTCCCCTCCGGGCAGCAGGCATACCGAGCATGCAAGCCTGCACCGCTTCCTCCATCTGCCCCAGGTCTCGGTAGGCCACTTGTTTGTCCAGGTAAGCGATCGCCCGGATGGTTGATGCCCCTTCTGGTGCGATCTCAAGGGCCTGATCGGCCAGCTCGATCACCTGCGCCGGGACGTTTTGGTGAGTCAGCATGAGCGCTCGGAAGGCCAGAATCTCGGCAGGCAGGCCTTCATACTCGAGATCGCCCACAGGGAGCTGTCCGGCCGCTTGCAGATGCGCGAAGGCCTGTTGAGCGAGGTCGAGGTAGCGGTTCGCTTCTGCCGCATCCCCTCGACCCCAGACCAGCCAGGCCCGGGTAACGCACAACCAGGGATCGGCCTGGACAAACGCTTGTGGGAACTGCTCGAACCAGCGGTTGAGCAACACGCGGTTTTCTGGGCGCATCAACTGTGGAAAGAACTGGCGCAGCAAGCGCTTGGCCTGTGCGTAATCGCTGCTGGCAAGGGTGTGTTCGATGGCTGGTTCGACCAGTTGGACACTTTTGTACCACGCCGCCGCGCGGCGATGCAAATCCAGCACTTGCTCCGGAAATACCCGCGACAGACGGTTACGCAGCATATCGGCAAAGAGGTGATGGTAGCGATACCAGTGCCGCCGATCATCCAACGACACGACAAACAGGTTGGCCTGTTCCAGCGTCTCCAACGTAGACTGCCCATCCGTGCGCCCGGTCAAAGCGTCACACAGCGAGCCGCTCAAGCGATCCAAAATCGATGTTTTGAGCAAAAAATCGCGCATCCCAGCCGGCTGAAGGTGTAGCACCTCTTGGACCAAATAGTCGACGATGTAGTGGTGGCTGCCGGCAAACGCAGAGATAAAATCCTGGGTATTTTCACAATGCTGCATCGACAAAGCCGCCAGTTGCAGTGCAGCGATCCAACCCTCAGTGCGCGTTTCCAGTGCGGCAATGTCATCCGTGGTCAGGTCTAGCCCCATCACCTGATTCAGAAAAGCCGCCGCCTCATCTGAAGTAAAGCGCAGGTCGGCAGCACGGAATTCGGCAAGCTGACCGCGCACGCGCAGCCGGGCCAACGGCAGAGGCGGATCGGCGCGGGTGAGCATGATCACATGCAGTTGAGGCGGCAGGTGGTCGAGCAAAAAGGCCATATTTTGGTGAATGGCGGGCGTCTCGATCAGGTGATAATCGTCCAGCACCAGAATCAATGGCCCCGGCAGCGCGGCGATCTCGTTGAGCAGGTCGGTCAAAATTGTCTCAACAGATGGCGATTGCGGCGTTTGCAGCATAAACAGGGCCGTTTCGCCCAGGTTGGGTCTCACCGTTTGCAGTGCGGCGATCAGGTAGGTCCAAAAGCGGATCGGGTCATCATCGGCAGGGTCGAGAGCAAGCCAGGCACATTTTCGACCGGCGATCCATTCGGCCAGCAAGGTGGTTTTGCCAAAGCCGGCCGGGGCGGCGACCAGGGTGAGTTTGCGATTTTGGGCCAGGGCTTTATCCAGCCGTTCGATCAAGCGAGGGCGCGGCACCAGCCCGCTGCAAAGAGGCGGGACCAGGAATTTGGTTTGGATAAGTGAGATGGCCATTGACCTGTCCTTGTCGAAACAATGTCATCTTTTTGTCTATCGTGCAAGATCATAGCATATCTCAACAGTTGAGGCAATATCCAGATCGATCAATTTCTTATTCTGATTACACAAAACCTGCCCCTTTTGTTGACAATCCCACCATTTTGAGGCACAATCACAAGAACAACAAAACATTGACTGTCGCCCCTTTTTTTAATTCAAGGAGAAAAAACGATGCCCAAAATTACCTTTATCGGCGCGGGCAGCACCGTCTTTACCCGCAACCTGACCAGCGACCTGCTGCTGACGCCTGCATTGCAAGACAGCACCATCTCGCTTATGGACATTGACCCGCAGCGATTGGCTCAGGCGCGCGATCTGGTGCAGGCCATCATCGAGCGACGCGGCCTGCCAGCCCGTGTACAAGCCACCACCGACCGGCTTGAGGCAGTCGAGGGGGCCGATTATGTGATCACTACCTTTCAACAAGGCGGCCTGGAAGCGTATCAGCTTGACATTGACATCCCGCTCAAATACGGCGTCGGTCAGTGCGTCGGCGATACGTTGGGGCCGGGCGGCGTTTTTCGCTCGCTGCGCACCATTCCGGTGTTGATTGACCTGTGTCGCGACCTGGACAGTGTGGCCCCCGACGCCCTGCTGATCAACTATGTCAACCCTATGGCCGCCAACTGTTGGGCCGCCGAGGTCGCCACCGGCCGCCCGATTGTCGGCCTGTGCCACAGTGTACAGGGCACCAGCGAAATGCTGGCTCGCTGGATCGGTGTCCCTTATCAAGAAGTCAATTTTCTCTGCGCCGGCATCAATCACCAATCCTGGTTTCTCGAATTTCGGCGTGGCCTGCAAGACCTTTACCCTCTGATCTGGGAAGCGATCAAAAAGCCCGATGTGTACAACAGCGAGCCGGTGCGCATCGAGATGATGAAATACTTTGGTTATTTCGTCACCGAGTCGAGTGGCCATGCCAGCGAATATGTGCCATATTTCCGCAAAAGTGCGGCCATGATCGAAAACACCCTTGTGCCCATGTTCAACAACGACAAAGACGGCTGGCTGGATTTCAGCCGCAGCGGCGGCTATTTGCGCCACTGCATCCGCCGTGCTGCCGAATCGCACAAAGAATATCAAGAACTTCTCGACGGTGTGCGCGACCTGCCCATCCACCGCTCGCACGAGTATGGCACCTATATCATCGAGGCCATCGAGACCAACCGCCCGGTCAAGATCAACGGCAACGTGCCAAATCACGGCCTGATCACCAACCTGCCGCAGGGCTGCTGCGTCGAAGTGCCTTGCCTGGTAGATGGCAGCGGCATCCAACCCACCCTGGTTGGCGATCTGCCGCCACAACTGGCTGCCCTCAATCGCACCAACATCAATGTGCAAGAACTGATCGTCGAGGCCGCCCTCACCGGCGACACTCAAGCCGTCCATCATGCAGTCATGCTCGACCCACTCACCGCCGCCGTCTGCACCCTGCCGCAGATTCACGACATGGTAGACGAAATGCTGCAAGCCCAGGCGAGGTGGTTGACGCAGTTTGCGTGACGCAGTTTGCGTGACACGATAACAAGACCTGGCAGGTTTTCAAAACCTGCCAGGTCTTTGTTGTAAAAATTTGGCCAGGTGCTATAATGATAATGTAATCTGATCCTCTATTCATGGAGAATAGAACCAGATTATACATTCCAGGAAAGGATAGTGCTATGAATCCTCGTACGTTGCGCCTCAAAAAAATCGGCCTAATTTTGGTCTCTTGTGTACTGGCGGCCGCGGCAATGTTGGTCTTGCTCCTGACGGCGGGGGCCGCCGCGCCCAAAACCACTTCTGTTCGCGCCGACACGCCTCGACTGACTGATTGGGTCATTGTGGTTGGCATCACAGGCACCGTCAGCGTCATTGATACTTCAACAGACATTGTGTATGGAGCCGTCCTATCAGGGCAACTGGGGTCAGAAGGTGGCGGATTGTTCGATGTGGCCGTCTCCCCAGACGGGCAAACCGCCCTGATCTCGAATTTTGGCGATTCAGCGGTCTATTTTGTAGACATCTCGAACCCAATCAGCCCTTCAGTGATCACCTCGGTGACAACGCCAATGTTCGCCGAAGACATTGTCATCTCGCATGATGGACAGTTTGCCCTGGTCACCGATGGTGGATTCAGTCCCGTCATCGCTGTGATTGACATGATTTCCAGAACGTTGGCTTATACTGTTAGCATGGTCTACTCTGACACGGTATATCATGCGCAGGCTGTAGACATTGCCCCTGATGGAACAGTTGTTGTGGTAGGATACTTTAATGGTGGTCTCACCTCATTGTATCCTGATGCTACCGGCCAATTGACTGTCACCGGTCACTATACCTATGTTTTGGATTCCAACGGCACAGTTTTGCAAACCGGCAGCACGAGTGGGCCAGGTCAGATGTCGCTGGGTGGCGTTGGTGGCTCAAGCACAGCCGATTGGAGTGGACAAGGAATTCAGGCTGTCAATGCGTATTGGGGTGGTTTTGTCAATGTGGCTATTGCCCCCGACGGAAAGACGATCCTGGTTTGTGATGTGAATCCCTATTTTGATGACACCGATGTCAGAAAAACCAAATACTATGCAGTGGGCGTCTACCAGATCGTCGCTCCTGGTGTGATCACATTCACCGGCGTTGTCACCGGTTTGGAACGAGCCACACAGTCTATCGCCTTTAGTGCCGATGGTACCAAAGCCTATCTGGCCGGAAACGGAGGAGGCATAGATACGTCTATAGGCGTATACCGATATAACGCACTGTCGGTACTAAACATCAATGGGCCTGGGCAGGTTACTCTGGATCGAGTCAATGCAGTAGATTATCCGCGACTGGTCAGCCCTCAGTTGTTTGGAGTAGATACCATCGCCGCAGTCAACGGCAAGGCCTATGTGTCGTATCCTGCAACTTCTGGCGCATCCTATGACCTGCGGGTTGTCAATCTCTCCGACTATAGCGCCAAAAGGTTGAACCTGCCCGGTATACCGACCGGCATAGCCGTCATTCCGCTGAAAAGAGTCTACCTGCCATTGGTACTTAAAAATACTCCCTGAGCAACCGCTCCCTTGGCCAGGGTTGAGGCCAATCTCTGGTATTTTTGCCAGGAACCCGTTTCATATGAAACCCGCCAGGTTTTCCAAACCTGGCGGGTCTTGTTTATGGCGCAGCCTGAAATTGGGTCAAGGCATGATAGAGCAATGTGACAAACACATTGAGATGGTGATCAATGCGACCAGGAAAGGTCGCATCAAGGTAGGCGATGGTATCGTATCGCGTGTGCCGAATTTCACCCTGCTGCCCTAGGTGAAGGGCGACCTGGGTCATACCATCTTGCTCACCCAGGTCCCAGTTGGTGGCCTCAAAATAGGCAAAGGGAATACCCGCTTCTTGAAACGGGCCGTAATCGGCACAGTCGCACGGCTCGCCGTCTGGATCGTCCAATTCTTGGGCCGTGCGCGATTCGAGATCAAAACCCAGTCCGGCCGCTTTTTGGATGATCCAGTCGCGCAGGCTGCCTGGACCGGCGTCGCCGTACACATACAGTCTGTCGCCGGCAATCAGGCTGTCCAGGTTGATCATTGCCACCGTGTTGCGAATGGCTGCCCGGTCCATCTGCTCAACATAGTACCGCGAGCCGTCCATATCCACCTCTTCGGCACCAAAAGCCACCAGGCGAATGGTGTAGGGGGTTTGGACATTTTGCAATAGCGCGGCAGCCTGGAGCAGCACAGCCACTCCCGAAGCGTTATCGTCAGCGCCCCGGGCATCGTCCACCGAATCATAGTGCGCCCCCACAATGATTTCTTGGGTCGAACGCCCCGGCTTGACCGCAATGACATTGGCCGAGTCCAATTCTTGATCGTCCTCGGTAAAAAATGTAAAGGGCTGCATCTGCACGCGATAACCATACTGCTCAAATATCCTGGCAATATAGGCAGCGGCCTGCGCCTCTTGAGGTGAGCCGGCAATTCGGGCATCCATATCATCCGACAGAGCCACCAGGTATTGGCGCGCCTCGACGCCATAGGCCGCCGGTGCCGGCGTTGGCGCAATGGTCGGCGTGACAGCCTGGCGCGTAGCTGCGCGGGTAGGCTGCACCGCCTGCGCGGTCGGCGTAGACCGCTCAACCGGCACCGGTGTGAATGTGCGGTCGGGCTGAAGCGCGGTGGGATCGGCGGTTTCATCGGCGGTAAAACGGCAAGCCAACAAAATCAACAACAAAACAAGTAACCGGCCCAAGGTCCAGGTTCGAGTTTTCATCCTATTCTCCTCATACTGCTATTGCATTTCACGCCCATTCCCCCATCCAGCAGACCGCGCTTGCAACTTGATACCTCTTTATTGTCAACCGATATCGCGTTCCAAACGTGGCCTACAAAAAATTGTAGGGGTGGTAAGGCCACCCCCACCTGCGATATGAAGCCAGGTTACTGGCTATCGAAACTCGATAGTATACAACACCCACACTGCCGCCACATAAGCCATCGTTTTGGGCAACATCAGCGCGCCAAAAGCCGGATGCCAGAACACGCCCACAACGGTGCCGATATATGTCGCAAAAGAAATCGCAACGGCATAGGCCAACACCTGCAACTGTCGGCGCAGCGGGTTAGGGTGATGTGGCGACTGTTGAAACAAGATCACCATGACAACTGCCCCTTGCACCACAAAAGGAATGTTTCGCCAGATGCTCCATAGCGTTTGCGTGCTATCCCAGTTGTTCTGCGGAAAGCCCAGCAACACCAGCCGCGCCACAAAGCAGACCACTCCCAGCCACAGCCATCCCGCCCAACGCAGGTCAAACTTGTACCTGCAATAGAACAACAGACACAGGTAAAAAACGCTCAGCGTGAACGAACTGGCCAGGAGGCCAAACCCCACCCATGTCAGTCCACCAAAAGGCGATGGCGGATTGATCCCTGTCGCCGTCTCATAGGCTCGCGAGATGAGGTGAAACGAGTCGCCCAGGACGAGCAGGAAAAAAAGAGCCAACACCCAACGGGCACTGCGCCGCCGCTCGATGCTCAAACGCGTAAAACGCGCCACAGCGACGATGGACAAGACCCACAAAACGCCCAGATAGACCAGATTGAACCCTGTGACCGGCCAGGATTTCATCGTCGCTCCTTTTACTTGTTCAGCAACTGCCGGGCGCGTTCAGCAACTGCCGCGCCGGTAAAGCCAAACTCTTGCCACAACACCTTGTAGGGCGCCGATGCGCCAAACCGCTCGATGCTCACCACCTCATCGGCATATCGTTCCCAACCCAGGCGCACTCCGGCCTCTACCGCCAGGCGCACCGTCGGGCGCGGCCCCAGCACACTCTGGCGATATTCGAGCGGCTGCTGTTCAAACAACTCCCAACTGGGCATACTCACCACCCGTGCCGACACACTCTGCCCGACCAGCACATCACGGGCCGCCAGAGCCACCTCTACCTCTGAGCCAGAGGCGATCAAGACCACATCGGGCGCGGCGGGGCTGTCTTGCAAAACATACGCCCCGCGTGCCAGCTCGCTGGCCGGGCTGAGCGGACGTTCCAGCACAGGCACATTTTGGCGAGTCAGCGCCAGCGCCACCGGCCCCTGATGAGCAATGGCAAACTTCCATGCTTCCACCGTCTCGGCAGCGTCGGCCGGGCGGATGACGACCAGGCCGGGGATGGCGCGCATAGATGCCAGATGCTCCACCGGCTGATGGGTGGGACCGTCTTCGCCCAGGCCAATCGAATCGTGCGTATAGACATAGATGACATGGGCATTCATCAAGGCCGACAAGCGCATGGCTGGACGGGCATAATCGGCAAAGACCATAAATGTGGCCACGTAGGGAATAAAACCGCCGTGCAAGGCCATACCGTTGGCGATGGCGGCCATCGCATGCTCGCGCACCCCAAAGTGCAAGTTGCGCCCCGCGAACGCCCCGCGGTTGACATGCCCTTCACCCTTGACCAGGGTGCTGGTCGAAGGGGCCAGGTCGGCCGAGCCGCCCACCAGAGCCGGCAGGCGCGGCGAAAGGGCTTGGAGCACTTCGCCCGAAGCGCGACGGGTGGGAATTTGTTTGGATGGATCGTTAAATTGCGGCAGGGCCGCATCCCAACCGGCCGGCAATTCGCCGCGCATGCGCTGCTCAAATTCGGCGGCCAGTTCGGGCCAAGCGGCGCGATAGGCGGCCAGCCGCTCATTCCATTCAACCTCGGCCTGCCGCCCCTGGTCCACCGCCTGGCGAAACACCGCCAACGCCTCGGCGGGGATATAAAAGCGTGGCTGCACCGGCCAGCCGAGAGCTTGCCTGGCCGCGTTCAGTTCGTCATCACCCAACGGTTCGCCGTGCGCCTCGGCAGTGCCCTGTTTGTGTGGCGCGCCATAGCCGATCTGCGAACGCACCTGGATCAGCGACGGCCGGTCGGTCTGCGCCTGCGCCGCCCGAATCGCCGCAGCAATGGCAGCCAGGTCATAGCCATCCACCTGCTGCACAAACCAGCCATAAGCGCGGAAACGCGCTGCCACGTCTTCGGTAAAGGCCAGATCGGTGCTGCCTTCAATCGAGATGTGATTATCGTCGTATAAATAAATCAACTCGGCCAGACCCAGGTGTCCGGCCAGCGAGGCCGCCTCAGATGACACACCCTCCATCATGTCACCGTCGCCGGCAATGGCATAGATTTTGTGATCCACGATGGTGTGGCCGGGTTTGTTATAGCGCGTCGCCAGCATGCGCGTCGCCAGGGCCATGCCCACACCGGTGGCAAAACCCTGCCCCAGAGGGCCGGTAGTGGTCTCTACGCCGGGCGTGTGGCCGTATTCGGGGTGTCCGGGCGTCTTGCTACCCCACTGCCGAAAGCGTTTGAGTTCATCCAGCGGCAGATCATAGCCGGTCAGATGGAGCAGGCTGTACAACAACATTGAGCCATGCCCGGCCGAAAGAACAAAGCGATCCCGGTCTACCCACTGAGGATTTTGCGGATTGTGCTTGAGAAACTGCGTCCACAGCACAAAAGCGGTATCGGCCATCCCCATCGGCATGCCGGGGTGGCCCGATTTCGCCTGCTGCACCCCATCGGCGGCCAGAAAGCGAATGGTATTGATGCACAATTGTTCCAGTTCCGAGGTCATAGGTGATCTCCCATCCTGTTTCAAAAATAATGTTGGGCAATCATTTTAAGGCAAATAGGAGAATTGGGCAAATGTCGGGGTATTGTTTGTGAAGCAGGCCAGAATCGGTTATAATCAAAGAAATGGCAAATCACCATCCCCAACCCGGCACGACAACAAAAGGAGATGAAATTATGGCTTATTATCCTCCCCCTCAGGGCCAATATGGCTACCCGCCGCCGCAATACTATCCGCCACAGCCCCAGTACAGCGGCTGCCTCAAATTCTTTTTGTACGCATTGTCATTCTTTATCCCACTGGCCGGCCTGATCATCGGCCTGATTTTCATGTTCAAGAACGACCGCGAGTCCAAGAGCCTTGGCACAACCTGCCTGATCATCGCCATTGTCAGCACCGTGTTGAGTTGCTGCGTGGGCGGCATTTTTGCCGTCTCATCAGGTCTGTTGGCCTCGCTGCTCGAAGAAACTGGCGGCTATTATTAGAAAGGACATTATGACCAATCCCGTTTTGCACAAACTCGGTTTTGACGCCGCCGACCGGGCGGTGATGGTGCATGCCGACGATCTGGGCATGTGTCACGCAGCCAATGCCGCATTTGTCCCCCTGGTTGATTTTGGCATCGTCACCTGCGGCTCGGTGATGATGCCCTGCGCCTGGGTGCCCGAGATGGCGGCCTGGTGCCGCGCCCATCCTCAGGCCGATGTGGGCGTTCACATCACCCTGACCAGCGAATGGGACGGCCTGCGCTGGCGACCGGTCTCTACGGCCGACCCCAAAAGCGGTTTGCTGGACCAGGAAGGCTACCTGTGGCGCTCCAACACAGAGGTCTATGCCCACATGGATGCCGACGCCGCCATCGCCGAGATGCGCGCCCAGATTGACCTGGCCCTCAAGTTGGGCATAGATGTGACTCACATTGACACGCACATGGGCACGGTGATGCACCCGCAGCTCTTGCCCGCCTATGTCAAACTGGCCCTCGAATACCGCATCCCGGCCATGCTGCCCCGCCTCGATCCCGACAAGATGGCTGCCTGGGGTGTACCGCCCGAAATGGGGCAGACCTTGCTGGGCCAACTGGATGCCCTGGTTGCTGCCGGCTTTCCGGTGTTGGATCACATCTGCGCGGCGCGGGAACAGGGCGACCATCTGAGCATCTATCAAGAATTGTTCGACTCGACGCCGGCAGGCATCACCCATCTGCTGCTGCACCCCTCTGTGCCGGGGTCCGATATTGAGGCCATCACCGACTCGGCCACGTATCGCATCCAGGATTATCAAACATTTTTACGAACTGAATTGCAGGCACACATTACTGCACAAAACATTCGACTGATTGGCTATCGCCACCTGCGAAACCTGATGCGATAAAAACAAGCCCGCCCTGCCAGAACAGGGCGGGCTTGTTTTCTTATGTTGTTCTAATGCATTTCTTATCAACTTCTAATGTTACTCTTATGATCTTCTAATGCAAGTCTGGTATATTGATGGCGTAATCAAAAATTCAAGGCGGCAGCGCAGCAAGAACCTGCCCGCCCAATGATATAGAAAGGAGAGATGTGTATGTTTCGAGTATTTGGATCGCCTCTGTCACCGTGGCGCGAAATGGAACGGCTGCGCCGCGAGATGAATCGCCTGCTTAGCGACACGCCGTCGCGGTATCGCGTCAATATGGCTCCGGCCTACCCGGCTATGAACATCTGGACCAACGAAGAGGGCGCCATTGTCACCGCCGAACTGCCCGGCGTCAAGCCCGAAGACATTGATGTGTCGGTGATCAGCGACACGCTCACCCTGTCGGGCCGGCGCGATGCCCCCGAATGTGGCGAGGACGTGCGCTATCATCGCCGCGAGCGCGGTTGCGGCAGCTTTACCCGCACATTCCAACTGCCGTTCCTGGTAGATTCGGGCAAGGTGCAGGCCGAGTTTGAAAAAGGTGTGTTGCACATCACTCTGCCGCGCGCCCAAGCCGATAAACCCAAAAAGATCACCGTCAAGGCCGGTTAATGGCCACGACCGTCCAACGGTTACGACCGTCTAGATCAGTCAGATGGACCTGTAGATTGGAGGATAACTATGGCAAACGAGATGGAACTGCAAACTCAGGAAACGCAAAAACAACAGGTTGAAGAGTCGGGCGTAGAGCGCACCCGTGACCGACCGGCCTTTGTGCCACGCGCCGACATTTACGAAGATGGCGAAACCATCGTGATTGTGACCGACTTGCCCGGTGTCAGCAATGACGCAGTAGACATTACCCTGGAAAAAGGCATCTTGACCATCACCGGCTATGTCGAGCCGATCACGCCCGAAGGTTATGCCCTGGCCTATGCCGAGTATGAAGTGGGCGACTATCAGCGGTCATTCCGCCTGTCCAACCAGATCGATCAAGACAACATCCAGGCCACGCTTCAAGATGGTGTACTCAAACTGGTATTGCCCAAGATCGGCCCGGCCAAAACGAAAAAGATTGCTATCAGCGCATAAAAGCGTGATTAAAAATAAATGAAAGGAGGTTTATCGCTATGGCTATCTCTGATTTGATTCCCTGGAAAAAGAGCCATATCCCGGTCAAGCGCGAATCAGAGCGGCTGCCGGAAGCACGATCTGCCGGATCGGCAATAGACCTCTGGCAGCAACAAGTGGATCGCTTGCTTGATGAATTTTGGGGCCGTTGGGGTCTGACGCCTTCACGCTGGTTCGATCAGTCCTGGACATCGTTCAGCCCCAACCTGGATGTGGTAGAGGACGACAGGCAGCTTCAGGTATCGGTAGAATTGCCGGGAGTAGACGAAAAAGACTTGGAAGTATCGCTATCTCATCATCAACTGATCATCAGCGGGCAAAAGAACGAGGAAAAGGAACAAAAAGGCAAAAACTATTATCGAATGGAGCGTTCCTATGGCTCTTTCCAGCGCACTGTGCCGCTGCCCGATGGGGTAGATGAATCAAATGTTCAAGCCACATTCAAGCAAGGCGTGCTGACCGTCACCCTGCCCAAGACGCAGGTGGTGGAAGAGCGCAAGAAAATCACCGTCAAGACCAAATAATCGCAAATTCTCGCGTTAAACGTTCATCTTTTTCTCCCTTGGATGAGGGACCTCTCTAGGCAAGAGGTCCCTCTTTTTTTTGTAACCGTTCAGGTGGAGATATTTTTCACCACAAAGTCCTTTCACTCCTTTGTGCTCTTGGTGACCTTTGTGGAAAGAATACGCGACATCCTCTGAACGCTTGACGTTTTTACTTCTGTCCGACGGCCTGGCGCACACAGCGATGCCCGTGTCGTGAATTGCCCCATCCCTTGGGCTGGCGATGCACCCAGCCGTTATAGCTGACATACCAGGCATTGTCTGGATCAAACTCGTCGGCGGTCCAATAATAGATGGCCGACTGCTCCGGCGCCCACAGCGGCATCTCTTTGTCGGGCAGCACGCGACATACTGCCCGCCCATCCTGCCCGTTCCAGGTGCAGCCGGCATTTTGACCGTCGCACACCAGAGAGCGCACTATCTCGTCGGTGGTGGGCATGCGCCAGATGTTTTGCGGCTCGGGCATCAGCGTCCGGCCATCCTCACCCAGGTAGCGGCACAGATCGGTGTGCGCCATATCTTGCGCCGTCGCCGTGCCAGGCTGGTCTTTCAAGCCGACCGGCAGCGCGCCATAGAGCGCGATATGATTCCATGAAGGATTCCAGAGGGCCGGCTGTGTCCAGTTCCAGCCCGGGCCGGCCGGCGCCCACAGCAGCGACACGCCGTTGCCCTCGATCCACTGCGCCTCGCGACTGCCGTTGTCAAAGCGGGTCAACACGGTGGGCAGTTGGGTCGCTGAAACAACGACCAACACCAACAGCGGGGCACCCAGCCCCACCAGGTAGCGCAGATTGCGCCGCCACCAGCGCGGGTGAGGCGTCCAGCCGGCAGCGCGCCGCTGTCGCTCAAAGCGACCTTGTAGCAAGAACAGCATCCCGGTGATCACCAGCATGCCGCTGACCGGAAACATGATCAACATATTGGCCAGGCTCAGCTCACCCATGCGCCGAAACTGCATGTTCCACCACCACACCGTAAACCACCCGCCCACACCGATCAACAGCCAGCCGCCCAAACGCGGCCAGGTCAGCACAAACAGCGTCATGGCCAGGCACACCGCGCTGGGGATGAGATAGGACAGCGGACGCGGAAAGGACAGCCCCCAACCCTCGTAATACATTTCGCCCAGACTCCACCATGTCCACAAAGAGGTGGTCAATGTCACCAGGCCGATGGCAATGATGCCCGGCAGACGAGATTTCCAATGAAAGGCTTTCATAACCCGACCTCCAAACTGCATCCAGGAATGTGCTGAAAAACCCGCTCACCACCAAGACACAAAGAGCACAAAGCATTTTTAGCGACTCAAAAGTATCGTAAACCTTTGTGTTCTCGGTGTCCTTTGTGGTAAAAATAGACTTTTTCAGCGACCTCCTAGCAGTTTGTCGGAGAGAAGACCAAATGCCCCATTGGGGTACGCCGGATCCCCGAACTTGTTCGGGGACGCCCATCTGATGAGCAAAAACTGCCCCAACAAGTTGGGGATTCCCCCTCATCCAGGTTCTCCGACAGGCTGCTAGGGCCAGGGCAGCGACACGGTTTCCCATGTGCCGTCCGAGTACAACACGTATGTTTCCATGTGCAGCAATCCATCGTTAAAAAAAATACCATTTGTAAAAGATTGAATCAGAGTGTTAAAACCCTGCTCTTCGGCGGTGGCCCAGCCGATGCGTGCCTGTGTGCCGCCTAGTTGCTCGCGCCACACCTTGCCAAAGCCGCGCACCGGCTGAAAATAATTGATCGGCGGCTCGATGTCGGGATCGCGGTCGGGCAGACCATCATCCCACGTGTCGGCATAGCTGCGCCATGTGCCATCATAGATCAACACATAGATCATCCGCTCATCGCTGCGCCAGAGCATCAGGCCGACCTCAAAGGGCTGAATGGCCGCCACCGTCTCTATGGCCGGCGACATGGCGCAGCCCAACCGGTCGCCCGCCGCCTCAAACGCCGACCTGAACCGCTCATCCACCGCCCCGACGCAAGGCGTCGGCGTGGGGGGCAGGCCGGTAGGAGTGAGAGTCGGCGCGACGCGGGTGGGCTGCGCGGCCTGGCCCAACTGTTGCCAGGTCAGTTCGCTGGCCGCAAAACGCAAAAATTCGCCCCGATACGAGCCGATGAATACCACATGATCGGTCGGCCCCAGCGCAGCGACGGCCATATCGGTCAAATACTCGGTATAGTCTTGTCGCCCGTTCAAAACGGGCAGAGTGCAAACCTCCCAAATGCGGGCATCGCCCCAATAGCGATACAGGTTGGCATCGGTTAAAAAGTAGACGATGGGTACCTCATCAAATTGTGGTGAGAGCGCATAATCCACCAGATGCCCGAGCGAAACAGGGCTGGTGTCAAAAGCCATCCAGATCTGCCCACCATCGTTCGAGCGACGACACGTGCCATCATAGTTGCACTGAAATTGCGGCGGGTAGGTCTCGGCAATGAAAAATTCTTCGGGGCGGGGCAGGGGCGGCATATTATAGCCGGTCTGACGAACCACCAGTTGCCAGGCCATACCGCCGTTGGTCGAGCGATACACTGCGCTACCCTGCTGCGTATAGCTATAGGCAAGCAAAGTACGGTCAGCGGCAAAACGCGGCGACGGCACAATGTGATACACCCGCAGGTCATACAGCCCTTCGCTGGTCATACGCCAGGTGTTGCCGCCATCGGTAGACTGCCAGATGCCTTCGCCGTGCGTGTTGCCCGAAATCACCCCAGCCCATATCGTCTTGTCTTGGGCATAGTTGGGCGAAAAAGCCGCGCTGACCGACATGGATTCCGAATACAGATCGGGCAGGCCGCCGCGCAAGACCACCCATGTCCGGCCGCCATCGGTTGAGCGACACAACTTGCTGTTAATGGTCGCCAGGATGGTCTGATCCTGAGCCAGGTTGGGCGAGGGCAAAATGGATGTAACTGTGTGCGTCAGCACGGCCGGAACGGGAGGCAGCGCCGCCGGCGACGCCCCGCCTTGTCGCGTCCACACCGCCAGACGACTGCCGCGCGGCGCATAGAGCCGCCCCAATTCGCCATCCACCGCCAAAATTTGCGGCATCCAGTTGCCCGCATCCACCACGCCGATGCGTTGCAGTGTATCGCTATTCAACACAAAAATAAACCGCCCGCGCGTCACATACAGCCGCCGCGCCGGTACATCCAGGGCCAGATAGCCCGACAGTCCTTCCAACGAAAAAATCGGCGGGCTGCCGCCCAGCTGAGTGCGTTTTTGCAGCGCAGCCAGGTCGGGATACAGGGCAATCGAGCTGTAATGGACATAGCCGCCGGTGAGCAAGGCATACCAGGCACGGCCGGTCGCCGGGTCATACACCACCGACTCTTGCGGCCCGGGCTTGCCCGGCCAGGGCGTATAGGTCAGGGTAGCCGTCAGGCCGCGCTGCGCATCCACAATCACCTGGCGGGCGATGGTGTAATAGCAGCCAGGGCAGGTTTCCGGCGGCACGCCGATGCCCGGCAGCAGGTCGGGATGGGGGGCGCCGCTCTGCCCATCGAACACTTGAAAGCGGCGGGTGATGATCACCACCTCGCCGGTGTGCGCATTGGCGCGCGGCCTGCCAGGCTGCGAAATCTGGAGCTGCGGCTTGAGCGTGTGCGTATCCCACGCCGTCACTGCCGGCATGCGCGGGTCACCGGTGTATAGCCGCTCGTGCGCGGCATCCAGGCTGATAAATCGCCCGCCATACACTCGCCCCACCTCAGCGTATGTGCGGCGATCCAAGACGCGCACCCAGCCGTCGCTGGCCGACACATACAGCCGATCATTCGGCTCGTCTACTATGGCTTCGCCCACCTCAATGCCCAGCGGCAGGCGAGCCGCCACATCGCCAGTCTCCAGGTCCAGAGGAATCAAGGCATGATCTTCCAGGCTGAGCAAGAGCAGGCGGCCACGCGGCGAATCCAGCACCAGGTCCACCAACCAACCCTCTTGGGTGGAATACAATGTGCGAGTCTGCCAGGTTTGTGTGTTGATAGCCCACACCTGCCAGCGGCTAAACCAATCGGTCGGATACTGAACCAGAGCATAGAGCGTGCTGTCGGTCGGATCAAAAACTAACTGCTGCACGCCGCCGGCCAGAGGATGCAGCGGCCCCAGCCGGTCAGTCTCCAGATCGAGCGCGAAAATGCCCTGGGCGCAGCCGATGTACAATGCATCGGGTGACAAGGCCATATCGCGCGGGTAGGCCTCGCGCAAAGACATCTGGGCGATCAACTCTAAATTAGTGTCAAAAATACGCAGCGATTCGTAGCTTTGCACATAAATACGATCTGGCGTCGCCTCGATCTGTTTGGGCATGTCGCTGAATGTGGTTTCCAAATAGCGCGCAAAATGTTCGGGAAACATGCGCGTGATGGCATTGGTTTCCACCGCATACACCTGCCCCTGTCCATCATCGGCCACTGCTACCACATTGGACACCGACGTAGTCACAGTCAGCGTTTCGCCATCCAGCAGATACAGGTTGCCGGCCCAAGGCTGGCTGAGGTACAGCGTGCCGTCAACCCAACGCATCTTGAAACTAGAAGCCGCATCACCGTAACCAGGCGCCATCACCCGTCGCCGCACCTGATCGGCCTCCAAATCTAGCACCGACAGGCAAACCGGCGGCCCGCCTTCGGTGTACGGAGGATTCAACTCACACTGCCCCAAAACATAGAGCTGCTGCTCCTGCTCGTCCAAAACCAGGCTGCCCGGCAAATAAATATCGCCCGGCAAACGGCTCATCTCGATCTCGGTCCACATGGCCGGCAGATCACCCTGCGCCGGCAGGGGCGGAAGCGCAGTCGCCTTTGCAGTTAGAGTGGGTTGAGGGTTTGGGATCAGATAGGGCGTCGAAGTAGCTATCGCTGTGGCGGTGACGGTCGGCGTGAGTGCCTGAACCTGGATGGGGGTAGCAGTCGAGATGGAGAGTGGGGTAGGACGCGGCCACAATTGGCAGGCCAGCAAAAGTGCCAGGGCCGCAGGCAAAACAAGAGAGTAACGTTGTTTCATCATTCACCTCTAATGTCAGGCCCGGTTGAGTTGAGACAAGGATACACCCACGATGCCAGGATGTCAAACAAACCTGCCGACAAGGGAATTTTGCTTTTCCCCCCATCCAGGTTATAATATTATACGACATAGAATGGAGGCTGCGATGGAAGAACAAACCATCCAACAAGCCATAGACAGTTTTTTGAACAACCTGAACACCGAACACACCATGCTCTCTTATCGCACGCCGCTCAAGCACTTGAGCGTCTTTTTGGAAAAGCAAGGTCTTTATCCTGACCGCGACACCGTAGAGCGGGTGCGGGTGGATCACGCCATTGACTTTGTGCCATGGCTGCGCCACGAGTGCTTTGGCGAGGGTGAGCAGCCCTCCAAAGCCACCTTGCAGCTCTATTTGACTGCCGTATACCGCTTTTATCGCTCGCTGCTCAAGCGCGGCATCTCTTTTGAGGCCGCCGACATTGCTCGCCTGGAAGAGACCTATCGCGACGCGCGCAACATTCGCGGCGAACCTCGCCCCAAAGACCCCAAATTGACCGCCATCGAAGCCATCATCGAGGCAGCCCGCGCCATTCCTCCTGTGTCGTCCGGCGATAATGATGACGGCAGCGCCCGCCAGTCCGATCAACAACGCGAGTTGGCCCGTCTGCGCGATGTGGCCCTCACCGAAACCCTGCGCTCAACCGGCTGCCGGGTGGGAGAGTTGGTGGCATTGCGGCGCGGCGACCTGGACTGGGTAGAACACAGTGCGCTGGTCAAAGGCAAAGGCTCCAAGTATCGCAAGGTCTACCTCGACGACTGCGCCTGGCAGGCCTTGATCACCTATTTGCGCGCCCGGCAGGACGGCGAAGGCAGCCGCGAACTGGCCCGCCTGCCGGTGTTCTGTGGACACGGCAACCGCTCCGGCAAGGCACCGCGCCCACTGACCACCCGCCACGTGGCCCGCATCATCGAAGACCTGGCCCGCAAAGCCGGCATCGCCGAAGTACAGGTCACGCCGCATTATTTTCGGCACGTCTTTGCCACCCATGCCCTCGACAAGACCGAAAACCTGGCCCTGGTACAAGACATGTTGGGACACGCCTCGCCGGCCACTACGCGCATCTATGCCAAAACCGACGAACGTCAACGCAAAGAGGGCTTTACGCGCACCTGGTCCGAGCCAGAATCGTGAGAAAATACCCCTACACTAATGCAAATCTAATCCAAATATGATAAACTCTAGTTCGGTCAGGCCCGTTTTGCCAGAATAAACAACGGTTTTATATCAACAGAGAGCGGTCACTATGGAATACAAAGATTACTATAAAATTCTCGGCGTGAATCGGGATGCCGATGACAAAACGATCAAAAAAGCCTATCGCAAACTGGCCCGCCAATACCATCCCGATGTCAACCCCGACAACAAACAGGCCGAAGAGAAATTCAAAGACATCAACGAGGCCTATGAGGTACTTTCCGATCCGGCCAAGCGCACCAAATACGACCAACTGGGCGCCGATTGGTCGCACTGGCAACAGATGGGCGGCTCGCCAGGCGATTTTGACTGGCAGCAGTGGGCCTCGCCCGGCCGGGGCGGCGGCGGTATGCGCTATACCACCACCGAAGACCTGGGCGATTTGTTCGGCGGCGGCGGCATTTTCTCTGACTTTTTCAGCCAGATTTTCGGCGCCGCCGGGCGCGGCAGTGCATCAGGCGGGGCCGCCGGACCGCGCCCGCGCGTGCGCACATCGCCCTATCAGGCCCGTTCTCTGCGCGGCCAGGACATCCAGCAAGAGGTCGAGATCACGCTGGAGGAGGCCTATCGCGGGGCCACCCGTGTGCTGCCCAACGGCAAAAAAGTGGGCATCCCGGCCGGCGCCCGCACCGGCTCCAAAGTGCGCATCAAAGGAGAAGGCGAACCGGGCACAGCCGGCGAATCGGCCGGCGACCTGTACCTGCTGGTCAAAGTGCTGGACGACCCCCGCTTTGAGCGCAAAGACGACGATCTGCATGCCACCGTCCAGGTCGATCTGTACACGGCCCTGTTGGGCGGCGAAGTGCGCGTGCCCACTTTGGGTGCGCCCGTCGTCCTCAAGATCAAGCCGGCCACGCAAAACGGACAGGTCATCCGCCTGCGCGGACAGGGCATGCCCGGCTTGCAGCGACACGGTGAATATGGCGATTTGTATTGCAAAATAGATGTGCGCCTGCCCACCCAACTCAATGACCGGCAGCGCGCTTTGGTTGAAGAGATGCGCCGTATCGGCGCGCACTAGCAGTCTGTCGGAATCCCGAACTTGTTCGGGAACACCTTGCAGCCCGGACTTGAGGAGGTCGGGACTCCACCGCGCAGGAATATTGGACAGCCTGCCAGGCGAAAAAACATTGGGGAGGTGAGAAATAATGTTTACCAAAATTCTTTTTGCCCACGACGGCAGCATGTTGGCCGAACGTGCCATGGTTTTTCTGGAACATATTGCGCATATCGAAGAAGCCCAGGTAATCGTCCTGCACGCCTACCAGGTGCCAGAGCGATATACGGCCACCGAGGGGTATCGCGCCCTGCGCGACCAGTTCGAGGCTGTGGCCCAAGAGATCGTGGACGACGCAGTAGAACATCTGGCCGAGCGGCAGGTACAGGCCTGGGGGATGGCCCTGCCCAGCGGTTCGGCCCGCGCCATCCTCGAAACCGCCGCCCGCGAAAATGTCTCATTGATCATCATCGGCTCGCGCGGCCCCTCCAGCGTCGCTGATGTCATGCTCGGCGATGTCAGCCTGGAGGTTCTGCGCCACGCCCCTTGCCCGGTTTTGGTGGTGCCATAAATCGAGGAGGTTTGTATGAACAAAAAACTGGTACTCTTGCTCGTTCCGCTTTTTCTGTGGATCGGCGGAGGGTGCATGGTGCCGGGTCTGGTGACCCAACCCACACCCACACCGGTGATCATTCAGCCCACGCCCACTGTGGCCCCACCACCGGTCACGCCGTTACCTCCCGACAAAGAAATCGAGGCTGCCAACGCGCTAGAGGCGCAAATCATTGCCGTCTATGACACGGTGGGACGGTCGGTGGTCAACATCACCAACCGCAGCTATGTCTATGACATGTTTATGCGCGCTGTGCCTCAAGAGGGCAGCGGATCGGGCTTTGTGTACGATGCACAAGGACACATTATCACCAACTATCACGTCATCGAAAACGCCAGCGAGATTGTGGTCAACCTGGCCAATGGCGATGCCTACGCGGCCACCCTGGTTGGCGCCGATCCCACCAATGACCTGGCTGTGATCCGTATTGATGCCGGTGAGAACCTGCCGCCTCCGGTGTCGCTAGGCGACTCGGACAAACTGCGCGTGGGTCAGTTTGTTGTCGCCATTGGCAACCCTTTTGGGCAGGGACAAACCCTGACCACCGGCGTGATCAGCGCGTTGGGACGCGTGATTCAAAGCCCGCAAGACAACCGCTTTATCGGCGAGGCCATCCAGACCGATGCCGCCATCAACCCCGGCAATTCGGGCGGACCGCTGCTCGACCTGCAAGGCCGGGTGATCGGCGTCAATTCACAAATCATCAGCCCCAGCGGGGCATCGGCCGGCATCGGGTTTGCCGTGTCGGCCAACACCGTGCGCCGCATCATCCCTGACCTGATCGCCCGCGGCTATTATCCGCATCCCTGGCTGGGCACCGAAATGCTGCCCCTTAGCGCCAGCATCGCTGACACTTTTCGCCAGGCCAACATCAATATCCCGGTAGACAGCGGCTTGTTGGTCATCAACGCGGTCAAGGGCGGCCCGGCCGACAAAGCCGGCATCCGGGGTGGAAACGAGGTGGTTCAATTTGGCCGCTATCGCATACCGGTCGGCGGCGACATTATCACCGCCATCAATGGCAGGCCCATCAACGACTATAAAGACCTGACCGTCTACCTGGAAACGCAAACGGTGGTGGGCGATACCGTCCAGGTGACAGTACTGCGCGACGGTCAGGAAATGACCTTTGCGGTCACACTGGAAGAACGCCCGCAGCAATAACCGCCCATCACATCGGGCACACTTGTCAGGCGGCCAAAAGAGTAGTAAACTAGACGCGTTGGACAGAACCGCCCCCTCAGGCGACCTGTCAAGACTCTATTCCAACCATAGAAAGGAACAGATCCAATGACGGACAAACCGATTCGTGTGACAGTTTGGAACGAGTATCGCCACGAAAAACGAGACGAGCATATCGCTTCCATCTATCCACAAGGCATCCATGGGGCCATTGCCGGCTTTTTGAACGCCCAACCCGGCATCGTCGCCGGCACCGCCTCGCTGGACGAGCCAGAACATGGCCTGACCGACGAAGTGTTGAACAACACCGACGTGCTGATCTGGTGGGGGCATATGGCTCACCACGAAGTCAAAGATGAGATTGTCGAAAAAGTGCAACAGCGTGTGCTGAACGGCATGGGTATCATCGTCTTGCACTCGGGCCACTTTTCCAAAATTTTCCGCAAACTGATGGGCACCAACTGCTCACTCAAATGGCGCGAGATCGGCGAATGGCACCGCCTGTGGGTGGTCGCCCCCGGCCATCCCATCGTCGAAGGCCTGGGCGAATACTTTGAAATTCCGCATGTCGAAATGTACGGCGAATTTTTTGACATCCCGCAGCCCGACGAGTTGATCTTTATCAGCTGGTTCCCCGGCGGCGAGGTGTTCCGTAGCGGTTGCTGCTGGTATCGCGGTCGCGGCAAAGTCTTTTATTTCCAGCCCGGTCATGAGACCTTTCCCATCTATCACCAAAAAGAAGTGCAACAGGTCATCACCAACGCCGTACGCTGGGCCGCTCCGGTCAATGTGGTCAATTTCCGCGATTTGCGCATGGCTCCCCATACGCCCAACTCGCTCGAACCCATTACATTAAAAGACTAGTAGCCTGGTTTTGCCAGGAACCACAACCAGGTTTTGAGGCATTGCGTCGCCTCAAAACCTGGTTTTCACTATGTAAAGGATCAAACATGGACAAGTTTCGTATCGGTGTGATCGGCCTGGGTATGGGCCGACATCACGTCGCCGGCTATCTCACCCACCCGGCCGCCCAGGTCGTAGCCATTGCCGACCTGGATGAGGCGCGCCTGCAAGAGATCGGCGACAAGAACAATGTGCCAAATCGCTACAAAACTGCCGAAGAGATGCTGGAAAAAGAACAGCTTGACATTGTGAGTGTGGCCACGCCTAACAAATTTCATGCTCCGCTGACCATCGCCGCGCTGGAAAAAGGCTGCCATGTGCTGTGCGAAAAGCCAATGGCTATGAACGCTCAAGAGGCACAGCAGATGCTAGACGCCGCCGAGCGGGCCGGCAAGCGGTTGATGATCAACTTTTCCTACCGCTTTAACGAACAAAGCCAGGCCCTCAAGGCGCAGGTAGATTCGGGCATTTTGGGCGATGTCTATTTCGCCCGCACCATCTGGCATCGGCGACGCGGCATCCCCGGCTTTGGCGGCTGGTTTGGACAAAAAGCCCTGTCGGGCGGCGGCCCCCTGATTGACCTGGGCGTACATCGCCTTGACCTGGCCCTGTGGCTGATGGGCTACCCTCAGCCGCTTTGGGTGATGGGCAGCACCTACAACCCCATTGGCACAGCGATGGCCCAAGAGCGCGGCCTGAAATACGACGTTGAAGACCTGGCCGTCGGCATGATCAAATTTGCCAACGGCGCCACCCTCGAAATCGAAGCCTCGTGGGCAGCCAATGTCCAGGAGCGCGAATGGATGGAGACCCGTCTGTTCGGCACGATGGGCGGCCTGGTGCAGCGCAACATTGAGCAAACCTACAAATTTGAGGCCGAAATGTACCTTGAAAAGCAAGGCGCGCTCTATGACATCAAGCTGCACTCCACTCTCAAGCCGGCGCAAAATGCCATGTACCACTTTGTTGATAGCCTGGTTCAAGGCACACCGCACGTTGCCACCGGGCAAGAAGGCCTGCGCGTGATGCAAATTCTGGATGCAATTTATCAAAGCGCAGAACAAGGCGCGCCGGTGCATATCGCCTGAGATCACCATCCTCACAACATCCAAGATATTTAGACAACAAAACACCATCCCCGACACGGCTGTGTCGGGGATGGTGTTTTGAGGATAAAAAGAGAATTGCTATGAAATAAATAAATTACTTGACCGGATCCCAGGCCATAGAGCTGAGAATGTTCGAGAATACATCGCCGATAATGGGCCCCAACAAAAGCATCACCGCAATGACAACAACTGCGATCAAGACCAAAATCAGTGCATACTCGACCAGCCCCTGGCCCTCTTCACGAGGAAGGAATTGCACCTGAATCACCACCTTTCTAGTGCAGGCTGGCCTTTTCCCATTTCGCACATCCTTGATGGCAAAAAGCCCCTTTGCAGGGGCTTTTTAATAAAGGATTTTAATGGCTTGAAATTACATACCAAAGGTGCTGACGATCTGGGAAAAGACGTTGCCGATAATCGGGCCCAACAGAAGCATAACGGCGATAACGACCACGGCGACCAAGACCAGGATCAAAGCATACTCAACCAAACCTTGACCTTCTTCACGCGGCAGAAACAACATGTTTTTCACCTCCCTTCGCTTGGAATTGGACTGAATTTGTGAACCATCAATGAGTATATTATACCATAAAAAAAGATTTTTTGGCGTAAAGAATTTGTAAATTCATGCATTTCAAGTCGGCAGGGCAGGGGAAAAAGAGTTGATTTTACCAATCTATGTCCTATAAGTATTATTATAAGACATAGAAAAACAGGATAAAAAAGGCTGCTCAGGCTTTGTTGACCCCATAACGCAAGCGCGGCGCAACTCGCTTGACGAGTTGCGCCGCGGCCTGGTTCGGTCCGGCAATTACGGTGAGCTACTACAAGCTCCCGAGGTGATGCCGGACCGAAGATTGGGTACTACTGTAATCCATCCGCATCACCTCCTTCGTTAAAGATGGCCTGCCAGATGACCGACCGATTATTTTCATCGCACGGTCAATATCAAAATTATCTCACATCACCGGCAGATTGTCAAGTATCAGTTTTTGTACTTTAGTATAATCTTGTACTTGACATTAAGTTTATACTATAGTATAATTTAATCAAACGATGAGGAGCGTCTGATGAATGATTTATCGCGGCGTGAACGCAAAAAACTGGAAACTCGGGCAGCCATTTTGCAGGCTGCCGACGACCTGTTTCAATCTCAAGGCATAGACACCACTTCTATTGACGAGATTGCCCAGGCCGCCGACGTGTCGCGGGGCACCTTTTTCAATTATTTTCCCAGCAAAGAGGTTCTGCTCGGCGAGTTGGCGCAGCAAGAGATGCAGACATTGGAACAAAGGATGCAGGTTGATCTGGCCGGCATGCCCAACGCACTGGATCGGGTGTATCATCTTTTGGGCATGTTTATGTCTGAGCAAGAGCCGTTCTTGCGGGTGACACGCCGGGTTTTGCTGGAAAACCTGTTGCGCCCATCCGACATTCCCTCCCCCATTGACCGAATGGCCCACATTCTGGCCGATCTGGTTGAGCAGGCGCAGGCGCAGGGCGACGTCCGCGCCGATGTGCCGGCCGGGGTGGCCGCGCAAGCCATCCTGGGCGCTCATCTGACCGCCTGGGCTTTTGGCCACTGGATGCGTGTTCCGGTCAACGCCCAACCCCTGGTTGCCTTGCTGGAGCAAGGACTGAAAGGATCGTCATCATGTTGAACAAGATGTTGGCCTATCTGCGGCCCTATATCAAGTGGTTCATCTTGGGTCAGATGACTATGTTGATCGGCACGGCGGCGGGGCTGGCTTTTCCGTGGGCAGTCGGTCGTATCTTTGAGCGGCTGTTTATGGCCGGCGAGTCTCGGTCGCTGCTAATTGCTGTTGGTACACTGGCCGGGGTATTTTTGCTGACCGAGACGGCCAATTATGTCAAAACCTTTGCGCTGGAATATGTCGGCCAGAATATGATCCGCGATCTGCGAGACCAGGTATACCGCAAATTGTTGGCTTTATCGCTCGATTATTATGGCAGCCAAAATTCAGGTGAGATTGCCTCGCGTATGAGCAATGATATGAACCTGTTCCAACAAGGGCTTTCATCGGGACTGACTTTTATTTTACAGCAGGCCATCTCTTTGGTCGCCGTGATCGTCTTGCTGCTGCGGCTGGATGCCATTCTCACCCTGGCCGTGTTTGGGATGATGCCGATCATCATGGTCGTCTCGAAAAGGATGGGTGAACGGGTCAAGGTATTGTCATCAAGCATGCAAGATCGGCTGGGCTATCTGATGTCCATCATCACTCAAAGCCTGTCCGGTCTGGATATTATCAAAGCATTTGTATTGGAACACTATGCTTTGGAGATTTTTAGAGAACAGAATAACACGATAAAAAATAAATCACTCCAGAGTGTACGGATCAGCGCGGGGACGCGCTGGATCATTGGCCTGCTCAATTCATTGTTCTTGTTGGTGGTCATTGGGTTGGGAGGGTATCGTGTCTGGCGGGGTTTTCTCAGTGCAGCCGATTTAATCTCTTTTATTTTGTATTCGGAAATGATCGCCGGCCCCCTGGCGATGCTGTCGGGCATCTATGTCGAAATCAACAAGGCGGCCGCTGCATTTGAGCGCATCTCGGACATTCTCAACGCACCCACGACCATTGCCAGTCCGTCCAATGCTCTGACCGGCGACTCGCTGTCCGGGCGGATTGAGTTTGAGCATGTGTCGTTTTCGTATGATGGTCGCAAAGATATCTTGCAAGACATCTCTTTTGCCGTATCGCCGGGGCAGACGGTGGCTTTGGTGGGGCCTAGCGGCGTGGGCAAATCTACATTGATCAAGCTCATCCCCCGTTTTTATGATCCAACAGTCGGGTCGGTGCAAATTGATCAAGTGGATATACGAAGCTATGACCTGGAATTTCTGCGCAGCCAGATCGCCGTTGTACCGCAAGAGACTTTTTTGTTTGATATGAGCCTCTATGACAACATTGCCTGCGGCCGTCCCCAGGCCACTGCTCAAGAGGTTGAACAGGCGGCCCGCCTGGCCAACGCCCACGAGTTTATTGTCGAACTGGAACAGGGTTACCACACGCTGGGCGGCGAGCGCGGTGCGCGGCTGTCTGGCGGTCAAAAGCAGCGGATTGCCATCGCCCGCGCTTTTTTGAAAAACCCGGCCATCTTGATCCTGGATGAGGCTACCTCGGCGCTGGACACGCACTCGGAGCGGCGGGTGCAAGACGCCCTGGAGCGGTTGATGCGCGACCGCACCACCCTGATCATCGCCCATCGTCTGTCTACCATCGAACGCGCCAACTCGATTCTGGTGATCCGCGATGGACGCATCGCCGCAGCAGGCACTCATCCCGAGTTGTTGGAAACCTGTCCATTCTATGCCGACCTGTATAGAAAGCAGTTTGGCGCCGCATAAAAAAACCAGGTTGTGGTAATTTATCCACAACCTGGTTCACCTGGCTCTGATCAGTTTTTGATCGTGACCGGCACTTCGCAAGGCGGTGGGTAATTGCCGGTCGAATCTACCACCACCAGGCGAAAGATATATCGCCCATTGCTCACCTGGCGGGTGTTCCATTCGCCGAGCAAGCCGTTCTCCACCGGCTTTTCTCCGCCGGTGACATAATGCCAGTTGTCCAGGCCGTCCTGGCGAAATTCGAGCTTGTAGTACCACATGTTGCTCAGTCTGGCCGTACCAGTTACTTTGACCAGGCCAGACAGAACGGCGCCTTTTTTGGGCCAGGTCAGGTGATCGCAGCCTGGATTGTCGGAGGGCAGAACGGTGGGGCGAGGCGTCAGCGATGGCGTGACCGACAGAGTAGTAGTCGGTGTAACCGACGGTGTGACTGACGGTGTAGCGGATGGAGTGGCCGGCGGCAGCGTGCCGGTGGGCGGGATGCAGATGCGTTGCCCCACCAGGATCAGGTTGGGGTCGCGCAGTTTGTTGGCATTGACAATGGCCCACACCGTCGTCCGATAGCGAAATGCGATGGCGGCCAGGGTGTCGCCGGGGCGCACGGTGTACCAGGCACAGTCGGATGATGGATCTGTCGGTGGCGCCGGTTGGACTGTCGTACCCGGAATGACCAGTTTTTGCCCGGCATAGATATAGTTGGGGTTGAGTAAATTGTTGGCCTGGACGAGGGCCGTCACACTGACCCCGTAACGCCAGGCAATCCCGGAAAGCGTATCGCCCAAAGCGACCGTATACACGGCACCGTCGAGCGTCCCCCCTGGCGTTTGACTTGTTCCCCTCGGAATGATCAATCGTTGGCCGGCGTAAATGCGGTTGGGATTAGCCAGGCCGTTGGCCGCCATAATCGCTTCAACCGAGACGCCGTATTGGGCGGCAATGCGGATGAGATTTTCGCCCCAGGAAACCACATGGATGCGCCCGCTGACTGCCGGCGGCGCAGCCCAAATTGCAGACCCGCTTAGCATCACCAGCAGCAAACAAACCAGCCCCCCATAGACAGCTCGTTTCATTTTGACCTCCTGATGTGTCAGACTAAAAAAAAGAATACTAGAGATAGTATACATCTTTTCTGCCGGTTTGTCTACCGCAGACTGTGAGGGGCAAATGGGGTTTGAAAGTGGTCTCATCATGGATACGTGAGACTTGAGTCCGTACATTGCCAGATCATTGTGACGCTCTGATAGCCACAGAAACCATCTCCCCGCGCCTGTCCTCTCTCTTCAAAATTGATACTGAATCTATCTCTGTTTTCAGAAGCCATGTCCAAATACTCATGCCGCCAGGCCGGATGCGGTATAACGCTCAAATAACCAGGCACGAGTTCCTGCAAATCAACAGGGTATAGATACGACGTTGGGCACGCCGAACTCACGCGCTTTGACGAATGCGCACCCCTCGCGGCGTCACGACGGTCACCGCCCCCGCCAGCGCCTCCAGATCATAACTGGCCAAAACCTGCTCCAAAAGCTCGATCACCGGCCTGATGCCATCCTGATCGGGACGCAGCAGCAAAACGCCAGCATGCGTTCCCGGCACATAACGTCGAACATCAGCAAAACCCTTGTCGGCCGTTACCAGGAACCGCTGCTCGGTCTGAACGACCTGCCACAGCGCAGGGTCTTTTGTGCCGCCCATCTCCTGCTTGACAACGGTAACGGCCTGATGCCCCAGCCGGCGAAGCATCTGCGCGACTGCCTGGGGCAAGTCTTCATCCACCTTGATACGCATACGCCACTCCCGACGCGGTCAACGGGGCCAGGATGTCTTGATGGATCAACTCGGCTGCATAGGCCAAAGCAGCCTGAATGTCCTCGCTTGATAGCTGCGGAAACGCGGCTCTTACTTCTTCCCAGGTCATCCCATCGGCCAGGCTGCCGATGATCATCGATACCGGGATGCGCGTGCCTTTGATGCACGGATCGCCGTGGTGGAGGTCCGGCGCGATCACAACGCGCTCTTGCCAACGGATACGGCTCATTTTGTGCCTCCTTTCAACCCATACCCCTATCCCGAATGAGTCGGAACTGAACAGGGCTTGGCCGCCCGAAATGAAATCCTTGCTCGAAAAGCAACAATCTTGGGGGATAGGCCCTATTATGCCCCGATGTGGTCAGGGTGTCAAACGATCTGTGTCGGCGAGGCGCGCCCCAACCTGTGGTGCGACCCCTTGCGCCGATGGCACCCGCTTCGAGGCTCGCCTGAACCCGGCCACCGCCGCCGAGGTTCGTTTGTGGCAGCAGGCACACGGCATCGGCCCGGCGCAGCGCTGTGCCGCCCGCGCCCAGCACGCCCTGGTCGACCGTCTGGCCGAGATGGTCGGCGCCCAGGCCGTGCTGGGAGCCTGTGCCCGCCTGCTCAGTCTGGCAGAGGGGGCAGCCTGATGAACCCACTACGCCGACTCGCCATCAAACTGGGCCTGCAGCCGATCACCCCAGACGACTTGCTGGCACTGCTGGCACAGACCCAAGATGACAACCTGCCACCGCGGACGCGCTTTCGCGCACTGTCCGACTATGTGGTGCTGACTCAATCCGACACACAGGTAAACGAGCTGGTCCACCAGATTCGCAAATTCTTACGAGGAGGAAACAATGGCCGTTGAAGTGTATTTCCGCGAGCAGATCGGCAACATCCT
>CAYVBK010000020.1:0-90509 GCA_964449465.1 uncultured Anaerolineae bacterium
TCGGTTTTTAACTCCACAAGCGCTTATGCTTGTGGTTGCGCATAAGTTAGGCTAAATGCCTCGGACTATGGCAAAAAGCTCAGACGGATGCGCAACAGATTGTCGAGATGATCATTCGCCAATATGATTCTCAGCAAGTGATTCAATGGAGATCGGTTTTAGAACCGGCGCATTTTTCAGAAGCATCGGACATTGATCTGGCCGTTGCAGGAGTTGATTCTGTCTTGTTTTTGCAATTGTTAGGCGACGCCGAAAGTATGACCGACTTTCCGCTGGATCTGGTCCGTTGGGAAGACGTTCGGCCTGCTTTTCAAAAAGCAATTGCGGCGAAAGGAAAGGTCGTCTATGCCAAAAGCTGGATTATTGCTGCTCGTCGGAGAGATTCAGCAAGGCCAGGCTGCGCTTGATAGTATTCAGCAGACGTATGAGATCGGTGTATGAAAGGGTGCAACCTCCCATTCACAAAGACTTGGGCGGTTATATAGATTTTTTGCTTGTACTGGCGAAGGATGAGGAAAGCTTGTGAAGGTCATCACGGTAGTAGGAGCAAGGCCGCAGTTCGTCAAGGCGGCGCCAGTGAGCCGGGCGTTGCGGGCGCAGGGTGTGGATGAAAAGCTGATCCACACGGGTCAGCATTACGATTACAACATGTCGGCGCTGTTTTTTGACGAGTTGGATATTCCAGAGCCGGCCTGGAACCTGGGGGTCGGTTCTGGCTCGCATGGGGCACAGACGGCGGCGATGCTGACCGGCATCGAGCAGGTGCTGCTGACTGAAAAGCCGGATTGGTTGCTGGTCTATGGCGATACCAACTCGACCCTGGCCGGCGCGCTGGCAGCGACCAAGCTGCACGTCAAGGTTGCGCATGTCGAGGCGGGGCTGCGCAGTTTCAATCGCCGCATGCCCGAAGAAATCAATCGCGTGGTGACCGATCACGTGTCGGATTTGTTGCTGTGTCCCAGCCAGACGGCAGTAGACAATCTGGCAAAGGAAGGCATCACGCACGGCGTTCACCTGGTCGGCGATGTGATGGCCGATGCGCTGGCGTTTGCTACCGAACGCGCCAGACACCGCTCGGATATTCTGGTGCAGTTGGGGCTGGCCGAAAAAGGCTTTTTGCTGGCTACGGTTCATCGCGCCGAAAATACGGACGACGAAACGCGCCTGCGCAACATTTGGCAAGCATTTACCGAAATTGGCGAAACCATCGTCTTTCCCGTCCATCCGCGCACGCGCAACCAACTTGCCGCCTGCCGCCTGCCGCCGGCTGCCAACGTAAGGATGATCGAACCGGTCGGGTACCTGGACATGGTGATGCTTGAACAATCCGCAAAAATGATCCTGACCGATTCCGGCGGCATCCAGAAAGAGGCATACTGGCTGGGCGTGCCGTGCGTGACGCTGCGCGATGAGACCGAGTGGGTGGAGACGGTGCTGGCCGGGTGGAATGTGCTGGTGGGAGCAGATCCCTTGAAAATCATCGCAGCGGCGCGGGAGTTTGTGGCGTCGGAGAGTCGTCCGATGTTGTATGGGGATAGTCGGATGGCAGAGCGAATCACCCGGGTATTGAGGGAAGAGGCATTGTGACCGGTACAGGAAATCTTGCAGCAATAGAAATGACAGAACGTTTGAAGGTGCTGTTCATTACTTCATGGTATCCTACAAAAGAACTGTCTGTGGGAGGGGTATTTGTCCGCGAACATGCCCAAGCGGTTAAATTGTATGATGATGTGGTGGTGCTACATTTATGTGGGGCAAAAGCAAATCTCTCCAAATTTGGGCACATGGAGCGAGAAACCGATGAAAACCTCACCCAAGGTATCCCTACATGGCGGGTCTGGCACAAACCCTCCCCCATTCCGCATACCTCTTTTCCGCTCCACCTCAAAAGTGTCTTGCGAACTTTTCGTCACCTTGTGCGTAACGGGTTCAGTCCTCACATTATTCACGCTCACGTTTACGATGCCGGTTTGTCGGCTGTGATATTGGGCCGGCTCAACCATATTCCGGTCATTATTACCGAACACAGCACGGCTTTTCCGCGCCAATTGCTTTCTCCCAAGCAAGTGTGGATGGCTCGTCTGGCGTTCCAGGGGGCTGATCGAATTTTGCCGGTGAGTGATGCGCTACAACAGGCAATAGAACGCTATGGCATTCGGGCTCGTTTTTCTCTGGTCCCCAATGTTGTTGACACCGGGCTTTTTGCTCCTGGCCCTCGATCCGATTCCTCGCTCAAGCGACTTGTGTTTGTAGGATCGCTGATTCCCGTCAAAGGCATCCCTTTCCTTTTGCAGGCTGTGGCCCGACTATCATCTCAGGACTGGTGTCTAGATATTGTGGGGGATGGGCCTAACCGGGCAGAATATGAACAAATGTCGGTTGATCTGCGACTTGGTGAGCGAGTTACTTTTTATGGTTTGCGGACCAAGAGTGAGGTGGCTGAGTTTATGCGCCAGGCCGATCTTTTTGTGCTGCCAAGCTTTTGGGAAAATCTACCTTGTGTGTTGATTGAGGCAATGGCCAGCGGGTTGCCGATTGTTTCTACACAGGTTGGAGGTATTCCCGAGATAGTTGATCGAGAGACGGGCATCCTTGTGCCGCCTCAAGACGTTGGTAGTTTATCCCACGCCATTGGTCAAATGCTAGAATCTCTGGATAGATTTGATCGCCACACGATTGCACACAAGGCTGCACGTTACAGTCAAGAGTCGGTCGGCAAACTATTACATTCCATTTATCTAGATTGTCTGACAAGATGAATCCATATATTGTTCTTCCTCAGGTTCCGATCTTGAACGATCGAGAAAGCATCATTATCACTCGCAGCACAGGCAGACGGGTCTTGCATCTCGGCTGTGTTGACTCGGGCCTGTTACGTGAAAGGTTTGCGCAGCATGATTTGATGCACCAAAAGCTGGCTGTAGTCGCCAGCGAGTTGTGGGGCGTAGATATTGACGCCGAAGGCATTGCTTTTTTGCGCAGCCAGGGCTTTGATCATCTTGTCGTCGGCGATATTTGCCGATTGGATGAGTTGGAAGAATTACGAGGTGTAGACTGGGATCTCATTGTCGCCAGCGAGGTGGTCGAACATCTGCAAAATCCAGGTCAGTTTTTAGACTCGGTGAAAAAGTTGATGATTCCTTCTCGTACCGAGTTGATCGTTACGGTGCCCAATGCCTTTAGAGTTGATACACTTTTATGGCTTTTGCGAGGTATCGAGTATATTCACCCCGATCACAACTATTGGTTTTCGTACCAAACGGTCACAAATTTGTTTCGGAAAAATGGTTTTGAGATTCAGCAGTTATACGTTTATTCATTCCAGCTTTACAATCTCTTTCCCTCAAAATTTAAGCGAATATCTAGACCGGCTACACCAGAGATGGTGTCCGGTCGTATGAAGCAACCTGGCGGATTGCCACCTTTATGGATGAAATTGATTGTTCGCTATTTCAAATCGCTTCCCAAACGATTTTTGGTGTCGTTTTTATATCGCTGCACTCCTTTTTGGGGGGATGGTTTGATCATTGTCTCCAGGTTAGCAGCCGATGCTCCACACTAATGCCTATCAGTCATTTCGGCGAGTTGTCGGTCGCCTGACCCGCAGCACGTTCGCTAAAAATGTGGCCTCGACGTTTACGGTGCAGGTTCTTGTCTTGATATTGAATATCATTCAGGCTGCCGTTATTGCCCGTTGGCTGGGTCCAGAAGGAAAAGGTGTAGTGGCTTTGGCTCTGCTGATCCCTGGCATGCTGGGTCTTTTTTTGAACGGTGGGCTGGGTGTCGCCAATGTCTATTTTGCCGGCTCGAAACAGATCGATCCCTGCACATTGACGGTCAATTCAATTGCTTTGGTCATACCTGCAACCGCTCTGGGTATCTTGGCGATGGTCATACTTGTTTTCACCGGCTGGCTGGAAAAGCTGGTGCCTGGTGTTCCACTCTGGTTGGTTATTTTGGGGATGGTCAGCTTGCCTCTATCTTTGCTTATTGGCTTTTTGAATGGTCTTTTGCAAGGATTACAGCGCATTGTTATGCTCAACATTCTCAATATCATCCAGAGTATGTTGAATCTGGTATTGACATCTATTTTGTTGATCGGTTTGCGGTTTGGCGCGGCAGGAGCGTTGCTGGCTTTTTTGGGGTCTACACTGATCAATCTGGTCTTGTTAAGCGTTGTATTGCGTCGAGAGGGGTGTGTTTTCAGGCCTCGTTGGGATCGGACGGTGATGCAGCAAACTCTTTCTTTTGGCATGAAAGGATATATCGGCAACATTTTACAGTTTTTTAACTATCGTTTAGATATGATTTTGGTCAACTATTTCTTAAATCCGGCCAGTGTGGGCATTTATACTGTGTCTGCGCGGTTTGCTGAACTGCTCTGGAACCTTCCCAACGCAGTAGGATTTGTCATTTTTCCCAAAGCTGCGGCTACCAAACCGGAGACACTGAATCAATTCACACCGCGCATTTTTGCTACGGTGTTGGTGATAACAATGCTAGGTGCAGTGGGTCTGGCGATTCTGGGGCGTCCTCTCATTACACTGGTCTACTCGGCAGCCTTTTTGGATGCGTATATTCCTATGTTGGCCTTGTTGCCCGGCATTGTGTTGCTTGGCGCTGCCAAAGTATTGACAAATGAAATTGCCGGGCGCGGCTATCCACATTATAACTCGATCACCTCGGGCATCGCGCTTGTTTTGACCATTGTTTTGGATCTGGGGCTTATTCCGCGCTACGGTGTCTTGGGGGCTTCGATTGCTTCGAGCATCGCGTATTCGGTCATTTGGGTTATTTCGATCTTTTTCTATTGGATAGTCAGTCGCAAGACTCGTAGCACAGGTGTGAGATGAAAATTTGCTATTTGGCTGATGCATCATCTATTCACACCCAAAGATGGGTTCAGTACTTTGCCGATCAAGGACATGATGTTCATCTAATTTCCCTCAACCCTACCGGTGAGATCCTTCCCAACGTTTCACTATACCATCTTGATGTGGTGCGAGGAATTGGCAAGGTACAATTTTCTGCCCGAATCCGCAGTATGTTGCGGGGATTCAATCTTGTATCAGTGATGTTTCAAGTCAATAGAATCGTTCAGCGGTTGGCGCCCGATGTGGTGCATGCTCATTCCGTTTCTGATAACGGATTTCTGGCCGCGTTATCTGGCTTTCATCCGCTCGTTCTCACCGCATGGGGATCCGATATTTTGATTGCGCCTCAAAAATCTCGCCTGATAAAATGGGGCGTCAAGTATGCACTCAAGCGGGCCGACTATATCACCTGTGATGCGCAACACCTTGTCGAAAAAATGGTCGAATTGGGGGCCGCAGGCGACAAAATAGCCATCATCTACTTTGGCACAGACACACAACGGTTTTCACCTGAAAGGCGCGATGCACAGCTAAAAGAGCAATTGCATCTAGATGCCCAGGCTCAGATTGTGATCTCGTTGCGTAACCTGAGGCCATTGTATGATGTCGAGTCGCTGGTCCGAGCCATCCCGACTATTTCAGGTCAGGTTCCACAAGCCAGGTTCGTCATTGCCGGCGGCGGCGAACAGCGTGACCAGCTTGAAAAGCTGGCTTGTTCTCTGGGGGTCTCCGAACGGGTTTTGTTTGTTGGCCCAATTCCTGCTGGCGACCTGCCGCGCTATCTGGCCTCAGCCGATGTGTATGTATCTACATCACTCTCCGATGCGGGATTGGCCGCCAGTACCGCCGAGGCAATGGCTTGTGGCTTGCCGGTGGTGATTACCGACTTTGGTGACAACAGAGAGTGGGTCCAAGATGGAGCAGGTGGCTTTTTGATTCCGCTCCAAAACCCGGCCGCCCTGGCCGAAAAGGTGGTTCATTTGCTTCAAAATCAAGATTTGCGGACCAGGTGGGGGCAAATCAATCGAGGCGTCATCCAGGAACGAAACAGCTATCATCAAGAGATGGCCAAGGTCGAACGCATTTATACTCAATTGGCAAAGGAGCGTCAGTTATGAAGATTTTGATCACAGGTGGAGCTGGCTTTGTGGGCAGCCATCTCTGTGAAAAATACACCAGCGAAGGACATACTGTCATTTGTTTGGATAATTTTATGAGCGGCAACCTGGTGAACGTCAGGCATTTGCTCGATTATCGCAATTTCAAGCTGATTAAGGGCGATGTGCGCGATTTTGATCTGTTGGAAAAGCTGATGCCTGGTGTGGACGTGGTGTTTCATCTGGCCGCCCAGGTTCATGTGGATCGGTCATATATCGAACCTCGCCTGACCTTTGAAGTAAATGTGTTAGGCACGCAAAATATCCTGGAAGCAGCGCGCATCTATGACATCAAAAAGGTGATTCATGCCTCAACCAGTGAGGTTTATGGCTCGGCGCTTTATGTGCCGATCAACGAAGAGCATCCCCTCAATGCGCCACACCCTTATGGCGCCAGCAAGATTGCTGCCGACAGGATGTGCTATGCCTACATTCGCACTTATGGTATGAACATTGCCATTGTGCGTTCGTTCAACATTTTTGGCCCGCGCCAGCGCGACCTGGGTTACGGCGGTGTCATTTCGATTTTCACCCGTCGCGTTTTGAGTGAAATGCCGCCCATCATCTATGGTAGCGGATTACAAACACGAGATTATACGTATGTCCAGGATACTGTAGGTGCCTATGATCTGATCCTCCAGCATCCCGAGCCACTCACCGAGCCGATTAACCTGGGCACCGGCAGCGAAATCAGCATTCTCGACCTGGCCAACATGATTATTGATTTGTGCGACAAAAAAGGCAAGGTAGAACCGGTTCATGTCGGCCCCCGAATCGGCGAGGTCAAGCGGCTGATCGCCGATGCCGGCCGCGCCGGGCAGCTCTTGGGCTGGCAGCCTCAATTTGAATTCAAAGAAGGGTTGCAGACATTTGTCGAGTGGTACAAGAAATACGGTTTCGAAGAACGAATCAAGATTGAGTGAGGCACAAAATATGAACGACGCGGTATCGCCAGACTTGTTACGCTCGATGTATGTCGAGATGCTCAAAATCCGCCAGGCTGAAGAATGTCTGGCCGACCTGGTAGCCGCCGGAGAGATCAAATGCCCGGTTCATTTGTATATTGGCGAAGAGGCTGTCGCGGTCGGAGTGTGCCAGGCTCTGCGAACCGATGACTATATTTTTGGCAATCATCGTTCACATGGTCACTATCTTGCCAAAGGCGGTGACCTGAAGCAGATGATGGCCGAGATTTGGGGCAAAGAGGCTGGTTGTTCCAAGGGACGTGGCGGTTCGATGCACGTGGTTGCGCCGGAGATTGGGCTGATGGGCACTTCGGCGATGGTGGCCGCCGGCATTCCGCTGGCCGTAGGCGCGGCAATGGCATTTGCGATGCGAGGCACGTCTCAGGTTGCCGTGACTTTTTTCGGCGATGGCGCAACCGAAGAGGGTGTCTTTTATGAATCATTGAATATCGCTGCGCTCAAAAAAGCACCGGTTATTTTTGTGTGCGAAAACAATCTGTATTCCAGCCATGTTCATATTCGAGACCGTCGCCCGGCAGACAATCTGACCGAACTCGCCGTTGCCCATTGCATGTCGACCTGTTGTATTGATGGCAACGATGTGTTGGCCGTGTATCGAGCGGCTGAGCAGGCCATCGAGCGCGCTCGTCGGGGCCAGGGGCCTTCATTTATCGAATGTAGGACATATCGCTGGCGCGGGCATGTGGGGCCGAATTACGATCTGGACAAGGGACTGCGTAGTCGGGAAGAGTTGGATGAATGGGTGGCTCGCTGTCCGATCAAATTGCTGGAGAGGCAATTGCTGGACCATCATGTGCTGACCGAAGCGGAACCGAGTGACCTGCGTCGTCAGATTGCCGATCAGGTGGCCGAGGCCATCGCCTTTGCCCGGACATGCCCGCTGCCCGATCCGATCACATTGACCGACTATGTGTTTAGAACAAAACAGGAGCTGCTCGATGCCTAGAGAACTTGGTTACGGGCTGGCGATCAACGAAGCTTTACGTCAGATGATGGAAGTAGACGAGTCGGTGTTTCTCTTGGGCCAGGGCGTCAACAGCCCGTGGTATGTGGGCAATACCACTGTCGGCCTTATGGATCGATTTGGGCCGGAGCGTGTCTTTGATACACCGGTTTCGGAAAATGCTATCACCGGTGCGGCCATTGGCGCGGCCCTGGCTGGCATGCGGCCGGTGGTCATTCATCCGCGTATGGATTTTGCTCTGCTGGCCATTGAGCCGATCATCAATCAGGCATCCAACTGGCATTATATGTTTGGTGGCAAGGTCAGCGTGCCGATTGTGATTCGCCCTATCATCAATCGTGGCGGTGAGCAGGCCGCACAACACTCACAGGCATTTCAGGCCATGTACGCGCACATTCCTGGTCTCAAGGTGGTGATGCCCAGCACGGCTTTTGACGCCAAAGGGCTGTTGATTGCCAGCATCCAGGATGATAATCCGGTTATCTATATTGACGACCGCTGGTTATACAACGAAACCGACCAGGTGCCGACAGAACCTTACCAGGTCCCCGTTGGTAAAGCGGCCATTCGGCGGGTTGGGCGCGATGTGACCATCGCAGCGATTTCATGGATGTCGGTTCAGGCCATGCGGGCCGCTCAAGAATTGGCGCAAATGGGCATAGATGCCGAGGTGATTGACCTGCGCTCGCTCAAACCGCTGGACGAAGCAACTCTTTTTGCTTCTGTGGCCAAGACCGGGCGGCTGATTGTGGCAGATACAGCCTGGTTAACCTGTGGGTTTGCGGCTGAGGTGGCAGCGCGTGTCGCCAGCGACGGCTTTGAGTATCTAAAATCGCCTATTGTTCGAGTGACATTGCCTGATACCCCCGCACCGATGAGTTCGTCGCTGGAAAAAGTATATTACCCCACAGTCGCCGATTTGGTTCAGGCGACAAAACAGGTGGTTGAGTGGTCGCGCCGGCGTGTCTGAGCGCACAAGAAATAATGAGGAGAATTGGAAATGGCATATCAAGCACGCTTTGTAGAACCTGATGTTCACTATCAACGGCTCAAATCAGAGATTGATTCGACCATACAAGATGTCCTGGCACGAGGTGACTTGATTTATCGCAAGGATTTGAAGCAGTTTGAGAAAAATCTGGCCGCTTTTGCAGGCACACGCTATGCTGTAGGACTCAACAGCGGCTTTCACGCCCTGCATCTTTCACTCATTGCTGCCGGTGTTGGACCAGGTGATGAGGTCATTGTGCCGGCGCACACATTCGTCGCCAGCGTTTCGGCCATCGTGTTGGTTGGCGCCAAACCGGTGCTGGTGGATGTGACCGAGGATTACAACATGGATATGGACGCCTGCGAGCGAGCCATCACGCCCTGCACCCGCGCCGTGATGCCGGTGCATCTAAACGGTCGCCTGTGCGATATGGGCCGGCTGATGGCGCTGGCCGAAAAACACAACTTGATGATCATCGAAGATGCGGCACAGGCTTTGGGTGCAACCTACAAGGGCAAAAAGGCTGGTTCTTTTGGTCTGACCGGCTGCTTTAGCTTTTATCCGTTCAAAGTGCTGGGTGCTTTGGGCGATGCCGGTGCCATCACCACTGACAATGAGGAAATTGCGATCAAGGTGGCGCGTCTGCGTTACAACGGCGAAGATCGAGAGACGGGCGAATATCACTATCATGGTTTTACCTGTCTGCTGGACAACCTCCAGGCGGCTGTGTTGGATGTAAAATTACGTCACCTGCCCGGTTGGCTGGAACGTCGTCGTCAGGTGGCCGAGTTGTATCGTCAAGGGCTGGCAGGTGTGGGCGATTTGCGTCTGCCACATTTTCCGGGCGAAGCATATTATGACATTTATCAGAACTATGTCATCCGCGCTCAGCGACGCGACGAGTTGCGACAGTATCTCAAAGAGAATGGCGTAGAAACGCTGGTTCACTGGCCCAAACCGATGTGGGAACATAGAGGGTTGGAATTGGGGGAGCATCATTTGCCTGAAACCGAGGCAATTTGCCGCGAGGTCATTTCACTGCCGATGAACCCTGAAATCGGCGATGAAAATGTAGCCTATGTCATTCAAATCATCCGCCAATTTTATGCATAGAGGAGAAGGGGCATGAAACCGCTTTCACGCCGCACGCAACCGTTCCAGGAGTCTGTTATTCGCGAAATGACACGATTGGGAGACGAAACGAACGCGGTCAATCTTTCGCAAGGGCTGCCGGATTTCGATTCGCCGCCGGCTGTGTTGGCGGCAGCGGTGGCTGCCATTCAAAGTGGCGACAATCAATATACCTTTCCGTTCGGCTCGCCCGAGTTTCGTGAGGCTATCGCTGCCAAGTCGGCCCGTTACAATCACATCCCAGCCGATCCAGAAACCGGGGTCACGGTCACGTGCGGCGTCAGTGAGGCGATCATGTCTACCATCCTGGCGCTCACCGAGTCGGGCGACGAGGTTATCATCCTTGAACCCTGGTATGAAAACTATGTGCCAGATTGCCGGATGGCGGGTGCTTTTCCTCGCTTTGTTCCGCTGCGCGAACCAGAATATTCATTTGATCCTGACGAATTGCGCGCTGCTTTTAACGAGCGAACGCGGCTGATTCTGATCAACACCCCGCACAATCCCACCGGGCGCGTTTTTACCCAGGCTGAGTTGAGCGTCATTGCCAACCTGTGCCAGGAATTTGATGTCATTGCCGTCACCGATGAAATTTACGAACACATCTTGTACGATGGTCGTCAGCATATCAGCATCGGCAGCGTGGATGGGATGCGTGATCGCACTGTCACCATCAGCGGGTTGGGCAAGACCTATGCCGTCACCGGCTGGCGCGTGGGTTGGATTGTGGCTGCACCGCACCTGACTGCCCTCGTCCGCAAGGTGCACGATTATTTGACCGTATGCGCTCCTGCGCCCTTTCAAGCCGCCGGCATTGTTGCATTGGGCTTGCCCGAAAGCTATTACGCCGATATGCGCGCTCAATACACAACGCGGCGAGATGTTTTGATCGGCACGCTCGACAAAATGGGCATGCCTTACAGCCAGCCTCAAGGGGCCTATTATGTGATGGCCGACTTTGCCAGGATGGAATGGCGGCGCGATCCGGCCTGGAGTGCAATGTGGAGTCTCGACCGTGCCTTTGCCGAATATATGGCGCGCCAGGTTAGCGTGGCCGTGGTGCCGGGATCGAGCTTTTACGCCGGTTCGGGTGGACAAACCCGCGTGCGGCTCAATTTTGCCAAAAAAGAGGAAACACTGCGCGAGGCAGCTCAACGTTTATTGGCAAATCTGCGGTTGGGAGCAGCCTCAGCGACATGAACAACGAGTATCAACCTCGATCTTTTTGGAATGAGCGATTTGGCAAATATGGTCATACTGGCGAAGTAGATGGCATGCTCTATGCCTATGATCAGCCGCAGCGGATCAGGGCTATTGGGAAAACTCTGGTGCAGGCCGGTGTGACTATCCATGATCAGACCAAGATATTAGATTTTGGTTGCGGCACGGGCGACCTGATCGAATCGTTCTTGAAACATGGACAGCCAGAAATCACTGCCATAGACATCAGCGACGAGACCATTCGCCATGTACGGCAAAGGTTTGCTGTTTATCCTAACGTCGCGGCCACTACTGCTGCTGTGCAAGATATCGGATTCTTGCCTGCATCCTTTGATCTATCCATTGGCATCAATGTCCTGCAACATATCATTGATGAACAAACCTTTGCCTGCGCTATCGAAGCCATTTTGCGCGTGACCAAAACAGGCGGGCATATCATGACGATGGATTTCGCGCCGTTCTGCGTCCAAGACCGTTTACCTGCATCGTATGTGATTGTGCGCTCACGGCAAGAATATGTCGAGGCTTTTGAAAGCCGAGGCTGTCAGCTTGTTTACGAGTTTGGACTACCCCGCATAGGCGTTCGTTTGTATCGCACCATTTATCAAACAGTCGCCCGGCTGGCTAGAAGACAGGGCCGCTCCAAAATGGCTCCCTCATCAACCGCGCTATTGCCCGGCAGTCCCTCTCGCCTCAAATCCAGGCTCAACATGATGATCAAAACTATTGTGCTGACTATGGCTTTGCCGTTCGATTATTTGCTGGCGCCGTTTCCTGCCCGCCATACCGATATGAGAATCTTGCTCTTTGAGAAAAAGGTAAGCGTGTGAAGCGATTGCTATTCATCTACTACATGTTCCCGCCGATGGTGGGAGGCTGGCGGGCAATGGGATCATTTGTCAAATATCTGCCCGAACTCGGCTGGCAGGCCACTGTGCTTTCTGCGGCTGACACCGTGAGCTATCCCAAAGATTACAGCACGCTGGCCCAGGTTCCCGACTGGGTCGAGGTTCATCGCGTTGGGCACAGAGAAAGACCGAAAAGATTGCAAGCTTTGCTCAACAGGCTGCGCATCAACATGGACTTTCCCGACTCGTTCAAAGGCTGGTATGGGCCGGCCTTGCAAGAGAGCAGGAATATCATACACAGCCAAAAAATAGATGCGATTTTTAGCTACGGTCCCCCTTATACGGCTCACTTTGTGGCCATGCAACTCAAACAAGAGTTCAAAATTCCATGGATTGTTGGTATGGCCGATTTATGGTCGGGCAACACCTTTCTGCTGGATGCCCTGATCTCGCCATTACGAGCATGGCAAACATATCGCATCCAGGCTGGCGAACGCCGATTATTGGAAAATGCTGATCGGGTTATGGTTCGCTGCTGGGATCAACAACGGCAGTTGTGTGCTTGGCAAAGTATTTCTCAAGACGCGATTACGGTGATCAATCATGGCTATGATGAGTCGGATTTTGCAGATCTAAAGCCTTATGCACTCTATCCGGACAAGTTGACCGTTACCTATCTCGGTAGTTTCTATCAACAATATCGCGAGCCATTTATGACCCTGTTTGAAGGTTTGGGACAGGTGAGTCAGGAAAGTGAAGTTATTCTGATCGGGCAGGGAGTCAATGTACCAAATGTTAACAGCGATAGGTTGACGCGTATTTTGTACCTTCCACAGAAAAAGGCAATGGCTTTGGGTGGGGGGAGCGATTTCTTGTTGGTTCTGATGCCACCCACTGCCCGGTGGACTATGATGAAGTTGTATGATTATCTACGACTTGGCAAACCGATTCTGGCTCTTGTTCCTGAAGACGGCGACATTGCTCGAATTATTCGAGAGGCTCGGGCCGGTTTTATCTTGTCCTATGATCCGGTTCAAATGCAACAGCAACTCCGAACCATTGTTGATGACTGGCGACAGGGTAAATTCAAGGATTTCAAGCCCGACCCGGCTTATGTGGCCCAGCTCGAACGAGGCATCCTGACCAGACAACTGGTGAATATCTTTGACGAGCTGACAGCTTGAAGAAGGAAATTAATTCGCCTATGCGCATTGCCATGCTCCTCACCAATCCCTTTCGTCCCGACCCACGCGTGCACAAAGAGGCGCGCAGCCTGGCGCAGGCCGGTCATGCCGTCACCGTCATCTGCTGGGATCGGCAAGGCGAATTTGCGCCGCGAGAGCAAATAGATGGTTTTGAGTTGCGGCGGCTGGTCGTTCGCTCTAGCTATGGGGTCGGCACACGTCAACTGCTCTATCTGCCGCGCTTTTGGCTGGCCGCACTCCGCGAACTGGCCGCGCTCAAGCCAGACGTTATCCATTGTCACGACCTAGACACCGCCTTGCCCGGCTATTGGTATGCCCGGACCCATCACATCCCCTGGATTTTTGACGCCCATGAGGCCTATCCCGAAGCCACTCTCGACCTGCGAGTCAATCGCGTCATTTATTACGGGCTGTTGTGGCTGGAGCGGCAGATGGTCAGACGCGCCGTGCGGGTGATTACGGTGGGGCATTTGTTGGCACAGCGGTTTGCCGCAATGGGTGGACGTGTGGTCGTGGTCGGTAACTATCAGCCACTGGCCGATTTTGTTGCTGACCAGCCGATTACCCGCGCCCAACCCGGTCTCCGGCCAGATGAGTTTGTGGTGGCCTATATCGGCGGCTTTATTCGCATGCGCGCCATTCTTCCGCTGATCGAGGCCACAGAATGTACTGACGCGGCCACTGTCTTGTTATTGGGCGATGGACCACAGCGGCCTCAGGTCGAAGCGATGCTGCCCACCCATCCTCGTGTGCGCTATCTGGGGTGGGTACCGCAGAATCATGTTCCCGCTTATACCCGCCTGGCCGACGTGATCTATTATGGGATGTATGCCGCCGACCGCAATGCCCAATATAGCTCGCCCAACGCGCTGTTTAATGCGCTGGCGGCCGGCAAGCCGGTGTTAACGACCAATGTGGGGGAAATTGCCCACATTGTGCGTCAAGAGCAGTGTGGTTTGGTCGTTCCAGAGCCGACCCCACGGGTTTTGGCTCAAGCTATCGAACAATTGCGCGACCCCGCCCTTTATACCACGATGGCTGCCAACGCTTACTGTGCTGCCCAAGAAAAATACAACTGGTCGGCGGCCGAAGCCGCCCTGTTGCAAATTTATCAAGAGATGGCCTGAGCTATGTGCGGTATTGCCGGCATTTTGACCTTTGACTCGAGTCCCGTCGCCGCCGACACAATCCACAAGATGACTGATGCCATTCGCCATCGCGGGCCGGACGATCAGGATATTTACCTGGAAGGCTCGTTGGCGCTGGGACACCGCCGGCTGTCCATCATTGACCTTTCGCCAGGGGGACATCAGCCGATGGCCGGGCCGGATGGTTCGACCCATATCGTCTACAACGGCGAGATTTATAACTATTTGGACTTGCGCGCCGAACTCGTCGCACGCGGCCATCAGTTCAAATCGCACAGTGACACCGAAGTGATTTTGCACGCTTACCAGGAATATGGCTGCGAGTGCCTCAGCCGACTGAATGGCATGTTTGCCTTGGCACTGTGGGACAGTCGCCAACGCCGTCTTTTTTTGGCCCGCGACCGTATGGGTGTCAAGCCGCTCTATTTCTACCGTGACGCGCGCCGCTTGATTTTTGCGTCCGAGATCAAGGCCATTCTAGCCGCGCTGGAATCTACTCCGACCGTCAATCATCGCCTGCTCTATGACTTTCTCACCCTGGGCGTACTCGATCACACCGACGAAACATTCTTTGCCGGAATCCACAAACTGCCTGCGGCTCATGGGATGCTGATTGAGCCGAATGGACAGGCACAGGTCCAAAGATACTGGGATTTTGAGGTCAGCAACGAGGTGGCGCGGTTGACTGACAGTGAGGTGGAAAGACGCTCGCAGGCTTTTTGGGAATTGTTCACCGATGCGGTGCAGCTGCGGCTGGTGAGTGATGTGCCAGTGGGGTCTTGTTTAAGTGGCGGGCTGGATTCGTCGGCGGTGGTGTCGGTGATTGCCCGGCTCATTCGCCAGAATCAGGCTGTCTCGGTCGGCCCGCGCCAGCAGACCTTTTCGGCCTGCTATCCCAACGCTGCCATTGACGAGCAGTGCTATATGGATCAGGCCGTTCAATGGACTGGCGCACAGCCCTGGCGCGTTTTTCCGCAGCCGCAGAAATTTATCGAGGACCTGCCGCAACTCATCTGGCATCAAGAAGAGCCATTTGCCGGCGCCAGCATCTATGCTCAGTGGGAGGTGATGCGCCTGGCTCGTGAAAAGGGCATCATTGTTTTGTTGGACGGACAGGGCGCCGACGAGCAGTTGTTGGGCTATCGCAAGTTTTACGCTTTTTATGTCCAAACTCTGCTCAGACAGGGGCAGTTTGGCGCCGGCCTGCGCGAGTCGCTCTTGCATTTTGGCAACTGGAATGTGCTTCGAACGCTGCAACTGCGGCGCGGCCTGCGTTACCTGCAAGGTCGGCGCATGGGCTCCAGATCAGTCGCCGACCGGCTGTTGCGCGACTCGTTTGCCGCGTCGTTCAGGGCCGAACCATTGAACATTGGCGTCGAAAGCACGCTGGCCGCCCGCATCAAATCCGACCTGACCCGGTTCAGCCTGCCGGTGCTGTTGCGTTACGAAGACAAAAACTCGATGGCTTTTGGGCGCGAATCGCGCGTGCCGTTTCTGGATTATCGCCTGGTGGAATATGTCGCCGGCCTGCCGCTCAACCTCAAGCTGCGCGATGGCTGGACCAAGTATTGTCTGCGGCGCGGCGGGCGCGGCTATATGCCCGACATGATCCTTCGCCGCCGCGACAAGATCGGTTTTGCTGCGCCCGAAGACGAGTGGTTTCGCCGTGCTTTGCAACAGCTCATTCGCCAAGCCTTCGAGTCTGCTTTGTTCCTGCCGCACCTGGTCAATGTGCAAGAACTTGTCGCTCAGTTTGATGCTTTTTGCGCCGGTCGCCGCCCCTTGCTTTCCGGCGAGTTTTTCTTTCGCTTTTTCATCGTCGAACGATGGGCGCAGGTCTTTCAACCGGACCTCGGATGTCTCTAGGAGGCCGCTGAAAAAGTCTATTTTTACCACAAAGGACATCAGGAACACCGAGGTTTACGATACTTTTGGCTCGCTAGAAATTCTTTGTGTCCTCTGTGTCTTGGTGGTGAGCCGGTTTTTCAGCAGATCGGCTTTGTCAGGCATAGCCAGAGCGAGTATAATAATAATATCCGTTTGGAGACACAATGCTGCAGCAGACATCATCCGGTTCTGCCAGGATCATCTCGCTGAACCGGGGTTAACTGATTTAACAACTCGAACGGATTGCCCGCCAGGTTCAGGCTGATCATGCCTGTGTGCAAGATGTGCGGCTGTTTGGTTCTGTCGCATGGGGCGACTGTACCGGTTGCAGCAAGGAAATCCTTTTGTATCTCAAATTTATGCCACGAGCCAATCTTTGATCTGATGCGTATCCTCTATCTCAGCCAGTATTTTCCCCCCGAAGTGGGGGCCACTCAAACCCGCGCCTATGAGATGGCGATGGGCCTGGTTGGCGCCGGGCATCATGTCACCATGCTCGCCGAAGTGCCAAACCATCCCGAAGGGGTGATCCGGCCCGAATATCGCCGCCGTTTTTGGACGCGCGAATCGCTGGACGGCATAGACGTGATTCGGGTGTGGGTCAAAACCTCGCCGGTCAAGACCATGCGTACGCGCATGGCCTTTTATCTTAGCTATATGATCAACGCGGCCCTGGCCGGGCTGCTCTGGGCGCGCGGCCGCTATGATGCCCTCTATGCCACTTCACCGCCGCTGTTTGTTGGCGGGACGGCCTTGTTTTTGAGTGTTTTACGACGTATTCCGCTGATCTTTGAAGTGCGCGATCTGTGGCCCGAATCGGCGGTGGCGCTGGGTGAGTTGCGCAGTCCGCGCTTTGTTCGCTGGGCCACCTGGCTGGAGGAGAGTTGCTACCGTCGCGCTCGCCGGGTGGTGGTGGTGACACAAGGCATCCGCGACCGGCTGATTGAGCGCGACATTCCGGCCGACAAGCTGGCTCTGATCCCCAATGGCGCTAATACCGACATGTTTCAACCGCAGCCGCAGGCCGGGCAGCAGGCGCGCCGCGAGTGGGGTCTGGATGACCGTTTTGTGGTCTTGTATGCCGGTATTCACGGCATTGCGCAGGGGCTGGAAACCGTGCTGCAAGCGGCTCAACAACTGGCCGATGCGCCGCACATCCATTTTGTCTTGATCGGCGACGGCCCTTGCAAGGCCGACTTGCTGCGGCTCAAGGATGAGTTGGCTTTGACCAATGTGACCATGCTTCCGGCGCGACCGCGCGACCAGATGCCGGCCTGTCTGTCGGCGGCCAACCTGGCCCTGGCCCCTCTGCGTCGTCTAGAGTTGTTCAAGGGCGCGCTGCCGTCCAAGATGTTTGACGCCTGGGCCTGCGGTTGCCCGGTGCTGCTCAGCATTGACGGCGAAGCGCGGCAGGTTTTGCACGAGGCGCAAGGCGGCGAGTTTGTGCCGCCCGAATCGGCCGGCGAAATGGCCGCGGCCATCCGACTGCTGGCTGCGCAGTCCGATGTGTGCCGTCAATATGGCCTGAACGGGCGGCAATTTGTCGAGCGACATTATTCACGCCAGGCTCAGGCCCGGCAACTCGTCGCCCTCTTGGCCGATACAAGCCGGGATTCTGGCGCAATTTGAGGTGAAAGGATGCTTTTCAAACATCAATTGCTGTGGCGGGTTATCCTGATCATCGGGCTGCTGCTGATGCTGCCGATGGGAGTGGCCCCACGCTCGTCAGCCCAAGAGGGGCCGCCGCTGCCCGCCGATCAATTTGTAGACGAGTTGATGGCGCGCATGACCACCGCCGACAAGGTGGGGCAGCTCTTTTTGGTGACAGTGGGCGGCAGCGATGTCAGTCTCCGATCCGAGATGGTCAATTTGTTGGTCAATTACCGCGTGGGCGGGGTATACCTGTCAGCCAGCAACCAGAACTGGGTCAATGATGAGACTATGGTCACCCAGGTGTTGACCCTCAATCGCGCCTTGCAGCAGTGGGCGGCGGTAGATGCTTTGCCCGCGCTTCCCACCCCGGTGATCACGCCGACGGTCACGCCCATCGTCATCCTCACCGTGACCCTCACCGATACGACCGCGATCTCGCCAACCGATGCGCTGACCCCGACCCTGACGCCGACCCCGCTGCCTACACCCACGCCTACCCCGCGCCTGCCCGAACCGGTGTTTGGCCTCACCACGACGATCACCGGCACCGGGTTGTTGTCTATGACTCAGCTCAAAAAGGACTATATCCCTTTGCTGATCGGCGTCGAACACGAGGGGGACGGTTCGCCGTACACTCATTTGCGCTCTGGTATGACGGCCATTCCCAACAATATGACCATCGGCGCCACCTGGAATACCGGTCATGCGGCCACTGTGGGGGTGATTGTCGGGCGCGAGCTAGAGGCGTTGGGCTTTAACCTGCTGCTGGGGCCGTCGCTCGATGTGCTGTCGCAGCTCAACCTGGAGCGGCCCGGCGATCTGGGCACACGCTGCTTTGGCGGCGACCCGTATTGGGTAGGTTTGATGGGCAGTGCCTATATTCGCGGCATCCATGTGGGCAGCAACGGGCGGGTGGCTACGGTGTCCAAGCACTTTCCAGGTTTGGGCAGCAGCGACCGGCGGGTGAATCAAGATGTGGCCACAGTGCAAAAATCGTTGGAAGAACTGACCCGTCTGGAACTGGTGCCGTTTTTTGCCGTGGCCCAGCCCACTGCCATTGATCGGTTGGGTGTCACCGATGCTTTGATGACGGCACATGTGCGGTTTGGCGGCGTGCGTATGCCCACCAAGCCGGTCAGCTTTGATGCGGCTACCATGCATGCCCTGATGACGCTCAGCGGGCTGGCCTCATGGCGCGATCAGGGCGGGGTAGTGGTCAGCGGGGCGCTGGGCGCCCCGGCCGTGCGCAAGTATTACAATTCGCGCGAGACGTTCAACCATCGCTATATCGCCCGCGAGGCTTTTATCGCCGGCAATGACATCTTGTTCCTGTCCCAATTGTCCCAAGATGGTCAGTGGACTACGCATTATGCCAATGTCATTGACACGATCAAGTTTTTTCAAGAACAGTACGAGAACGAGACCGACTTTCAAGAGCGCGTGGATCGGGCGGTGCGGCGCATTTTGACGCTCAAGCATCGTCTTTATCCCGATTTTACGCCAGAGTCGGCTCAGCCCGACCTCAAGCGTGCTGCCGGAACGCTAGGCAAGGGCAGCGCCGAGGCGGCGCGCATTGCCCAAGACGCGGTGACGCTGCTGTATCCCGATTCGGCCGGCCGCCTGACTTTGCCGCCGACGCTGGATGATCGGCTGGTGCTTTTTGTAGACAGCCGTCAGACCCAAGACTGCCCGGTCTGTCCGGTGGAAAATGTGCTGTCGCCCGAATCGCTCAAACAGACATTGGTGCGTCTCTATGGGCCGGGAGCCAGCGGGCGCATCAACCCGGACTTGATTTCGACCTACACTTTTGATGATCTCAAGAAATTTTTGCTCCAGCCCCAATCCGATCCTCAACGGACGGCGGCTTTGCAGGCTCAGGTTCAGCAGGCCGACTGGCTCTTGTTTGGCATGCTGGATGTGGATATGGAAAAATCGGCCCAGTCCGATGCCCTCAAATTGTTGCTGTCTCTGCGCGAAGACCTGGTTTTGGGGAAAAAGGTGGTGGTGTGGGCGTTTAACGCGCCGTATTACCTGGATACCACCGAAGTGAGCAAGTTGTCGGCCTATTACGGTATCTATGGCAAAACATCGGCTTTTGTCAATGCCGCCGTGCGCGCCTTGTTTCAAGAATTTCCTCCATTGGGCGTTTCGCCGGTCAGCGTGCCGGGCATTGGCTATAACCTGGGCCTGCAAATGGAGCCAGATCCCAATCAGGTGATCCAGGTCTATCAGACCGGGCGGCCTCAGCCCAGCGGCGATGGGGCGGGCCAGCCGCTAGAGTACAAAAAAGGCGACAAATTGCAGCTTTACACCTCGGTGATTCTGGATCGCAACGGCCATTCCGTGCCGGATGGCACCCAGATCGAATTTCGCTTTTATTATCCCAACGAAAAGCTCGAAACGCGCCAGGTGGCTCAGACAGTCGGTGGTGTGGCCACAACCGAATATGTTCTCAACCGGGTGGGTAACCTGGAAATATCGGTAGTGGGCTCGGGGGCCAAGCTACTGGCTCAGGTGCCAGAGGATGAGTCGGTGCGCTTTCAGACGGTGGTGCCCACTTCGACGCCCACCCATACGCCCACAGCCACGCCCACCCATACGCCCACAGCCACGCCCACTCTGACGCCCACGCCCACCCATACGCCCACGGCCACGCCCACCATCACGCCTACGGCCACGCCGGCGCCGGTGAAAATCGTACAGGGCGGCACGTTGTCTGTCTCGTTGATCTTGATGTTTGGCCTGGCCGGCATTGCTTTTGCCGTTTTGTTGGGGTTTGGGCGCGATGTAGGGCAGGCTTTGCGCTGGGCGTTGGTGTGTCTGATCGGCGGGCTGATCGGCTATGATCTGTATGCGATGGGCATACCGGGTGTGATTGGGGCGCGCCACCTCTCTCAAGATTGGGGCGCTTTGGTTGCGACTGCGCTGGGGTGTCTGTTTGCAGTGGGCATTGTCCTGATTTGGGAAGCGGTCCGTCGCCGCAAGGCCAATTTGTCATCATTTTAGAGCGGCGGCAGGCTGGGGGAGAGAAAGGTGGCCACCAGAGCCACCACCAGCAAGATCAGGGCGGTCAGCAGCAAAAGGGCGTTTTTGCGCACAGCCGGGACCCACAGTCGTGGGTGGGGGGCCAGGGAGTGCTCGCCCATTTCGGCATTGTCCTGATCGTCCTGGATCAGCCCAAAAGGGTCTTGAAGCGGCTGAGAGGAAAACAACTCGCTGCGCAACTCGCCAATGTTGACCGGACGTTCGTTGGGGTGCATGGCGATGGCGTGCAGGATGGCCCGCTCGACACGCGGGGAAATGTCGGGGTTGAGCTGGCCGGGGCGCACCAGGCTTTTGGGTTGCAAAAAGCGGTTTTTGGCATCGAGAGGTGGCTGATTGGTGAGCAGGTGATACAGGGTGGCGCCCAGTGAGTAAATATCCGAGCGAACGTCGGTGTGGCCGCTGTCGCCGCCGTACTGCTCCAGGGGAGTGTACTGGGCTGTGCCGCGCCCTTGTAGCACTGTGATGGTGCGATCCTGGTCGGGGGTCATCAACTTGACCAGGCCAAAATCTACCAGTTTGATCGTGCCGGACGGGGTGAGTTTGATGTTGGCCGGCTTGATGTCGCGGTGCAGCACAGGCGGGTTTTGGTTGTGCAGGTATTCGAGGGCGTCCAAAATTTGCCGCGCCCAGTTCAACACATCGCGTTCGGGCAGCATGCGTCCTTCGTGGCGCGCCTGATCCATCAACTCTTTGAGGTCGCCGCCCGGCACAAAATCCATCACCAGGTAATCGTGCCCCTGCTCCGAAAAATAATCCGAGACTTTGGGCAGGTTGGGGTGATCGAGGCGGGCCAGGGTGCTGGCTTCGCGACGAAATTGCGCCTGGGCCTGCTCTATGCTCCCCGAAATGGACTCGACATCGGTCCACATTTCCTTGACGGCGCACATCCGTCCTTCCAAAGTCATGTCCTCGGCCTTGTAAATGGCGCCCATGCCACCCTGGCTGATGAACTCTAGAATTTTATAGCGGGATCGCAAAACAACCCCGGTGGGCAAGAGTCCAGACACGGGGGTCTTCTCCTCGATAAACTGGGATACATGATGGCGTCAACACAGATGAACTATCGGGCCGTGGGCAGGCCAGGACAGATGGATCGTTGTCAGGCTAAATTTATCTCATAATCTCATTCTTGTCAAACAAGGAGATGGGAATGGAATCGTCTGAGCAGGTTTTTTTGATGGTCACAGAAGGCGAACTGACCGGAACCAAGATCGCCTTGACGGGGCCATCGGTGGTGTTGGGGCGGGTCAGCGCCGCCCAGGAATGTGATGTGGCGTTTCCTGACCGGCAGATTTCGCGGCGACATGCCGAGATTTTTGTCGAGCAGGGGCGTTATTTTTTGCGCGATTTGGGCAGCAAGAATGGCACTTTTTTGAACGGGCAGCCGGTGCGCGAGGCTGTTTTGCTGCAAGACAATGACGAAGTTCAACTGGCCCTGTGTGTGCGTTTGCGCTTTATCGGCGCCGATGCCACGCTGCCGCTAGAAGATGTGCGCGCCTCCAAAGAATTGCGCCTGGACCGCGAATCGCGCCAGGTGTGGATCGGCATCCGCGATGTGACGCCGCCACTGTCGCCGGCTCAGTTCAGTCTGCTGGAATTGCTGGCCCAAGAAGCCGGCCGCGTGTCTAGCCGAGACCAGGTGGTGGCGGCGGTGTGGAGCGATGAGGACAAGGATGGCGTGACCGAGCAGGCCATTGATGCCCTGGTGCGCCGCTTGCGCGAGCGGCTGGCCGAGGTCGAGCCGGATGGTCAATATATCGTCACCGTGCGCGGGTATGGCTTTCGCCTGGACCCCAGCGGCCGGGGCGGATAAACTTGCACAACCTCGTCAATTCAGGTACAATCATAACAACCTGGTACCCTCTCAATATCTTGGGATGCAAGCCATCAAAAAGCTGGCGTTCCCCTGTTTTTTGAGATGAGATAACCCGGACCACCTCTCTCGCAAAGGATGCCCTCTATGCTCGCTCAAGTCACCAGTTGTGCCGTTGTGGGGTTGGAAGGCGCGCCCATTCAGGTTGAAGTAGATATCTCGCGCGGCCTGCCCTCGTGGATGCTGGTGGGGCTGCCCGACGCCGCCGTGCGCGAAGCCGGCGAACGGGTGCGCTCGGCAATCAAAAATTCGGGTTTGCAGTTTCCCCAGGGGCGCATTACCATCAACCTGGCCCCCGCCGATCTGCGCAAAGAAGGCCCCGCCTATGACCTGCCTATCGCCATCGGTGTGCTGGTTGCCTCGGAGCAGCTTTTTCACCTCGAAAGTCCGGCCATGATCATCGGCGAATTGTCGTTGGACGGCAGTGTGCGCCACGTGCAGGGCGTGCTGCCGATGGCGGCCCAGGCGCGCCATGAAGGCATCAACACCCTCTATGTGCCGCAGTCCGACGCGCCCGAAGCGGCCCTGGTGCAAGGGCTGACGGTGTACCCCGTGGCCACGCTGGGGCGGTTGGTCAGCCATCTGCTGGGCATCAGTCCCATTGCCCCTTATCAGGCCGAACAGTTTTTCGACGCCGACGATCTGCCCACCTATGTCACCGATTTTCAAGAGATCAAGGGGCAGGAGCACGTCAAACGGGCGTTGGAGGTGGCCGCGGCCGGCGGGCATAACTTGTTGATGCAGGGGCCGCCGGGTGCCGGCAAGACGCTGCTGGCCCGCTCGGTGCCGGGCATTTTGCCCCGCCTGTCGCTCGACGAGGCCCTGGAGGTGACGCGCATCTATTCGGTGGCCGATATGATTCCCGCCGATATGCCGTTGATCCGGCACCGTCCCTTTCGCGCTCCACATCACACCATCAGCCACGCCGGCCTGGTGGGGGGCGGACACTGGCCGCGCCCCGGCGAGGTGTCGCTGGCGCATCGCGGGGTGTTGTTTCTGGATGAACTGCCCGAATTTGGCACGCGCAATCTGGAAACTCTGCGTCAGCCAATGGAAGACCACGTTGTCACCATCAGTCGCGCCTCTGGCACGCTGACCTTTCCGGCCAGTTTTATGTTCTTGGGGGCGATGAATCCCTGCCCCTGCGGCCATTTTGGCAGCTCTACCCAAACCTGCACCTGTTCGATGCAAATGATCAGCCGCTACCAAAAGCGCATTTCCGGCCCCCTGATGGATCGGATTGATATCCACATCCAGGTGCCGCCGGTAGATTATGACAAGTTGGCCGGCAGCCGCCTGGGCGAGTCCAGCGCGGCCGTCCGTGCCCGTGTTGAGGCTGCCCGTGAGCGGCAGCAAAGCCGATTTGCCGGCACGAACCTGGCCTGCAACGCCGATATGGGGCCGGCTCAGGTGCGCGCCTATTGTCAGATTGACCAGGGCGGCGCGGCTCTGGTTCGTACGGCGATGCAGCAGCTCCACATGAGCGCACGAGCTTATCACCGCATTTTGAAACTGGCACGCACCATCGCCGATTTGTCTGGACACGAGGCAATTCAGGTGGTTCACCTGGCTGAAGCGATCCAATATCGTCCCCGCCAGGATAACTAGCCGGTTTTTTTGCTCGCCTGCCCATCGCCATAGAGCCGGTCTACTGTGCTAACCTGGAATGGTTCGCGAAAGGATGGTGGCTCTATGTCTCAAGGAACAGCTCAACGCCAGACCATCACGCCGGTGCTGATCGTGATCGGCGGGCTGCTGGCCACGATGGTTATTTGTGTATGTTGTTGCGCGGTCATGACGGCTGCCGGCGCCTGGGTGGTGACGACGCAGCTCAGACCTACCCCTCAACCGCCCCCCAGTCAAGCCGATTTTCGCTCCCTGCCGCCTGGCGGTCTGGCCCAATCGCTTGTGCGGCAGATCGAGGACACCCCGACGACCGATACCGATTATTGGCTGATTCACGGCTGGCTGGTCGGCCCGGCTGGTCGGCCGGCGGTGCGCGGGCCGGTGCGCGCCGATTCGCCCGATTATCAGGTGGGCGACGTGCACACGTTTTGGATGGGCGACGAACAGACGCAGCGATACTGGCAGGTAGATGCCGAACTGCGCATCAAGACCGATCATGCCTATATCTATGTCACGCAAGGCACATCGGTCAATGCTGATAAATTGCGCCAGGCCGCCGATCTTTTTGAATCGAAAATTTACTCTAACAACCGCCGTTATTTTGGCAGCGAGTGGATGCCCGGCATTGATAATGACCCGCACATGACCATCCTGGTCACCGACCAGATGCCGATTGGCATTGCCGGCTATTTTAGCAGCGCCGACGAGTATCCGCGCCAGATGAAGGGGTACAGCAACGAGCGTGAGATGATCTATGTCACGCAGAGCTATTTGAACAACCTCGATCAGTTCGGCCAACTGCTCAGTCACGAATTTCAGCACATGATTCACTGGAATCAGGATTTGAGCGAGACGTTGTGGATCAACGAGGGGCTGTCGTTGATGGCCGAAGAGATCAACGGGTATCCTGATGTGTTGGGCGGCTGGCAGTTGTGGAACGATCCCGACATTCAACTGACCAACTGGTCCGAAGACCCCAACGACCGTCTGCGCAATTATGCGGCCAGCAAGCTGTTTCTCAGCTATTTGGGCGAGCATTACGGCGGGTACGAGTTGTTCGGTCGCCTGGCCGCCGACAAATCTGACGGCGTTGACAGCATTAACAACTTGCTGCGTGCCGGCGGACATTCGGCGCGTTTTACGGATGTGTTTGCCGATTGGGTGGCCGCCAATGTGATCCAAAATGCTCAGGTGGACAATGGGCGGTATGACTATGCTCTGTGTCGAAGCGGGCAGCCGCGCCTGACCACGACGATGAACAAGTCGGGCGAGTGGGCCAGTTGGGTCAGCCAGTTTGGCGCCGATTATATTGAAATTTTGCCGTCGGCCGGCCGGCGGGTGATTTTTCAGGGCAGCGAGGCGGTGCGATTAACCGACACATCGCCGCGCGGGAGCCTGGCCTGGTGGTCGAACCGCCGCAATATGTTGAGCAGCAGCCTCACCCGGCAGGTAGATTTGCGGTCAGTGAGCAAGGCCACGCTGCGTTTTGCCACGTGGTATGATATTGAAAGCGATTTTGATTATGCCTATGTAGCCGTTTCGACCGATCAGGGGCGCACGTGGAAGACGCTGCCTGGCACATATACCACCTCAAACGATCCCAACAAGGCCAATCTGGGCCACGCTTATACCGGCAAGAGCGGCGGCTGGCTGAATGAGCAGGTGGATCTGAGCGCGTTTGCGGGGCAAGTCATTTTGCTGCGTTTCTGGTATATCAGCGATCCAGGGCTGAACCAATCCGGCTGGCTGGTTGATGATATATCCATCCCAGAGATTGGTTGGGCGGACAATGCCGAGACATTGGACGCGGGGTGGACGGTGGACGGTTTTATCCGCTCGTCCAACGAGGTGCCGCAACATTATGTGGTGCAGTGGGTGGAATTTGGCGCCCAGACGACGGTGCGTCGCATCACTCTGGATGCCCACAACCGGGCCGAGTTGGAATTGGGCGATCAGGTCAAGCGCGCGGTGTTGATTGTCTCGGGGGCGACGCTCTGGACATCGGAAGCGGCCCCTTATCGCATCGAGGTCAAATAGCGAGAGTGGTTTGCAAGCAAGAGCGGCTTGCCCAGGCCGCTCTTGGAAAAGTGTATCGTGAAAAGATATTTACCGTATCTGGCATTGTTTTGTGGCATTTTGTGTCTCAGTTTGTCTTCGCTATTTGTGCGCTGGGCCGATGCGCCCGGCCCGGTCACGTCGTTTTATCGGATGGCCCTGGGCGCCCTGATTTTGCTGCCGGCTTTTGGGCTGCATCGTCCAAGACAGGCCTTGCCGCCGCGATGGTACCTTTTGCCTGTTCTGGCCGGCCTGTTTTCTGCCGCCGATCACGCAGTGTGGAGCACGGCCATTCAGCGCACGACCATTGCCAATGCCACCCTGCTGAACAACCTGGCCCCGATCTGGGTGGCTCTGTTTGCCTGGCTGGTGTGGCGGCAGCGGTTGGACGGTCGGTTCTGGCTGGGGCTGGCGCTGGCCTGCGGCGGGGCATTGGGCGTGTTGGGCAGTCGGTGGAGCCGGCCGACTCTTGGCGGCGATGTCTTGGGGCTGCTGTCGAGCCTGTTCTATGCCGGCTATTACCTGGTGGCGCAGCGCGCCCGCCGTGCCCTCGACACGCTGACTTGTGTCTGGCTGGTGACGTGTGCCAGCGCGCTGGCGCTGCTGGCGGCTAATCTGCTGTGGGGTCATGCGTTGAGTGGCTATTCGGCGCCGACATGGATTTCGTTTGTGGGCGTAGCCCTGATCTCGCAGGTGATGGGCTATTTCTCCATCGGCTATGCGCTGGGGCATTTGCCGGCGGCGGTGGTGGCTCCGACCATGATCGCCCAACCGGTGCTGACGGCTCTGCTGGCCATTCCTCTGGCCGGCGAGAATTTGGGGTTCTGGCAGGTTGTCGGCGGCGTTGGGGTACTGGCCGGCATTTTTCTGGTGGTGCGCAGCGAGCGCGGTTCGTCAACCTAGAGAAAGGGATGTATCTATGCAGGTCTTGATGTGCGTTCCCAATATCAGCGAGGGCCGCCGCCCGGAGGTGGTGGAGCAGGTGGTGGAGCAGGTGCGTCAGTCGGCGGGCGTGCGGCTGCTCAACTATTCCTCAGATGCCGACCACAACCGTTCGGTGCTGACCTACCTGGGCGAGCCGGCGGCGGTGCTGCGGGCCACGCAGGCCATGTCGCTCAAGGCGTTCGAGTTGATTGATATGGCGCAACATCAGGGGGCGCATCCGCGCATCGGGGCGGTGGATGTGGTGCCGTTCGTGCCGGTGCGCGGCGTCAAAATGAAACGGGCGATTGACATTTCTCGTCAATTTGGTGCATGGATCGGCGCGCTGGGCATACCGGTGTATTATTATGAAGAATCGGCCACACGGCCCGAGTGGACGCTTTTGCCCGACATTCGGCAGGGGCAGTATGAAGGGTTGGCGGCCAAATTGCAAGACCCGGCCTGGCAGCCAGACGAGGGCCCGGCGCAGTTTAATGTGCGCAGCGGCGCCCTGGTGACCGGAGCGCGACATCCGTTGGTGGCGTTCAATGTCAATTTGCGCACTACCGATCTAGCCCTGGCGCAGCGGATCGCTCAGGCGGTGCGACACATCAGTGGGGGCTATCGCTATGTCCGCGCCCTGGGGATCGAACTCAAAGAGCAGGGGCTGGTGCAGGTTTCTATGAACATGACTTGCTATGAAAAGACGCCGCTGCCGCGCGTGCTGGAGACCATCCGCGCCGAAGCAGCTCGCTATGGCGTATTGGTGGCCGGCAGCGAGTTGATCGGGGCAGTGCCGCTGGGGGTGTTGGAGCAGGTGACGCGCTATTACCTTCAGGCGCACGATCTCCAATCGGAGCAGGTGATCGAGTTGTCGCTGATCGAGTAGGGAGGGCAAGATGCCAAAACGATTGTCGGTGGTGGATGTGGATCGCTGTGTGGGTTGCCAATCTTGCATGTTTGCCTGCGCCCGGCGGCCTGGCGAGGGAGGCTTGGCCGGCTCGTGCATTGGCGTGCGCTCGGCCGGCGGCATTGCGCGGGGCTTTGTGGTGGTGGTGTGTCGCGCCTGCGCCGACCCGCCATGCGCTCGCGTTTGTCCCACCGATGCCTTGACTGTGCGCGATGGCGGCGGGGTGCGTCTCAAGGCCGAACTGTGCATCGGCTGCGGCAATTGCCGCGAGGCCTGCCCGTTTGGGGCGGTGTTTTGGGAGCCGCATCAAAACAAGCCGCAAATTTGTGTGTATTGCGGCTATTGCGCCCGTTATTGTCCCTATGATGTGCTGGCGCACGAGGAGCAGGTGATCGGGGGCTAGTTTCACCCAGACCCGGCAACGCGCTGTGGTCTGGTTCATCATCTCTATGTTCAATCAAGGGTCTGTCGGGTTCAACCCGACAGACCTTTTTGTTTCAGTTGAATCCAAGAGTCTGGCACGCCCACGCGCCAGACTCTAGCGGAAGCACTACCGGACGCCGGATGTCTCTAGTGTGATGAGGGCGAGTATTGGGGCTTGCGGGCCGGGGCCAGTTTGCCGGGCGCAGGCCGATGGCGCGGCTTGAAGGTCTGTATTGTCTGCGCATAGTCAGCGAGGAGGCCATCGAGGATGCGCGGCCAGGTCTGGGTTTCGGCCCAACGGCGGGCATTGAGGCCCAACTGTTGGGTCAGCGCAGGGTTAGACACCAGATGTCGCACCCGGGCGATCATATCATCCACCCGGTCGGCATCGCACAAAAAGCCGTTTTCGCCGCTGGCGATATGGTCTACCGGGCCGCCCGAATTGACGGCCACAACCGGCAGGCCGGAGGCCATCGCTTCCAGCACCACATTGCCGAACGTTTCGTTGGCCGATGGAAAGACAAACAGGTCGGCGGCGGCATAGGCGCAGGCCAGGTCGTGTCCCTTGAGATAGCCGGCCAAGACGGTGGGTGTGCCGGCGAACAGGGCTTCCAGTTCGGGGCGCGCCGGCCCGTCGCCGACCAGGGCCAGGCGAACGTTGGGGACGGCGTCCAATACGTGGCGCAGCCAGTCTATGCGCTTTTCGGCGGCTAGTCGACCGGCATAGAGCAGCAGGGGCAGTTCGGTTTGCCCGCCGCACAGCCGCTGCCGCCATTCCTCGCTGCGGCGACGGGGGTTGAACCGCTCTGTGTCTACGCCGCGCCCCCAGATGCGCACGCGCTGAAATCCCTGCGCCATCAGTTGTTTTTGGGTAAAAGGTGAGGGACACAGGTTGAGATCGGCCTGGTTGTGCAGCCAGCGAAAATAGGCCCACAGCGGGTTACGCAAAAAAGGCAGCCTATACTGTTGGGCATATCCGGGAATGTCGGTGTGGTACGAGGCGACGACCGGCGTGTTGAGGCGGCAGGCATGGCGCAGGCCGGCCAATCCCAGAACGGCCGGATTGACCAGGTGGATCAGGTCGGGGCGAAACGCGGCCAACTGTCGGTGAACATTGGCCCATGGAAAAGCCAGCTTGAGGCTGGGGTAGAGCGGAAAGGTGAATCCGGGCAGCCCGACGATGGGAGTTTGGGCATAAACGGCCGGCCCGCCGCGCGGCGCAAACATCAGGCTGGAATGGCCGGCGATGGCCAGGTGTTCGAGCAGATAACACAGGGTGTTGGTGACGCCGTCCCACTTGGGTAAAAACGTTTCGGTAAAAATGGCAATGCGCATAGCCGCTCCTCAGGCACAAGATAGCAGGTTCAGCGGGCATGGTCGGCCCGTATGATGATATTGGACGCTTTTTCCGTTGATAGACCATTGGATCGGTATGAGGCAGCCGTTTTCAATCTCGATGCCGGTGATCTGGCCGGGCATGACACAGTTACCGGTGTTGAAATAGGGCGGCATGCCGGGGGCGGTGGCGACCGGGCGGTGTGTGTGTCCGCAGATGATCATTTGCCGGCGCCGCTTGACCCATTCGATGAGGCGGTGTTCGATTTTGAGCTTGTGCGTCTCGATGCAGGTGACGATCTGCTGCTCCAGGCGAGAGCGTTTGGGGCGGTCGGCGGTCCAGAGATACCCTTGCGCTAGGCCCAACAGCAAAACCGGCTTCCAAAGAGCGCGCACGGTCAGGCGGCTCCAGGTGGCCATGCTGTCATTGTTACGGTCGGCCTGATGTCCGTGTAGCACAAAAATCTGCTGCCCGGTTTGGGCATGCTTCAAGATCAGCCCTTCGCGGGCCAGCAGCCCGCCCTTGTCTACCTGGCTAGAGCCGCTGATCTGAATGTCGTGATTGCCCAAGAGCAAATGCAATCGTTCCTGGAGATGCAGGCGATGGAACAACTCGTGGACGCGAGGGTGAGCGCGCTGCACCGTCTCAAAACGGCGGTTTTGCCACAGTTCATCTCCGTCTCCGGCTTCAACGTAGGTAAATCCACGTTGTTCATATCGGCGCATGGCATAGAGAAACAGGTTTTCGTTGGGGGCAAATGCGTCGGCACGGCTCTGGTCGCCACGGTGACAATCGCTGAACAGGACAATGCGGCTGGTATCGTCAAAAGGAATCGCCGGCGCGGCGGCAAAAACCTGATCGAGCCTTTGATGCGCCAGCCGGCCGGCCTCCTCGCGACGGTGGGCAACGTCTGAGCGAGGCCGATTTTGCAGGGCAACATTCAAGCGAATGGCTTGGGTCATTTGATCTGCTCCTCTGTTTTTTTCTGTCACCGGTCAGTATATCCCGATCAGATTAACCCAACGTTATCGTTCTTTTAACATCGGGTAAAATTTTGGGCCGGGCAAAATGTTAACCTGCTCTTAATCAAAAGTTAAACAAGGGTTAATTCAAGTATGGCATGATCATATTCGAAAGGTTTGGGGGGGCTGCCTTGGTTTTTTCCCCAGGAGAGTGTGGAATGTGGTCCAGGTTGTGGGTGGGGGCGAGGCGTCGCCTGAGTCCCCGTACATTGCAGGCTAAAATTTTATGGCCGTTGATCGGCTTGATGGTGTTATCGCTGTTGGGCAGCACGCTGGCTTTTGCCATCGGTACGGCATGGACGCGCAATCAACTGGTGGCCGATCAGGTTTCGGCCGACGCCGGGCAGGTGACGGCGGTCTTGAATACCCGTGTTGGCGCGGTGGCCTCGGCGGCGCGACTGCTGGCCAACGATCCGATGATTCTGCCGGTGATTGACATAGATACGGTGGAAACGATGGGGCAGATCAACAGCCGGGCGGTGGTGGTGCGAGACCGTTTTGACCTGCACCTGGTGCAAATTTCCAACCGGCAGGGCGAGGGGCGGGTAAATCTGGTGGTGTCGAGCCTGTATCGCGAGACGGCGCTGTTCAAATACATCCGGGCCGGCGAATCGCTGGTGCGCTGGGTGGATGGGCGGCTGCTTTTTCTCTGTCGCGCCGACATGCCCGATGGCGTTGGATCGGTCATTGTGGGGCTGGATATGGCCGACGAGTTGAATCACCTGGCTCAGACCTATCGCCTGTCTACCGATTTGGGGATGACGGTCGGCAGCAACTCGGTGGGTGTCGAGGTGGAACAGGGGAGACGAGACCGTTATGTCCGGCAAGTTTCTATGACATTGGGGCAAACTCCGGTCGAGTTGACCCTGGTGCGCTCAACCGCTGATACGGTGCGAGTCACTCAGGCTGGTTTGTTGATCATGATTTTCAGCACGTTGATGACCCTGGCCATGTTGACCGGGTTGGGCATGTTGCTGACCCGGTCGCTGGCGCGGCCGGTGCATACGCTGGCCATTGCCGCCGAAAAGCTGGCGCGGGGCAATCTGAATTGCCGGGTCAGTCTGCCGGTGAGCAACCGTCTGCTGGCGATTGGGCGGGATGATGAGATCGGCGTGCTGGCAGCGACGTTTAATCACATGATTGGTGAATTGAGCATCTTGTATGATCACCTGGAAGACAAAGTGCGAGAGCGCACCCAGGCTTTGACCATTGCCTCGCAAATCGCCCGGGCGATTTCGGCCAGCCTCGATCTGGATCAAATTCTCCAATTGTCCACCCGTCTCATTCAAGAACGTCTCGATCTGTACCATGTGGCCCTCTTTTTAATAGACGCAGAGGCCGATGCGTTGGTGATGCGGGCGGCTGCCGGTCAGGAGGGCATTTGGCGGATGGAGCGGCAGTTTACCATTCCCTGCGCTTCGGGTTCGATTATCGGCCAGGCTGCTGCCGGGTATGAACCGGCGATCATTCAAGACATCAGCGCCAGACCGGGGCTGTTCGATCAAGCGATTCTGCTCCAGGCGCGCTCGGCGGCGGCCGTTCCGTTGATGTTGGGTCGCGAGGCGATCGGCGTGCTGGATGTGCAGAGTGTCACGGCAGATGTTTTTACGCCTGACCGGGTGCACTTGTTGACCGCCCTGGCCGATCAGATTGCCATCGGCATCCACAACGCCCGCCTGTATGCGGTGCAGCGCGAAATGGCCGAGCATCTGACCGAGATGGATCGGGTCAAAAATCAGTTTTTGACCGTGATCAGCCACGAGCTGCGCACTCCGCTCAACTCGATTCTGGGCTTTTCCAAATTGATGCTCAAAGGGGTAAACGGGCTGTTGAATGACACCCAGCAGCAAGATATGCAAATGATTTACCAGTCGGGGCAGCACTTGATGTCGCTGATCAACGACCTGCTCGACCTGTCCAAGATCAATGCCGGCAAGATGGAATTTAATCCCGAGCCGGTAGATGTGGCTATATTGATTCGTGACGTGTTGGGCGCATCACAGGTGTTGATTCAAGACCGTTCTATTGTGCTGGAGAGCGTGACCGACCCGGACCTGCCGATCATTGATGCAGATCAGCGTCGCTTGCGGCAGATTTTGCTCAATCTCGTTTCTAATGCCATCAAGTTTACGCCGCGCGGACGGGTGGTAGTGCGTGCTTGTCGCCTCGATGCGGTGGCGCCGGGTATGGAGCAGGTCAGTTCGTTCATCCAGATCAGCGTGTCCGATACCGGCATCGGCATTCCCTCGGCCAAGCTGGATGCTATTTTTGAAGAGTTTACTCAGGTGGATGACTCGGCCAGCCGTCGCTATCAGGGTGCCGGGTTGGGTCTGCCGATCACCAAGAAACTGGTGGAAATGCACGGGGGGCAGATTTGGGTGGAAAGCAAGGTAGGGCAGGGGTCCACATTTACTTTTACTCTGCCTGTGGTTCAATCTACCTGGCCATGGATGGAAAACTCTCAAAAGGAGTCCAGTTATGCGTAAATTGAGTCAGATTCTGATGTGGCTGGGTGTGCTGTTGCTGGTGGCATGCGCCGGCAAAACGGCGCCGGCCTCGCCAACGCAGGCCTTGCCGACGGCGACGCCGCTGTCCGGGCGGATCACGTTTGCCGGCAGCACCACCGTGCAGCCGTTGGCCGACAGGCTGAGCCAGATTTTTCAGGGGCAGCACCCCGATGTGCAGTTTAGCATCGCTGCCGGCGGCAGCACGGTGGGCATTCAGGCCATTCACGATGGCACGGTAGACATTGGCATGGCCTCGCGGCATCTCAAGCCCGAAGAAGCGACCGGCATCGAGCAGCATCAGATTGCCTGGGATGTGCTGGCGGTGGTGGTGCATCCGTCCAATCCGGTGCAAAACCTCAGCAGCGAGCAGTTGCGCGACATTTATTTGGGGCATATCGTCAACTGGCGCGAGGTGGGCGGCGCCGACCTGCCCATTGTGGTGGTGGCGCGCGACCAAAATTCGGGCACGCGCGGCGCCTTTGATGAACTGGTGTTGGGTAAGCAAGAGCCGGCCGTGCCGGGCCTGATCAAGGCGCTTACGGCCGGCGATATGGCGGCGGCGGTAGCCGGTGAGGCGGGGGCCATCGGCTATGTGGGCTTTGGCAATATCGAACCGACGCTCAAGGTGATTGCTATAGATGATGTGCTGCCTACCGAGCAAAATGCGCGTAGCGGCAGCTATAAATTGATGCGCCCGCTCCTTTTGCTCACCGGGCCGCTGACTCAACCGTTGGCATTGCAGTTTGTCGAGTTTGCTTTGAGCGAGACGGGGCAACGCACCGTGAGCGAAAACGGTTGGACGCCGGTCAAATAATAGCTTTTTGAGGAGAACATGGTTTGGGCAAAACGTTGGTTGAGCGCATTCGAGAGAATGCCGTCGAAACCAATGTTTGGGCATTAAACAGGAGAAAAAAAAAGATGGAGATGCCGTTGATCTTGGTGACCAATGATGATGGAATTGATTCTTTTGGCCTGTGGGCGGCGGTCGAGGCGGTAATGCCCCTGGGCGAAGTGTTGGTGGTGGCGCCCGACCGGCAATGGTCTGGCGGTGGGCGTTCGATGCCGCCCTATGTCAGCGGGCGGGTGACGCCCTATGTGCGATGGGTCAATGGCGAGCGGGTAGCCGCCTGGGCCGTAGACGCCAGTCCGGCACTGGCGGTCGAGCATGGGTTGCTGGAGCTGGCCCCGCGCCGGCCGGCCCTGGTGGTGTCGGGCATCAACCTGGGCCTCAATCTGGCTACCGAAGTGACCATTTCCGGTACTGTCGGCGCGGCGTTGGAGGCAGCGGCATTTGGCCTGCCGGCTCTGGCCGTGTCGCTCGAGATGGAGTCGAGTTATCATCTCTCCGACGGCATCCAGGCCGACTATGCGGCGGCACAGTCGTTCACCCAGCGGTTTGCCTGGCACTTGCTGTCTTATGGGCTGCCCCGGTCTGCCGATGTGTTGAATGTCAATGTGCCGGCAGTGGCCACCTCCGAGACGCCCTGGCGGGTCACACGGCTGTCGCGGCAGCGTTATTTCGAGCCGGTGGCGCCCAATCGCGCCAGAGGAGAAGGGCGGCCGGGCTATCGGGTGATCCGCGACCCTTTGCAAGCCGAGATGGATTCGGACATTTGGGCGGTGGCGGTGGATCGGGCCGTGTCGGTCACGCCGCTGTCGCTAGACCTGACGGCGCGGGTGGACCCAGGTTGGATGGACCAGGAATTGCGCCTTGGAGACGGCGAATGTCGGGTTGCATTGGACGATTTGCGATGGTTCTGGCCTTGCACACAGACCGCAGTCGCAGTATAATCAATTCAAATGATGCGAATGTTAGAAAGCAGTTGGCGCATGGGCAGCAAGATTTTGGTAGTCGAAGACAACCTGACTTTGCTGGAAACGCTGGAATACAACCTGGCCCGACAAGACTATCAGGTGTTCAAAGCATCGGACGGTTTGCAGGCATTGGATGTGGCGCGGCGCGAAAAACCCGACCTGATCGTGCTGGATTTGATGATGCCGGGCATGGATGGCCTGGAGGTGTGCCGCGTGCTGCGTCAGGAGACTATTGCGCCGGTGCTGATGTTGACGGCGCGTGTGTCGGAATTGGACAAGGTGGCCGGGCTAGAGGTGGGCGCCGACGATTATATGACCAAGCCGTTTAGCATGCGCGAGTTTCTGGCGCGGGTCAAGGCGCAATTGCGGCGGGTCAACTATATGCGCGAGACATTGACGGCCCAGACCACTTTGCCCGAAGCAGCTCGCATGGAATTGAGCGACCTGATCATTGACCAGGTGCGTTGTGAGGTGCTGCGTAAGGGCGAATTGGTGCGCCTCAAGCCCAAAGAATATGAATTGTTGGTGTTTCTGGCCCTCAACCGGGGCATTGCCCTGACGCGAGATATGATTTTGGAGCGAGTGTGGGGCTGGGATTTTGATGGGGGCAGCCGCACTGTAGATGTGCATGTTCGCTGGCTGCGCGAAAAGATCGAAGACGACCCGCAAAACCCGGCCTATATTGTCACCGTGCGCGGGGTGGGTTATCGTTTTGATGCCTGACCAGGATGTTGGCTTGACTTGCTGTTTTTCCGGCCACTCGAAAAGCGAGTGGCCGGATTTTTTTTGAGCGGTGGCAGGGGAACGCCATCAGAGGATATAAAGGACAGACTCTTTACCAAACGTTAACAATTCATTGACCAGATGTTAAAACAAGTCGTGTAAACTTGTCTTTAGTAGCTTGTGCTCTGTGAAGGCATAAGGCTCAAATTTCAATCGCTAAAATTCAAATGGAGGAGTTTACACATGAAGCGTCTTGGGTTTATTTTCTTGATCCTGGTATTGGCCGTCACTGCCTGTAGTCAGACGTCGCAGCCCACCACGGTCACCACAGCGGCTACGGCCACCGCCAAACCGGCCGACCCCACAGCGACCACCAAGCCGGCCGACCCCACCAAGAATCAACTGCAACTGGCCGGTTCGACGACGGTGCAGCCGTTGGCCGAAGAGTTGGCCGAAGCGTTCGTGGCCAAGAACCCCGGCCTCAAGATCGAGGTGCAGGGTGGCGGTTCGAGCGTGGGCGTGACCTCGGCAGGCGAAGGCACGGTAGATATTGGCATGGCCTCCCGCGAAGTGAAAAAGACCGAGTTTGAGAAATTCCCCAACCTCAAAGAAGTCACCATCGCCTTTGACGGTATTGCTATCGTGACGCATTCTGGCGTCAAGCTGCCGAACCTGACCAAAGAGCAAGTGCAAAAAATCTTTGCCGGTGAGATCACCAACTATAAAGAAGTGGGCGGGCCAGATGCGACCATCATCGTGGTATCGCGCGAAGAAGGCTCTGGCACCCGCGCTGCGTTTGAAGAACTGGTGATGACCTACAAGGACGCCGAAGGCAAGAGCCAAGTCAAGCCGATCTTTGCCAAGGCTCTGCTTCAGCAGTCGAACGGGCAGGTGCGCACGACTGTGGCCACTACGCCCAACGCCATCGGCTATCTGTCGTTCGGTTTCCTGGATGCCAGCATTGTGGCCGTGCCGGTGAACGATGTCCAGCCGACGGTTGAGAACGTCAAGAACAAAACCTATCCCATCGTCCGTCCTCTGAACCTGCTCACCAACGGCGAGCCGAACGAGCGGGCCAAGGCGTTCATTGACTTTATCCTCGGCGACGAAGGCCAGGCCATCGTTGGCAAGGAATATATCACCATCAAATAAGCGGTTTCTTGTGGCCTTGAAGGTCGGTAGACCTCTCTACCGACCTTCAAGGTTTTGCTTTTGAGGACTGTTATGAACATAATGCCATCTGGTCCTGAGCGTGTACAGAAAAAACAAGATGATGGGCTGCCGGGCGCCCTGCCGCGACGGCCTTTGTTTGTCGTGGTTCTGGCAGGCATTCTGGCGGTCGGTGCTCTGGCGGCTCTGATCGGCGGGATTGCCTGGGGGCTGCGCGGCAGCGCGGGGTTGTTGCAAACCGTGCTGACCGCGTTGGCTGTGGCCGGCTTGAGTTTGGGGTTGGCCTGGGGGCTGTTTCGCTTGCAAAATTGGGCGCGCACGGCCCTGATTTTGATCATCGGCGGTGGACTGGCATATTGGCTGGTGATCATCCTGTTTCAGATCAGCGCGCAGATTTTTGCCGGCGAGGTCGTCATTCCCCTGATCGGTGTTTTGCAAGCGTTGGGGCGCGGTTTGTTTCGCGCCGTGATCGGGGCGGCGGTGCCGGCCGGGCTGATCTATGGCCTGGTTTACTATGGATACGCGTTTCAAGATCAACCAGGGCAGCGCACATGGATGGATCGGCTGGTGCAGTATGTGCTGCTGGTCACGGCGCTGTCTTCGATCCTGATCGTTTTGTTGATCGTGCTTTTTACCATGAGAGAAGCCTGGTCCTCGATTGAGCAGGTGGGGCTGAAAACGATGCTTTTGGGGACGGTGTGGCGGCCCGGCTCGATCATCGGCACGGCCGACGCTCAGTTGGGCCTGGTGCCCATGATCGTGGGTTCTATTCTCAGCACGCTGGGCGCGGCGGTGTTGGGTGTGCCGCTTTCCATCGGCACAGCCATCTTGCTGGCCGAGATTGCCCCGCACACCGTGCGCCAGATCGTCCGTCCGGCCATTGAGCTGCTGGCCGGTATTCCTTCGGTGGTGTATGGCCTGTTTGGGATGGTGGTGCTGGCTCCGTTGATCCGCAAAATCCAGGTGCCGTATAACACCGGTTTTGGCCTGTTGAACGCTTCGTTTATCCTGGCGGTGATGATCATCCCTACTATTACCAACATTGCCGAGGATGCCATCCGTGCCGTGCCGCGCATCTATAAAGAAGGGTCGCTGGCTCTGGGGGCTACGCGCTGGCAGACGATCTATCAGGTGATTTTGCCGGCGGCTCGCTCTGGCCTGATCGCCGCCGTGATTCTGGGCATTGGCCGGGCTTTGGGCGAAACGATGGCGGTGATCATGGTCATCGGCAATTCGATTGCCATGCCAGAGCCTTTGGACAAGAACCCGTTGACCTTGCTGCTCAGTTCGGCGCGCACACTCACCGGCAATGTGGCGGTCGAGATCAACTATGCCACCGGGACGCATCGCAGCGCGCTGTTCTTCACCGGAGTTTTGCTTTTTGTAATGATCTGGAGTGTGAACAGCCTGGCGCGGTACTTGATGAAAGAAAAAGAGCGCAGGTAAACAAGGAGAAAAGGATGAGTGCAGAGAGTATGTCGGGAGCCATAGAGCGCGTGCAACAACACGTGGGACAAAAAATAAGAACCAACAACCTGGCCTGGCGCAAGGTCTCGCAAGCGGCAGCTTTTGCTTTTCTGTGGCTGGCTGGTCTGGCGGCAGTGGGTGCGCTGGTGTGGATCATTGGCTATGTGCTTTCGCAGGGATTGGGGCAGGTCAACCTGCAATTTTTGACCACCCGGCCGGCCGGCGGGGTGTCGGGCGAGGGCGGTATGTCTACCACCATTGTCACCACCCTCTATTTGGTGATATTGACCATCTCGATTGCCACTCCGCTGGGCGTCGGCGCGGCGGTCTATCTGGTTGAATATGCCGGCGATGTGCAGGTGGGCAATCACTGGTTCAATCGCCTGGCCCGCGTGGTCGTTTCGTTGTCCCGCAGCGGCGTGGAAATTCTGGCTGGTGTGCCGTCCATCATCTTTGGTTTATTTGGATTTGCCTTGTTTGTCTCGTTTCTCAAGCTCAAATTTTCGCTGCTTTCGGCCGGGCTGAGCGGGGCATGCCTGATTTTGCCAGTGATCATTCGCACATCCGAAGAGGCTTTGTTGGCTGTGCCGCGTTCGTATCGAGAAGGCAGCCTGGCGCTGGGAGCCACGCGCTGGCAGACGATTGTGCAGGTGATTTTGCCCACCGCTGCGCCGGGCATTGTGACTGGTGTGGTGCTGAGCGTGGGGCGGATCATTGCCGAGACAGCCATCTTTTGGGTGACGTTGGGCGGCAGCTATCACCTGCCGACCAGCCTGCTCTCGTCGGGGCGCACGATGGCCTTGCATGTGTACATGTTGGCCTCCGAGACGCGCGCTTTTGACAAGGCGATGGGCACCGCAGCTATCTTGATTCTGATCATTGTGGTGTTGAATCTGGTGATCAACTATACTTCGCAAACCCTGAGCCGCCGCATGATGGGGCGCGGGGAATAAGGGAGCATCAACATGGACGGTAAAAATAAACTTCAAGTGCGAGATTTTGCAGTGTTTTATGGAAATTTTCAGGCTTTGCGTGGTATTAACGTAGATATTCCTGAAAATCAAATCACCTCGATCATTGGGCCATCGGGGTGCGGCAAAAGCACGTTTTTGCGGGCTTTTAACCGCATGAACGACCTGATTCCTACCACGCACATCAAGGGGCAGATTCTGCTGGACGGGCAAGACCTGTACGCCACCGATGTGGTGGAACTGCGCAAACGGGTCGGTATGGTGTTTCAGCGGCCCAACCCCTTTCCCAAGACGATCTATGACAATGTGGCTTATGGGCCGCGCGTCAACGGGCTGCGCCGCAAGGATGCGTTGGATGATCTGGTGGAAAAGAGTCTGCGTGGTGCGGCGCTGTGGGATGAGGTCAAGGACAATTTGAACAAATCGGGGCTGGCTCTATCGGGCGGACAGCAGCAGCGGTTGTGCATCGCTCGCGCCCTGGCCGTCGAGCCAGAGGTGATCTTGATGGACGAGCCGGCTTCGGCCCTGGACCCGATTGCCACGCTCAAGATCGAAGAATTGATTCAAGAGCTCAAACGCAACTATACCATCGTCATTGTCACCCACAATATGCAGCAGGCGGCGCGGGCGTCAGACTATACCACCTTTTTCAACATGGCTCCCGACCGTGCTGGTTATCTGGTGGAACACGGGCCGACACGACAGATTTTTACCAATCCCAAAGATAAATTGACCGAGGATTACATTACCGGGCGATTTGGATAGTTGGGTGATTGGGTGGTTGGGACAAACAGGCCGACCATTCAATGGCTCGACAATCAAACAGTTCAAGAGGAATTGGAATGGATAAACGACGAGTTTTGTTTTTATGCACCGGCAACTCGGCGCGCAGTCAGATGGCCGAGGGGCTGGTCAACCATTTTCTGGGCGACCGGTGGGAGGCTCAATCGGCAGGCACGCACCCGGCCGGTTATGTGCATCCGTTGGCCGTGCAGGCGATGGCCGAGTTGGGCATTGATATTTCAACCTGTCGCAGCAAATCCACAGACGAGTTTCGCGGCCAGGTTTTTGATTGTGTGATCACGGTGTGCGATCACGCAGCGCAAAATTGCCCGGTGTGGTTGGGCAGCGGTTCGACGGTGGTAAGGCACATCGGCTTTCCCGACCCGGCCGCCGCTGACGGCAATGAGGAAGAGCGGCTGGCCGTTTTTCGCCGCGTGCGCGATGATTTGCGCCGCGAGTTGCTGGCGTATCTGGAGCAGACCTCCGAGTCGGAAAAGCAAACGTGGTTTCACCTGGCGACACTTGCATTTGGGGCTATTTTTTGAAAGGCAAGGTGCATTTCTATGCGGCAAAACTTTGAACACGAGCTGCGCGATTTGCAAGATGATTTGCTTTCTTTGGGCAGCGTGGTCGAAAAAACATTGTTGGATTCGGTCAACATTCTCAAGCGGCGTGATGTCAAAGCGGCGCGCCGCCTGATTACTGCCGATCAGATGATCAACGAGCGGCGTTATGCCATTGAAGCAGATACGCTGGCCGTGATTGCCACGCAGCAGCCGATGGCCGGCGATCTGCGCACTCTGGCGGCGGTGCTGGAAATTGCTGCCGAGTTGGAGCGCATGGGTGATTATGCCAAAGGCATTGCTCACATTACCTTGATGATCGGCGATCAACCCCTGCTCAAGCCGCTGATTGACATTCCGACGATGGCGCAAAAGGCTTGTGAAATGCTGCATCGCTCGCTAGATGCCTTTGTGCGTCGCGACGCTGACCTGGCCGCGGCCATTCCGGCCGATGATGATCTGGTGGATTCGCTGTATAACCAGGTTTACCGAGAGTTGATCACGTATATTTTGACCGATCCGCGCAACATTGAGCAGGCCAACTATTTGCTATGGGTGGCGCACAATCTGGAGCGCACTGCCGACCGCGTCACCAACATTTGTGAGCGGGTTATTTTCACCGTCACCGGGCGGGTGGTGGATTTTGGCACTGTTGAAGAAGGCATAGAGAGCGTTTGACATGAACCCATTAAGCAAAATCAGCGTCTTGTTTCTCTGCACCGGCAACTCGGCGCGCAGCCAGATGGCTGAGGCTTTTTTGCGGCACTATGGCGGCGATGCGTTTGAGGCGTTCAGCGCGGGGCTGCAGCCCAAAGGCATTCACCCGCTGACGCGCCAGGTGATGCAAGAAGTGAGCCTCAGTCTCGAAGGTCAGCGCTCCAAAGACGTGAGCGAATATATGGGCAAACGGCATTTCAGCTATTTGATCACCGTGTGCGCCCATGCCGAAAAGAACTGCCCGCGCGTGTTTCCTGGCGTGGGACAGCGGCTGCATTGGGACATGCCCGATCCGGCGGCTCTGGCCGCTGCTTTGGATGACGAGCAGGCTCGACTGGATGTTTTCCGCCAGGCGCGCGATGAGATGTTCCGGCGCATCCAGTCGTGGATCCAGGATGTGCGCCGCGAGATAACAGCTTGATCGTTCTATTATCGAGCCGTCCGAACGGACCGGCCTGCCGGTTGGTTCGTTGGTTGTTTGTAATACCGAGATTTCTGAAAAGGAAGGCAACATGCATCTCTGGCCTGCCACCCCCCGGTTGAATTGGATCCTGGCTGGTTTGTACATCTTGATCTCGTTGTTCTTTTTGATCGCCGCAATCATCTCGCCGATGGTGCGGGCCGTCTCGTATGCGCCGCTGCGCGACCTGATCTTGCCGCCGCCGCAACCCATCGTCCTTAATCTGCTCTATTCCACCGAAAAAGAGGTCTGGCTGCAAGAGGCAGTGCGCCGTTTTGAGGCCGAACACATGCGCATCCAGGGCCACCCGATCCAGATCGAGATGAAACCGATGGGGTCGCGAGATATGTATCTGGCCGTTCTGGAAGGACGTGCTCAGCCCGACATGATCAGCCCGGCCAGCATGCTGCAAATCTCGATTTTGCAAGACCTCTCGGCGGCCAAATGGGGCGATCCGATAGTGGACGCCCACGCCGCCGCCGTCTGCCGACCGGTGTTGCTGACTCCTCTGGTGTTGGTGGCCTGGAAAGATCGCGCTGCTGTGCTGTGGGGCGACAATCCCAACGGCAACATGTGGCTGCGCCTGCACGATGCCCTGATCAATCCGCAGGGCTGGGCGGCCTATGAACGCTCTGAATGGGGGTATATCAAATTCGGCCATACCAATCCGCTCAAGTCGAACAGCGGCTTTCAAACCATCTTGCTGATGACCTACAATTATCACCAAAAGACCTCTGGCCTGAGCGGCGCCGACATTCTTTCAAACGCCGATTATCAAAAGTGGTTTACGGAATTTGAAGGCACAATATCCAAATTCGGCGACAGCACCGGCACCTATATGCGCGAGATCGTGGCTTATGGCCCCAGCCTGTATGACATTGTGGCTGTCTACGAGGCGACGGCCATCGAAGAAGCGCAAAATGCCGTAGGCCGTTATGGCGAGTTGCAAATTTATTACCCCCCGGCTACTCTGCTCAGCGATCACCCCTTTTGCGCTTTGCAGGCCGAGTGGGTGACGCCGGAAAAGCAGCGCGCCGCTCAAATGTTTCTCGATTACCTGACCGGCCCGGAGGTACAAAGGATGGCTCTGCTGCAATATGGTTTCCGGCCGGTGGATCAGAGCATTTCGCTAGAGCAGCCGGGCAGTCCGTTCAATCGCTATGCCGCTAACGGCCTGCGCGTCAATATCCCTCCGCAGGTCGAGTTGCCATCGGGCAATGTCTTGAATACCCTGCTCGATTTCTGGCAGCGCAACGTGCAAAGGTAGAGCAGGAAATAAGGAGTTGTAAGGTGAAAAAGTATGTTCAATGGTTGACCGTGTTGGCCGTTTTGCACCTGGCATTGGCCGGTTGTAATCCGCTGAATGTCTTGGGCGGCAAAAAGGTGGTGATCAGCCTCATTTACGGTTCGGAAAAGAAGGAATGGCTGGTGCCGCTGGTAGACATGTACAATGCCCAAAAGAACAAGACTCAGAGCGGCGCGGTGATCGTGATCGAAGCGACGCCGATGGGGTCTATCGAGTCGGCCGAGGCGATTGTAGAAGGCACTTTGCAACCGGTGGTGTGGAGCCCGGCCTCTTCGATCTATATTCCCATTCTCAACGCCGAGTGGCGCAGCCGCGAGCATGCCGATGATCTGGTGGTTGGCACGCCTAAAGACCTGGTGCTGAGCCCGGTGGTGATTGCCATGTGGCAGCCGATGGCGCAGGCATTGGGCTGGCCGGGGCAGGCCATCGGCTGGGCCGACATTGCTCGCCTGGCCGCCTCCGATCAGGGCTGGGCCGAATATGGCTTTGCCGAATGGGGCCGTTTCAAGTTCGGCCACACCCATCCCGATTATAGCAACAGCGGCATTGTCTCGGTGATCGCTGAGGCCTATGCCGGAGCCGGCAAGCAGCGCGGCCTGACCATGCAAGATTTGCAGAGCGAATCGCTCAAAAAATTTATGACCGAGGTCGAGAGCAGCGTGATCCACTATGGGGTCAGCACCGGCTTTTTCGGCGAGCGCATGTTTGAGCGCGGCCCGTCTTATCTCAGCGCGGCGGTGTTGTATGAAAACCTGGTGGTGGCCCAAGAGACCAAACGCCTGGCCGGGCAGAGTCAGCAGCTTCCGGTGGTGGCCATCTATCCCCGTGAAGGCACATTCTGGAGCAATCACCCCTACTGCGTTCTCAATGCACCGTGGGTCTCGGCCGATCAGCGCGAGGCCGCCGGGCTGTTCCAAAACTTTTTGCTGGCCCGCCCGCAGCAGATTCAGGCCATGCAATATGGCTTTCGTCCGGCCGACCCGTCCGTCGCCCTGGCCGCGCCGCTGGATAACCGGCATGGCGTAGACCCGGCACAGCCCAAAACGGTGTTAGAAGTTCCCCCGGCCGAGGTGATCGGCGGCATCCGGCAACTCTGGAAGCAGACTAAAAAGCCGGTAGACCTGGTGGCCGTCATTGACATTTCGGGCAGCATGCGCGGCGACAAGATGGTGACGGCGCGCAACAGCCTGCTGCAATTTGTCAACATGCTGGATGACCGTGACCGCCTGCAAGTGTTGGTGTTCAGCAGCGAGGTGAATACCCTGACGCCCCTTTCGCCGTTGGGCGACAAGCGCGCCGATGTGCTGATGCGCATTTCCGGCATCACCGAAAAAGGCAAAACCCGCCTGTACGATGCCATTCGGCAGGGCTATCAAGACTTGATGAAAAACGGCGACCCGCGTCACATTCGCGCCATGGTCGTTCTCTCGGACGGCGAGGACACCGATTCGCAGACCTCGTGGGGCGAACTGATGGATATGCTGCAACGCGACAATGAGAGCAGCGATGCCGATGCCGGAACCAGCATCAAAGTCTTTACCATTGCCTTTGGCGCCGATGCCAACCAGGGCATCTTGGGCCAGATCGCCGAGCCGACCGGCGCCCAGGTCTACAAGGGCGATCCGCAAACGATCCAGCAGATTTATTCACAAATCGCGACGTTTTTCTAGTTCTGGCAAACGAGGCCTGTATGCGTTCTTCTTTTTGGATCGCTCTCTTTCATCCTCTCAATCTGGCCATGATCGGTGCGGCGGTGCTGGCCGGGCTGATTTCGGCCTGGTGGCTGTTTCCGGTGGGGCTGGCCTTTTGGCTGATTATGGTGGTGATGGTGGCCCGCGACCCGGCTCTCAAGATCAATCTGGGGCGCGACAAGCGCGGTGGGCTGGCGCGGCGGTTTCAACGTTACTTTGATCGCATCGAGCGCTCGCACGTCAGCGCGTTCAACAGCCTGAGCAGCGCACCGGCTGGCACGCGGCGAGCTGTGCAGCCGGTACTGGAAGCCATGTCGGTGCTGGTGGAGCAGGCTTATGCTCTATGCCAGCAAATGACCAACCTGGACAATTATCGCCTGGTCACCGAGGCGCAGGGTGATGTGCGCGCCGACCTTCAGCGCATCAACGATGCTCTATCACAGGTCCAGGACCCGATGGTGTGCCAGGAATATGAGGCCTCGCGGCGGGCCTTGCAAGATCGGATCAATCGCCTGCAAGCTGTGACAGCGCAACTCGACCGCGTCGAGGCACAGTTGTTGAGCCTGTCCAACGACCTGGACGGTGTTGTGGCCGAGATGTTGCGCCTGCAAGCCCTGTCGGCTCAGGGGCGCGGCGGTGCAGCCGAGGCTTTGGTGCAAAAATTGCGCCAGCAGTCGGCCAAGCTGGCCGCGTTTGAGCGACAGGTGATTTGATGCTGTCATTGTCCTGGCAACGCGCCGTCCCTGTTTGACCATTGATCAGACCTTTGAAGAGTTTAACTTTTCAAAGGTCTTTGTTTGCGCATGCGCATTGCCTGCGGTATAATCTAGCACAGGTTACCCCGACTCAAAAATCAACCCGATCAAACAAGGAGGTTTGCGCTATGAAATTCGATTCCACATGTCTTTACCTCAAAACCCACGAATGGATCCGCGTCCAGGGCGACGAAGCGGTGATCGGCATCAGCGATTATGCTCAGGCCGAGTTGAACGACGTGGTGTATATCGAGCTGCCCCAGGTGGGCGACGCGCTGGAGCAAGGCGATGAATTTGGCACGGTCGAGTCGGTCAAAGCGGCCTCGGCGATGTACATGCCGGCCGGCGGCGAGGTGATCGCCGTCAATGACGCTCTGTCCGACCGCCCCGAAGTGATCAACCAGGACCCCTTTGGCGAGGGATGGATGATCCGCATCCGTCTGAGCAATCCCGCCGACCTGAACAGCCTGTTGAATGTGGATCAGTACAAGAAAATTTGCGGCGATTGAACGAGTTTTTGTTCAAAGGAGAACAAACAATGAGCTATATTCCTCTCACCGCCGACGAGCGCGCCGAGATGCTGGCGACCATTGGCGCGTCGTCGGTGGAAGAATTGTTCGGCGACGTGCCGGCGCAGCATCGTTACCCATCCATCCCGCTGCCGCCGCCGCTGGCCGAACTGGATGTGTTGCGCGAACTGCGCACATTGAGCGAGATGAACGCCGACCTGGATCATATACCCTCCTTTCTCGGCGCGGGCGCATATCAACACTATATCCCCAGCCTGGTCAATCACCTCCTCTTGCGCGGCGAATTTTACACCGCCTATACCCCCTATCAACCCGAAATCAGTCAAGGCACATTGCAGGCTATCTTTGAATATCAAACCATGATCTGCGCCCTTACCGGCATGGAGGTGGCCAACGCCTCACACTATGACGGGGCAACGGCATTGGCCGAAGGGGTGCTGATGGCCTGGAACAGCCTGCGCGGCAAGCGGCGCAAAGCCATTCTCTCGCCCGACATTCACCCCGAATATTGTCAGGTGGTGCGCACCTATGTGCAGGGCCTCGACGTGCAGGTGTGTGGCGACGAGAACGCGCAGAACGGTGTGGCGCAGCTTGAAGCGATGATTGACGATGAGACATGCTGTGTGGCGGTGCAAAATCCCAACTGCTGGGGCGAGATCGAATCGGTGGCCGGGCTGCGCGCCCTGGCCGATGCCGCCCATGCACACAAAGCTATGTTGATCGTGGTAGGCTATCCCATCGCCCTGGGGCTGATTTCGCCGCCGGGCGATTATGGCGCCGATATTGCTTTGGGCGAAGCGCAGCCGCTGGGCAGTCCGCCGGGCCTGGGCGGCCCCTATCTGGGCTATTTTGCCTGCCGTCAGCGCGATGTGCATAAAATGGCCGGGCGACTGGTGGGGCAGACGGTAGATGTGGATGGGCGGCGCGGTTTTGTGTTGACCCTGGCCGCTCGCGAGCAGCATATCAAGCGCGAACGGGCCACCTCGAACATTTGCACCAATCAGGCCCTCTGCGCTCTGGCTTCGGCCATCTACCTGGCTGCTCTGGGGCGGCAAGGGCTGCGTGATGTGGCCGAGTTGTGCTATCACAAGGCGCATTATCTGGCCGGTCAGATCGCCCAATTGGACGGCTATCGGCTGTGTGCGCGCCGACCGTTCTTTAACGAGTTTGTGGTGGCCTGCCCCTGTCCGGCCGCCGAGATCAATGACATCTTGTTGCACCGTCATCACCTCATCGGCGGGCTAGACCTGGCGCAGTGGGGCGGGAATGAACATCACATGCTGCTCTGCGCCACCGAAGTGCATACCCGCGCTATGCTCGATGTTCTGGTGAGCGCGCTCAAGGAGGCAGCCCAATGAAACAACAAGTTGAACCGTTGATTTTCGAGTTGAGTCGGCCCGGACGCCGCGGCTGTACCCTGCCTTCACTCGATGTCCCAGCGGCTGACCTGCCCGCCGACCTGCGTTCTGACCTCGATTTACCTCAAGTGTCAGAGGTTGATGTGGTGCGCCACTATGTGCGCCTCAGCCAGCTCAACTTTGCCGTAGACGTGGGCATGTACCCGCTCGGCTCTTGCACCATGAAGTACAACCCCAAAGTCAACGAAGACGCCGCCCGTCTGCCCGGCCTGGCGCAGGTGCATCCCTATCAGCCTGCCGAGACGATTCAAGGGGCATTGGCTTTGATGTACCATCTGCAAGAGTCGCTTCAGGCCATCAGCGGGTTTGATGCCGTGTCTTTGCAGCCGGCAGCCGGCGCGCACGGCGAGATGGCCGGTGTGCTGATCATCCGCGCCTTTCATCGGGCGCAGGGCCAGGCGCAGCGTACCGTTATGCTCATCCCAGACTCGGCGCATGGCACCAACCCGGCCTCGACAACCATGTGCGGCTATACCACGCAGCAGATTCGCTCGGATGAGCGGGGCAATGTAGACCTGGACGACCTGCGCGTGCACCTCAATGAGCGGGTGGCCGGCATGATGCTGACCAACCCCAATACGCTGGGGTTGTTTGATGAGCATGTGTTAGAGATTTGTGAACTGGTGCATGGCTGCGGGGGGCTGATGTACGGAGATGGCGCCAACCTGAACGCCATTATGGGCATTGTCCGCCCGGCCGATCTGGGTTTTGACGTGATGCACTTTAACCTGCACAAGACCTTTTCCACCCCGCACGGCGGCGGCGGCCCCGGCGCCGGGCCGGTTGGTGTGGTGGCCCGTCTGGCCGAATTTCTACCCGGCCCGCTGGTTGGCCGGGCCGATGAGGAGCCGCTTTACCGGCTAACCTGGCCGGAGAGTAGCATTGGCCGGATGCGCGCCTTTTACGGCAATTTTGGCGTGCTGGTACGCGCCTATGCCTACATCCTGTCGCTCGGCGGCGAGGGGCTGCGTCGGGCCAGCGAGACAGCTGTGTTGAACGCCAACTATATGCGGGTGCAGATGCGCGACATCTGGCCGCTGGCCGTCGAACGCATCTGCATGCACGAGTTTGTCCTGCGCGGTCCCCACGACCCGCAAACTGGCGTCCGCACCATAGACATTGCCAAGCGACTGATAGACTATGGTCACGCTCACCCGCCGACGATCTATTTCCCTCTGATCGTGCCAGAATCTCTCATGATCGAACCGACCGAGACGGAAAGCAAGGACGCGCTGGATCAATTTGTCGCCGATATGCGGCAAATTGCTCAAGAAGCGCAAGACAACCCGCAAATGTTACACGATGCCCCGCATCATACCCCGGTGCGTCGCCTCGACGAGGTGCGCGCTGCCCGCAACCAAATCTTGCGCTATCGCCCGGACGAGCCGGCATCCTGACCCCGTTGGTAGGGGCAGGCCTTGCGCCTGCCCAGCCTGCCCACATCGGGCAAGGGCAAGCCTTGCCCCTACTATCGGGCCGCGGATTCAAACAGGCGGGCCATCTCTATCGCCATGCCTATTTGATGGCCGATGGCTTCCAGCAGGGCCAGGTAGTTGGTTGAAAGCGAATCGTGATTGGCGTGGCGCAGGAATAAAATGCCACACATGGCTTTGTGCGCAGGCAGCGGCGTCAACACGTACACAGACGATGTGTCGGACAATCTGGGTTCATCTCGCCCGTCCGGTTCGACGATGAGGGTCTGACGCTCCAGAACGACCTTGTGTCCCCAGGTGTGATTTTGCACCGATACGCCCTGCATCAAAGAAAATTCTTCAGCAGACAAACCCCGCTGTGCGGCCCAATAGATTCGCCCGGTGATCGGGTTGGGCAGCGAAATGCCGCCTCCTTCCAGTCCCAACAGGTTGAGCGTCGAGTCGAGCATGCGTTCCAAGGTTTGAGGCAACACCGGCGGCCAGCCAATGGCCGATGAAACGGCGTTCAAGATGGCCAGGTCATCGGCGCGGTCACGGGTTTGTTGATACAGGCGCACGTTCAAGATCACCCCGGCCACATGGCCGGCAAAGGCCAGCGCCACCGAGATGTCTTGCTCACTAAACTCGCATACCTGGTAGCGGGTCAGGCCGATCTCGCCGATGTATTGGTTCTCGACCAGCAGCGGCACGCCGAGCCACGAGCGTGTTGGCGGTATGTCGCTCCACTGCCGATACCGTTCGTCTGCCTGGGCGTCAATGATCGAAATGGGTTGTTTGAGGGTCAGCAGATCGTTGAACAAGGGGATGCTGGCAGTGGGCAAGGGTTTGTTGAGCAGCATATCTCTGTTGTTCAAACCCCGCTCGGCGATGAGGGTCATGGTAGGATGAGCCGGTAGTTTGACGCCGTTCTCCTGCCCGGCCCACTCGCGGATGTGATACAAGATACCCTCTTTAAGTGTAAATATTATTGCATTGTCGTAAGAGATGATGATCTGGAGGTGTTCTAGTGCCTGTGTCAGCGCACTGCTCAGGTTGGAAGATAGCGGTACGGGCTCGGTGATGTGGCGCAAGGCTTCGGCCTGGCGGCGCGCCTGCTGTTCCAATTTGTACAGACGGGCGTTTTCGATGGACAGCGCGGCCACGTCGGCCAACATGATCACCATAGACAGATCGGCGTGAGAAAAGGCGTTGACATTTTTGTTGATCGCCTGGATCACCCCAATGACGCGGCCCTGGTTGATCAGCGGGACGCAGATCATCGAGCGGGTGGTAAAGCGGGTGAGCTGATCTACGCCAGGGTAAAAGCGCGAGTCTTGCTGGGCATTGGTGATCAACACCGGCTCGCCGTGCCGCACCACCCAACCGGCTACGCCGGCAAAAGGCGGTAGCCGCAGGCCGGTTTGCGGGTCGGTCTCTTTGCCGATGGTCATCTGAATGACCAATTCCTGGCTTTGCTCGTCCAGCAAAGAGACCGACGTGGCATCAATGTTGAGAAAGTGATTGATTTCCTCGATCACCTGAGCCAACACCACCTGCATGTCCAGGCTAGAGTTGAGCTTGTGTACCAAGTCATAAAACAATTCGAGACTGTTTGGCATTGCACAATGAGACATCTTTTATCACGCCCCCTGTTAGAGCTGCTAGGAGGCTGCTGAAAAAAAGTCTATTTTTACCACAAAGGACACCGAGAACACAAAGATTTGCAATACTTTGCATTTTTAGAAATGCTTTGTGTCCTTTGTGTCTTGGTGGTGAGAGGGTTTTTCAGCACGCTCCTAGATTGGCTTGTATTGTAACACGATTATGTGTCAAGGTCAAAGATGTTTAATGTCATAAAAAGTTGAGCTGGACCTGGAGGGTTGGCGTTTTAAGTGATTTGTGGTATACTCTGAGCGGCTGACAGCGTAAAAATCAGCCAAAAATTGAATAAATCCAAGAATATTTGAGGAGTTTGTAAATGATAGATGTTAATCAACTGCGTAAAGGTACCACCTTTACCATAGACGGTGAAATCTACCGGGTGGTCGAGTTTCAGCACCACAAGCCAGGACGCGGCAATGCCGTGATCCGCACCAAAATTCGCAACCTGCGCTCCGGGACTATTATGGAGCGCAACTTTACTTCGGGTAACAAGGTAGAAGATATTCGCCTGGAGCGGGTCGAGTCGCAGTATCTCTACAACGATGGCGATTTTTATTATTTTATGAACACCCAGTCGTTTGAGCAGATCCCGCTTTCGGCCAAGATATTGGGCGACAGCGTAGATTATCTGGTCGAAAACATGATGGTCAATATCACCTTGTACGATGGTGAGCCTATTGACATCGAACTGCCCTACACAGTGGACCTCAAGGTGGTAGATGCGCCGATGGCGATTGCCGGCGATACGGCCACCGGAGCCACCCGTGTGATCACGCTGGAATCGGGCCTCAAAGTAACCGTGCCGCTGTTTGTCAACGAAGGAGATGTGATCCGCGTCGACACCCGAACCGGAGAATATCTCACCCGCGTATAAAACCCATCGTTCTCAAAGGAGAGAAGGATATGGATTCGCAACAACTCATCGCTCTCGAAGATCGCTATGGCGCACACAACTATCACCCGCTTGACGTGGTCATTGACCGCGCCGAGCGGGTTTGGGTATATGATGTGGAAGGACGCCGTTACCTCGATTGTCTTAGCGCGTATTCGGCGGTCAACCAGGGACATTGTCACCCACGCATTGTGCAGGCCTTGCAGGCGCAGGCCGGCCGACTCACGCTCACCTCACGGGCGTTTCGCAATGCCCAATTGGGGCCGTTTGAACAAGAAATCTGCGAGTTGCTGGGCTATGACAGGATGCTGCCCATGAACTCGGGCGCCGAGGCGGTGGAGACTGCGCTCAAAGCCGCCCGCAAGTGGGCTTATCAGGTCAAAGGAGTGCCTCAAGATCAGGCCGAGATCATTGTGTGCCGGGGCAATTTTCACGGGCGCACTATCGCCATTGTCGGCTTTTCTTCTGAAGCGCAGTATCGCCACGGCTTTGGCCCTTTTGCGCCCGGCTTTACCATGATTGATTACGGCGACACCGATGCGCTGACCACGGCGATCACCCCGCACACGGCGGCGTTTCTGGTCGAGCCGATTCAAGGCGAAGGTGGCGTGATCATCCCGCCGGATGGCTATCTCAAGGCCGCGTGGGAAATCTGCCGGAAAAATAACGTGCTTTTTGTGGCCGATGAGATTCAGACCGGTCTGGGGCGGGCCGGTCGGCTGCTGGCCTGCGATCACGAGAGCGTTCATCCCGATATCGCCATCGTGGGCAAGGCTCTGTCCGGCGGCCTCTACCCGGTGTCGGCGGTGCTGGGCAGTGAGGAGGTGCTGGGTGTGTTCCGCCCCGGCGATCATGGCAGCACCTTTGGCGGCAATCCGCTGGCCGCCGCCGTGGCCCGTGAGGCTCTGCGTGTGCTGGTAGATGAAAAGCTGTGTGAGCGTTCGGCCGAGTTGGGCGCATACATGCTGGGGCGGTTGCAGCGCATCGAAAGCCCTCACGTGCGCCAGGTGCGCGGGCGCGGCCTGTTTATCGGCGTCGAGTTGCATCCGCAGGCCGGCGGGGCCCGCCGCTTTTGCGAAGCGCTGGCGCAAAAAGGTATTTTGTGCAAAGAGACGCATCAACATATTATCCGCTTTGCTCCCCCGCTGGTGATCACTCGTGAAGAGATTGACTGGGCGATGGAGCGCATTGAGCCTGTGCTGCTGATGGAGTGAAAATGACCCCGATCATGGATTTGCCCGGCCCCAAGTGTAAGGCCTGGGTGAAGCGCGATGAGCAAAATCTGTCCCCCTCGTACACTCGTTTTTATCCGTTTGTGATGGATCATGGTCAAGGCGTTCAGGCATGGGACCTGGACGGCCATTGTTTTCTCGATTTCTGCGCCGGCATCGCCGTCTGCGCCACCGGTCACAGTCACCCCCAGGTTGTGCAGGCCATTCAAGAGCAGGCCGCCCGCTTTTTGCACATGTCTGGCACCGACTTTTACTATCCCACCCAGATCGAACTGGCCGAAAAGCTCAACGCCCTGTCGCCTATCTCAGAGCCGACCCGCGTCTTTTTCACCAACTCGGGTGCCGAGAGCGTCGAGGCGGCCTTCAAGCTGGCCCGTTACCACTCGCGCCGTTCGCGCATGCTGGCCTTTATCGGGGCGTTTCATGGGCGGACGATGGGCGCGTTGTCGCTGACTGGCTCCAAGTACATTCAGCGCGAAGGGTTTGCCCCGCTGGTGCCCGACATTACCCATGTGCCGTATGGCTATTGTTACCGCTGCCCCTTTCATCTCCAATATCCACAGTGTGACGTTTATTGCGTTAGTTATATCGAAGAGATTGTCTTTGCATCATATTGTCCGCCCAGCGAAGTGGCCGCCATTTTCGTCGAGCCGATCCAGGGCGAGGGCGGCTATGTGGTGCCGGTGCCCGAGTATTTCCCCCGTTTGCGCGAGTTGTGCGATAAATATGGCATTTTGCTTGTTTTGGATGAGGTGCAAAGCGGCTTTGGGCGCACCGGCAAAATGTTTGCCATCGAGCATTGGGGTGTCGAGCCGGATATGATCGCGATGGCCAAAGGCATGGCTTCGGGGATGCCGTTGGGGGCCATGGTAGCGCGCACCAGGGTGATGGATTGGGTGCCCGGCTCGCATGGCTCGACGTTCTGCGGCAACCCGATTTCGTGCGCAGCTTCGCTGGCGACGATAGACCTGCTGGAGCATGGCCTGATGGATAATGCGGCGCGGGTGGGCGCCTATATGATGGATCGGCTGCTGGAAATGCAGCAGCGCTATGAGATCATTGGCGATGTGCGTGGGCGTGGGTTGATGCTGGCCGCCGAGTTAGTGCAAGATCGGCAGACCAAAGAGCGTGCCTCCGAGTTGCGCAACCGCATCGTCAAGGCATGTTATTATCGTGGCTTGCTGATCTTGGGCTGCGGTGCCAACAGCATCCGTTTCTGCCCGCCGCTGGTGGTCACCGAATCGGAGGTGGATGAGGCCTTGTCTATTCTGGATGAGGCCATTCAAGCCTGTTTGGAGGAGTGATGCCTGACGGCACGGTGTTGATTTTGAACGGTGTGTCCAGTTCGGGCAAAAGCAGCATTGTGCGAGCCTGGCAAGATGCACTACCCGAACCCTATCTGGAGGCCGGGCTGGACAAGTTTATCTGGATGTTGCCGCATCGCTACCTGGATCGCCCGTTGTGGGATGATGTGCTGGGTCTGGCCGACCGGGCCGGGGACACCGGGCACGCACTGGTGTCGGGCATGCATCGCTCTATTGCCGCACTGTCCAGAGCGGGTATGTGTGTGGTGGCCGACCATGTGCTGGTCGAACCGGTTTGGGTGCGCGAGTGCGCGTCCTGGCTGGCCGACCTGCCGGCTTTTCTGGTGGCGGTCTATTGTCCGCTGGATGTGCTGGAGCGACGTGAGCAAGAGCGTCGCGACCGCACGTTGGGGCAGGCGCGCCGGCAATTTGATCGGGTGCATGCGCATCGCCGCTATGACCTGTGGCTGGATACGTCGGTTTCCAGTCCAGGCGAGTGCGTCGAGCAGATTCGACGGCGGATGCAAGATGGCCCGCCATGTGCCTTGAAGCAACTGGTGGCGGATGGGGCAGGTTTTTGATGGAGTGAATATGCGCGCAGTACAATTGGTCGAAATCGGCAAGCCGTTGCAAAATTGCGAGTTGCCTGTACCGCCGCCCGGCAATGGCGATGTGTTGGTGCAAGTTGGCGCGGCCGGCATCTGCCATTCGGATGCCCATTACCGCGCCGGCACCTCGCCGGTGGCCGAACTGCCGTTGACATTGGGGCATGAGGTGGCCGGGGTGATCGTCCAGGCCGGCAGCGGGGTGCGTAACGTGTCTGTGGGGCAGCGGGTGTGCGTGCATTATCTGGCCGTTTGCGGCGATTGTGAGTATTGTGTGCGCGGCCATGAGCAGTTTTGCCGGCATGGGCAAATGATCGGCAAACATCGGCCCGGCGGCTATGCCGAATATCTTGTTGTGCCGGCGCGCAGCGTGGTGCCATTGCCCGACGAGGTTTCGTTTGCGCACGGGGCGATCATGATGTGTTCGTCGGCCACCTCGTTTCATGCCTTGCGCAAGGGGCGCACGCAGCCCGGTGACCGGGTGGCTGTGTTTGGCGTGGGCGGACTGGGCATGTCGGCGATTCAGTTGGCGCGGGTGTTTGGCGCCCTGGATGTTTTTGCCGTAGACATTCACCCTGAGCGGCTGCGCCTGGCGGCCCAATATGGGGCCATTCCGGTGGATGCCAGGCAGGGCGATCCGGTCGAACAGATGGCATCGCTGTCCGGCGGGCGCGGCATAGACGTGGCCCTGGAGTTGATCGGCTCGCCGCAGACGATGCGCCAGGCGGTGCGCTGTCTGGGGGTGATGGGGCGAGCGGTGTTGGTGGGCATCACGGCACAGCCCTTTGATGTCTATTCGTATACCGAAGTGCTGGGCAAAGAGGCCGAAATCATTGGCTCGTCGGATCATTTGCTCAGCGAACTGCCCCTGGTCATTGATCTGGCGCGGCGTGGTCTGCTGGACCTGTCACAGGTGATCACACAGACCGTGCCGTTGGATGCCGACCCGATCAATCGAGCGTTGGACAACCTGACCCGCTTTGGCGGCGGCGTGCGCACCGTGATCCAAAATGAGTGCAAATAAAGGCATTGGGCGCGACCTGCGGCGCATGATTCGCGCTCAATGGCGCGATGTCCGCGTTTTGTTGCACGAATCGCGTCATACTTTGTTCTTGTTTATCGCCATTGTGTTGGGCGGTGGGTTGCTGCTGCATCTTGGGTACACCTTTGCCGATACAGGGCAGCATCCCGGTCTGGCTCTATCTTTTTACAGTGCTTTTGCCCTGATCTTTTTTGAGACGGTGCTGCCTTTTCCCGAACCCTGGTATTTGCAGGTTTTATTTTACGCAATTCCAGTCCTGGGCCTGGTGGTCATTGTAGATGGCTTGCTTCACTTTGGCACCGCTCTGTTGGACAAGCAGGCGCGCGGACAAAAATGGCAGATAGCGATGGCTTATACGTATAGCAATCACGTGATCATTTGTGGGCTGGGCAAGGTGGGCTATCGGGTGGCGATGGAATTGCTCAAGCTGGGCCGCGAGGTGGTGGCTATCGAGATCAATCCCGAAGGCCGCTTTGTGGAAAAGGCGCAGGCTTTGAACATCCCCATCATCATCGCCAATGCCCGCCGCTCAGAGAACCTGATCAAGGCCGGCGTCAAGCGCGCCGATGTGGTCATTCCCTGCACCGATGACGAACTGGTCAACCTGGATATTGCTTTGGATGCTCGCGAGTTGAATCCGCATGCCAAGATCGTCATGCGCATGTTCGATCCCGATCTGGCGCGGCGGGTGGAAAAGGGACTGGGCATCCATACGGCGTTCAGCACTTCGGCGCTGGCGGCGCCCAGTTTTGCCGCCGCTGCTATGCGTTTCAAGGTCAGGCACTCGTTTTATGTGGGCGATCAACTGCTCAACCTCAGCGAGGTGGTGATCGGTCCTGCATCACGGCTGATCGGTTGGCGTATCGGCCAGTTGGAGCAAGAACTCGACCTGTCGGTGGTGATGTATCGCGGCGCGACCGGCGATGATATGCATCCGTCCGATCAGTGTTGTTTGAATCAGGGCGATACCGTCCTGGTCATTGCTTCGCTGGACGCTCTGCGCCATTTGAATGAACTCAACCCGATACCATCATGATCCACACCGATTTTTCGACCCATCTGCCCGATCTGATCTGGTTTGTCATCACCCTGGGTCTGCTGATGTTCCTGTCGCAGTGGATCAGCCAACACATTCAAGCGATCGGCTATCAACTGACCAAGAGCAGTTATCTGGCCATGTTCCTGTATCTGATGTTGGCCTTGCCGGGGGTGTTGCTGCACGAGGTCAGCCACATGGTGGCAGCCTGGCTTTTATTTGTGCCGGTGCGCCGCTTTCAGATCGGCATCCGTCCGGCCAAAGGGCGGTATGTCTCGCTTGGCTCAGTGGAGATTGCCGATACCGACCCGATCCGCGCCACATTGATCGGTCTGGCCCCGTTTTTGTTTGGTGGCGCGGCCATCTTGTGGATCGGCAGTCAGGTGTTTGGCATGGATCGGATGTCAGAATTCAGCCTGGCGGCCTTTTGGCACGGCTTGGGTGGGGTGCTGGCCACGCCCAATCAGTGGTTGTGGCTCTATTTGATCTTTGCCATCGGCAATGCTATGATGCCCAGCCGCCCCGATATGCGCTACTGGTGGGTGCTGGTGCTGGTGTTTGTGTTGGGAGGGGCGGTTTTCTATTTTGCCGGCCTGCTCGACGACTTGACGCTGGCGATCAGCGACGAGGTCGGGAGCGTGCTCAACTATCTCACTTATGCGTTTGCGTTGACCATCCTGGTGGACATTGCGATTGTTGCCGTGATGTTCACCCTGGAATCGCTGTTTGAACTGATGGGACTGGGACGAGATCGTCATTGATTTGAGAGAGGATGGGTATGATCACTTTATCTGGTTTCGCCGACGAAATTTCTCAGGATTTGACCGAACAACTCGATACGCTCGATCACCTGAGCATCCGCTTTTTAGAGTTGCGCGGGGTGTGGAGCAAAAATGTGCTGGACCTGAACGATGAAGAGTTGGCGCGGGTGCAGGCCGAACTGGATCAACATGGCATCGGGGTGTCGGCTATTGGCTCGCCCATCGGCAAGGCCCCCATCGGCTGCGATTTTGAGGTTTACAAAGAGCGGGTGCAGCGGGCCATTGACGTGGCGCGCACGCTGCGCAGCTCTTATATCCGTGTGTTTTCGTTCTATTGCGAAGATCTGGATCGAGATCGCTTGGAGGTGATGCGGCGTATGCAGGCGATGGTGGATATGGCCGCTGCCCAAGGCGTGACTCTGCTGCACGAGAACGAAAAGGGCATCTATGGTGAGCAGCCCGAACGCTGCCTGGACCTGCATCAGATGGTGCAGGGAGCGGCGTTCAAAGCTACCTTTGATCCGGCCAACTTTGTGCAGGCCGGCGTGCGGCCTTTTGATCAGGCCTATCCCATGCTCAAGCCCTATATCGCCTACTGGCACATCAAAGACGCCGTGATGGGCGAAGGGCGGGTGGTGCCGGCTGGTCAGGGCGACGGCCAGTTGCATCAACTTTTGGCGGCCGTGCGTAATACTGGTTTCGAGGGCTTTATGTCTTTGGAGCCGCACCTCAAAGTGGCCGGTCATTCGATGGGTTTTACCGGGCCCCAGTTGTTCGAGACGGCGGTGCAGGCCTTGCGAGACCTTTTGAACGAGCTGGATATGCCGTTTAATTGATGTTGGGTCTGGCGGGTTGAGCCTGTCGAAACCGACAAATTGGAGGATGCCCCTTTTAACCCTTGACTTGACAGCCCCGACGTTTCATGTTAAAATCTGCCCCAAGATGTGGAACAGGACAAGTAAGCCTCTAAACGGGGTTACAGAGAGCCGGATCGGGTGGAAATTCGGCACTCACGCAGAGGGTGAATGGGCCTGGGAGTCGCTTGGGTGAACGGATGATCAAGTAGCCCAAGCCGGAGTCGCCACCGTTATCTCGGCGGAGGGTCTCCTCTCATCAAGAGGGCACCCGTTCAAGTGAGGCTGGCTATGGGCGAGACCCCTGTCATCACGACAGGGGTTTTTTGTTGCTCTGGCAGGTCGGCCTAACAAAGGTGGCACCACGAGCGTTGATCCACGCCCGTCCTTTGATTGAGGACGGGCGTTTTTTGTTTTATATCCAGAGGAGGAAACATGTCAGACCAGATTAAATTTTTGTTGGAAGAATCGCGCATGCCTAAGGCCTGGTACAATATCGTCGCCGATCTGCCTTTTGATCTGCCGCCGATCTTGCACCCGGCAACCAAAGAGCCGACCATTTTGCCGCCGCCGCTGTTCCCGCAAAGCCTGATCGAGCAGGAGCAGTCCAAAGAGCGGTACATTGATATTCCGCAGCCGGTGCTGGATGTGTACAATCTGTGGCGGCCCACGCCGTTGATCCGGGCGCGGCGGCTGGAAAAGCATTTGGATACGCCGGCGCACATCTATTTCAAGTACGAGGGCAGCAGCCCGGCCGGCAGCCACAAACCCAACACGGCCATTGCTCAGGCCTTTTACAACAGAGATGAGGGAGTCAAGCGGCTGTCTACCGAAACCGGCGCCGGGCAATGGGGTTGCGCCCTGTCATTGGCCTGCAATCTCTTTGGTATCGAGTGCAAAGTGTACATGGTCAAGGTCAGCTATCAGCAAAAGCCCTACCGTCGTTCGATGATGCACGCCTGGGGGGCGACGGTGACGGCCAGTCCCAGCGATGAAACCGACGCCGGCCGGGCGATTTTGGCCCAGGACCCCAACTGTCCGGGCAGCTTGGGCATTGCCATCAGTGAAGCGGTCGAGGTTGCGCTCAAGAACGATGACACCAAGTATGCGCTGGGCAGCGTGTTGAACCATGTGCTGCTGCATCAGACTGTCATCGGCGAAGAGGCGCAGCTACAGATGGAGATGGCCGACGAGTATCCTGATGTGGTGATCGGCTGCGTGGGCGGCGGCAGCAACTTTGCCGGTATTGCGTTTCCGTTCATACGCGACCGCCTGGTCAACGGCCACAAGACGCGCTTTATTGCCGTCGAAGCCAAAGCCTGCCCCAGCATGACCAAGGGGGTGTATGCGTATGACTATGGCGATACGGCGCATCTGGCGCCCATTGCTATGATGGACACAGTAGGGCATACTTTTGTGCCGGCGGGCATTCATGCGGGTGGACTGCGCTATCACGGCATGGCGCCGTTGGTTTCGGCGCTGCATCGTCACGGCTATGTCGAGCCGGTGGCCTATCCGCAACTCGATACTTTTGCGGCGGCGGTGATGTTTGCACAAACCGAGTCGCTGATCCCGGCGCCCGAGACGGCGCATGCCATCCGCGCTGCCATCAATGAAGCACTGGATGCCAAAGAAAAGGGCGAAAAGCGAGTCATCCTGTTCAACTTTAGTGGACATGGGTTGGTGGACATGGCCGCTTATGACAATTATTTGAGCGGCAAGCTGGAAAATTACGAGTTGTCGCAAGAGGATATTGACACAGCCCTCAAAAACCTGCCTCAGGTATAGGCTCAGGTCTGGCGTCAAACCTGGTTTATTGCAGTGGAATGGCAAAGGGCCTGGCACGCGAGCGTGCCAGGCCCTTTTTCAGAGGGCAATTTACAAAATCTTTATGCCATCGGCCCAAAATTGTGGTATAATAGAATTAATCGGCTGATTCGCTTGAACCTGGATTCAACGAAAGGAGGTGTGTTGAGATTTAACGAGTCACTCAAAATCTTGCGCCTTCAACCGAGTTCATGTTTGCAGGTCTCATCCAGACTCTGAGCGCTGAGGGCGCTCCCTTGATTCAAATGTTGCTGAGACGAGGCCGCTCAATTTGAGTTCATTTCGACCAAGGCGCATCCATACGATCAACAAAAAATCACCCACCCCGCAATGGGGTGGGTGATTTGGTTTTGTGGCTTTATTCGGCGATGGGGATGGTAAACGAGAACGCGCTGCCCTGATCGAGGTGGCTTGTGACCCATATCTTGCCGCCGTGCATCTCGACTATGGTCTTGGTGATGAACAATCCCAGGCCGGTGCCCGGCTGTTTGCGCACCTGGGGGTTGCTGGAGCGGAAAAAGCGGCCGAACAAGAGTTGTTGATCATCGGGCGAGATGCCGATGCCGGTGTCGCGCACGGTGCAGCACACAAAGCCGTGTGGCGATGTCGGGTCGGGGTGTTCAGGGTCATCGTATCGGCAGACCGAGACTTCAATGCTCTGGCCTTTGGGCGTGTATTTGATGGCATTGCTGATCAGATTGATCAAGATTTGTTCCAGGCGCACCGGATCGGCCTGGATAAAGGGCAGGTCGGGTGGCATGTGGAGAGAAAAGCTCAGTTCTTGCTCCTGGATGGCCTGGCGGAACAGGGGGATGATCTGAGCCAGCGTGGCCTGAATAGAGATGGGATACAGATCGAGTTTGATGCGGCCGCTTTCCAGGCGAGCTATCTGGAGCAGTTCGTCAATCAAATGTTGCATGCGTTCGACACCGCCGACAATAGAACCACATACCTGGATCAGTTCAGTGTCGGTTGTGGCAGCGTCGTTCATTTGCAGCAGTTCCGTGTATCCTTTGATCAGGGTCATTGGGGCTTTGAGTTCGTGCGAGACCAGCGAGACAAATTCGGTTTTCGAGTCGTTGGCGCGCTTGATCTCTTGATAGAGGCGCGAGTTTTCCATGGCGATGGCGGTATGATCGGCCAGACGGATAACCAGTTCTTCGTCCTGGCTGCTGAATCGGTTCAATTGGCAAGATTCTAATACAATGACTCCGATGACCTGATCTTCGCGTATGACCGGCACGATCAGCACCGATAGAGGAGAGACGCGAGTCGGGTTATCATGTCCGTTCTTTTTAACATCGCCGATATTCAAAGGATGTGCCTCGGTAACGACCTGACCGATCAATCCTTGATTGATTGGGATCAGTTCATCGCCGTTCTGTCTGAGCGAGGACAGGCGTCCTTGCGTGGTGGCGATCAAGATGCCTTGTCGTTCCCGGTCATGGAAAACCAGGCCGATAGCCCCTGTGTCGGCCATGGTCAAATGAGTGGCCCATTGCAGGGTCAGGTTAAGCACACGATCCAGGTCCAGTGTGGTGTTGAGCAGGCGATCCATTTCTTGCATCATGGCCAGTTCGCTGACCCGCTCCGACAGGGCCTGGTCTATAGAGGCGTACAGCCGCGCATTTTGTACTGCTGCCGAGACCTGGCTGGACAGGGCGGTCAGCAGGCTCAGATCGGAGGATGTGAATGGCCTGCCGTCGCGCCGGTTGATGACCTCAATGGTGCCGACCACCGAGTTGCCCTGCAAAACAGGCACACAGATCAATTGGCGGGTGACAAAGCCGGTGAGGTGATCGATCTGTGAATACCAGCGCAGGTCCGATTGAGCATGATTCGAGAGAACAGGGTTGCCGGTGTCGGCGACCAGAGCGGCAATGCTGCGGCTGTGCAGCGGAACACGCACACCGGGTAAAATATGACAGCCGGGGCCCACCGTGACCTGGAAAACCAGGTCGCGGGTGTTGGTATCAATCAACATCACCGAAGCCGCTTCGACCGACATGGTATCGGCCAGTTGGTTCAAAAAGCGAGATAGCAGCTCTTTGAGGTTCAATGTCGAGGTGACAATGCTGCCGATATGGTTCAAGATGGTCAACTGCCGGGTCATTTCCTGAGATTCGCGATACAAGAGCGCGTTTTGAATAGCTACGGCCGCCTGATCGGTCAGAGTGCGCAACAGGTTGCGTTCATCCAGCGAGTACAGATTGCCATTTTGCTGTACATCCAGGCCGATCCAGCCGACCAGTTGTTGGTGGGCGCGCAAGGGGATGCACAGAATCTGTGATTCTCGGTGCATAAATGCTGCCGCCGGAGAAAGCCCGGAGGAGTCCATGTCAGGGAGATGCAAAATTTCTTCGGCCTCTGCCAGGGTCACAGGAATCGGGTGCGTGATGGGCAGTTCTGGTTCGGTGTGGACATGGCCGGACGCCGCGGCCAGGCGATAGGTCTGCTCGCGCGATTGGAATAAAAAGACCTGGATGCGCTCGCTGGATGAGGCCAATGACAGGTTTTCAAGCAGAATATTGAGCAGATGCTCCAGGTCAATTGAAGCTGCCATCTTGCGGCTTTGCTCTTGAAGCAAAAGAGCCAGGTTGGGACGGCGGTTGTACATTACCCGATCAACCAGCTTTTGCACTTGCTGACGCAGAGGGTCCAGTACCAGGCTGAAAAACAAGACCAGCAGGGCCACAAAGACCGGATGATTGTAATCCATGCCCAATCCCAGGATCAGCATCGCCTGGATGGTCAGAAAATAGGCAATGATAACCAGCAAGGTGAGCGTAATATAAACAATACTGCGATTTATTACGGTGTCTATATCAAATAAACGATAGCGAATGATGGAAAAAGCCAGAGCAATGGGAACGATCAAGGTGCTCCAGTTGATCAGGTCAATGGCATTGGTAAATTGATAGGGACTGATCAACTCGAGAATGAAAAAGAGGGAATTGGCAAAAACCGCAATGCCCAGCCCCCACAGTGTCCATTTGATTTGCTGGCGAATGACCGGCTGTCGGGCTTTGGCAAAGGTATAGATCAAGACGATCAGTCCCACCCCTGCGCCGATGGTTTGATAGCGTGGCATGAGCAGGCGGCTATCGAACAGCTCGACGTTCAGGATCGGCCACGAGGTGAGCAGCGATAGAATGAACAAGATCAGGCCGGGCAGATAGATCAGTGCCAACAGCCACCGTTTGCTGCAGCATGAGTGGCGAACTGGAAAAGCCAGAAAAAAGTGCAGGGTGAGCGAAGGCGCAAAAAAGCCCAGATTGCCCAGGATGAGCAACAGCGAGTCACGCGCATAGCCTGTGCCATAGCTCAGCGCCCAGGCGACGGTGGTGATAAAAAACAAAGTTGCCGTGTGATGGCCGGGCATGGAAAGAAAGACGATAGAGCCGATCAGCCCAAAAGCAATGCCGACCAGTGGCAGCACCAGGGTGGTGAACCATGATTCAGTCTGGCCGACCACAGAAAAAGGTTGGGGAGGGGCTGGGGGATATTCGATGGTCAAAACAATCGGCCGGCCGGCCGGGCTGATGCGTTTGAGACGATCATACTGATTGCGGGTGTAGACAGGCTGCTGATTGACGGCGAGGATGCGCCCATCAACACGAATGCCGGCCTGCGCGGCCGGCATGTGTGGTTGGACGTGTAAAATGATCAATTGGCTGTTGGAGCGCATCCCGATCACCGGGTATCGGGTGGACTGAAAAGTGGTGATCACCAGGATAGAAAAGAGGCTCAACACGGCGATGATGGGTACCATTTGATTCCAGGATTGACGCTTTTTTTGCAGACTCGTGATCTGGGTCATGGTTCTCCCCTGCCTTGCCTCAACGCCATCGCCTGTACTCGCCTGTTGTGCCAGGGACGGGCGCCGGAACCAGAGTGAGGATCTAGGAGCGTGCTGAAAAACCACCAAGACACAAAGGACACAAAGCATTTCTAGCAACTCAAAAGTATCGTAAATCTTGGTGTTCTCGGTGTCCTTTGTGGTAAAAATAGACTTTTTCAGCGATCTCCTAGTCCAGGTTAGCCAGGATGATGGCTTCAGCGACTTCTTTCATCGGTTTGCGCGTGTTCATGCTCATTTTTTGAATTTTGCGAAATGCCTCATTTTCGTTCAGGCCGTTTTTCTCCATCAAGATACCTTTGGCCTTTTCCACCAGCTTGCGCGTTTCCAGCGCTTCGGCCAGGTCATTGACCTCTTTTTCCAGAGTGCGAAATTCTTCAAAGCGGGCCAGGGCCAGCTCGATGGCTGGGGCCAGGTCGGTTTCGCGAAAAGGTTTGACCAGATAGCCGACCACGCCGGCTTCTTTGGCTCGTTCGATCAATTCTTTTTGGCTGTATGCGGTGAGCAGCACTACCGGGGCGATCTTTTCTTCGGTCAGAATTTTGGCGGCCTCGATGCCGTCCATGCCGGGCATCTTGATGTCCATAATCACCACATCGGGCGAGAGTTCGCGAGCCATATTGACCGCGCTTTGCCCGTCGCCCACCTGTCCGATGACCAGATAGCCCAATTCGGCCAAAGTCTCTTGCAAATCCATGCGCAATACCGACTCGTCGTCGGCTATGATGATCCGTTTCCGTTCCACAGTTCTTCTCCTTCTAGCACTTTTTTTGAAAATCGAATGATGGCGCGTACCCCGCCATTGCTCGCAATCTGAATATCCCCTCTCAGGTCATCTTTGACCAGAGTTCGGACGATTTGCAACCCCATGCTGGTGGTTTGGGACAGGTCAAAATCGGCCGGCAGGCCGGCGCCATCATCGTGGATGACGATGCAGACATCCTGGCCCAAGTCCTGGAGGTCTATGGTGATCACGCCGTTGTTTTGCTCTTCAAAGCCATGTTCGACGGCATTTTGCAGTAATTCATTGATAATCAAGGCACAGGCGGTAGCCTGGCGGCCCGGCAAATACAGGTTGTTCCCCGGTTCGAGGCGGATTTGAATTTGCTTGTCTGGCCCCAAAACGCCCTCTTGGGTTTCCTGAATGATCCGCCGCGCCACTTCGCGAATGTTGATGGCCTGGCTTTCTTCGCGAGACAGATATTCATGAACGACGGCCATGCTCATCACCCGTTGCACACTGTCTTTGAGTGCTTGTTTAACTGACGGATCGGGCGAACGCCGCATTTGTATGCGCAAGATGGCGGCCACCGTTTGCAGGTTGTTTTTCACCCGGTGGTGAATCTCGCAGATCATAGCCGATTTGATCTTGAGTTCGCGCTCTTTTTTCTGCTCCTCGGTGGCGTCGTGGATGGTAAACAGCACGCCGACCGGCGCACGCCGAAACCATAGCCAGGGGCGGTTCCAGGGGAGAGGATGAAAAAAACCCACCAATGGGATGGCCTTGCGCACCCAGATGCGCTGCCGTTCTTCAAAAGTTTGCTCGGCGCAGGCGCAGGTTTCCAACACCTGATAGGCCATTCTTTCGTCACCTGTTTCCAGCGTAGACAAATGCCGTCCTACCAGATTGTCCAGATAGCCCAGTTTGCGATATTGTTCGGTGGCAATTCCGCTGAGATAGCGGATAATGCGCTGATGGTCTACCACCATAATACCATCATTTTCGGTAAAACAAGATAGATTTTCGCCGTTATGCAATTCACCGGCCAACAGCATGGTTTGCAAGAGGTGAACGGCTCTTTGAAATACCTTGCTACGCGCTTTTTGGCGCACGTCGGCGATGAGGGTGGCCTCGATGCTCAACGCGCCGATGACCTGACCATTGTGGCCGCGAATGGGGCGAATACGCTGAATGACCGGGGCACCGCGATCGATCATGCGGCGGTTGCCGGTGATGGCGATGCCTTGTCGCAGAGCTTTGAACAGGGTGCTTTCCTGTAAAATGGTGACTCGCTGACCAAAAGTATGATGAGCGCGCACCGAAACGGTCGAGTGGGGGGCTGCTTTGCCCAGCAAGATGGATGTTTGAGGGGTGTGGCAGGCGTAGAGCAACATGTCAGAGCGGCTAATGTCGGCGACCAGGGGCATGTTGCGGGCAATATAGTCAAGTTTATTCTTGTCCTCTTGGTCCAGAGGGAGTGGCTCAATCAGTTCATCCGGCCGGGCCATAGTTGCCTTTGCTCAATCACAGATTGTTTCGTTACCCAATGGGTATCATCCCCAAAAACAAGAGAACGCCAGCATCTTGCTGGCCTTGAGGCCGTCAAGGTGACGGCGTTCCCAAGAATATTGAACAAGATACTCCAATTGTTCAAATTGGTGATTAAATTATACCATGTCTGAGCATGAGTGCAACTTGGCCGCCTCGTTTTTGAGCTGGCCGGGTAGAATTGGGAGGTTTTGGGGAGACCGGCGGCCCCAGACCCGAGATCGGGCCGGGTTTATCGAGAGAGGATTTCGAGCAGCGCGCTGACGCCGACGCAGGCCATGCCCACCAGAAACATGACAAAGGAAAAACGGTATCGTGCCAGCACTGTCCTTTGAACATCGGCAAAGCGATCCATAAAGTTGCGCGAATCGGCACCGGCGGTAAACACGCTGGGGATGCCGTACATTTGCACCGCGCCCATAGATGCAAACACGGCAAAACCGCCCAGCACCATCGCGCCCATGCCGGCCCAAAACACCCGTTCACTGTACGCGACCAGGCTGAACGGCCCCCAGCGCAAAAAAGACAGTCCCGCCGCGCCGACCAGCAAGACCACGATTCCGACCACGATCCCCACAAATTTTCCAATGCCAGGCCAAAATGAGCCGGCGGTGGATGGTGTGTTTTGGCTCACCATCAACTCCTTAGAGTGTAAAAGCCCGGTTTTACCACAAAGAGCACCAAGAACATCAAGGCTTACAATGCTTTTGAGTTTCTAGAAATGCTTTGTGTCTTGGTGGTAGATGATTTTTTCAGCAGCTTGCTTGATATTAACTCTTGATCAGGCCTTCGCGCCAGGCAAACACGGCGGCCTGCGTGCGGTCAGAGAGATGCAGCTTGCTCAGCACATTGCTGACATGGGCCTTGACCGTTCGTTCGGTGATCACCAGGCGGGCGGCAATGTCGGCGTTTGACATACCCTGGGCGATCAATTTCAACACCTCGATCTCGCGCTCGGTCAACTCGGCGGCCGGGTCGCGCGATGGCGTCGGCGAGGCCACCTCGGCCATCAGCCGACGAGCCACGCGCGGATGCAAGATGGCTTCACCGTGCCGCGCCGCATGGATGGCCCTGAGGACCGTTTCGGCGTCGGCGTCTTTGAGCAGGTACGAGAGCGCGCCGGCCTTGATCGCCGCCAGGATCAACTCGTCTTGGGTAAAGCTGGTGAGGACAACCACCTGGGTGCGCGGGCTGATCTGGCGAATCTGGCGGGTAGCCTGCACGCCGCCCTGGTCTGAAGGCTCGCCGCCGGGCGTGAGGGGCAGCACCAGGTCCATCAAGGCGACATCTGGCACTGCCTCACGCACGCCCAACACAGCGGTCTGGGCGTCGCCGGCTTCGCCCACGATGGCGATTTCAGGGTGTGAGCTCAGGTAAAAACGCAGCCCTTTGCGCACCAATTCGTGGTCGTCTACAATAAATACGGTGGTTGGGTCTCCGCCCTCAGAGGACACTCTGAGGGCGGAAGTGGTATTGGGAGTCATTGTGTTGATTTGGTGGTCGAAACCGGCAGTTCGCCCAGGATCAGGGTGGGGCTGATGCCGTGCTCGGTGACGATGATCTTGGCGTTTTCGCGCAGGGCTGCCTCGGTCATTTCAATCTGCTTGAGTATTTGGGCGCTGCCTGTAAAGTATTTTTGGGCCGATTCGTTGACCAGACGGATGGCTTCGGCCTTGCCCTCGGCCACCTTGATCGCCGCTTCGCGCTCGCCCTCGGCGTTTTGGATGGCGGCCAGCTTTTTCTGCTCGGCGGCTTCAAACTCGCCTGTTGCCAACAGGCGCATGGCGCGTCGCTCTTGCTCGGCGGTTTTTTGCTTGTGCATGGCCTGTTTGATGTCTTCGGGCGGGTCAATGAGCATGATCTCGACCTTGCTGACCACCAGGCCCCACTCGACGGCGAATTTGTTCAATACCGATTGCAGGTTGTTGGCGATGCGCTCGCGGGCCACCAGGCTTTCGTCCAGGGTCAGGTCGCCGAATTCCTGGCGCAGGTTGGTCATCGCCAGTTGGATGATGGCACGTTTCCAGTTGTCAATGTTGTAAAATGTCTTTTTGATGGATTCCTCGTCGGGGGCTGGCCGTACCCACATCACACCGTCCACGCGAATTTCCACATTGTCCTTGGTGATTACTGGTTGGGGCGGAATGTCCATGGTGTGTTCGCGCACATCGCGCACGCGGATCATTTGCAAAAAAGGCAGTTGGAATCCCAACCCTGGCATGACAAAGCCGGTGTACTTGCCAAACGTTTCCTGGATGCCGCGCTCATAGGGCTTGAGCGTAAAAGCGATGGAATAAATGTTTCTCATTTGAACCGACTCCTTTCTTGTTTGAACGCAGAAAACAAATGATGGCGAAATTGGATTTTTATATGTCGTCCAGGTAGCGCATCACTGCCATAACTACCAGCGGCAGCGGCGTCGGGCGGCACAGGGTGATTTGCGTCGGCGGGCCGGGTTGGATCTTGAGCAGTTCGTCATCGGTTTGATCCAGCAGAACGCAGCCCCTGGTTTCGGGCTGACAAGACAGGCGATATCCGCCTCCGTCATAGATAAACTCGCTCCAGGTGTTCATCAATCGGCCCTGATATTGCGTTGCCGCCAAAGGCTGATTGTTGCGCAACAGCACTCCTCGTCCTTTGATGCCGCGCATACGACGGAACGACCATAATGTTTTGCGCTCTCGCCAGCTAAACCCGGTGCGGTCGCACTGAATTCGCGCCAGGACAGCGCCGGTGTGACCTTGCTGTAGCACCCGGCTTGTGCCGATGTGGAGCAGTTGGGGCAGTTTTTGAGCGGCCAACGGGCCGGCCTCCGGCTCGATCAAGGGCCGGCGCAGGTGTGCCTCATCGGCGGGCTGCCAGGGCCAGGTTTGACCCACCGGTATGACCAGTTTTTGACCCAACCAGGCCCAGTTTTCGATGGTGGGGACAGGTCGTTCTTTGTCCAGGCGGACCAACTCGCTTTGTGCCTCTAGCGGGCGGGTCAGCCCCACCTCGGCCAGCACGGTAGCGCCCATACCGGGTCGGCTTTCAACGGTCAGTCGACCGCCGACGGCCATGAGGCGTTCTTGCATGTTGGGCAGCCCCAACCCCTGACTGGCCTGTGTGGTGTCAAATCCCCGCCCATTGTCGCGGATGGACAGCTCGGCCTGTTCGGGGATGCAGCGCAGGCGCATATTGACACGGGTGGCGCGGGCGTGATGAGCCACATTGTGCAAGGCCTCTTGGGCCACGCGATACAGCGCATCGCTGATGGGCGGAGGGATCAGGGCGTCGTTTCCCTGCACGTCCAGATAGATCAGCAAGTGTTCGCGCGCCCCAAAGACCAGGGCATAATCGTTGAGTGCGGCGGCCAGGCCGCAATCTTGGAGCGAACCGGGGCGCAGGTTTTCGATCAGACGGGTGATTTCGCGCTGGGCTGTTTGGGCAGTCATTTCCGCCTCGCGGGCCATTTCAATCACCTCCGGCGAGGCATTGCTGCCGGTTGCATCGAGACGTGCGCGGATAGCCCCGGCAGTCATAGACAGGCTGAACAGGTATTGTTTGACGCCGTCGTGCAGTTCGCGGGCCAGGTGATTGCGTTCTTCGACCACCGTCAATGCCCTGGCCTGGTCGCCCAAACGAGCACTCTGCTCACGCAAATAGTTCAGGTCCTGCTCGTCTTGAGAGAGTTGTTCGGCCAGCAGGTTCATCTGTTCAGCCACCTGACCCAGTTCGTCGGCCGATGAATCGGCAAGGCGCGGGGCCAGGTTGCCACGCAGCCATACCAGGCTAACGTCTAGCATGTGCCGCAGTCGCCGCCTCAGAGGCAGGGCCATCCACAGACTCCAACCCGCGATGCTCAACATGGCTGTGCCGATCATCAAGACGGTGTGCCATTCCAGGTTGAGCGAGTCGTGTATGGCCGGCGCCAGCAGTGATAAAATGCCTTGCACGATGAGCATGGCAGCGGCCAGGACCAATCCAAGAGATAGAGCCAGCTTGAGCGGCAGGCTTGATGTTAAAGAGCGATTGTGATCGTTCATCTGTCTTTCCTCCGCAAAAATTTGGATCGGTTACAGTGTATCACAGTCGCCGTTTTTTGCCATCTGCCGCAGGGTCAAATTCAGGCTTGTACTGGGGTACAATCAGGGAGTGGGCAGCCAGGTCCAGGACTCGACGACGGTTTTCCACAGCCCTTCTACCCGTTCAATGACCGGGGCGGCTCGTTCGCCAATCGGATCGAGAACCAGGTTATAGACCATGTCCGCGTGGATGAAAAAGGCCTGACGATTGGGCAGAGTGCCGGGCAAATTTTCGGTGATCAGGGCGCGCTCGCCGGCAATGACCGTCTCACTGAATTCGAGAGTCAGGTTGGGGTATTGCTGACGCAAATCCTGGATGATCTGCTCCAGCGTTTGCCCCCTGGCCGGCCGGGCGGTGATGGACATGGCCGGGCGTACCCGTCCAGTCGTGTCGGGCGAACTGATCACCAGAACGTCGGTTTGTGGCTGATCGGCCACAAAGGTCTTGGGAAAAACCAGGCAATAGCGACCGCTCGGCCCCATCATCGCCGCTGTATCTTGGGTGGCCACCGGACAGGATGCCGATGGAGCGGGCGGGGCGATTTGATCGGCGGTGATCTGGATGGCGGCGCGCGCATCGTTGACCAGGATGGTATAGGCGCCGGCGGTCAGTCCCTCGGTGTTCAAGATGATGCCGTAGCGAAACGGCACGATAGCCATCGTACACATGCGATCAATCGAGCGGGCCGAATTCAGGGTGATGACAATTTCGCGACCGCGCACGGTTTGCGTGGCCCCGGCAATACGAGAGCAGCCATCGGGCAGGTTGCCCGAAGCGGTGATCTCAATCTGCCCGGAATCGGCCACGCGAATCTCGACATCGCTTACTGCGGCCAGGCCGATGGTTTCCTTTTCCTTGCCCGAACTCGGCGCCGGCGCATTGTCTGCGTCCAGCTTGAATGAGGTTTGGGCGTCGTTGGCGATGACGGTATAAGTTCCGGCCGGCAGCCCCAGCACATCGAGCGGCACAATTTGCTCAAAAGGCACCAACGCCAGGGTGCACATCCGGTCGGTGGGGCGGGTGGTGGTGAGGGTGATGTGGAACACATTGCCCTGTCGCTGTTGGCTCACCTGGTTGAGTTGGGTGCAGCCATCGGGCAGGTTGCCTTGAATGACCGCCCGCGCCTGCACCGGAAACGATTCCAGCAGCAGCACCTGGATGCTGTCTATTTGCGCCGCGCCAACGATCACCGATGGCGTGGCTGTGGGGGTGGGGCCGGTGGTGGGCGTCGCGGTTGGGCGCAAGGTGGTTGTGGTTGTGGCTGTGGGCTGTGGGCGTGTGGGGGTGCGCGTGGGTAGCGATTGTTCTACAAAGGGCGGCGTGGGGGTGGGCGTGTTTTTCGGTGCGCAGCCCCACAAAAGCGCCCATGTTATGATCAAAAGAAGAAACTTTGCCGTTTTTTTCATTTTTTTCCCTCGCAGGTGGCAGGTGATTGGTTTGGTTTTGGTCAGACTGCAAGTAGGACGATCCAGGTTGCAGATTCGTTCCTCTTGGGCCGACTCCTGGGAGGCCGCTGAAAAAGTCTATTTTTACCAAAGAACACCGAGAACACAAAGGTTTACGATGCTTTTGAGTCGCTAGAAATGCTTGGTGTCCTTGGTGTCTTGGTGGTGAGCAGGTTTTTCAGCACGCTCCTAGATTCCCACCACCGGCTCGACCATTCCGTCCTGGAAAAAGGCCCAGGCCATGCGTGGTGTGTTGAACGCATAGCCCACCTGTCCCTGACGATCCAGCATAATGATGCCGCCCGGTCCATCCACGCGGGTTTGCAATTGTTCGATGCTCCAGCGGGCAGCGGCCATGGCATCGCCGCGTGCCAGTTGATCCACCGCCGTCTTGGCCAGGACGATACGCATGATCGCCTCGCCCCAGCCGGTGCAAGATGCGCCGCCCAGTTGGCTGTCGGCGTAATAGCCGCAGCCCACCAGCGGCGAGTCGCCGACGCGGCCGGGCAGTTTGTGCGGTGTACCGCCAGTCGAGGTGCCGGCAGCGATGCGCCCGTTGCCGTCCAGAGCGACCGCCCCTACCGTGTCGCCCGGTCCATTCGAGCGGGTAAAGGACTGGCGGGCGTGAAATCGCTGATCGTTGGTGATGCGCGACCAGCGCTCCAATTCGCGTGGAATGACCAGCAGGGCTGAGGGGCATTGTTCTGCCCCGACGTGCCGGGCAAATCGTTCGGCCCCTTGCCCTACCAGCAGCACATGGTCGCTCTCCATCACCCGGCGGGCCAACGAGATGGGGTGACGGATGCGTTGCACGGCGGCTACGCTGCCGACGGCCAGGGTGTCGCCGTCCATCAGCCCGGCGTCGAGTTCTACTTCGCCGTCGGCATTGAGAAAGGCCCCAATGCCGGCATCCAACGCCGGATGGTCCTCCATCACCCGGACGGCTTGCTCGACCGCGTCCAGGGCCGAGCCGCCTTGCCGCAAGAGGGCCCATCCAGCCTGCACTGCCGCCAGGCAGGCCTCGTGATGGTCGTGTACCAGGTCGTCGGGAATGTCCCACGCGCCGCCATGTACAATGATCGCTGAGGTCATATCGTGTCATCTCCTGTTGGAATCAGATTGGAACCAAATGCCCGCCATCGGCCTGAACAGCGATGACGGGCTTGGGAAGGGTAGCCTGACCAGGCTATTGCTTATGCGTCGGCCGGGGTGCGCTCGATCAAGAGTTCGGCCACCCGTTTATAGCCCTCGGCTCCTTTGTGCCGACCCGCATAATCTACGATGGATTTGTTGGCTACCGAGGCTTCGGCAAAGCGGATGCTTTTGTGGATGACCTCTTCAAATACCTTGTCGCCAAATACCGCCTTGATCTCATCCAGCACTTCGCGGGCATGCACCGTGCCAGTGGCGTACATGGTGGCCAGAATGCCGGTTACTTGAAGGGTAGGGTTGAGGCGGCCCTTGATTTTTTCAATGGTATCCAGCAGCAGGCGGATGCCGCGCATGGCAAAAAATTCACACTGCATCGGGATCAACACCTCGCGGCAGGCGCACAGGGCATTGACGGTGAGCAGGCCCAGGCTGGGCGGGCAGTCAATGAGGATAAAATCGTACCACGAGGGCAGCGATTCCAGCACCCGCTTGAGGATAAACTCGCGGCGAATTTCGGCGATCAACTCGATCTCGGCCGAGGCCAGGTCAATGTTGGCCGGCATCAGGTCAAGGTAGGTCTGCACCGGGTAAATGATCCGCCCGACCTGGAAATCCTCATCCATCAGAGCCGTATAGATGCTTTCTTGTAGCCCATAGCCATCTATGCCCAGCCCGGCCGAGAGGGCGCCCTGAGGGTCCATATCTACGGCCAGTGTCTTTTTTTTCATCTGCGCCAGGGCCACGCCGAGGTTGACCACGGTGGTGGTTTTGCCTACGCCGCCTTTTTGGTTGGTGATGGCGATGATTCGAGTCACTGTGCTGCTCCTTTTCTAACCTGGCCAGGCCAGAAGCGAATGAAATGTACAGGACTTGGGCAAAACGTTGGTTGAGCCTGCCGAAACCAATATTTTGGCATCAAAACAGATATTTTAGCGCAAAAATTGCGCCGCAGTTCTTGGTCTACTCGGCCGGCGAACTGCGCAAGCCCTAATGTAACTATTGAGCCGTGTTTTGCACCGGCGGCATGCTCAAAACCAGGTCGGCCAGCCGGGCATAATCTTCGGCGCCGCGCGAGCGTGGGGCATACTCAAAGATGGTTTTGCCTTCGCCCGGCGCTTCGGAAAGCAGGGTGTCAATGCGGATGGGTGGCGTCACCCGGTCGCCGAAATCTTTGGTCAACGATTGCAGCACCATGTCGCTGACCCGTCGTCGCGGGTCGTAAAAAGTGGGGATGATCAGGCGCACTATGGCGCCTTTGCCCAGCATGCGGCTGATGGTGCGCAAATAGGTGAAAAACTGGCGCGCCCCGGCCAGGGCCAGCATTTCCATCGAAACGGGGATAAATACTTCTTCGGCATAGCCTACCGCGTTGACGGTGAGCAGCGAGACCGAAGGGGCACAGTCGAGGATTTGAAAGTCGTATCCGCTCAGAACGTCCAGTTGTTCGCTGAAAATTTCTTCGCGGGCCATTTCCAGCACCATACGCTGTTGGGCTTTGAACAGGGCCATGTCGCTGGGCAGCAGGTCCAGGTTGCGGCGGGTATTGATCACACATTCTTTGGCCGTCGCTTTGCGGGTTAGCACCTCGGCCAGCGATTTGCCGTATTCTTTGACGCCCAAAGCGATGGCGACGTTGGCTTGGGTATCGGTGTCAATGAGCAGCACTTTGTGGTTTTTCAAAGCCAGAGCTGCCCCCAAATTGACACATGTGGTGGTTTTGCCGATGCCTCCTTTGAACCCGACAATGGCAATTTTTCGCACGGCAGCATCCTCTCTCAAGTCAGGTTTGATACTCGAACTTATTGTAACAGAAATAAAACCTCACGTCAAGCATCTCAAAAAGTTCTTTTGAGCAGCAAACTGCTCCATTCGCGCAAAGCCTGGTGTGCCGGCAGGCCCCGGTCGGCCTGATCCAGGTCGGCAGCGGCCTGGCGGGCAAATTCTTGCGCGGTTTGCTCGGCAAATTCTCGCGCTCCATGTCGCTCCAGGACGGCAATGGCCGCGCGGACATCTTGGTCTGACAGGCTGTCTTGGGCATAGAGGGCGCGCAGTTCGGGGTCGGCAAGGGCATAGATCACCGGCAGCGTCTTTTTGCGCGTGACCAGGTCGGATGAGGTTGATTTGCCCGTCTGTCCCTCATCGCCCCAGATGCCCAAGATGTCATCAATCACCTGAAAGGCCATGCCGATGTTTTCGCCGAAACGGGTCAATGCGGCCACCGTTTGCGCGTCGCCGCCGCCGAGCAGGGCGCCTAGTTGGGCGGCGCAGGCGATCAGGGCGGCGGTCTTGTTGCGGATCATCCACAAATAGTCGTCCAGGCTGACCTCCATTGTTGTCTCAAAGGTCATGTCCAGGTATTGTCCTTCGGTGAGAGCCACACATGTTTCGGTAAAAATACGCTGCGTGCCGAGGGCGAGGTGGGCCGATGCGCCTCGCTCGGCCAGGTGGCTCAGCATCAAAAAGGCCAGCGCAAACATGCCGTCGCCGCTGTTGATGCCGTGTGCCAGGCCCCATTGCTTCCACACAGTGATGCGATGTCGCCGTGTGGGGCTATTGTCCTCAATGTCGTCGTGGATCAGAGAAAAGTTGTGCAACACCTCGATGGCCGCCGCGGCCGGCATGGCCTGTTCGGCGCGCCCGCCAACTGCCTCGCAGGCCAGCAGGCACAGCAGCGGGCGGATGCGTTTGCCTGTCGGCGCGTTGATGGGCCGCAATTGCTCGTCCAGCCAGCCCATGTGGTATTGCATCATGCCGTAAAAAGGCCACAGCATCTCGTGCGGACAGGATAATATCTGGCGTAATTCGAACTCTAGTAGAGGTAAATAGCGTTCAGTGTACTCGCGAATGTTCATCGGGTCTCCTTGAAGGGGTGTTGTATGGGTGGTGTTCTATGACGTATCTTAGCAAGGATACACAACCGTGTCAAATTGACGAGAAAAGGTAAGGTGAGTACAATACATATACCCTGACTAAACCAATCAAGAGGCATACTGGAGGTAAAAAATGGACATTTTCGACCAGGTACGAGATATTGTTGTTGATGTGTTAGGGGCAGACCCGGATACGGTCGCTCCAGAAACCCGGTTCAAAGAGGATTTGAAAGCCGACTCGCTGGATCTGGTTGAGTTATTGATGGCGTTTGAGGAAAAATTCCAGGCCAAAATCCCCGACCAGGATGTCAAAAAAATTGTGACGGTGGGGGATGTGGCGATGTATATCCAGGCCAAGATGGCCGAGTCCGCAGAATAGACGGCAATTTTTAAGATGGAACAAGCGGCGCACCTGCACGGTGCGCCGCTTGCTTTTTCAGGACACAGAGGTCGGTAGAGGGCGTTCTGTAGAACGCTGTCGAAACCTGTGGCGTTGGTTTCGATAAACTCAACCAACTGACCCTGGCAGCAGGGTTTTGGCTTGGGCGATCTGGGCCTGTACGGCGGCGGTGGCCGTACCGCAAGGTACGTTGCGGCGTTCGACGGCCCGGCGCATATCCAGCGCGATGTACAGGTCGGCGGCAAAGCGGGCATCTATGGCCTGATAGGCTTCCAGCGGCAGAGATTGGAGGGTGCATCCCTCAGCCTCGGCCCGGCGGATGGCCTGCCCTACCAGGTGATGGCTGGAACGAAAAGGAACGCCGCGCTCGACCAAATAGTCGGCCAGTTCGGTGGCCAGCATACCCTCGTCCAGGGCCGCGGCCATACGGTCGGCGTGGATGTGCAAGGTGGCGATCACACCGGCGGCTACCGGCAGCGACATAGCCAGGGTATCCAGGGCATCCAGGAGCGGCTCTTTGTCCTCTTGCAAATCCTTGTCATAGGCCGAGGGCAGTCCTTTGAGCAGGGTCAGCAGGGCAATCACATGCCCGTTCAGACGGCCGGTTTTGCCACGCAGCAGTTCCAGCGAGTCGGGGTTGCGCTTTTGGGGCATGATGCTGGAACCGGTGGTGTATCGCTCGTCTAGCGAGACAAAACCCAGCGCCGGGTTGGCCCACACGATCAGGTCTTCGGCCAGGCGGCTGAGGTGAGTTTGCATCAAGGCGGCACAGAACAAGAACTCGACCACAAAATCGCGGTCGCTGACGGCGTCTATGCTGTTGGGGCAAATGGCGGCAAAGCCCAGCTCTTGGGCCAGGGTGTGGCAGTCTATGCCAAAGGCATTGCCCGCCAACGCCGACGCTCCCAGCGGCAGCACGGCAGTGCGCTGCCAGATGCCGTCCAACCGTTCGCGGTCGCGTTGCAGCATCCAGAAATACGACATGAGCCAATGGCTGAACAGGATGGGCTGTGCCGGCTGCACATGGGTATAACCGGGCATCAGCACATCCAGGTGCGCCTCGGCCTGAGCGATGATGGCCTGCTGCACCTGTTCCAGATCGTGTCGTATTTTTTCAATCTGCTCCATCAAGTACAGCCGGGTATCGGTAGCGACCTGGTCGTTGCGGCTGCGCCCGGTGTGCAATTTGCCGCCCAACGGGCCGACCAATTCACCCAGGCGTCGTTCGACAGCTGTGTGAATGTCTTCGTCTCCGGGTTGCAAGACAAAATCGCCGCGCTCCCATTCCTCCAGCACCTGCGCCAGGCCAGCGATGATTTGTTCGCTTTCGGTGGAGGTGAGCAGACCGACCGCCGCCAATGCCCGCGCGTAGGCCTGGCTGGCGCGAATGTCGGCGCGGTACAGCCGCCGATCAAAGCGGATCGAGGCGTTAAACTGCTCCATCAAGGCATCGGTGGGGCCGGCAAATCGCCCGCCCCACAGCCGAAAAGGGGTGTCGGCCAGTGCGCTCATCAGGCTTTTCCGGCCTTTTCCAGGTTGAGCAGGGCGCGCACGGTCATTGGCAGGCCAAACAGGTTAATAAAGCCCTGCGCGTCGCTGTGCCGATATACCTCGTCGCGGCCAAAAGTAGCAAAATCCTCGCGATACAGCGAGTTGGGTGAGCGGATGCCCACATGGGTGCAGTTGCCTTTGAACAGTTTGATCTTGACCGTGCCGGTGACCGGCTCTTGGGTTTTGAGGACAAAGGCCCATAGGGCTTGGCGCAGCGGGGTGAACCACTGCCCAAAGTACACCAGCTCGGCAAAGCGGTCGGCTACCAGGTGTTTATAGTGCATGGTGTCGCGGTCGAGGCACAGGGTTTCGAGGGCCTGATGTGCCGTGTACAGGATGGTGCCGCCGGGCGTCTCGTAAATGCCGCGCGATTTCATGCCCACCAGCCGGTTTTCCACCATATCCAACCGCCCCACGCCATGCGCACCGCCCAGTTCGTTCAGGCGGGTCAGCAAGGCCACCGGGTCCAGCCGTTCGCCGTCGAGGGCGACCGGAAAACCCTGCTCAAAGTCCAGCGACAGGTAGGCCGGCTCATCGGGGGCCTGGTGAGGATGCACAGTGATCTGGTACACATCGTCGGGCGGGGGCTGCCAGGGGTCTTCCAGCGGGCCACCTTCATGACTGAGGTGCCAGATGTTGCGGTCGCGGCTATAGAGGGACTTGCGCGAGGCCGTCACCGGCACGTGATGCGCTTCAGCATAGGCCAGAGCGTCTTCGCGGGAGCGGATGTGCCACTCGCGCCAGGGAGCAATGACCTTGAGGTGAGGGTTGAGGGCTTTGACGGTTAGTTCAAAGCGTACCTGATCGTTGCCTTTGCCGGTGCAGCCATGTGCGACGGCAGTGGCGCCTTCCAGTTCGGCAATCTCGACCATCTTTTTGGCCGTGATCGGGCGAGCAAACGATGTGCCGAGCAGGTATTGCCGCTCATAGATGGCTCCGGTCATCATGGTGGGAAAGGCGTAATCGCGCAAAAATTCGGCACGAATGTCCTGGATGTAGGATTTGCTGGCTCCGCTGGCGCGAGCTTTGGCCTCCAGCCCCGATAGCTCTTCACCCTGACCCAGATCGGCGGTAAAGGTGATCACCTCGCAGTCATAATTTTCTTTGAGCCAGGGGACGATCACCGAGGTGTCCAATCCGCCGGAATAAGCCAAAACAACCTTATCTGTCATATTGTCTCCTAAATTTGCACTGAAATCTCTTGTACCATCACCGGTGACAGCGAAGCGGTCTGGGGGATGGGGGCGCCGTTTTCGAGCATGTTCCAACAATAGCATTGAGCAGCGGCCATGGCTTTGCGGGCCGCTTCCTGGGCGGTGGGGCCGGTGCTATAGCAGCCGGGCAACAACGGCACGGCGGCCCAATAGTGGCCTTCCTGGGTTTGCTTGATCATGACTTCAAATTGATACGTTTTCGACATGGGGTCCTCCTCTGGTCAAATAAACAAAAAACAGCCGACTCTCCTGCTGGGGAGCCGGCTGTTTTGGCTACAGTGACAAAGCAGCGCGTCGCGATCCAGACTCAGGAGTCGGATGGGCGGCGCTGTCGTCGGTTATGGATTTGCCAATTCATACCAGGTTTCATCGTTGACCTAAAAAAAACAGCTCTCCTGGTCTGGAGAGCTGTTAGAGTGTTTTTGTCAAGACGCGTCAGACTCAACAACCCAGACACAGAATGGGGTTGGCTGTGCATCGTCGTCGGTTGAGGCCGTTCCACAAATTCCACATATTTTCCACCTTGCTCTTGAGTATATGCAAAATTTTAGTTTTGTCAACTGACCCAATGGTCACGTAAACCGTCTTCCTCAGCGTCTCTGCGCCGAGTTTTTTCAGCGGACTCAAGGATAGGAAACAGAGATGGTCGGCTATTAATACATGGCGCGCACGCTCGTGCGGCCGCTGACCGGCGGCAGTTCGACATCGCCGCGCTCGGTATCCCAATCATAATGTGGGCAGCCGTTCACCTCGACGGCGCGGATGGGGCGATTGTGCGGGTGCCGAAAGCGCAGCAGCATCCGGCGCGGGGCGCAGCGCAGGTCGAGTTCGATTTCGGCCTCGATCTGATCGGCCTGGGGATGCGGGTGATAGGTCACCGAGACCAGGCCGGCCGGAGTGCAGAGCCGCTCGGCGCCAAAGGGCTCGTCGCTGGCGAACCAGGCGCGCGGGATGGCCCGGCCGAGGTGCAGCAGGTCGTTTCGCTCATAGACAAACATGTAGGCCAGCCATTTCATGGCGTTGGATTGATCGCTGGTTTTGAACGGCGCGGCATTGGGAAAGCCCAGCACCGGTTGGGGATGCTCGATCATGGCCTGAACTTCGGGGCGATAGCAGGCGGCCCAGGCATTGAAAAACATCCATAAATAGATTTCGATTTCGTCACGGTCGAGGTGTGGCAGCAGGCCGGCCAGCAGGTTGGGCTGCGCCGAAAACCCGCCGCAGTCGAACCATTGCGTCTGGGGGTCGTCTATGGTGTAGCCAAACGGCGGGTTCATGTAGCGAGTGTCGAGATAATCGTCGAGGATCCAGCCGGCCTCACGGCTTTCGGGCGCATAGAGGCCAGAAATGAGCAGGTAGACCGATCCTTCCAACACTTCGCGAATCCAGCCGTAATCGCGGCCGCGGCAGTACAGGCGCGAGGGATAGTGTGGGATCCAGCGGCCGTCGCGCAGGCGGATCAAGGGGCTGTGCCGGCGCGCCGTTTCAAATCCACAGATCAGGTCGCGCCGATAGGCCTGGGCCTCCTGGCGCAGACGAGTTGCATCTGGGTGGCCGTAACGTTCCAGAGCGGCGGCGGCGGCATCCAGTCCGCGCCAGGTGAGGCAGTTGGTGCTGAGCCAGTAGAAAAAATCATCTACGTCTTCCAGCGCGCCGGCAGGCAAAAAGCCGCGCTCCCAGCCGCGCGAGTGCGGCAGTTCGCCGAGGGTTTGCTGTCTCTGGCGGATGATCCATTCGGCGCCGCGCAGCACGTTTTCGACGACCTGGGCGAACCACGGGCGGTCATCGGTGTGCAAATAGTGCTGCGCCAGATACCACAGCGCCCAGCCGTGATGTTGATTGTAGCTCTGGCCGGATTCCAGGCCGCCGGCGCCAAAGAACACTCCTTCGTTGTCGCTGAATCGCCCGGTCAGCCCCACTGTTCCCTGATAGCGCGTCCATACGGCCAGCCGTCGCCGCACCTGATCCACCAGCCCGCGCTGCTCCAATTCCTGGATGATCATCACCGACTCGTTGGTATAGTTGCCATAGGTGGTGGGGGCCACCGAGGTGTTGACAATGCCCGATCCGTCGGGGTGACCGAGGTCGGTCATCAGCACGATGGGCAGGTGACCGGCATAGGCGGCATTGAGGTGTGGGTCGGGGGTGTGGATTTGGGCGCCCTGGCGACCGACGGCGCGCCAATACTGCGCCATGTCGGCATAGCAGCGATCCCATTCCAATCCACACAGGGCCTCCAACTCGGCTGCTGATTCCAGGGCGATGTAGGGGATGCGCAGCAGCAGCACACAGCGCTCGCCGGGCTGAAGCGTTTTGCTGAAATGCACCGCGTCGGCAATCTCTGTCGTTTCCATATCCGTCTCAAAGGCCAGCCGCAGCACCGCCGCGCCCTTGAACTCGCCCATCAGCCGGTCGCCCGACACGGCCAATTTTTCGCGTTGGCACAGCGGCACCAGGGTGTCGGTTTGGGTGCGCTGCTCGTGGGCCAACTCGTCGCGGCGATTGATCGCCCGTGCGGCCTGAGGGCTGTAGGCCAGTGGCAGCCGGGCCGTGGCCGGGCGGTCGCCGATGTTTTCAAAGGTCAGGCGCACCATCGCCACGATGGTCTCGTCGGGGGCCGGCTCGCCAGCCAGGATGGATTGGCGCAGCGGCACGGCAAAGCACTGCTGTAGCACCTGCACCTGGTCGCGGCAGAATTGTTGACGGTAGGCCATCACTGGCCAGCCGTCGGTGTGCCGTTCTTGGGCGATCCAGCGGTCCAACCCGAACATGATCCGGGCGTTTCCGTCGTTTTTCCAACGCGGCGTGTCATGGCCGGGTGGGTTCAATACCGGCCAGGCGGTCAGTTGCAGGTCGCCGCACGGCTCGATCCAGAATTTTTGGCGGGCGTGCGTGCAGCCAAAGCAATAGGGGATGGGGTGAGGGCGCGGTTGGCCGTTCATCGCGCCGGCCAGCGATTGTTCGGGGCGGGCCGACACCTGCTGGGCGATGGTGCGGCGGCCTTGTATGCGGGCGTGGTATTGGGCAAAGGTTTCAGGATCGTCGGCGCGGGTGATATAGATGCCGGCCTCGGCAAACCAGATCGGCCCCTCGGACTCCAGGGCGGTCAGCGAGATGGTAAAGGCATCCTGGTCCAGGGTGAACAGCAGGTGGCCGTCATCGTGTGCATAGCGATGGGCGGGATGCATGTGTTCGATTTCAAGCTCAAAGGAGGCCGGGGCGGCGCCGACATAAATTTGCCCATTCTCCACTGCGACGCCGGGGTCGGTGATGACCCGACGCACCAGGGCATTATAGCCGGATATTGCGATGTGGGTGGAGGGAGTGCGTTGGCCGGCGTGCAGTTCGACTCGCAGGATGCTGCGGGCGGGCTGTGAGCGGGTCAAGACGCGTATAGCGCGGATGGGCGTATCATGTCCAACCACCCGCAGGCCAACCGTGCGACGAAAGGTCACATTGTACCGTTCAGCATCGGAAAATTCGGTCATCTCGTCGCTTAGCGGTCGAAAGGTGAATTGCAGCGTGTCGGGCGTGGGGCGGGCGACATGGACGGCGGCGTCTATCCATAGTGGGGTAAACAGATCGTCCATGCGCTCCCAGCCAAAACGCATCGGGCGTGCCAGGTCGAGGTCGCCGGGCCGCTCGATGCGGCTGTGCGGCCACACCTTGCGCATATATTCCAGCCGGACAGCAGGTGGGACTGCATCGGCAAAAACCACCTCGACCATGTCTATGTCGCGCGCCTCTTCAAAGCGCAACTCGTTGGCCGGGTGATTGGGCAGGGCGAACGGAGCAATGTCAAATCGGGGCATTTCCAACTCCTTGCAGGCTGCTGAAAAAGTCTATTTTTACCACAAAGGGCACCGAGAACACCAAGGTTTACGATGCTTTTGATCTGCTAGAAACACTTGGTGTCCTTTGTGTCTTGGTGGTGAGAGGGGTTTTCAGCACGTTTCTTGACGTCCTTGATTGATAAAAATGTCAATGTGTTCAGGGGGGGTGCCGAGGATCAGCGGTGAGCCGTTGGCCAGGACAAATGACCCTGCGGCGGCAGCAGCGAGTTGTCGGCGGGCGGCATCCTGAATGGCTTGAGGGCTGCCGTGCAAGAGCAGCGCGCTGTCGAGATTGCCGAACAAACAGATGTCGGGACGCAGCATGCGCCGAATCTCGACCGGGTCAAGGGCAAAGTGCTTTTTGTCTTCTTCGATCATCAGCCCGGCCATATCCAGGCTGTTGATCAGATGCATGTTGGGGCGCACGTCGCCGAGCCAGTAGCCGATGGGCAGGATGCCGATCTGACGCACCTGACGGTAGAACCAGCGGCGGGCGTCGCCCTCCAGCCGTTCATGCATGGCTGGCGAGAGGACATCCAGGCTGAACGGAAAGCCCTCGGATATGATATAGGCGTGGGCGCCGGCGACGTGGGCGGCACGCACCACGTTCAAAAAGCGTTCGCAGTCCTTAAAAATGTGATAGGCTACCAGATCGGGCTTTTCGATGCAGGCCAGGGCCATTTCTTGAAACGAATAGCAGGGGATCCAACCGGGCGTGCCGTCGTTGACGGCAATCAGCACGCGGTCGCCATACATGTCGGCCAGCCGTTCCAGATGCTCAAACCGTCCGCCGGCCAGGATTTGGTCTACCGTTTCGGTCGCGGCGGCGTGATACTCGTCAATGGTGGCCCTGGATTCCAGGCGGAAGGGCGGGAGGTCGGGCGGAGCGATGTCGCTGTCATCGGCGAGGCCATAGTCGGGGCGTATTTCGATCCAGCGCGTGTTGTCGCGGCTGCGCAACAAGGCGCGCTGCCCGTCTATGCGGCGGGGGCGCAGCCACAGTTCGCGCCGCCCGGCCGATCCCAGGTGAATCCAGTCGGGGCGAAATCGTTCGTAAAAGGCGCGTTCGATCTCGGCCAGCTCTTCGCCGCCCTGATAGTATTGGAATTGGGGGTTGTAGCCGGCCCAGGCCACTTTGTAATCGCCCCAACTGTGCAGTACCACCGGCGGAGCGTCGGTGTGTTGCCCACTCAACACGCGGAGCATGCGTTCCAGAGATGTCATAGATTTCCTCTTTGCTCTATGGATATTGCCCGATCAGGGCGGCCTCGGCCAGGCGGATGTGATGGAGGTCGTGCAGGGCCATTCCCTGCAAGACGCCGCCCACCGTTCGCTGTCCAAAATCTACATCGGAGGTGTCGCGCCGCAGGGCGTCGGCGGTCAGATCGGCCAAAAAGGCCTGCATACCGGTATGGATGTCATCCCAGGCCGCCCAAATCTCGTCCAGGTTTTCGCTGGGCCGACTGCCTGCACCGGCAAAGGCTGGATGGTCGGCTAAAAAGCTGGACAGCAGTCCCAAGCCGGTCCAAGGGCGGTCGTTGCGCAGGATCCAGCGATTGAGGTACATATCTTCGGCAAAGACCAGGTGACGCAGGTGTTCCAGGGCAGACCACTTGTCTGGTCGGGGGCGGGCGGTCAGGCAGGCCGGGTCGGCGGCATAGAGGGTCTGGCGAAAGCGGGCGCGCAGGTCGTCTAGCCGCGCCATCACCTGGCCGACGCTGGTCGGATCGAACGGGTCGCTCATGCGCAGAGCTGCTCGCTGCGGGTCGCGGCGATCCAGTTCGGCTTCGATCAGCGGGTAAATGTCAATGCCGTGCACCATCAGGCCGCGAATGGCACAGCTTTCGATGCGCAGCCCCGCCAGGTTGGCCTCGCGGATGGTGGCCTGGCCGAGGTTGACATTGCTAAACAGAGCCTCGCCCAGATTCACGTCGTCGAACACGGCGCCGGCCAGGTTGAGATGACGGAACGTGGCGCCGGATAGATTGCGATACTCGAAAATTTCGGTCATTTGTTCTCCTTATTCCCAGATCAGTCCACCGTGATAGATCAACTCATAGACGCGAATGTCCTGGCGCGAGATGCTCTCTTGTCCGGTGAATGAGGTCAGATCGCCTGCGCTGACATCTTGATAGGTCTTGTCGTCCAGGGTATACTCAAATCCGCCCAGAAACCGCCCCTGACGGTACATGGACGAAAGGCTGGCCCGAATCATCTGGCCGGCCTCGGCTGCCGAAATCAGCGATGGCTCCAGGATGCGGCCGTAATAGTTCATCGCCCAGACCGGCCGATTCCGATGATAGACCACTTCCTGGCCGATAAAGTCTGCGCTGCCAAAATAGCTGTCCAGGTAGGCAAAATCGCCGGCAGCGAATCGCAGATCGTGTGAGGCGGGGCGGCACGAAGGGCTTTTGACGCCGTCACCCACATAGGTGGCGGCTTTGGCCTGGACGATAAATGTGTGCAGTTGTTCCAGATTCCAATCGTTCATTTCTACCTCGCTCTCAGGCATCGTACCAGTCGGATGGGATGTGCAGCCGCTCATCGGCTTGATAGAGGGCGCGTAGTTCGACCATCGTCTCGCTGCCGCCCTGGGTGAGCATGGCCAGGCGATCCATCAATTCCAGCTCCGGGTCGGCGCCCTCGGCCAAAAAGCCAAAGCCCCAATCCCAGGGCAAAATTTCTACCTTGTTCTGCGCCAGAATATCGCGAATCAGGTTGCCGCACACAAAATCCAGCCCGTGCATGTCGAAAATGCCAAACAGGTCGGGGTTGACACCTTGCTGGCGGCACATTTGCCAGGCCTGCCCGGCGACGATGAACTGGTCGCGCGGCACATCCAGTGGATCGAACGAGATTTGTAATGTTTTGCACTGCAATTCGTCCAATTGCGGGTCTACCAGCACCCAGCGGTTTTGAGCGGCGCTCCAGTATTCGCAGACCCAGTGATCCTCATAGTGATTGGGCAAAAAATAGGCGCCAAAACCGCAACGGGCGCGTGCCGGCACTCCTTTGTAGCGCAACATGGCACAGAGCATGGTTGAAAAATCGCGGCAGTTGGAGACCAGTTTTTTGTCCAATGCCCGCGCTTCGGCCAGGGGGCGGCGTTCCAGTTCCAGGATGCGCGCCAGTTTTGGCACGATAGAGCGGGTTTGCACCTCTTGTTTGCGCTCCTCGCTCAGCGATACGCCATACCGCTCGGCCCAAAAGATGTGCAGCATCAAGCCCTGCACGGTTTGCACCAGGGCGGGCAGGTCGGCGGGCAGCCGCTCGAACAGGCGGGCAAAGCGGCGCGGGTTGGTCATGGGGCCGGGGCAGGCATAGTAGACCAGAGGATCGTCGCTCTGATTGTCCAGCCAGATGCGCACAGCCCAGGCATGCTCTGGATAGTGCCAGAATGTGTTGGCAGCGGCAACATGCCACAGCGGCCCGGTGCCCCAGGGAAATTGCACCTCGGACAGAAATTCGTCTTCCGGTATGGATTGGAGCATTTCGATGGCTTGCGTAAAAGAGCGTTCGGCGTCGGCCAGCACCTGCTCCAGGGGCCAGTCTTGGCGCTCTTGATAGGTTTGGGCGTTCATCTGGTCAATGCTGCTCCAGTCGGCAAAGGCGGGTTCGCCGCGCCGGATCTGGGCCAGCCAGCGCACCATGCGCTCTTCCCAGGCGGTCAGGTGGGTGATGACGTCCTTGACCGACCAGAGGCCTTGCACGCCGGGTTGGATTGTTTGTGCGGCGGTCAAAGGGCGCACTAATGCATCAAATTTCTGGCGTTCGGAACGGGCCAGTTCTAACAGCCTGGTCTTGTTCATTTCTTCAGACATGGTATTCTCCTGTCAAATTCAAATCAAATTCAAAGAGTTTGATGATACGATACATTCTCGGTATTCTCAGCGACTCGATTATATTGAGGGTGTGTGGGGCAAGAGACACCCAAACGACGCCCAAACGATGCTGCGTTGAAATGGGTTTTGGGACTATAATGGAACTGTCTGATGGTCAATTTTTCATCAAGGAGGAAAAATGTATACCTGTAAGCACTTGGGCAAATGGTTGATCGGTTTGATGTTGGCAGTGATTTTGTCGGCCTGCCAGGCGGCTCCAACAGCCGGACCCGGCGTGGCCAGCCCGACAACGGCCTCTACGCAGGCCCAGTTTTCCGACCCGTTTGCGTACTGCGAGGCCGTCGGGGATATTGATGTGCCAGACGCACGGTACATCGGCACTGCCGTTCCCGACGAGATTGTTCAGGACTTGAGAAAAAAGGCCGGCATCGCAACCGATGTGCCGTCCGAATGGGTGACAGCCGGGACAGTTTGGCGATGTATGGACCGCCAGGTTTGGGCCTGCTTTGTGGGCGCCAATTTGCCATGTTCAGAGAAAGCGGATGTCAGCTCGACCCCGCAGCCGACGCTGAATGATTTTTGCAAGTCGAATCCCCAGGCCGACGCGATTCCGGCGAGCGTCACTGGCCGCGCCACGATCTATGACTGGCGTTGCAGCGACGGCGCTCCTCAGGTGGTCAGACAACTTGTGACGCCGGATGCGCGAGGTTTTCCGGCGGATTTCTGGTACCCCATCGTCCGTCCCTTTCAATAAACTATGTCCTGTCAATCGCTCATCGCGTCTGCCGGATTTGATCCAGGGTGGCGCGGGCGTGTGGCACAAAGCCGAAAAAGCGGGCCAGTTTGGCGCAGTCGGCATAGTCGGCGCAGTGGGCGCAGTTGATCGCGCCGCGCTGGATGCCGCAGGTGCGAATGTCGCACTCGGCGCAGTGGCGGCACTTGAGACCTTGCACCACGCAGCCGTCGCAGGCCACATCATCGGTAGTCATTTGCGACACGCCGTATTCCTGTCGCCATTGATCTCTCACCCGGCGCAGGGCGGCATAGTCGTTGGCCTGGGTAGCCACATAAGCCGGGCAGTCGGTGCAGGTCAGTCCACAAAAAGCAATCATGTGGGTCATTCGAGTCTCCTTTCAAATGAGGGTTGGGAGCGCAGCCAGGGCGCGTTGAAGGATGGCCTGGCGGCGCCGATCGGTGGTGGTGGCCTGGAGGCGTTTGGCGGCGCGCTCGCAGGCCGGCAAAGCGTAGGCTATTTCGGCGCGGGCGGCGGGGTGGTTCACCTCGCCCAATGCCAACATGGTATAATAAAAAGGATAACCTGTCCAGCGGCCCCGCCCATCGCGCCGCTGCGAGAGTAGTTGGATGCGTCGCTCGATGATGGGGGTGTGTTCTATTTCGCCGCCGGCGGCCAGGTAGCGCAGCAGGGCTATACCCGAGTGAGCGCACTCGCCCATCTGACACGAGTCGGCAAAACAGCGGGTGGTCAGCCAGCGGTGGGTGTGTGTGAGCATGTCGTGTACATCGGCCAACCCTGTGCCCAGCAAGAGCAAGGCGCGTGCCGCTTCGGCGGTGAGGACGTGACGAACGGCCAGGCGGGTGTGCAGTTTTTCGCCACTGAACAGGCAGAGCGGCAGGCTGAGGTCTGCTTCGGTGGGCGCAAACATGCCCGCCTCTGGCCCGGTCAACGTTTGGCGGCCGATCAGCCAGCGCATGGTTTCCTCTATGTGCGCTCCCGACAGCGGACATTGGTCGAACAAGGCTTTGTCAACTGTGTCCAGCGTGACGGCCAAGCTGTGGGGGGTGACCAAAGGGGTCATGGGGTGCTCCTTTCTGCAAGGATAAAGGCTTGGTTCAAAAACGACGATCAGCAGGTATTTTTTTTGGTTTGGGCAGCCGCTCTTGACATTCCTTGATCAGTTGCCTGATATTGTCATCACTAAAAATTCGTTTTGTGGCTTGAAGAGAGGCGCGCAGCCTGTCCAGTTCTGCAAGGATGAGCGGCGCGCTCTGGTTTCTTTTTTCGACGAGGGTGCGCAGCACCCAGCAGGTATGATGGTTCAGCCATTTGTCTTGTGAAAGCAGGCCGACGAGTGCAGGGATGGCGTCCAGCAGGTCGGCACCGTGAGAGGCCGAGACGACCAGGTAGTACAGCGCCAGAATTTGAATAGGCCACGGGTCATAGCGCGAGTGGTCATAACCGCGATCGTATTTGAGGGTCTGGCCGCTGTCTTTTAAGGCCAGTTCCAGCAGCACAGCGACCAGTTCGGCTTTGCGCACTTTTTTCCGCATTTGGGCTTGCAGGAAGTGCAGTGCGTTTCTGGTGATGTGCAGCATATCGAATACCGGCGCATCGCCCGTGCCAATGCCGATGGCCAGCTGCGCCGTGGCCATTCGTATCACCGGGGCGGGGTGGTGGAGCAATTCGCGGCTCAGCGAGTCCCAATCGCCCTGGGCAACCCAATGATTAAAGCGCGTTTCGAGGGCATATCGCTGAATGTGCCAGTTTGGTGTAGGGCGTTGCAAGATGGCGGTGCAGTCGGCCAACAGCGTGTCATAGCGGCGACCAAGTTCGTCAAGTTCGGCGCACGCCGTCTCCAGCTTGGCGTCCAGGCCTTGCGGCGCAACGCGCGTGGTCAGGTCATAGTTGTCATCTACAAACGCCTTGATGAGTTGACCCGGCGCGTTGGGCAGCACATTCTCCGAGCCAGCCAGCAGCCGTTCCAGGAAATCCTTTACCGTCAGTGGACTGTAACGGCGCACGGTGAGGGTCTCGCAGGGTGGATCCATAAAGTATTCGCCTGCATCGTCATAGTGGTTGTAATAATAGTATGTGCCGCAAAGGTCGCATTGGAGCAGGCGGGTGATGCTGCTGGCGTAGCGGTGCGTCCCCTCGTCGGCTATTTCCAGAACAATGCGCAGTTCATTGACCTGAGGCGGCATGTGTTTGGAACCTTCTGACTCGATGTTCTCATTCACTTGCTGCGGGATATTCTCGCAGCGCGGGCAGTCGGCGATAGAGATATAGCGGCAGGGCGGTTCGGCAGGTATGTTGGTCATAGGGCAATGGCCTGTTCCAGTCAGTTGAATGGGTGATGAGGCTGGCACGCCCACGTGCCAGCCTTGCCGCACGGACGCTGCCACGCAGGGTGGTGTGCGGCACTTGTCAGCAGAATTTATCTCTAGGAGACCGCTGAAAAAGTCTATTTTTACCACAAAGGACACCGAGAACA
>CAYVBK010000021.1:0-89526 GCA_964449465.1 uncultured Anaerolineae bacterium
TCGGTTTTTAACTCCACAAGCGCTTATGCCTGTGGTTGCGCATAAGTTAGGTTAGGAGGCAAACATGCTCCAAGTAAACGGCTTTCTCACTTCCCAAATTGGCTATGACCTGGGCGACCCCAAGCGGGCGCTCATCCGCAGCTACCGGCGCGACTATGTGCCGGAGGGGGCGCGGTTTGCCGTGCTACCCCTCTCGCGGGATGCCGGGCCGACCGAGCCGGTTCTGTCTGGTGAGGTGCGCTATTGGGGCGAGACGTGGAACGCGCATTGGTGGGAAATAGGTTTCTCTGCGTTGGAGCAAGCCGGCGAGTATGTGATCGTCGTTTCCGCGCTGGACGGGACCACGCTCTACCGCAGCGAGTCGGTGATGGTGGGCGACAATGTGCTATGGCGTGAGACGGTCGAGGCGATTGCACTCGATCAGTTGGAAGCGCGCATCCACGACGCCCGCAACGGCATCGGCTGGAAAGACTGCGGCGCCGAGTGGCGCGAGGCCAACAGCCACGCGACTACTATCATCGGCCTGTGCGAGTTGCTCTCGGTGGGCTTTCAATGGCTCACCGCCGAACAGGTGGCGCGACTGCGAGTGCAGATCGTGCACGGCTGCGATTACTTGACAGTTCTACAGGATGCCGCCGTGCGCATCGGCGCGCCAGATGGGGCGTTGGTGCACGAAGTTCCCAACCACATGGTGCTGATTCCCGGCGACACGGCGCAGGCGGTGGTGGCCCTGGCGCACGCCGGGCGGCTGCTGACCGACACATACCCGGACAAGAGCCAGGAGTACATCCATCGCGCCGTCCGGGCAATGAATTATCTCATCCTGGAAGCCAAACCCTTTGGCGGGCTAAACTTTTCACCCATGAATCACGGCGCGCCGCCCGATTTCCAGCCGCCGGATGAATGGATGACCCGCGACCTGGCCATGATGATGTGGGGCTGTGTGCATTTGTGGGCTGCCGGGCAGATGGCCTATCAACGACATGCTGCACGTTTGGCTCGCGAGGTGATGGCGCGGCAGGTGCCGCCCGAGCGCGCCGAAGACGGCCTGTACGGTCACTTTTACACCTTCGCCTCCGCCGATTTTACCGAAAAAGCCAACTGTCACCATCATGTCGGCCACGACACTGGGGCGATCTTTCCGCATTATATCGCGCCGCTGCTCGAGATGGCGAGTCGCTGGGCCACTCATCCTGACGTTCCGCTGTGGCGCGCCTGCATGCGCCGCTTTGCCGAGGGTTATTTCATCCCAGCCTGCAAACGCAACCCGTTCTACCTGCTACCGGAGGGTTATTTTGCCGGCAAGGGGTTGATGAGTTTCTGCGGCCCCTGGCACGGCATCAACACCAGCTATGGCTTTGCGGCGGCCCTGGCAGTGGCCTGCATGGGCGTCAGTGGCGACCCGGCTCTGCGGCAGATTGCCGTGGGTAACCTGCAATGGTTCTGCGGTCTCAACGCCGGCATCACCCGCAAGAGTTTTGACGGCTGTGTGCTGTGGCGCGAAGAAATCCCGGAGGGTGTCGCCCTGCCGTACAGCCAGATTCACGGCGTCGGTCGCCGCTGGACGGGCTGCTGGACCGGCATCCGCGGCAGCGTCCCCAACGGCTTTGACGTCAACCCGCAGTTTCAACTGGTAGTCGAGCCGGACCTCGCCAGGGACGAGCCGCTGCTTTACACCGACGAGGACTGGATTCCGCACGGCGCAGGGTTTCTCGCCGGCCTCACCGCGCTGCGAGGGCTCAAACGCTTTGAAGTGCGCGCAAATTTTCACCACTAATTCTCACGAATTCACACTAATTTTGATTCCCATTCGTGACTGCACTGAAAAAAAGTCTTTGCAGGTCAGGTGCCCGTCACTTTGGTGAATTTTTACGAAAATTCGACACTTCTAAAGCATAACCATATTCAATCAAATTCAAGTGACGGGCACCTCAGCGAGTTTTTTCAGTGAACCCATTCGTAAATATTTGCGATTTGTTTTAAAGAGAGAACGGGAGGGCTTATGACAGTGCAAGACATCAACCGGTATCTGGATCACGCGATTTTGAAGCCCGAAATGACCCGCCAGGAGGTGGTCGAGGCGATCCAGTTGGGCATTGACTACAAGGTGCGCACCGTCTGTGTGCGCCCGTGCGACATTGAACTGACCGTGGCCATGTGCCAAGGAACGGAGACAGAGGTCTCTTGCACGCTGGCCTTTCCGCACGGCTGCACCCTCAGCGCGGTCAAGGCCGATGAAGCGCGGCATTACATCGCCGCCGGTGTCCACGAGATTGACATGGTGGCGAACTATGGCTTTATCCGCTCGGGGCTGTGGGACGAGGTCGCGGCCGACATTCGCGCCGTCGTCGAGGTAGCCAAACCGGCCGGTGTGCCGGTCAAGGTGATTTTCGAGACCGCCTTTCTCACCCTCGACGAGATTCGGCGCACCGTCGAGTGCGCCGTCGAGGCCGGGGCCGACTTTGTCAAGACCTCCACCGGTTTCAACGGCGAAGGCGCCACCGTCGAGGGCGTGCAGGCCATGCTCGATGCGGCGCGGGGGCGCATCAAGGTCAAACCATCCGGCGGTATCCGCGACCGGGCACGCGCCGAAATGTTTATCGAGATGGGCGCACAGCGCATCGGCAATGGATACACCTCAACCAAAGCGATTTGTGAAGGTGTGGGACAATCTACGGCACGTTATTGATGCTTGTCGTTCAGGAGGCGCGTATGGAAAAAGCAGACTGGAGTTTCGGGGCCTTGTCGCCCAGTGAGCTGGCTTTGCTCAACGGAGAACGTTTTGCTCCCAAAGGAACTTTGATGGACAAGACCGGCTTGCTGCACATGGCCCTCGATGTGTCGGCCAAACACCTGGCGCGCACACTGTTACTGGTGGCCGTGCTGGCCAACGAACAAACCGGCAGCGTTCGCCTGGAGGTGCGGCAAAAAAGCGCGCTGTTGGGGCTGACCAAATCTCAATCGCTTTACGCCGACCCTGGCAGCGTGGTGGCGGCCTGGCCGGCCTACAGCCTTGAGGCACAGATGCGTTCACTGGTCGAGCAACTGTATGCTCAAAAGCGCAACGATATGGAAACTCTTGTTCATACCTTGTTGCAGCACGACACCGACAATCCCTGGCAATCCCTGATCGAACGGGTCAAGGATGGTCTGGCCCGGCGCGGGTTGCTACAAGCTCAAGACAAGGCCCGTCCGATGGCTGCCAAAAAGGTGCAGTACATTTTGCTGCCCGCTACGGCCGAACTGGCCTCGCGTCAGCCGACTGCGCCGCTTGAACGATGGCTGGCCGACGGCGAACATCAGCGTTCTCAGATATTCAAATTGCTGGCCGGTCAGATTGAAAGCGGCCTCAAGCGACGTGTCTCACAGTCTACCAGTGTCTGAGAATATCATTGTTTTAGACATAGTGTCAATAAATTGCCCAAATGGATAACGAGGTGTGTGATGTCCAAACCGATTGTCGTGATTGGCAGTTCAAACATTGACTTTATTATGAAGATGGATCACCTGCCGGCGCGGGACGAGACCGTCACCAACGCCACGTTTATGCAGACTTTTGGCGGCAAAGGCGCCAACCAGGCCGTTGCTGCCGGGCGGGCCGGCGGCGACGTGATTTTTGTCAACTGTGTCGGCGACGACCCGTATGCCGAGCGCATGCTGGCCGGGTTCCGCGAAAGTGGCATCTGCACCGATTACATCTATCGCGAGGTGGGCATTTCCAGTGGCACGGCACTGGTGATGATCGGCGAGGGCGGCCACAACTATCTCTCGGTGGCGCCGGGGGCCAATGCCCGCCTCACGCCGCAGCGGGTCGAGGCTGTGCGCGATTTGATCGCCGCGGCCGCCTGCGTGCTGATGCAGTTCGAGATTCCGCCGGAAAGCATTGTCCGCGCCCTCGACATTGCCGCCGAGGTTGGCACGCCGGTGGTGTGGAATGATGCCCCGGCCAACCCGTTCGATGTTTCTCATCTCTACAAGGTCGGCATTGTGGTGGCCAACGAGCCAGAGGCCTCGGCCCTCACTGGCATGGCCGTGACCGACCTCGACTCGGCCAAAACGGCGGCAGGCAGGTTGCGTCAACTCGGCGCCCGCACGGCCATCATCACCCTCGGCGAAAACGGCTCGGTGGTGGCCGATGCAAGCGGCGCCGTGATGCACATCCCAGCTTTTCCCGTCCGGCCGGTAGATACCACCGCCGCTGGCGACACCTACTGCGGCTGTCTGGTGGTGGCTCTGGCCGAAGGCAAGCCCCTGACCGAGGCTGTGCGCTTTGCCAGTGCCGGCGGGGCCTTGTGCGTGCAGCGATTGGGCGCGCAGCCATCCATCCCCTGGCGAAACGAGATTGAGGCATTTCTGGCCGAACGAGACAGGCCGGCAGATATGAAAATGTAGGGGCGGGTCTTGCGCCCGCCCCGGCAGGGCAGGGGCAAGCCCTGCCCCTACCGGGCGGCGATTTTCGTCACCGTCTATTACCCATTTCAAGGAGATAACATGTCATTCCTAAACCGGGGTTGCTTGATCGGCCTGCTGCTGGCCGGGCTGCTGGGTATCGCTGTGCTGGCTGTTGACGCCGCGCCGTTGGCGGCCCAAGAGCCTGCGCCATCAATTCAGGACGATCCGTCCCGCGCCCGCGTCGGAGCGTTTGTCACTTCGCTCTATGACATTGATTTGCAAAACCGTTCGTACAACATTGTCTTTTGGGTCTGGTTTGTACATTCGTCGCCCAATTACAAGCCCTTTCGCTCCACCGAAATCATGAATGCCAAATCGTACAAAGCCGCTTTTGGCAACGATGTCGAAATCCCGCAAGGCATCTGGTCATCGGTGCGTTACGAGGCCAAGATGTTGCAAGACTGGGACCTGACCAACTTTCCTTTTGATCGCCAGCGGCTCGACATTTACCTCGAAGACGACGAGTTTGATGCCAGCGGCCTGATTTATGAGGCCGACACAGCCAACAGCAAAATAGACCCTGACATTCGCCTGGAAGGGTGGAAGATCGAGGGGTTTGAGGTCAAAACCGGCACCAAAGAGTATCAAACCACCTTTGGGGGAGAACCGACTGGCGGTGCCAGTACGTATGCGCGAACGACTCTGACCATTTTGCTGCGGCGACAGGGCGGACGGGTGTTTTTTAACCTGTTTGTGGGGGCGTATGCGGCGGTGATTGTAGCCCTACTGGCCTTTTTCATTCCGCCATCGGCGCTGCCGCCGCGTTTCAGCATGATCACGGCAGCCATTTTTGCCGTGACCAGCAACAAGTATATCGTAGATGCCAAACTGCCCACCGTGTCGGCCTTTACCCTGGTCGATCAGGTGCAACTGGCCGCTTTTACGGCCATCGTCGTGGCCTCGCTGATCCAGGTGGTTTCGGCCTATATGGTGCAGCAAAACCAGTCTCGCCAGGCCGAACGCCTCAATCTGTATGGCTGCGTGGGCATTCTGATACCGTATGTGATCATCAATATCATCTGTATTGCCATTGCCGCACAAGGCTGATATAAGGAGTTGCGATGAGCACCATGGCTCTATTTGGCGCGGCCGGCAAGATGGGCGTCCGCATCGGTGCCGCACTGCAAGCCTGTCCCGATGACGAATTGTTGTATGTCGAAGCCGGCGAGGCTGGTCTGGCCCGCCTGCGTCAGCAGGGCATCGAGCCGGCCCTGCCCGAACAGGCCGCCTGCGCCGCCGATGTGCTGATTCTGGCCGTGCCGGACCGGTTGATCGCCGCCGTGTCGGCCCAGGTAGTGCCGTTGATGCGCTCCGGCGGGATGTTGATCTGCCTGGACCCGGCCGCGCCACTGGCCGGCGTCTTGCCTGCGCGCCCCGATGTGAGCTATTTTATCGTCCATCCCTGCCATTCGCCCATCCTCGGCGACGAGCCAACCCCGGAAGCGCGGGCCGACTTTTTTGGTGGCGTGGCGCGTCAAAACATTGTCTGTGCGTTGCTGCAAGGCTGCGAGGACGATTATCGGCGCGGCGAAGCCCTGGCCCGTCGCATGTTTGCCCCGGTGATGCGCGCCCATCGCCTCACCGTTGAGCAGATGGCCCTGCTTGAACCGGCCATGTCCGAGACGGCCGCGCTGACCCTGTTGTGCGCCGTCCGCGAAGCGATGGACGAGGCCATCGCCCGCGGCGTGCCGGCCGCAGCCGCAGGCGATTTTATGCTCGGTCATCTCAATGCCATCGTCCACATTCTCTTTGGCGACAGCGGGGTTGAGGTCTCCGACGGCGCCCGCCTGGCTGTCGCCCGCGCTCGTCCATTGCTCTTGCAGCCCGACTGGAAGCAGGTCTTTGAGCCGCACAGCGTGCGCGAGCAGGTCGAGGCGATTATCAAAGGATAGAAAAGGAGGATAGCTCATGAACATTTTGATCATCGGCGGCACCGGTCTGATCAGCACGGCCATCACCCGGCAGTTGATCGGGCGCGGTGAGCAGGTGACGCTGTACAATCGTGGCAAACGCGAGCCATCGCCTGCTGGCGTCGCCGTTTTGCATGGCGACCGCACCGATTATGCCGCCTTTGAGGCGCAGATGCGGGAGGTTGGTCCGTGGGATGTGGTGATTGACATGGTGGCCTTTAATCCGGAAGATGTGCAGAGCGCGATCCGGGCATTGGGCGGGCGCACCGGGCAGTATATTTTTTGCAGCACGGTAGACGTGTACACCAAACCGGCCCGTCGCTATCCCATCACCGAAGAGGCCGAAAAACAGCCCTCGACGGCCTTTCCTTATGCCTGGAACAAGGCTCGCTGTGAAGAGATTTTGTTTGCCGCACACATGCGCGACGACCTGCCTGTGACCGCGATCCGTCCGGCTTATACCTATGGCGTGGGCAGTGTTTTGCACACCTTGGGCTGGAACACCTATTTCCTCGACCGCATTCGCCGCGGCCGGCCGATCATCGTGCATGGCGATGGCACATCGTTCTGGACAGCCTGTCACCGCGACGACGTGGCCAGGGCTTTTGTCGGCGCGGCAGGCAACCCGCAGGCTCTGGGCCAGGCCTATCACGCCGCCGGCGAAGAGTGGCTGACCTGGAACCAGTACGTCGAGGCCGTCGCCGAAGCGATCGGCGCGCCGCCGCCGGCGCTGGTGCACATTCCCTCCGACCTGCTGGTACGGCTCGCGCCCAAGGCCGCCGAGTGGTGCGCGGTCAATTTTCAGTACAACAACATTTTCGACAATGCCGCCGCCCGCCGCGATCTGGGCTTTTGCTACACCATCCCCTTTGTCGAGGGCGTCCGCCGGGTGGTGGCGGGCATCGAGGCACATGGCCACCTGGAAGACAGTGACCAATATCCGTTTTATGACCACATTATTGCCGCCTGGCAAGAATTGGGACAGGCGGCCGAGCGCACGTTGGTGCAGGAGGTCTAAGTCTTATGCCAACCTGGATCGAACTGGAGGATCGTTGTGACGATTTGCTGCTGCCCTGGTTCAACCTGTACGAAACGGCTTTTCCGCCCAATGAGCGCATGCTGGTATCCTGGTTTTTGGGCATGCTGCGTGACCGGGAAGAAGGGATCGGCCAAGAGCGTCACCTGATTGCGGCGGTGGATTCGCCGGGCAACCTGGTGGGCATGGCCGCCTATATAGACCTGGTCGATTTGCAGGCGACTTTTTTGTGGTACCTGGCTGTGCAGCCTCAGGAGCGCAATCAAGGCATCGGCAGTTGGCTCTATGGCGAAATCTTGCGTCGTATACCGCCCGGCTACAGGGCCATGATCTTTGATGTTGAACGTCCAGAAGACATGCAATCTGACGAGCTGCGTGTATGGGCGCGGCGACGGTTGGGCTTTTACCGTCGTCAGGGGGCGCGCTTGCTGCAAGGTGTTGCCACCACCATCAGTGTGGGCGCCCATCAGCCGCCCACGCCGATGCAGTTGATGATCCACCCGCTGGCGGATATAGACGAACAGCAGGCCTTTGAGCTGGCGCGCGCCGTCTATGGCGACGACGCTCGACAGATCGGCCCATTGAAATTGGATTGACTACAAAGGAGCGATGGATGAATACCTCATTTCGAGGCCCGCTGCGCGTTCACCCCGACAATGGGCGTTATTTCACCGATGACGGTGTGCGAGCTGTTTATCTCACCGGCTCGCACACCTGGGCCAACCTGCAAGACATCGGCCTGCCCGACGGCCCGCCTTTTCCCTATGAAGAATATCTCGACTGGATGCAGTCTGGCGGCCACAATTTTATGCGCTTGTGGATGTTTGAGCATCCTGAACGTGCCTCGTGGTCACCGGCGCCGCTGTTTTTCGACCCATTGCCCTGGATGCGGCCCGGCCCCGGCCTGGCCGCCGACGGCAAACCCCGATTCGATCTGGATACCTTTAACGAGGCCTATTTTGAGCGCATGCGCCGGCGAGTTATCCAGGCCGGCGAACGGGGCATCTATTGCGCCGTGATGCTATTTCAAGGCTGGAGCCTGCACAAAACCAGCGCGTCCTATGGCGACCCGTGGCCGGTGCATCCGTTCAACGCGGCCAATAACATCAACGGGGTAGATGTGCCATACACCCGCGCCGATGATGATGAACATCCCTGCCTGCACAGCACCCTCAACCCCGCCGTGCTGGCCCGACAAGAGGCCTATGTGCGCAAGGTGATTGACATAGTCAACGACCTGGATAATGTGCTGTACGAGATCATCAACGAGGGTGGGGCGACGGCCTGGCAATATCATATGATCAACCTGATTCACCAGATCGAGCGCGGCAAGGCCAAACAACATCCTGTGGGTATGACACATCGCATTGCGCCCAGGCAATTTAACGACGAACTGTTCAACAGCCCGGCCGATTGGGTCTCGCCGGCCAAAGAGCCGCAAGACTGGCTGTACCCTGGCACGACTTTTTTGGAGGATTACCAGAACGATCCGCCGTCCGCCGATGGGCGCAAGGTGGTCTTGAACGATACCGATCACCTGTGGGGACACGGCGGCAATTTCAAATGGGTGTGGAAGAGTTTTGTGCGCGGCCTCAACCCCATCTTTATGGATCCCTGGTGGCCGCTCTACATCGAGTCGGACCCCAAGGTGACGCCCTGGACGTTTGTGGGCGGCATCAGCAAGGACTGGCGCGATTACCCCGACTGGGAAGCCACCCGCCGGGCGATGGGCGACACGCGCCGCTATGCCCTCAAGATGAACCTGGCCGCTATGACCCCGCGCCCCGATCTGGCCTCGACGCGCTACTGCCTGGCCGACCCCGGCCGCGAGTACCTGATCTATTTGCCCGAAGGAGGCAGTGTCACCGTGAATTTGCGCCAGGGCCAGGTCCCGTTCGCTGTCGAGTGGTTTTTACCACAGCCCGGCCGCACCCTGCCCGGTGCCTATCCGTTGCCCGGCGGCGATTATGTCGTCACCGCCGCGCCCTATACCGGCGACGCCGTGCTGTACCTGAAAGCCATTGCGTAAAGGTCGGCCAACCCGGCAAATCGCCCATTTCCTTATTCCTTATTCCTTATTTCCTTACTCAACTTGGAGGAGATCGAAAATGCGTATCATGCAAAAAACCCCCTGTTTTGGCCTGATTGTGGGCTCGCGTGGCTTTTTCAACGCCGGGCTGGCCGTCGGTGTGCGCGCCCGGCTGCTCGAAATTTTGGATGAAATGGGTTTTGAATATGTCATCACCCCCTACGAGGCTACGCCGTGCGGAGCCATCGAGACGCGCGAACACGCCAAACTGTGCGCCGACCTATTCAAGGCCAACGCTGACAAAATTGACGGCGTGATTGTGGTGCTGCCCAACTTTGGTGATGAATTGGGCATCGTGCAGACGCTGGAAATGGCCCGCCTGGATGTGCCGGTGCTGGTGCAGGCCTGCGATGACCAGGTGGACAAATTGTCTATCTCGGAGCGGCGCGATGCTTTTTGCGGCAAGCTGTCGGTGTGCAACAACCTGTATCAGTATGGTATTCCCTTTACCAACACCACGTATCATACCTATCCCATTGACAGCGCAGAATTTCGTCACGACCTCGACTTTTTCATGCGCGTTTGCCGCGTGGTCAAGGGGTTGCGGCATGCCCGCATCGGCCAGATCGGGGCGCGCCCGGCGGCGTTCCAGACGGTGCGCTATAGCGAAAAGTTGCTTCAGGCCGCCGGCATCACCATCGTGCCGGTAGACATGTCCGAGATCATTTTCGGTGCCCAATCGCTGCCCGACGGCGACCCGGCCGTGCAGGCCAAACTGGCCGAGGTCAAGGCCTACGGGCGCATCCCAGCCGGCATCCCCGAAGCCAGCCTGCTCAAGCAAGCCAAACTGTCAGTGACCATTGATCGCTGGATGGACGCCAACGAGTGCGACGCCAGCGCCATCGAGTGCTGGGATTCGGTGCAAAAGAACTATGGCTGCGCCACCTGCCTGAGTATGGCCATGATGGGCGACCGGCTGTTGCCCAGCGCGTGCGAGGTAGACGTGGCTGGGGCGGTTTCGATGTATGCCTTGCTGCTGGCTTCGGGCAATCCGCCTTCGTTCCAGGACTGGAACAACAATTACGGCAACGACCGTGACATGTGCATCAACACCCATTGCAGTAGCTATCCCAAGACCTTTATCGGCCAGGATGTCGAGGTGGGCAATCTGGACATTCTCGGCGCATCGCTCGGCCCCGACCGCTGCTTTGGAGCGGTCAAAGGGCAGGCTGCCGCCGGGCCGATCACCTTTTTCCGCATCTCTACCGACGACCCTTGCGGCGAGATCAAGGCTTATCTGGGCGAAGGTGAAATGACCGATGACTCGGTGGGCAATTTCCAGGGCGGATCGGCCGTGCTGCGCGTGCCGCAGTTGCAAAAGCTGCTCGATTATCTGTGCAAAAACGGTTTTGAGCATCACGTGGCCGTGGCCCGCTCTCATGTGGCCGACGTGATCCAGGAGGCGGTCAGTACCTATCTGGATTGGATGCTGTACCGACATTAAGATGAGGTAAACAGAGGAAAACAATGATCACAATCGCCGCGCCAGAACTGCGTCAATATATCACCGACATTTTTTGCGCCGCTCAATGCCCGGAAAAAGTCTCGCGCCGCGTGGCCGAATCGCTGGTCGAGGCCAACCTCACCGGTCACGATTCGCACGGGGCCATCCGCGTGCCGCACTATGTCCAGGCGGTGCAATCTGGCCGCATCCAACCGCACGCCGAAATATCGGTGGTGCGCCAGAGCGCGACCACTGCCGTGCTGGACTGCGCTTATCAGTTTGGGCAGGTGGGCGCGGCGCGTGGGATGGCTCTGGCCATCGAAAAGGCACGGCAGCACGACATTGCGGCCATCACTTTGCAACGCTGCCATCATGTGGGGCGGCTGGGCGAATATGTGGTGATGGCTGCCGGGCAGGGCTTGATGGGGTTGATGATCTGCAACGGCCTGTCGCAGGGAGGGATTGTGGCCCCGTTTGGGGGAATTGGTCGCGCCCTGGGCACCAACCCTGTGGCCTGGGCCGTGCCGGGCAGCGACGCGCAGTCGCTCTTTTTGGATTATGCCACGTCGGTGGTGGCGCAGGGCAAAATCCAGGTGGCGGCAGACAAGGGCGAATTGATCCCGGAAGGTTGGCTGCTGGACAAAAATGGGCAGCCCACCCGCCGCCCTCAAGACCAGTTTGAGGGCGGCGTGATGCTGCCTTTTGGCCAATACAAGGGCTATGCTATGAGCGTCTTGATCGAACTGCTGGCCGGTGGGTTGAGCGGGGTGATGCCGGCTTTGCTATCCTCTTATCAGCGGGTGCAAGGTACGCTCATGATCGCCCTTTCCATCGAGGCCTTTCAACCGCTGGATGAATTTCGGCAGATGGTAGCCGAGTTTACTGCGCGCATCAAAGAAACACCGCGCGCCGCCGACTGTGAGGAAATTTTGCTGCCCGGCGAACCCGAATGGCGCAGCAAGGCCCGGCGTGAGCGCGAAGGCATCCCACTGCCCGACAAAACCTGGCAGCGCATCCAGGAGACGGCGGCGTCATTGGGCCTGCCCCGCCAAATGTAGGGGCAGGCCTTGCGCCTGCCCCGGCGGGGCCAGGACAAGCCTCGCCCCTACGCATCAATCACCGTTGGTTCGTTGCCGCGCCAGCGTTTGAGGCCGTAAAAGCCGTTCATCGCCATCATCATCAGCCAGGCGCCGGGCCGCAGATAGTGACTGGCCCGAACCATACGCTTTACCACATGGCGCGGCGAAAAGGCACGTCGCCACAGGGCGCGGTGTGCTTGCAGCAACTCGACCGCGCTCATTCCTTGCGGCTCAAAGGTGACATTATAGCCGTTGAACGCTCCGCTACTTTTGCCGGGCAGCAAGCGGCCTTGAGCCTCCAACTGTGCATAGAGTGGCGTGCCGGCGTAGGGTGTCAGTACGCTGATAAATGGCACGTCTACCCCGATCTCGTAAAGGCGATCAGCCATCGCCACAATGCTCTCCGGCGTGTCCCCGTCAAATCCGGCCACCAGGCCGGCCATCACACAAATGCCCCGCCGATGCAATGCCTCGATAGAGCGACGATAGCGAGCAATTTGATTTTGCGGCTTGTGCGCCGCCCGCAACGAGTCGTCCCCAAATGTTTCGATGCCAAAAAACACCCCGATGCACCCCGAATCGGCCATCAAATCCAGCAGTTCGGCGTCTTGGGCAATGTCCATGCTGGCCTGGGTCAGCCACCAGCGCCGCAGCGGGATCATGGCCCGCAGCAGTTCTTTGACATAGGCGCGTGTGGCCGTGAGGTTGTCATCCCAAAACCACACAATTTTGCGCTGCCACCAGCGGGCAAAATGGTCATAGCGAATGTCGCGCAGCACATCCTCGATGGGGCGCATACGCAGGCCGGGATTGAGGCCCGGCACGCAGCAAAACGAGCAGGAAAAGGGGCAGCCGCGCGTGGCCTGCACCACCCGCGGCACAAAAAAGCGCGACGGTAGCAGGTCATAGCGTGGCGTGGGGATGTTGTCCAGCGAGGGCGGTGCGCTCTCGTAACGACGTTGCAATTGTCCGGCGGCGGCATCGGCGAGCAGGCGCGGCCAGGTTGTCTCGGCTTCACCGATACACACGGCATCGCAGTGCGTCAACGCCTCGTCCGGCCCAAAGGTGACGTGCGGCCCGCCGGCCACCACCTTTTTGCCCTGCGCTCGAAACATGTCGGCCAGGCGATAGGCCTCATCGGCCACCCCGCTGAAAAACGACAGGGCAATCAGGTCGGCGTCGGTGTCCGGCGATACAGGGGTGATTTGCTGATGGATCACCCGCACCAGATATTCGGGCGGCGTGAGGGCGGCCAGGTGAATGCCCGACAGTGGCGGCACAAAATCCTTTTCGTGTCCCCAAAGATAGCGCGGTTGATAGACGACAATGATGTCAATTTTCATCTTGATTGGTCAATCTATGCATGGTGGCTGTGTCGGCCGATCCACCGTCCCAGCAGCACGCCGATCAGCCCGGCGGCTGCCAGAGCCAGCAGCCAGCGGCGGTCGGTCGGGCGCGGTGGGGCCATGCGCTGCCCCCAGGCCTGGCGGGCGCCACGACGATAGATGGGCAGCACCAGGCCCGGCAGCAGCACATCGCTGAGCCAGTAGGTAAGACGCGGCACCGGCGGCGTTGGCTGCGCCCCACGCGGCGATGGGCGAACCTCCGGCACCGCCACCTGGGCCATCGTCCAGGCTTCGCCCTGTGCCTGGGTAAGGCCGGCCAGCGGCTGCCCGGAAGCGTCTATGATCTGGCAGGCTTGTACAAATGTGTAGGTGGCTTGCAGGTTGCGGGCGCGCGGCAAGAGCGGAATCAGCCAGGGAGCGGCCGGCAAAATTGAGGCAAATGAGACCAGCGGATTGGGGATGGCCGTTGTCACCTGGCCGCAGCCCACCGTGTGGATGGCCGGAACGCCCAACCAGGCAGCTTGCTGGCGCACGGTGGCATCAAAGGTCTGCGGCCCGGCGTGTTGGAGGTGTCGAAACAGCGGCCCCATCTGATCGGTGGTGATCTGGGTGCCGCCGGCCAGGTGGTAGGTGGGATTGCCGGCGTCGGGCGGGCAACTCGAAATCAGCATCAGGTCAACCTGGCCGGCGTAACGCCGCCACAGGTCGGCGTGGGCGGCATCCCAACAGATTAGCATACCGATGTCACCCAGATCGGTGTGTGATATGGTGATGCGGTCGCTCTCGCGGAAATAGGCGCGCTCCCAGCCCCAGGGATAATTTTTGTCGTATCGCCAGCAACGGCCATCGGGGGCGTAGAGCAGCAAGGCATTGTAAATCTCGTCGTGATCGAGCAAGAGCAGGGATCCGGCCAGATGAACGCCCAGCCGGGCGGCGGTTTGGCGCATCCAGGTAGCGGTGGGGCCGTCGGGCGGTTCGGCGCGGCGAAAATTCTCGTCGGCGTAGGCATAACCCAGGTTAAACAATTCGGGCAGCACCACCAACTGCGCCCCAGCCGCGGCTGCCTGCGCTGCCAGCGTTTCGGCGCGGGCCAGTCGTTCGGTCAGCGGCGCAGAAACGGCGTCCATCTGCACTGTCGCAATGTGAATGGTATGATCCATAAGAATCTCCCCTTGTCAGAAAAATCGGTTTGACCCAAGGTGTCTCTTGGATTATACCACACCGCTGCCTTGTTGGATAGAATGCATGCGGAGCATAGGCTCAAGCCCCGCACGGAGAGAACGATAGGCTACCCGGCGGCTATGCAAGGCCGTTCTACTGCACCCCGCCTGCGTCATCCGCCATCCGCCATCCGCCCTCTCCACACATCGCCATCGTCAGGGCATAGCGGGCGGGGCTCAAGCCCCACGCTTGAACCTGCCATGCCGCCTGGATGGCTGGCGGGTCGGGCCAGGTGCAAGAAAGGCCGGCCGGACGCCATTCGCCACGCTCTGGCGGCGCAGGCAAGGCGGCAATTTGCACCTCGACGCAGCGCGTGTCCAGGCGCAAGCCCTGGCGCAGGGCCTTGAGCGCAGATTCTTTGAGGCTCCAGATCACGGTGATCAGAGTATCCTGCCAGGCTGGCGGACACATCTCGACCTGGGAGATCTCGGCCGCGCTCAAGAAATCCTGGACAAAGGCCCTCTCGCGCGGTTCGATCCGCTCAATGTCTACGCCGATGACATGGGTTTCGCACAGGGCGCAAAAGGCCATCCCCTGGCTGTGGCTGATGGACAGGCTCAGCGGCAAGCGATGCTCCAGTCTGTAAAATGGCGCGCCGTCGGGGTCGGCGGCGACGGTGATGGCTGGCATAGGGGTGTGTCGCCAGGCCGGCCGGCTGCGCAGCAGGCATTTGGCCGTCCAGCGACCCAACAGCCATTCGCATCGTCGCTTGTCCACCCGCAGCCGGCCATAGACCCCTTGTTCGGCGTCACTGAGCCAGTCCAACGATGGCCGTCCGCCCTCGTCAAGCGGCAGACGGTTCATCGTTTCGATCAGGCTGTGAATCACGTAGCTACCTGCCGCAGCGGGGCGATCAAGGACTCGTCGCCCACCCTTGACAGGCGAGCCGTGCGATAGCCCTGCAATTCCAGATACAGGCGGCCTTTTTGGTCCAGCACCCAGGCGTCAAAGCAAAAGCGATGGTCGTCGGTCATGCGGGGCTGCACCTGCGCATAGATCGGCTCGCCGTTGGTATCAGTGCGATGCACTATCAGGCGTTCGATGGCGGCGGGCAGGGCCAGCTCGCCGGTGCGTCCGATCTCCCACACGCCGGCGGTTTGCAGGCACAACTCGACCAACTGGGGCAAAGTCAGCGCGGTAGGGGCGATCAGCGGCGGCAGGTCGGCGTTGAAACGGCCATACACATGCTCGCCGTGTTGCTGCACGCCATTCAGCACTTGAAAGGCCGGGCCGTGAAAATAGATGCGATAGATGGATTCTGGGCTGACCGCGACACCACCGTTCCAGGCCGGGGGCGTCGCCGTTGGAGCGGCGGTTGGGCTGCCGCACTCCAACACCACCTGTCCTACAAAATGAATCATCCGTTGATCGCCCGTCGGGGCGGGGCGCAACGATTCCAGAGAGACATGGGCATGCCAGCCTTGCGGCGCGGGCGACACGCGCACCCGCCAGGTCAGATGGCGCGGTTCGTGGCGATAAAACTTGAGCGGGGCCAGGAATTGCACATTCTGCACCGCAACGACCCGCAGCGGTTGATGGATCGGCCCGCCTTGCATCACCGCCTGTGCGGCGACCTGGGCGAATCCTTCGATGCCCATCACGCCAGGCATTAACGGGGTGCCGTCCAGCGCATGGTCGCGCAAATAGGCCCACTGCTGTGGGTCCAACTCGGTCCCCCAGACCAGCGCGCCGTCGGCGTCCAGGTTACACAGTTGTCCGATCAAGGCTGATGGCGCATGGTCGGCCCGGTCGGAAGCAAGGGATGGAGCGCGCGGTTGGGCCAGCAGACCCAGCGTGCCGGACACCAGCACCTCACCGCCGCCGTCCTGGATCAGCATCTCGCGGCGCACCACCGGCGCAGCGCGAGCCGGAGCCAAGAGTTCGATGCCGGCCTGTTTCATCATGTCGGGGATGCTGCCGCGCGTAGCCATACCCACCTCGGCCCACGCGCTCCAGTCCAGAGCCACAAAGCGCGTTGACGGGTAGGTCGTCCGTAATGCCGAAATCATTTTGCACATCAGGTCGTTGGCCGCGCTGTAATCGGTTTGCCCGGCGTTGCCAAAACGCCCGGCCACCGATGAAAAGGCAATCACCGCCTGCGGCATATGCGGCAACTGCCGGCAGGCCTGGATCAGGTTGAAAAACCCATCGGCCTTGCCGCCAAAGACCAGGTCAAACTCGTCGGCCGACTTGTCGGGCAGCAGATGGCTGCGCTCAACGCCGGCGGCATGGATGATCACGTCCAGGCGACCGTGCCGCCGCTGAATGTGGTCTATCAGTGCGCCCAGCGATGCGGCATCGGCGGCGTCGCAGGCGACATAGTGTGCCGTCCCGCCGGCCTGTTCTACCTGCCTGATCGCGTCGAAGATGGCTTGTTGTCGCCCCAGCGCGGCGACCTCTTTTTCTACCTGAACCGGGGTGGGCTTGCCGCCGGCGGCCTGGATGCGTTGGGCGATGTCTTTTTTGAGCCATTTGCGGTTTTCGCCGTCCAGTCGAGCCAGGTCAGGGTGAGGCTGTTCCGGCAGGTGTGTGCGGCCGGTCAGATACCAGACGCCGCCCAGAGTCGCCGCCAGGTCGCCGAGGATGGGCGCCGCAATGCCGCCAGCGCCGCCGGTGATCAGCCAGACTCTATCCGGATCATGAGTTATGAACGGCTGTTCGATATTTCCAGCCTGCTCTATCAGGCCGATGCCCCAGCGCTGCTCTTGCCAGTATCCCACCTCGACCGCACCCGGGTCGGTCAGCGTCTCATCGAGCAGCAGTTCGGCGATGCGGCGATCCCCGGCGTCGGCGGCCACATCCACCACCTTGACCGTCATATCGCGGTGTTCCTGGGCGTAGGCTTTGGCAAAACCGGCAACGGCTCCACCCAGCGGGTTGATGGTGGGGGTCATGTCGCCATAGCCGTGCAGCCCGCCCATGCGCGTGGCGCAGATCAAAAAGGCCGGCTGCGGCAGCGTATGTATCACGGCATAAAGCAACCGGATGCGTTTTTGATTTTCGGCGCGCCACTGTGCTGCGTCCATCGTTTCCAGCGGCGGCGTGGCATCCAGGCCAGGCAAAAAATAGACTCCGTGGATGGCACCTTCTTGTAGCCAGGTTTGCACCTGGGCGGCGGCAGCCTGGGGATCGGTTGTTTTGAGCAGCAAGGTCTGAACCTGGCGGGCACGCAGGCGGTGGCCCAGGTATTTGGCCGTGCTGCCCTCGTCGCCCACCACGATCACGCGGCTGTGGGCATCCAGGCTCACCGCGGTAGGCCGACAGGCGGTCAATGTGGGGCGCAAAAACGGTGTTGGCAGGCGACGCGGCGGCGTATCAGCCAGCCCGCCGGTCAGCGCGGCCAGATCGCGCCCGACAGCCGGCGCGGCAGCCTCTGTTGGGGCGGCGCGATCCGGGCGCATGTCGTGGACGAATTGGGCCACCTTGCGCAGGGTGTTGTAATCGCGCAGTTTGAGGTCGTCGCGGCGCGGGATGTCATAGGCCTGGCGGATGGCCGCAAACACCTCAGCCTGTTTGACCGTGTCAATGCCCAGATCGGCCTCCAGGTCCAGCTCCGGGTCGAGCATGTCGGCTGGATAGCCAGTCTTGTCCGAAACCAGGGCCAGGATGCGCGACATGACCTCGTCGTGGCCGGCATCTGGCGGCGGTGCGATGGTCTGACTCGGTACCGACGGAGCAGGGATGGGGGTGTGGGCTTGCGCCGGCATCTCGATGCAAGTGGTTGAGAGGGGGAGCGGCGACGGCGCCCATTCGATGGGACCGCGCCCATATTTCCAGGTCGAGGCGGCCGGGCGGCGGGCCGGTGCACCCATGTCGCGGATGCGCAGGGTGCGCTGCCGGATTTCCAGTTCGGCGCGATCATAGCCCGACAGGTCGGCCAGCCAGCGGTGATAGGTGGCAGGCTGCGCCACCCGCTCTCCGCCGATCCGCCGTGTCAGGGTCATGGCGATCTGCGAGCCAAAGCCGGCGCCCAGCCGCAAGGCGTATTCAAGAGGATACGTTCCGCCGCGCGCCAGGTTCAGGTTGCCCAGTTCGGGGTCCGGCTCAAAATTGCGGTGAATGTTGGCGATGGGCGGGACGAGGCCGGTCTCCAGCGATTTGATCGCCAGCACGTCCTCAATGCCGGCGCCCATTGCATGGCCGGTATAACCTTTGGTGTTGGCGACGATCACCTGATGCGCCTGCGGGCCAAACACACGGCGCAAGGCGTGGATTTCGGCGGCCGCGCTGCCCCCGCGCGCCGGAGTATAGGTCTCGTGCGAGACAAACACCGTGTGCGCGGCCATATCGCTGCGGCGGAGGTTGAACCGCTTTTCGGCCCGGTCAACCAGCCGCTCCATCACCTGGCCGATGTGTTCGACGTCCAGCCGGGTGCCGTGATAGGCACTGTTGGCAATTTCGGCGGCCAAAATCTCGCAGATGGGGCGCATGCCGCGTTCGCTCAGGGCGTCGGCGGCTTCGATCACCAGCGCGGCCGCACCCATGCCTACGATGGTGCCGTTGCGGCGGCGGTCAAAGGGCAGGGCGGCTCGTTCCACCTGCTCTTCGGTGGTGGTGGCTCCGGCGGCCAGCAGGCCGGCGCCCACCCATTCCAGCATGGTGTCGCTGGAGGCGTCGTCGCCCGAAACGATCACCACTCGACGGCAGCGGCCGGTGCGGATCCAGTCTTTGGCAATGGCAACGGCATGGGTGGTGCTGGCGCAGGCGGCGTTGACGTGGGTGTTGGGGCCGCGCGCACCGATGTACTCGGCAAACTGGGAATGTCCCATCGCCAGAACGCGAAAGACAAATTTTCGATCAAAAACATAGTTCAATTGCGCCAGTTTGCTCTGAATATCGGCAATGTACCGATCCAATGCTTTACCGGCGCCGTTGGCGGCGGGGCCCAGGTCGGCACGGAGTTGGGTCAACATGTCCAGTTGGGCGGTCAGCCATTGATAATCTTTGTAACGCCCTACTTCATCGGCCATGCGGTCGAGGCCGGGAAATGCCGAAGCAAAAATCACACCGGTTTCGTCACGCAGAGCCGGGGGCAGCATCCAGCGGTCGGGCAGGTAGGTGCTCTGGCTGGTTTTGCGGTAGGTCAGCATCAGGGGGATGCCGGCGTCGCGCAGGGCTTCGATGCCAGCGGCCATAGCCAGTTGAGTGGCAATGTCTAGAGCGTCTACCCGTTCGGCCGGCACGCCAAACTCGGCGACCAGATCGAATCGGCCGCGTCGCCCGGCCAGCTTGATGGTGTCGGCGGGGTTCTCAATGATCTCAAAGGTGGCTCCGGCGTCGCTTTTGACCAGGCGGGTGATGCGCTTGTCGGCCATCTGTTGGCGCAGCGAGAGCGGCGTGGCCTCGATACGCTGCTCGCCGCGCAGCAGGCAGGCTACGTTGTCATCTTGAAAGACATGATGATGTTGGCCGGGCAGCCCCAGCCCCGCACCGCTGATCACGACCGAGCCGGTCAGGGCCGAGGTGGTTGGTACTGGCGTGGTCGGGGCCGACATAGTCGGGGCCGGCGTTGGCGCACTGCCCTGATAGATACGCTGGCTCTGCGCCAGAAAATCGGCCATTAGCCGGCCCAGAGCGACGATTTGGGTATCGGAAGGTTGAAAAGTGATAGAGGGCGGCGGCGCAGGCGGTGACGGTGTTATTGTCACGGCCAGTGTCTGCGGTGCGGCGGCAATGGTCGCGGCCGCCTCGACTGGGGCGGTGGGCACCGGGGCGGTGGGCACCGGGGCGATCTGGGCTGGAGTGGTTGGCGCCGGAGCCGTCTCGGTCGGCGCGGCCAGGTCGGGGCGCATGTCGTGGACAAATTGGGCCACCTTGCGCAGGGTGTTGTAATCGCGCAGCTTGAGGTCATCGCGGCGAGGGATGCCATAGGCCTGGCGGATGGCCGCAAACACCTCGGCCTGTTTGACCGTGTCAATGCCCAGATCGGCCTCCAGGTCCAGTTCAGGGTCGAGCATGTCGGTCGGATAGCCGGTCTTGTCCGAAACCAGCGTCAAAATGGTCTCCATCACTCCGGCAGCAGGCGGATGGGCCGGCGGGGTATCCGGCAGCGTTGGCGGGTCGTCGGCGGCCGGCGTGGGCGAGGGTGCGGTGGGAGATGAAACCTCTGGCCCGCCCACGCCGGCGGCCCACAGTCCACACAAGGCCTGGTTGAAACTGATCAGGTCGCCTTTGCGCGGATGGTTGGTGAACAAGACCTGCACATCGTCTTGATCGGCCAAAATGTCCTCCACCAGCGCGCTCAGCACGCGTTTGGGACCCACCTCAACAAAAACGCGCCCTCCTTGCCGATACAGCGTCTCGACGCCGCGCACAAATTGCACCGGCGAGGCCACCTGTTCGCCCAACAATCGGATGATGGATTCACGGTCGTGCGGATAAGGCTCGCCGGTGACATTGGCGATGACCGGCAGGCGTGGCGGGTGAATGTCGCAGCCGGCGATCACCCGCATCAGCGGTTCGCCGGCCGGGGCGACAATGCGGGTGTGAAAGGCATGCGAAACCGGGATTTTGCTGGCCTGGAAACCGGCGGCCTGAAATGCGGCAATGGCGCGCTCTACCGCCGCTGTCTCGCCGCCGATCACGGCCTGGCTGCGGCTGTTGATGTTGGCCAGCGCGACATAACCCTCGATGGTATCCAGAATGCGCTGCACCTCGGACAGCGGAGCCATCACCGCGGCCATGCAGCCGTTGTCGGCCACCGAGATTTTGCTCATTTCGCGCCCGCGCGCGCTGACAATGCGCAGAGCATCGGCAAAGGCCAAGACGCCGGCGGCCACCAACGCGGCATATTCGCCCAGGCTGTGGCCGATCACCATGTCGGGTTCGATGCCATAACTCGACAGCAAACGGTATAAAGCGATGTTGATCGTCAATACGGCCGGCTGGGTGATGGTGGTGTCTTTGAGGCGAGCTTCGGCGGCGTCCAGTTCGGCCTTGTTTTCCGAATCTACCATGATATAGTCGGTCAAGGGGCGGCCCAGCAGCGGGGTCATGATGCGGTCGGCCTCATCCAAGGTTTGGGCGACCAGGGGCGAGAGGCGGCGCAGTTCGCGCAGCATGTTGACATATTGCGAACCCTGGCCGGGAAATATCATGACCAGGCGGCCCGGCCGGCCGCTGCCGCGAAAAATGCCTTGTGCGGCCAGGGGTTTCCAGGCCGTCGGCTTGCCGGCGATCTGATGGTCCAAAGCGGCGAGGGCCTTACTGCCGCTCTGGACCAGGTCGGCGGCCTTGGCGAAATCCAGAACCAGCCGTTCGGGGGCGGCCAGGTCGGCGGGAGATGGGGGCTGCACAGGCGGCGCGTCGCCGGCGCGAGCCTGGTTCAGGGTTTTCTCCAGGCGGGCGCGCAAAGTCGGGGCATCGGCCGCGCCGAGGGCCAGGGCACCGCGCAGGGGCGGCGTGGCAGTGCGCAAGGGCGACGGCGATGGCGATATGACATCATCCCCGCCGGGTGATGCTGTGCTGTTATACATTCCGGGCATATATTCCTCCACCACGACATGAAAATTGGTTCCGCCAAAGCCAAACGAGCTGATTCCGGCACGTCGCGGCAACTCGTCCCGCTCCCAAGCGGTCAGTTCGGTGACAATCTGCAAAGGCAGGCGGTGAAAATCAATTTTGGGGTTCAGTTCTCGAACGTTGAGGCTGGGCGGCAACTCGTGATGATGCAGGGCCAGCACGGTTTTCAGCAAACCGGCCGCGCCGGCGGCGCCTTTGAGATGACCGATGTTGGACTTGACCGAGCCGACGCGGATGCGGCCCGGCGGCAGGTGACATGCTTGCAGGGCCAGCGTCATGCCCTCCATTTCGGCCACGTCGCCGACGCGGGTGGAGGTGCCGTGTGCCTCGATATAGCCGACCGTCGCCGGCGAAAGGCCGGCATCTTGCCAGGCGCGTTGGATGGCCAGGGCCTGGCCGGCCGGGTTGGGCGCGGTGATGCCCTTGCCGCGCCCGTCGCTGGCCCCGCCTATGCCGCGAATGAGGGCATAGATGCGGTCGCCGTCGCGCTCGGCGTCGGCCAGTCGCTTGAGCAGCAAGATGGCCGCTCCTTCGCCCATCACAAAGCCGTTGGCATGGGCATCGAATGGGCGCGAGCCGTCGGGGCTGAGGGCGCCGATCCTGGAAAATTTGACGTAGGTGGACGCGCCCATGTTGCGATCCACGCCGCCGGTCAGCACGGCGTCAAAATGGCCGGCATGCAGGCCGCGCACGGCGGCTTCGAGGGCAGCAAAGGAAGAAGCGCAGGCGGCATCGGCGACAAAGTTGGGGCCGCCCAGGTTGAGCAGGTTGGCGACCCGCCCGGCAATGATGTTGGCTAATTCGCCGGGCATGGTGTCTTCGGTGATGGCGGCGATGCGTTGGCGTATCTGGGCGACCATGCCCTGCGTCAGGGCGCGGCGCAGGTCGGGGGGCAGGGTCTCAAATTCGGGCGTGGCTTGAAGGGCGTGGACAAATTCGGGGGCATAGATGCGCAGTGCAGTGCGATAGTGATTTTCGCCCGACATGGCGTTGCCCAAAATGACTGCTGTGCGTGACGTATCGAGGGAGTGGGTGGGCCAGCCGTAATCCAGCAGGGCGGTGCGGCAGGCCGAAACGGCCCATTTTTGCGTTTCATCCATCACGGCCAACACTGTCGGCGGGATAGGCATGCGCCACTGAAGCGGGTCGAACGTGTATTGGCGCACCCAGCCGCCAATTTTGCTATAGGTTTTGTCTACCGCCTGTGGGTCGGGGTCATAGTAATCGGCCGGGTCCCAGCGGGCCGGGTCTACCTCGCCGATGCTGTAACGCCCTTGCCGCAGATTTTGCCAAAAAGAGGCTACGTCGGGGGCATCGGGCAAAATGGCCCCTAGCCCGACGATGGCGATGGCTTTGTCCATGTGACCGTATTCAGACATAGAATATTCTCCTTATCTGTGATACTTGGAGGTCGCTGAAAAAGTCTATTTTTACCACAAAGGACACCAAGAACACCAGGGTTTGCAATACTTGGCGTTTTTAGGAATGCTTTGTGTCCTGGTGGTGAGAGGTTTTTTCAGCGCGCTTTTAGAGGTATGCAGGTCAGGCCCAGGTTTTCAGCGCGGTGGCGACGGTGTCCATGTCGGCGAGCAGGCTGGCCTGAGCGCGATGGATGGCCGGCAGGTTGAGCGATGCGACCAGTTCGTTGGGGTTCAGGTCGTCCTGGGCGCCGACCAACCAGCGCAATCCTTCGGTGGCGATGTGCAGGGCGGCCTGGCGGGCATAGATGCGGCTCATAGCTTGAACGGTGGGTTGGTCGAAACCGGATAATTTGGCCGTCGGATCGGCCGCGTAACGAGCCATCGCTGCCGCGCTCTCAGCCCAGGCGATCCATTCGCCCAGACGGAACAACAGGTGCTGATGGCGGGTCAGGCGGCCCATACGGGCCGTCTCCAGAAGGGCGGCCAGGGCGCGCAGGGCCAGAGCGACCGTCTGTGCACCGACCTGCGATGTCTGGCGATGCAGGGCGTCCATTTCGGCGGCATGCTCTGGGTAATACTGACCCCGCGTTTTGAGGTGATTTTGCCAGCGGTCGCGGGCGATGGTCCATTCCATGATCTCGGAGGTGCCTTCATAGATGGTGGTGATGCGCACGTCGCGGCGAATTTTTTCCACCGGATACTCTTTGGTATAGCCATAGCCGCCCAATGCCTGGATGGCCGCGTCGGCGGTGGCGTTGCCGGCTTCGGTGGCCGTCCATTTGGCGATGGCGCCTTCGGTGTTGAGGTCACGCTCGCCCCGGTCAAGGCGACGGGCGGTGGTTTCGATATAGGCGCGGGCGGCCTCCAGGTGCACGGCATGCGGGGCCAGCAGCTTGTGTGTGTAGGCCTGTTTGTCAATCAATGGCGAACCGGCCTGAACGCGCTCGCGGGCATAGGCTGTGGCGGCGCGCAGAGCGGCTATGCCGGCGCCCAGGCCAAAGGCGGCTACCATCAGGCGGGTGTAGCCAAAAACCTGTTGCGCATCGCTCAGGCCGCGCCCCTCTACCTCGCCGACCAGGTTTTCGAGTGGCACCAGAACGTCTTCCAGGATCAGCGGGGCTGTGTTCGAGATGCGGATGCCGTGTTTGTCTTCGGGGCGACCGGCGCTGAGGCCGGGTGTGCCTTTTTCGACGATGAAAAAACTGGGGCCGCCCGGCGCCTGGGCCAGGATGGTGTACATGTCGGCAATGCCGCCGTTGGTGATAAACTGCTTGCTGCCGTTCAGCCGATAGCCGGTGACACGGCCATCTTGCATTTGGGGTTCGGCGCGAGTGCGCAGAGCGGCCAGGTCGCTGCCGGCGGCCGGCTCGGTGACGCCATAGGCCACAATCCAGCCCTGCTCGGCCACCCGGCGCATCCAGGTCTCTTTTTGTTGCTCACTGCCACCCACCAGGATGGGGTCCAACCCTAAAAAGGTCGCCAGCACCGCGCTAGCCAGCCCCAGGTCAATGCCGGCGATGGCCTCCGAGACGCGATACACATCGAATGCGCCGCCGCCCAGCCCGCCATATTTTTCATCTATGAACAAGAGATGGATGCCGAATTGGGGTCCATACATCTCGCGCAAGAGGGCTTCGGGACATTCGTCGCGGGCGTCGAGCTGACGGAGCAGGGCGGCCGGCAGGCGTTTTCGGGCAAAATCGTGGATGGCGGTCAGGATCATATCATCCAAACCAGATTGACTTGACATAATGTTTTTCCTCCAGGACGAAAAAACGCGCCGAGAGGTGAAACGCTTCAGCGCGTTGACATAAAATCTCGTTCTGATAAATCGGGATTGGGTTGTTCTGTTGTTCTGCTCGATATACATAAACACCTCAGCGTGGCAGGGGTGACGCATTTATGGTGCAAATTGGCCTCGATTTTGACTCGGTTTGATCGGCTGTTGACAAATCGTTGGGGGCATGTTACGATATAGGCGGTGCCGAGATGGCGCAATGGGGTCCAACCAGGTGGGCAGTCTGGTTGGCTTGACCTGCTTTGCAGATGGGTATTATTTTTTTGCATAACAGGAGGGTTTTATGATCGAACAGGATTGCGCTCAGGCGATTCGCCAACAGCAGGATGCAATGGCTCAAGCGATTGTGGCCCTTCAATATGAGCGACAGCCGCGAGTCTGGCAGGGTTATGGCGAGCCGGGTCGGGCCAAAAGTGTGCGCGATGCCGGATATCATCTGACTTTTTTGATCGAAGCATTGGCGACTCGGACGCCGGCCTTGTTTGTCGAATATCTGCGTTGGGCCAAATCTCTGTTTGCCGGTTTGGGTTTTGATGAGAGTGTGTTGCCGTTGACGCTGGAATGTACTGCCGAGGTGCTACAAGAGTCGTTGCACCCCGATCTGTATGTGGTGGCTCTTGACTATTTGCAAGAGGGGCAGCAGCATTTGCCGGACAGTCTGTCTGTGCCGAATAGCCTGATTCAGGCCGATGCGCCCCTGTCTGGCCTGGCGCGGGATTATCTGGACGCGCTGCTGCGCGGCGACCGTCATGCGGCCAGCCGCATGATTTTGGATGCGGTGCGGCGCGGGGTGTCGGTCAAGGAGATTTACCTGGATGTCTTTCAACAGGCGCAGCGAGAGGTGGGGCGGTTGTGGCAAACCAATCAGATCAGCGTGGCGCATGAGCATTATTGCACCGCGGCCACCCAGTTGATCATGTCGCAATTGTATCCCTATATTTTCAGCACGCCCCGCAAAGGGCTGCGTGTAGTGGTGACTTGTGTGGGCGGCGAATTGCACGAGATTGGGGCGCGCATGGTGGCCGATTTTTTCGAGATGGACGGTTGGGATACCTGGTTTTTGGGGGCTAATACGCCCACCGAGGGGGTGTTGGGTGCGGTACAGGAGCATCGCGCCGATGTGCTGGCCGTCTCGGCGACCATGACCTTTCATCTGAGCCGGGTGTCCGACCTGATTGCTGCGTTGCGTCAGACCGGTTGGGGGCGGCAGGTTCGTGTGCTGGTGGGCGGCTATCCTTTTAATATGGATGTCGAGCTGTGGCGGCGTGTGGGCGCCGATGGTTATGCACCCAATGCGCAGCAGGCTGTTCAGGTAGCCGAAAGGATGTTGGGGCGATGATCGAGGGCTGGGATCGGCAAATTGACCTGGAGCCTCATGGCGTGGCCTTGCTTTGCGATGCGCAAGGGCTGGTGTTGCAGGTGTTGCGTAATGATCTCGATTTGCCCGATGTCGTGCAGGGACAATTGTTTTTGCGCCTGATCGAGCCGGCCAGTTGGAGCAAGGCTTTGACTTTGTTGACCGAGATCAAAGCGCAAGGTGCCGTCTTTGATTGGGAGTTGAATGTCACAAGAATGGACCGGATCAGCACGCTCTATTTTGCCGGCGGCATGGTCAGTGACCGTATTTTGCTGGTGGGGGCGGTCAACGGGCGGTTTGCCGTCGAGCTGTACGAGGTGATGACGCAGATCAGCAATGAGCAGACCAACATGCTGCGCGCTATGATGCAAGATCGCGTGCCGGTCAGCCAGACCGATATTGACCAATGCGGCGACCTGTATGACGAGGTCAGCCGCCTGAACAATGAATTGATGGCGATGCAGCGCGAGCTGGCGCGCAAGAACGCCGAACTGGCCCGGCTCAATGACTTGAAAAACCAGTTTTTGGGCATGGCCGCGCACGATTTGCGCAACCCGCTCTCTATCGTTCTCTCGTATAGCGAGTTTTTGCTGGAGAGCGCGTCTGCTCTGGGCACAGAGCAGCAACATTTGTTGAGTCAGATTCATCACCTGAGCCGGTTTATGGTGCGTCTGGTCAACGATTTGCTGGATGTCACGGCTATCGAGTCGGGGCAACTGCTGCTGGATCTGTGGTCGGCCGACCTGACGGTGTTGGTGCGCGACAATGTGGGGCGCAACCGGCTGCTGGCCTCGCGCAAGGGGATCGAGATTGATCTAGAGGTGGTGGATTTGCCGCCAACGCTGTTGGATGCAACCAAGATCGAACAGGTGTTGGATAATTTGATCAGCAACGCGCTCAAGTTCTCGCCGCCGGGCAGCCGGGTGCGCGTCGAGTTGGCACGCCAGGATAATCAGGCGCGCCTCTCGGTGCAAGATCAGGGGCCGGGCATTTCTCCCCAAGATCAGGAGCGGCTTTTCAAGCCATTTCAACGCACGCGGGACCAAAGCACCGGCGGCGAAAAAAGCACCGGTCTGGGGCTGGTCATCGTCAAACAGATCGTCGAGGGGCATGGTGGACGGATCGAACTGTCTAGCCAGGTGGGGCAGGGCAGTATGTTTACGGTCTATTTGCCCCTTCATTGATGGCGGTACAAGATGTATCAACTTGAAATAAAGCAGGGCTTGCAAAAGGTTGGTTGCACCTGTCGAAACCAACCTTTTGACCTTGAAACAGAGAGAGGTTTTTGACAGGTGGTCGAATTGTTGGGTGGGTCCACAGAGATGTTGATGATTCTGACCTGTAGTCCGGAGGTCGAGCGGGAGGCCTGGCAGGAAATTCAGGCTCTCGATGGGGGGGCGCGGCTGCGGCAGTGGTTGGCTCTGGGTGTGGGCCTGGTCGTCTTGCAGTCGAGTTGGGATGAGCTGGCCCAGCGATTACATCGTCATCCGCCGATCTGGAGTCGGCATGTCTGCCCGGCGCAGGTGTGCGCGCCGCTTGAGCAGGCTGAGGTTGATGTGGAGCGGCTAGTAGAGGTGGCGCAGGCGTTGGCCCCAGCGCTTGACTGGCAGGCCAGTTTTTCGGTGCAGACGCGGCTGCTTGGGGAAGGCTGGCCCTATACCCGATATGATGTCAATAACCGGCTGGCGCATGAGCTGATCGAGCAAGGTCTGGCATTGAATGTGCAACAGCCCGAACAGGTGCTTTCGGTGGTGCTCACGCCGACGCAAGGGTACCTGGGACTGTCGCGCGCCGCCGATAATCTGAGCAATTGGGCCGGCGGGGCGCATCGTTTCAAGCGCGAGGTTGGGCAGATCAGCCGGGCCGAATTCAAGCTGCTAGAGGCGATGGAATTGTTTGATCTGCGGTTGTTCCCCGGCGGTCTGGCGTTGGACCTGGGCGCGTCGCCGGGCGGGTGGACGCGGGTGTTGCGGCAGCATGGCATGCGTGTGGTGGCCGTGGACCCCGGCGATCTGGATGCGCGCCTTGTGGCCGACGAGGGAGTGCGGTTTGTGCGCCAGACGGCTCAACGTTATTTGCAGAGCAGCCGCGAGCAGTTTGATGTGCTGCTCAACGACATGCGTATGGACGCCCAAGAGTCGGCGCAGGTGATGGGCGCGGCGGCCCGGAATTTGCGGGCGGGGGGCTGGGCTTTGCTGACGCTCAAGCTGCCGCAGCAGGGTATGGTGCAGGCGGCCGGGCAGTCTTTGGAAACTTTGCGGCAATGGTACACCGTGATCGCCGCCCGCCAACTGTTTCACAATCGAAACGAGATCACCGTGGCCTTGATGCATTTGTAGGAATTGCAGCCTGGGTGGAGTTTGTGTATAATTCGATCCTTTGTTTGATCTCATCATCTTGAAAGAGAACCTATGATCCGTAAAAGTGATGTGAAATGGTGGATCCTCGAAGCTCGCAAGCACCCCGAGGCGGCGGCCGACATCATCGAGCAGTTGGCCGAGCGGTTGATCGAGTTGGATGAGGAAAATGAGCGGTTGCGCAATCAATTGATCCGTCAGCCGGCGGCGTCGGCGGCGCAGGCCGATGCCGGCGAAGTGCAAAGTCTGCGTCGGCAGGTGCAAACGCTCAAGGGGTTGGTAGACAATCAGTCGGCTGCCGACACGATGCTGATGTTTTTGTCGGAGCGGCGGCAGATGGCGCGGTTGCCCTGGTCGGGCGTGCATGATCTGATTCGCCAGTCTCGCCGCCTGTCGGACAAGCGCGTCTGGCTAGAGTTTGGCGCGCTGGCGGCGGTGCGGCCGCATGATGAAATCTGGGTGATCACCAATCGGGGGCGCGGCTTGATGTCGTTGCCTACCGATGCCCCGCCGTGGCTGGATCAGACGTGCTGGCCCGATGTGGCCGAACCGCTGCCGGCGGAAGAGCGGGTGGCAGTGGTCGTAGCGGTACGCGATCAACCTCGCTTTTGGACGCTGGTGACGCGACAGGGTTATGTGCAACGGTTTTTGCGGGCGACGATAGCCCAAGACCTGCAAGATGGCAAGTGGTTGCAAAAAAGTCCCTTTCGCAACGATGAAGCGGTGGCCATGGTGAGTGGAGACCGGAGTGACCTGATCGTCTTGACCCGCTGGGGCAAGGCGGTGCGGTTTGCCCAGCGTGACATTGCCGCGCAAGGCTCTGCCGCACTGACTCTGGATCAGGATGATGCGGTGGTGGCTGCGCTGCCTCTGTCGCAAGATACCGATATGGTGGTCGTGACCACATCGGGTTATGCTGGACGGGTGGACACGGCGGGGCTCAAATCGCCGGCGCGCGGGCAGTTGGGGGTAGGCGGGCAGTCCAAGAGGGTGTTTTTGTCCCGCGATGTGCATTGGCTGCTGGTCGGCGCACCGCAGGATCATTTGCTGGGGTTGACGTATTCGGGGCGGTTGGTGCTGCTGCCGATTGGCCAGGTGCCGTGCCTGGAGCGGGCCGGGCAGGGCAAGTTATTGGGCGATTTGCGTCAGGACCCTTTGATGGCGGTGGTGGTGATTCCGCAGGACTGGTTACAAGATGCGCATCGGCATTGATTTTGGGACGACCAATTCGGGCGCGGCGGCTCGCACCGGTGGGTATGTGCGCGTTTTGCCCCTTGATCGCGTCGGCAGCAACCCGACCGTGATTCCGACTACGCTGTATATCACTCGCGAACACGAGATCAGCATCGGGCGGGAGGCGATTGAGACCTATTATCGCCAAAATATCGGCCGGCCCAGCAAGATGGTGCGGCGATATGTGGGCGAGATCGAGATGGTGTTTGCCGAACTGCCGCCCATCGTCAAACAGGTCTATGTGTTGATTGACGAAATGACGCCGGGGCGACTGCTGCGCTCGGTAAAGAGCGGTCTGGCTTCTTCTTATGAAGGCACGGTGGTCATGGAGCGTTATTATCGTCTGGAGGACCTGATCGCTCTGTATCTGGGCGAGTTGCGGCAACGCGCCGAGGCGCAGCTCGGTCAGACGGTGGATGGTGTGGTGCTGGGGCGGCCGGTGAATTTTGTGGGCAGCGCAGGTCGGGCCGACAACGAGCGCGCTCAAGAGCGGCTGCGCCTGGCTGCCGGTATGGCCGGGTTTCGGGACATAGATTTCGAGTTGGAGCCCATTGCTGCGGCGTTGAGCTATGAAAGTCAGGTTAAACAGCCTCAAAATATCGTGGTGTTTGATTTTGGCGGTGGCACGCTGGACATTACGGTGATGCGTGTGGATCCGCGTGGACGGCAGCGGCAGGTGTTTGCCTCTGGCGGTGTGGGCATTGCCGGCAATATGTTCGATCAGCGGATTGTGGAAAACCTGCTGCTGGAGCATTTGGGGCGCGGCTCGACATGGGGGCGCGATGGTGATGTGTTTCCCGACACGTATACCGATGCTCTGACCAACTGGCAGACGGTGTTGGATCTGAACCGGCCCGAAGTGTTGCATTTTTTGCAGTTGGCACAGTTGACCAGCAGTCACCCGGCGCGGGTGCGTGCCCTCGAGTCGTTGTTGGTGAACAATTATGCGGTGCGCATGTTTGACGAGGTGGAACGGGCCAAAATTGCCTTGTCAGATGAGGTGTTCAATATCATCCGCTTGAGCGGGCCCGACATTCACGTATGGCAGCCGGTCGGTCGGGCGCAGCTCGAGTCTATGATTGAGGGCGAGGCGCGCCGGATCGAGGCCTGCCTGCTGGATACGCTGGCGCGCAGCGGCCTGGAGTATGGCGAGATTGAGGCGGTGGTACGCACCGGCGGGTCGGCGCAGGTGCCGCGTTTTGTCGAGTTGCTGGAGCGATATTTCCCCGGCCGGGTGGTGCAGGTCGATGTGTTTGGCAGCGTCACTGCGGGGTTGGGCATCCGCGCGGCGCAGTTGAGCTAGAGAGGAGGAGAGTGGATGAATTCGAGAGAACGGTATCGCGAAACGCTGTTGTTTGGGCACCCGGACAAGGTGCCGTTTCAGCCGGGCGGCCCGCGCGAGTCAACGCTCAAGGCGTGGCATGAGCAGGGATTGCCGCAGGGGGTGCCGTGGTATGATTACCTGCTCGAACTACTGGGTATTGTGCCAGAGCAGACCCAACGACGCATCAGCCTGGGGGTGTCGTTCAAGATGATCCCCGAATTTGAAGAAAAGGTGCTGGAACACAAGGATGGCCATTACATCGTCCAGGATTGGATGGGGGCGGTCACCGAGATTTCGGACGAGTATGATTATACCTATATTCGCTCAGCCAAAGATTTTGTCACCCGCAAGTGGCACCGCTGGCCGGTGGAGAATCGTCAGGATTGGCTGGAGCGAATGAAATGGCGGTTCGATCCCCATGACCCGCGCCGCTTTCCGCCCGATTTTGAGGATCGCTGCATAGCGGCGCAGCAGCGCGATTGGACGCTGGCGGTGGATTTTAACGGGCCATTCTGGCAGATTCGCGAGTGGCTGGGATTGGAGAACCTGTGTATGTTGATGCTGGACGACCCCGATTTCATCATGGAGATGGTGGAATTTTGGAGCGATTTTGTATCGGCGACGTTTGCCCGCGTTGGTGAACAGGTGGCCCTCGACGCCGTGCGCATGTCCGAAGACATGGCCTACAAGGCGCACCCCATGATTTCGCCGGCTATGACCCGCCATTTTCTGCAACCGGCCTATCGGCGTTGGGTGAGTGAGATTCGCGCCAGTGGCTGTCCGATCATTGATATGGATTCGGACGGGGCGATTGATTTGCTGATTCCGATCTGGATCGAGTCGGGGATCAATGTGTGCGATCCTATCGAAGTGGCGGCGGGCAACGACATTGTGGCTTTTCGGGAGCGGTTCGGTCGTCAAATGGCCTATATCGGCGGGATTGACAAGCGCGCCATTGCCGCCGGCGGCGAGGTGATGCGGGCTGAGGTGATGCGAGTGGCCCCGCTGATCCGCGATGGCGGGTACATTCCCGGCTGCGATCACGGCGTGCCGCCGGATATTTCGTGGCCCAACTTTGTCGAATATGCTCGCCTGTTGGCTCAATTGACAGGGTGGTTATAAGGGGAGACCAGAGCAAAGAAACAGGAGGATGCTTGAAATGAGCGAGATGTGGTTGGGTTTCAAGGGGCGTATGGGACATTCAAGCGTCAAGGCGCTGGCGGTGTTTGGCTTGTTGCTGGCCGGTATTTTGGGTTGTCTGGCCGTCAGCAGCGTGTTTACGGCGATCAACAACCCAGCCGAGCCGGTGGATGTGTCCCTTGCCGATCTGGTGAGCGGTGCAGTCAAGACGGGACGGTATGTGCGGGTATCGGGTTATACCAACAGCCGTGCCGCTTACGAGTACACTCAAGATGGCAAGGTGACAGACACCTATTACTTTTTGGCCGATCGCAACGTCGGCGATGTGGTGTTGGTCAAGGCGGATACGCCTACCCTGGCCGGACGCAAGGCGGGCACGGTCACCATCACTGGTATGACGCGCGGCGTGTCGGGCGAGCTGGCGACTAGGCTCAAAAAAGACATGCCCGACATTGAAAAGGCCGGTTTGCAGGTCAATGCCCAAATCTATATCAGCGAGGGGCAAAAGCCACCCAGCCTGTTCGGGTCGTTGTGTGGCACGCTGGGGTTCAGCCTGTTGGGGTTGCTGTCGGTGATGCCGTTCTTTTTTCCCGGCGTGGTATTTCGCCCGTGTCCGCTGCCCGCCGATGTCGTTCCGCCCTCGCCCGATGCGCGGGTGGCGGTGCAGGCCAGCGGCCTGTTTTTGCGGCTCAAACAGGTGCAGCCCACAGTAGAAACAGGCAAGGGCATGCGTCAGTTTGATCGGGCGGTAGCTAACATCATTCCTCACCCCGACCGCAGCCTGTTGATCTATATCCATCACATCATGCGCACCAAGACCTACGGGGTGACGGTACATACCTCGGTAACAGACTGGGGTATTTTTCTGGATCACAACAAGGTGCAAAGCGTCGAGGCCGGCAAGCTCTATGGTTGGGGGAATCGTTGGGCCATTCGCGTGCGTTATTTGGGAGTCAAAGGCAAGCCGATCACATTGGTGCTGAGTTTTGACCAGCCGTGGATGCAGGTGGTGACGGTGCAATTGTTCCGCCAGTTGGGCTTTGAGGTGGATACCGGCGAGGCCATAGCGTAACCGGTCGTCATTCGACTCTGGGGGGCGGTTCGGTATCGTGGTCGGGGCGCAGCTTGAGGCGAATGTCCAGGGCGGTGTGCCGCTCTTGCACCTTGTTGTTGCGCACGGCGATGGCAATGGCCTTGCGCGTGCCCACCAACACCACCAGTTTTTTGGCACGGGTGATGGCCGTGTATAGCACCGGGCGGGTGAGCAGCATATAGTGAGAGGTCATCACCGGAATGACCACCGCCGGATATTCGCTGCCCTGTGCCTTGTGGATGCTGATGGCATAGGCCAGGCTCAATTCATCGGCGCAACTCCAGTCGTAATCTATGATGCGGTCGTCCATGCGGATGCGTAGCAGTTGGTTGGTGACATCAATGGCGGCAATTTGTCCCATGTCGCCATTGTACATGTCGAGGTCGTAATTGTTGCGCAATTGAATCACCCGGTCGCCTTCTCTAAAGCTGCGTCCGCTCAATCGCCGCTCGGCTTTGGAGGCTGCCGGTGGATTGAGCGCAGCTTGCAGGCGGTCATTCAGGTTATCCACTCCCACCGCGCCGCGATACATCGGGCAAAGCACCTGAATGTCGGTCATTGGGTCATAGCCAAACCGGCGGGGAATGCGATGTTGGACAATGTCCCCGATCAGATCAGCGGCCTGATCGGGGTCGTCCTGGACAAAAAGGAAAAAATCGGCGGCGGTGTCGCTGAACAAGGGCATTTGTCCCTGGTTGATGCGGTGGGCATTAGCCACAATCAGGCTATCTGCGGCCTGGCGGAAAATCGCATCCAGACGCACAACCGGCACCTGGCCCGAGGCGATCATGTCGTGCAGCACGCTGCCCGCGCCTACACTGGGCAGTTGATCCACATCGCCGACCAGGAGCAGGTGCGTGGCCGGGTGAATGGCTTTGAGCAGGTGATTGGTGAGCAGTAGATCGAGCATGCTGACTTCATCCACAATTAGCATGTCAATATCCAATGGATTGTTCTCGTTATGCTTAAAGCCTTCACCAGGGACGAAACCTAGCAGGCGATGAATGGTTTGTGCCGGCCGACCGGTGGTTTCGGTCAGGCGTTTGGCTGCCCGGCCGGTGGGCGAGGCCAGAGCATAGCGGCACTTGAGGCAGTCCAATACATCCAACACGGTGCGCACGGTGGTGGTTTTGCCGGTGCCGGGGCCGCCGGTCAGCACGGTGATGCGTTGGGTGAGGGTGGTGCGCACGGCCTCTCGCTGCTGGTCGGAGAGCGGCAGCCCTTGCGCCGAGTCGGTCAAAATCACATCCCACATGAGATGCTGTGCCGATGAGATGCGGCTGCCCGGATGCTCCAACATGCGCTGCAATCGCCCGACCACGCCGATCTCGCCATAGTAAAAAGGAGTCAGGTAAACGGCCTGCTCTTCGCGGATGGCGTTGGAGGTTGATTCGGCGAGGGGGTATTGAAGCGTTTCACGATGAATCTGTGCCTGCTGCTCCAGCGTTTCCAGGCTGGACCGGGCCAGGTCGGCTGGCACGTCGAGCATTTCGGCGGCGGCCTGCACCAACTCTTCTTGCGGCGCATAGACATGTCCCTGATCGGCCATCTCACCCAACATATAGGCCACTCCGGCGGCGACGCGCTGCGGCGAGTCGGGAGGCAGTCCCAATTGCCGGGCGATCTGGTCGGCTGTCTTGAAGCCGATGCCGTTGATCTCGCGGGCCAGGCGATAAGGGTCTTGTTGAATGACCTGAATGGCCTGGTCGCCGAACGCCTTGAAGATCTTGACCGCCCACGAGGGACGCACGCCATGTCCTTGCAAAAAGACCATCACCTCGCGAATTTGTTTCTGCTCAGCCCAGGCGGCGCGGATCAGGGTGACGCGCTTGCGGCCGATGCCCAACACCTGGAGGAGTTGGTCGGGCGTTTGCTCGATCACATCCAGCGTGTCCAGGCCAAATCGGCGCACGATGCGTTCGGCCATCACCGGGCCGATGCCCTTGATCAACCCCGAACCGAGATATTTGGTAATACCTTCGATAGTGGCCGGCAGTACGGTGCGATAGCTCTGCGCTTTGAATTGGTAGCCGTATTGCGGGTGACGCATCCACTCGCCTTGCAACTCGACCGTTTCGCCGGGGTTCACATCGGCCAGGTCGCCGACAACCGTGACCAGGTCGAGTTTGCCCTTGACGGTCAGACGAATGACACCGTATCCACTTTCCGGGTCGGCAAAAGTGACCCGCTCTACTGCGCCGCGCAGTGTTTCCACCAGGTCCATCTCCAGAGTTCGTTTCGGTCAGAGCGAGTCAATTATAGCCCAACCTGGTGGACTTGCAAACATTGCCAGCCCCATCAACTTGGTGACAGGCGAGGGAGGCGAGGCGGATCAAAGATTTGATTTTTCGATGTTAAAAAATTATAGATATACCTCGATGTGATGGCTATTGGGACAGAAAGAGGCAGGCATTGGATGGCTCAGCAGAGCAAAAGCAGCGTTTGACCTGCAAGGGATTGCGTGTATAATGCTCTTAACTTGTTTTGGCCAGACAAGAGCAAATCAAAAATCTAAATTGGGAGAGAGGATGAGTAACATACCGATACGTTTTCGCCCCCGGCAGGGCGAAAAGAGGCAGGAGAACTCATCGGTCCGGCTTGTCGAGTGCGCACTGACATGCTGGACCCAACGCATCAAAACTGTGTTCTCGCATTACGTCACTCACTTGACCATCGTGCTTTTGGCTGTGCTGGTCTTTTCGATTGGCCCCTTTAACCTGTCAGCAGATTACGAGTTGATCCAACGGGCTACTCCGACCACGGCGCCTTCGATGGGGTCTCGGCAGATATCCACATCGCTCAGCGCGCGCGGCGGCAGTGTTCGCAATCAAGAGTATGACCCTCTGGAATATGAAACCCCCACTCGTTCTGCCTTGCCTGCCACGACCGTTCAATCTCTGGTCGCCAACGCCTTGTTGCAATCTCCTGTGGTGCACACCACCATTCCCAACCGCCTGCGCCGCGATGTGATCACTCATACGGTGGTCAAGGGCGATACAGTCTTGAGCATTGCCGCTCAGTTTGGCCTGGAGCAAGATACCGTTATCTGGGCCAACCCGGCGCTGGAACAAAATCCTCACTTGCTGCGCCCCGGCCAAGAGATCGCCATTCTGCCGATTGACGGTGTCTATCATACGGTGGTCAAGGGCGATACGCTGGAGAAAATCGCCAAAAAGTATGAGGCCGGGTTGGAAGACATTTTGAAATGTCCCTACAACCATTTCGATCCGGACAATCCGCAGGTGGCAGTGGGCCAAAAGGTGATGGTGCCGGGCGGCATCAAACCCTATGTCAACTATAGCCGTCAGGCGGCCCAGTACAGCGGGGCCGTTCCGGCTGACGCCAAGCGCGGTAGCGGTCTGTTCGAGTGGCCGACTGCGGGGCGGTTGACCGACCGCTTTGGGTTCAGGACGTTCAGTGGGCGGTGGCACGGCGGGCTGGACATTTCCAGCTACAAGGGCGCGCCAGTCTACGCTGCCGATTCGGGCTTTGTCACCTTTGCCGGCTGGTCGGATACGGGCTATGGCAATCTGGTGATCATTGACCATCAAAACGGCTTTGAGACGCGCTATGCGCACCTGAGTGCGTATTTTGTAACTCCTGGCCAATCGGTGACCAAGGGGGGACAGATTGGCACCGTAGGCAGCACTGGTAACTCGACCGGTCCCCATTTGCATTTTGAAGTGCGCTTTAAGGGTGTGCGCAAGGACCCAGAGGCTTATTTGCCCTGACCCTGCTGCTCTGCCCTTGTGAACGGCGGCCTGGACATCTCCAGGCCGCCGTTTTGCATAAATGAGCTATTTGGCAGCGCGGGCGGTTTTGCGGCGTTTCCAGCCCTTCCAGATCAAGGTGATGATCCAGATCACGATCAAGATGGGGATGGCGATGACCAACAGCACCGGCACCAGGTACAAAAAGGCAAAGATGGCAATGTCGGCAAAGGCCTGCAAGGTTTTGAGCAGCAACCGCACAGCATCGCGAGCGGTGCCCTCGGGCCGCCAACCAGCCACCACTACCGGCTGCACCAGAGCGTCGGGCGTCAACGTCACCTGGATGGTGGCCATGTCTGCAAGGTTGGACAGGTATTTCATACGTCCCTGAATTTGCTCGATGCGGCTGCGCACCTGGGTCAGTTCGCGGTGAACTTCGAGAATGTCGCTGGTTTTGCCGGTGCTGCTGCGCGTTTCCAGCAGTTCGAGCAATTCCTGTTCGGTACGCTGTTCGGCCACCAGGCGCGACCCCAGGTCTACATATTCTTCGGTCACATCCTGGCTGGTCATGTTTTCGCTTTCAATGTCTACCGCCAGGGCGCGCAGCGAGGCGAGTGCCTGCTCCAGGCTTTCGACCGGCACGCGCACAGTCAGCCAGCCGCGCAGTTGGCCGTTTTCCTTCCAGGTGTTCGACGTGGTGACGTAACCGCCCATTTGCCCGGCGATCTGGCGTACCTGCTCGAACGAGGATTGGGTGTCACGGACGATCAGGCTCAACGAGACATTGTAGATGACTTTGCGCTGCGTTGTCTGCTGCATATCGGCACCGGGTAATGTTGCTCCCTCGTCTTTGGCAGAGCCGGCTGCCGGGGCCACGATTTGTTCACGCTCAACAACGACCGATTTTTCGCGCTCCTCATACGGCGAATGGGTATTGGTTGCCTGTTTGGCACAACCGGCCATCAACAGGATCAGGGCGATCAAAGACAAACTGATCCACCATTTTTTGCTCATCCAGGAACCTCCTTTTGATTGTCTGTGCGAGTGATTGTGCAATCAAGACGTTGGGCCGTCTGTTTCTGTTCCGTTCAGGTTGACGCTCTATGCCGATTCTTGTATAATACACCGAGTTCGTCTGGAGGGCAAGAGACCGCAAGGTCTCTTTCATTTTGCACAGGAGGAAAGCGCGTGATTGATTGGTGGAATCAGGTATCGGCAACGGTGAGTCAAGGGCTGGGGATTACTATCGTGGGTATGACCCTGGTCTTTCTCACCCTGGGCCTGGTGATTGTGGCGATGGTTTTGTTGACCAAATTGCCCTGGCTGCAAGTCAAAGAAGACCCGACAGAGCAAGAGGAAGAAGCGGCGCCGGCAGCGGTCGTTGAACAGTCGCAGCCTGTACAGCCGGCGGTTGCTCCTGACGATGAATTGGCCCAGGTGGCGGCGATAGCGGTGGCGCTGTTACGCAGTACCCGGCCGGCCATGCCATTCACACGCGGGTTGGCGCGCCCTCAGGTGCGGGCAACCGGCGCATGGCGGACGTATGGGCGCGCTCAGCAAATCGGTTTGTAATACCATATTCAAATTCTCTCAGGAGGTCTATCTGTGAAAATCTGTCAACTTGAAATCAATGGCAAAAGTTATGTCGTTGAGATTGAAAATCCCGATGCCAATCCTACAATGGTTCGTGTGAACGGCAAGGTTTTTCAAGTGAATATGTCGGAGGCTGGCGCGTCTGCCCGTCCGGCGGCTGTGGTCGGGGCGGTGGTTGAGGAAGAAGATTTCCAGCCCTATATCCCCGATGTGGTTTCGACTTTTGTGCAGGCGACTGAGCCAGAAGCTCCGGCCGCGGCAGCTCAGGCTGCGGCTCCGGCCCCTTCTGGCAAGGTCGAAACTGTCATTGCGCCCATGCCCGGCAAGATTATGGATATTGTAGCCAAGGTGGGCGACAAAGTCAAACATGGCGATACGCTCTGTTACCTGGAAGCGATGAAGATGAAAAGCCCCATCCGCTCCACTGCCGACGGCGTGGTGGTTCAGGTGGTGTGCCAGGATGGTCAGAGTGTCAGTTATGGTGATGCCTTGTTCAAGCTGGGCTAAGAGGGAGATGATTTTGTGGATTGGAACGCGCTATTGACCGAACTGACCAAAGGCTCGCTGGCATTGGTGCAAGAGCCGGGTCGTGTTTTGATGATGATCATCGGTGGTCTTCTCATTTATCTGGCCGTCGCCAAAGAATATGAACCCAACCTGCTGCTGCCAATCGGCCTGGGCTGCATTTTGGCCAACATTTTTGGCAGCGGGATGGGCATTTTGAGCATCAAGGGCATTCCCTGGGTGGGCGCACCGGATGCAGACCCCGAAGGATTGGGGTTGTTTAACGTTTTGTACAACGGCGGGATTGTCAATGAGCTGTTCCCGCTGATCGTCTTTATCGGCATCGGTGCCATGACCGATTTTGGCCCGCTGTTGGAAAACCCTCAACTGGCCTTGATGGGCGCGGCGGGGCAGTTTGGCATCTTTGGCACCCTGCTGCTGGCGACCTTTTTGGGTTTTAACATCAAGGAGGCGGCCTCTATCGGCATTATCGGCTCGGCCGACGGCCCCACTTCGATCTATGTGGCGGCGGCGCTGGCTCCCAAAATGTTGCCGCCTATTGCTGTGGCGGCCTATTCGTACATGTCGTTGGTGCCAGTGATCCAGCCGCCGGTGATTCGCTTGCTGACTAGCAAAAAGCAGCGGCAGATTCACATGCCCTACACGTCCAAACCGGTGTCGCGGGCCACGCGCATCTTGTTCCCCATTGTGGTTACTCTGGTGACCAGCATTTTGGTGCCGCTGGCCACCCCCTTGATCTCGATGCTGATGTTTGGCAATTTGCTGCGCGAATCGCTGGTGGTGGATCGGCTATCCAAAACGGCGCAGAACGAGCTGGTCAACATTGTCACCGTGTTTTTGGGGCTGGCTATTGGCGGCACGATGGTGGCCTCGCAGTTTTTGCAGTGGCGCACCATCGGCATTTTTGTGATGGGCATCCTGGCTTTTGCCCTGGATACAGCCGGTGGGGTCATTTTTGGGCAGGTGATGTACCTGTTCTACAAGCTGGTGTTGAAAAAGCCCTTTAACCCGATGTTGGGCGCGTGCGGCATTTCGGCGTTTCCCATGTCGTCTCGTGTGGTGCATCGCATCGCTCAAGAGGAGGACTTTTCCAACTTTTTGCTAATGCATGCCATGGGCTCAAACACGGCCGGGCAGATCGGTTCGGTGCTGGCTGGTGGTGTAGTGATGGCGTTGCTGGCCAGCGCGGTGTAAAGGAAGGCAAGATGAACGCACAAGCAGATCGTGGTGAATGTGTGTTGAGCGGCGAGGTGACGCAACGTCCCATTCCGGTGAGCATCTCGGCGCACCATGTGCACGTGACGCAGGCCGACCTGGAAACATTGTTTGGAGCCGGCCATCAACTGACCTCGCGCGCGCCCTTGAGCCAGCCCGGCCAGTTTGCCGCCGACGAGCAGGTCAGCCTGGTAGGACCTAAAGGGCGGATTGACCGGGTGCGTATCCTCGGCCCGGTGCGCCCGGAAACGCAGGTCGAGATTTCGCTGACCGAGCAGTATCGGTTGGGCGTCCGCATTTCGGTGCGCATGTCGGGTGATATTCAAGGCACTCCCGGCGTTGTTTTGGAAGGCCCGGCCGGTCAGGTCGAGATGGCGCAAGGGGTGATCTGTGCCCAACGGCACATTCACATGACGCCCCAAGATGCGCAGTCATTTGGCGTCGGCGATGGCGACGTGGTATCTGTGCGCGTGGAGGGCGATCGCCGGCTGATTTTTGGCAACGTGGTGGTGCGGGTCAGCCCCAAGTTTGCGCTGGACATGCACATTGACACCGATGAAGGCAATGCTGCTGGCCTCGGCGCAGGCGCGGTGGGTTATTTGTATAGCATCGAAAAGAACGCTTGATTTTTCTTGTATGTCAAAGGCCAGGCCTGGGTTCTCGGGCCTGGCCTTTTTTTGTTATGACCTGGACTGTGAGCCATGTCTTTGTGGTATAATAGAGATAAAAATGGAGGGGACTGGGAGATAGGAGGTGGAGCAATGAATCGCTGGCAGGTTGGTTTGATGGTCTGTTGGGGTGGACTGGCCGTGGTGGCGCTGTGGGGCTGGTGGAGCGGCGCGGCGGCAGCGGCGGCCATACCGGGAGAGCCATTGGCGCAGCCTGTTCTCACGCCTACCCCGTTGCCGCGCCGAAATTACGACCCGCCCGCGCCGTCAGGCCTGGTGTGGGCGGCCGATGCGGCGCCGTTGCGGGTGGTGGATGCAGAGGGGTATCCGCGCATTGTCAAACTGTGGGGCGGCTATGACAGCAGTGTCGGCCTCGATTTTTATGCTCGCTATCGCCTGATCATCTCGGAGAGTTTTACTCCGCAGCAGTTGGATGAACTGCGGGCGCGAAATCCCAACCTGGTGATTCTCTTTTCCAGGGTCAGCACCTATGATACCGATGATGGACCGTTGGGCTCTCAGTGGGTGTATGCTGCACCCGGATCGCCGGAATTTGACTGCTTTTATCGCAATGCTGCCGGTCAGGTGATTCGGGTGGCCGAGTGGAATCATGGCATGTTCAACATGGGCAGCGAGTATTGCACACAAGCTATCGCCGATTATCTCTTTACTCAGTTTGATCCATTGCGCTATGACGGTGCTTTTTTCGACCGTGTGTATGAATTGATCACCCCGATCATCAGTGGCATGGATCTGAATCACGATGGCCTGGCCGACGATACAACCCCGGCAGGGCGGGCGGCAATTGACGCAGCCTATTATCAAGGCACACTGCGCTTTTTGACCCAGGTGCGCGCCGGGTTGAGCGAGCGGTTGGGGCGAGAGGCTGTTGTGATGGGCAACGATGCGCCGCTGGCCTATGCCGACATCTTGAACGGTCGCGAGTACGAGATGAATCTGCGCGACATTCTGGATCGTGGGGATGATTGGATGTGGTTCAGGTATAATTACGAGCAGTGGATGCAGGCTTCGCGCCAGCCGCGACTGACGATGATGATGGGCAACCCGCCTTTGTGGATGCGCACCAAATATGGGCTGGGGCCTTATGACAAGATGAAAAAGGCGGTGGTGGATCAGGCGGCGGCCTATTATCAACGTATGCGCTTTGGTCTGGCAACGGCTTTGCTGGAAGGCGGCACTTTTGGTTTCGAGTTTGGCGATACCTGGCACGGCAACGCCTGGTGGTACGACGAGTTTGATGGGGCCGGGCTAGGGTTGGGCTACCTGGGGCAGCCTTTGGGCGAGGCGTATTGGGCGGCTGGCCCGTTGACGACGGTCAATGTGCTGCAAAATGCTGATTTTGAGTTGCCGGGCCTGGTTTCGTGGACGGTGCGGACGCAGCCGGGGGCGCAGGTGGCCTGGAGCAGCGTGCCGGTGAGTGCCACATTTGCTCCGCCTGGCAGTCACCTGGCCGCTCATGTCGCCATCACCGCCAGCGGCGCGACCCAGGATGTGCGGTTGGAGCAGGGGGGCATTTCGCTGGTTGGAGGACAGTGGTATACGCTGTCGTTTTGGGGGCAGGCCTCTCGCCCGCACTGGCAGGTGATTCCGTGCTTGTATGCTGCCGGAAACGAGTCGGTCTGGTGTACGCCCACCTCCTGGCAAGTAGAGTTTGGCACGACCTGGCAACAGTACTGGCTGTCATTTCAGGCCACTGCCACCGTCGGCGATGCTGTGCTGTCATTGGGGGTGGGCAGCCGTCCTACCGGCGCGGTCTGGCTCGATCAGGTCAGCTTGCAAGAGGGATGGCGGCCCCTGGTCTGGCGGCGCGATTTTGAGCGGGGGGTGGTGTTGGGCAATGCCACTGCCTCGCGGCAGCAGGTGACATTGGAGCGACCTTTTTTCAAGCTGAATGGCAGCCAGGCGCCTCTGGTGCAGGTGTTGATGGACGATACAGACCCTGAAACACCTTTTTTCCAAAAATACGGCGGCTGGGCCGGGGCGACGGCCGGCTATGATGACTGGGGAAGCACTTTTCATTACGCGCTAGGCACTACCAACACGTTGGGGTTTCACAGCATCGTCACCTGGCGACCCGACATTCCCTCTGCCGACTGGTACACGGTGCATGCCTGGGTGGCGCCGCACTCCAACTGCACCGACACCGTCACTTATACCGTGCAGCATGCCAGCGGGCAGACGACGGTGCCGGTCGGCCAGCAAGTTGCCGAACCGGGTTGGGTGTTTTTGGGCGTTTATTCTTTTACCACCGGAATGAACGGCAGTGTGAGTCTGTCCAATCAGACGCGGGCACATTGGGTAGTAGCCGATGCGATGCGGTTCGAGTCTCGGCGTCGGTATAACGACGGCAGCGAGGTTACATCGGTGTGGTTAGAGGGGCAGGATGGCTTGATTTTGCTGAACGAACCCTCTGCGGGCCGGGATCATACGTTATTTTTGCCGCTGGTTTTGCGCGATGCCGCTCCATAGTCCGGCCTTATTCAACCGGCTGGGCATATTTGAACTCGGCTTGTGAACGACGAACACCCAGAGTTATCGTAGATTGTTGAATAACCTGGACGGTGAGGTTGGGATAGTTGCGCTTGAGCAGATCTATGCTGCCGCCCGGCCGTAACATGGCAATTTTCATCGTTTCCGAGTCGCCGATGGCCTGAAAGCGAAACGGGCGGCCGGTAGGATGTCCATTCAACAAAATCTGACCTTTTCCGTCTATGGTCAGTGTGGAGTGGTGGGTCAGCCTTTGATCATTCAAGGCGATGGCTTCGGCGCCGGCGTTGCGCAGTTCGTTGAGCAGGTCTTGCAAATCCAGCGCGGTCAGCGGGCCGTCCAGGCGCAGTTCGATGCCGGGTCCGCTCACATTGATGGCGCCGTTGGCAATCTTGACCCAATTCAACTCGTTGACCAGTCCCTCCAACACTGTCTTGCGCTGCTCGTCCTGATACTCGGCCAGTTGCGCCTCCAGCGAAGCGATCTCGATTTGCATATCGTGATTGGCATTGATCAGGCCAGTGAGCAACATGGTCTGGTTGTTGTCACTCAATCCCAGTTTGCGCGTGCGCACCTGGGTGCGGATTTGGGCCACGATAAACACCCCCATGCTCAGCATAAAAATGAACAAAAAGACTTGGGAAACAATGCTCTTTTTCATTCTGCTCTCCGTCAGCCGCCCGGCTGGGCATACTTGTGCCGCAGGCTGCCGCGATAGGCCGGAATCGAGATCGTTTCAATGCGCGAAAATTCCAGCCCGATCTTGAATCGCTCCTGGCGGGTTTTTAGTTCGCTCAAATAGCCGGGGTTGCGCAAATAGTCTAACTGGCGTATAGGGTTGCCGATGGCTCTGACTTCATAAGGCGGCGATAGGCGGGTGTCGTTGATCATGATGGTCGAGCCGACGCAGTAAATCGAGGTGCTGTTGACGATCCGTTCATCATTGATGGCAATGGCCTCGCTGTCGGCCATCCACAGCACATTGACCACATCGCGCAGGTCGTAATCGTGGATCAAATACTGATCGGCGTTGCCGCCGAGCGCGCGCGGGCCATCACTCAATGTGATGATGACGCCGGGACCGCGCACATCGAGCAGGCCGGCATACATTTTCTGTTTGGTCAATTCCTGGCGCACATCCCGCAAAATTTGGGTGTTGGCTACTGCTTCTTGCTGCTTTTTGTCCAATTCTTGACGCAGCCGGCCAATAGTGCGCTTGAGTTCTTGCTGCTCCAACTCGAGTTGTTGGACGGTGCGGTTAACCCGATCAGAGGTATGGTCGGATGGAGTAGCCATCGTCGGCCATTGCAGGCTGACCAGGATGCCCAGGAGCAGGGTGGCGATCAGCATGGAAATTTGTTTCACTTGGGGCATCGCCTTGTTCCTTTGTTGACATGCAGATGGCAGGCTAAAACTCGTGTTTGCCAACGGCTGGGAGTCTTGGATACAAAAAAATGCACCACAGGGTGCATTTTGAAATCAACAATCTGAGTGATGGTTTTGTTGGGGGATCAGGGCTGTGAGATCAACAGATCGTAGCTTTTCTGATTGTCGGCCTGATTGGTTTCGCCGGTCACCGGCAAAGCCTGTACGTAGAGATGATATTGGTAGCTGAATGGAATGTCGGTATTCTTGAAATGAAAGATTTTGATTTCGCCGGGGGCGATTCCATCAATCACCCCGTTTTGTTCGAGGATAGCTGCCTTGTCCTGATCTTTGAACAGTTTGATTTGCACGGTGACATTTTTCTCAATGCTGGCGCCGGTGTTTTCGATGGCTACGAGCAGGGTAATGCCCTCACCGCGTTTTTTGCGGTCCATAATTTTGTCATATTCCAGCGGAGGGTCAAAGTCTACGGCTAACACCGCCAGGTCGTGTTCCTGGACGCGGCGTTCGGCCACGTCGGACGTGGGGACGGGGGTTACAGGCGTATTGTCAACAACCTTGATTTGAATGCAGCCGCTCAAGGCCATCGTAGCCACGATCAGGATCAGGGAAGCAATCACGTTCGACCTTTTGAGGAAAAACATCCTTGCCTCCTTGGGATAAAAAGAACCTGATTTCAATATGCGCAAACCAGATAAATAATCCAACATAACCCAATCATATCGCAAAGTGGGCGATTTGTCAAGTGAGGGTAAGCATACGTGAAAATTGCGTGAAGGCATCGTTGGATGGTCAGTGACGCAGGTCGGCCAGCAGTCGTTCGATGGCGTCCAGTCGCGCCGGGTTGGCCGTCCCATCGGATTGGCCGAGGTGTTCGAGATGATCGGCGATTTGATAGATGCGAAGGCGTCGCCAAAATTGGGCATCTATTTCAGCCGATTCGGTATAGCCATCCAAAAAGCCCTTTTGCACGTTCTGAGGGTGCGGCCAGGGCCAGTTAAAAACGCGACTCATATCACGTTCGGGGCTGCCGCCCAGCGCTTCGGTCCAGTCCAGCACGCCGATCATGTGATAATCGGTCAAGCCGCGCTCGACCATGATATTTTGTGGCGTGTAATGGTCGTGGATCAGGCAGGCGCGCGGGGCATTGAACAAATGACCGGCTTGCAAGACCTGGCGGATGGACTGTGCCAGGGCAGTGGGCAGGGTTTTTTGCGCTAGGCCGGCATTGACCAATTCGTCTATCCAGCTCAACACGGCTTCTTGCTCGTGCAAGGTGATGCCCAATTCGGGGGTGTAAAAATCGCCAAAAAAATCCAGCTTGATCTGGTGCAGGTGCGCCATATAGCGGCCCATCTCATAGGCCACCGATTCCAGCTCCCACTGATCGAGCGAATGGATCACCTCGCTCAGGGGCTCGCCGGGCAGGCGGGTTTGCAGCATCCAGGGTTGCGGTACGAGGGTCAGCGAATCATCCAGGTGAAGCGGACGTGGCACCGGCACGCCGGTTTCCGAGGTGAGCAGGCGCAGCAGGTAGGCTTCTTTCCAGGGGCGACGTTGTTCGGTGCGGCGATATATTTTGATGATCACGTCCAGGGTGGGATTGACCATCTGAACCTGATAGCACAGGTTGGCATGTTCGCCGGGAAACGGCGACGAGGATACCAGTTCGGCATCAGAAAAGACGACCCGGATCAGTGGCAGCAGGTCCAATGCTCACCATCCATAAGACAGGCGAATGATCAGCCGCGTGGGCAGGTGTGACTTTTCCATCAAGTGCTGCACTTGAGAAATGTCATAAGAAACGCGACGGTGTTCCAGCGTCATTGCTTCGGTATCCAGGATGGCATAGCTGGCTCTGGGGTCGCCATCGCGCGGCTGCCCGACGCTGCCGGGGTTGATGATCAGGCGGTCGGGGCCGAGTTCGTATCGGTCTTGTTCGAGCAGGCGTTCGGTGCGGCAGGTGTTTTTGTCGTTTTGATTTTGCAGGCGGAAAATGACCGGCACGTGGGTGTGCCCAACCAGGCAGTAGGCGGTGTGAAAGTAGGAAAAGTTGAGGATAGCCGCAGTTGGCTGCAAGATGTATTCCCAAATCGGTTGACGAGGGCTGCCGTGCACCAGGGTAAATTCGTCGTGGACCAGGCTGAGCGGCAGGTTTTCCAGGTAGGCCTTGTTGTCGGGAGTGAGTTGATCGCCGGTCCATTGGATGGCGAATTTGGCTTCTGGATTAAAGTCGTCAATGTCAGCCTGGCCGATGGCGGCCCAGTCGTGATTGCCGATGATGCACTCGTGATCCAGCGAGCGCAGCAAATCAATGCACTCGTTGGGCTGTGGGCCATATCCCACCAGGTCGCCCAGACACCATACCGGCAGGCCGGCCGGGGCGTCGTCCAGGATGGCCTGGAACGCGGTCAGGTTGGAGTGAATATCTGAAATGATCAAATAACGCATGGCGATTGCTCCGTAACAGGGTGTGCAGATTGGGCTAATCATATCACATTTTGCTTGTTTTGGCTAATGCCTGATCCTGAATTATAATAGAGGTGAGGGATAGGGATGAAGACAGGCACACAACCCGATATGGTAGCCATTGAGCAGATTGTGCTGCGGGTGCATGCGGCGCCCAAGTATCGGCGGGTGTGCCTGGAGACGGTGCAGCGCGTGGCTGCCGAGTCGTGGGCGCGGTATGGGGCGTTCAAGGCGGCCTTGCAAGCCACGCAAGCCCAGCTGCATCAGGTGTATGGGGCATACGAACAGCCGATGGATTATGCGCGGGCCTGGGCAGAGCTTGAGGCGGCGCAGCACGACCAGGAGCGGCTGCACCGGGTGTATCTCGAGTTGCTGGCGCGGCATGCCTCGACTCGTGAGCGGCTGAACATCCTGGAGCATTTCTATGCCGGCATTTTTTCGCGGACCGGCATTCCCCGGTCGGTGTTAGACCTGGCCTGCGGTCTGGGGCCGCTGTCTTTGCCCTGGATGGGGCTGCCGGCAGGGGCGGTGTATCACGCCTATGATATTGATGCCGCGCGGGTCGAGTTTTTGGGCCGTTACCTGGCCTGGAGCGGCGCGGCGGGGCAGGCGCACCTGCAAGATATTTTGTGTCATCCGCCTCAAGAGGCCGCCGACGTGGCCCTATTACTCAAATCTGCTCCATGTCTGGAACAGCAGGAAAAGGGCAGCACTCTCAGGCTGCTCCACCATCTCCGGGCGGCCTGGGTAGTGGTCAGTTTTCCGACCAGCAGTCTGGGACGGCGTGACAAGGGTATGCCGGCGCATTATGAGCAGGTGATGCGCCAGATGTTGGATGGCCTGGCCTGGCCGGTGACGCGACTGGAATTTGCCGGCGAACTGGTCTTTATTGTGCAAAAGGGGTGAACGTGGATTCGGATGGGGATGAGGCAACTCATTCGCTCTACCTGGTCGGCACGCCGATTGGCAATCTGGAGGATATTAGCCCGCGCGCGTTGGAGGTGCTGCGTTCGGTGGGGCTGATCGCCGCCGAAAATCCGGCCAAGACCCAGCGTCTGTTGACCCGTTATCACATTCACACGCCGATGATGCGCTTTACCGATGCCTATGAGCGCAAAAAAAAGGAGCGGTTGGATGCGGTTCTGGTAGCGTTGGGGCGTACCGATGTGGCGCTGGTCTCAGAGGCGGGCATGCCTCTGCTGGCCGATCCGGGCTACGAGTTGCTGCGTGCGCTGATTGAGCGGGGTGTGTCGGTGATTCCTGTGCCTGGCCCCACAGCCCTGATGATGGCATTGAGCCTGTCGGGGCTGGCGACAGAGGCTGGCTGGGTGTTTTTGGGCTTTTTGTCGCACAAAGCGGCGGCGCGGCGGCGGGCACTGGGTGAGTTTATCCATGACGCCCGCGCCTTGGCGTGTTACGAGTCGCCGCATCGTCTGGTTGAATCGCTGGGCGACGCCCTCGCCGTGTTGGGGGATCGCCAGGTGGCCGTATGCGGCGAGCTAACCAAGTTGTACGAGCAGGTCTGGCGCGGGCGGCTGAGCCAGGCTGTGCTTTGTTTTGAGCAAGAGCCGCCGCGCGGCGAGTATGTTCTGGTGATTGCGCCGTCTGACACGGCAACGTAGGGATGGATGCTCTTCCGACGATGTGCCTGGAGGTCGAGCCGTTTGGTTGAATGGAGAAAGGAGAACTATGTCGCTCTATTGTCATCGCTGCGGTTCGTTGCAAAAAAATCCCAATGCCCAGTTTTGTTTTCAATGCGGCGCGCCGTTGCGGGCCGCTGGGGCCACACCGCCTGGCGGGATTGCCCCGCCGCCTGCTCAGACTCCGTCGGATCAGCCCGTACCCTCTTTGCCGATGCCTCATTTGCAGGTGCGTTGGCCCGGCCAGCCGCCCTATGATTTTGCCATCACCAAACCCTCTCTGACTTTGGGCCGTGCGCCCGACAACGACCTGGTATTGAGCTATCCGACCGTTTCAGGACACCATGCCCGCCTGGAGTGTCGGGATCACGCCTGGTTGATCACCGACCTCCAGTCTACCAACGGCACGGCGGTGAACGGGCAGCGCATCCAGCCTCAACAGCCACAGCCGTTGGCGCACGGCGATGTGGTGCGTATGGGCGACCCGCAAGGCAACTCGATCAGCCTGACCTTCCAAGACCCCGAAGGCCTGGCCCCCAGCCGCAACTCGATGGTTCTCAACACCGGTTTGCTGGTCGGCGAAGCGGCCTCGCTGCTGATCGGGCGCAACCCACAGAGCCACATTCCGCTGCCGTCGCCGCAGGTGTCGTGGCAGCACGCTCGCATTGATCGCACTCCGCAAGGCGATGTGTTGACCGACCTCCAGTCTACCAACGGCACCTTTGTCAACGGGCAGCGCATCACCGTTCACCCGCTGCGGCAGGGCGACACCATCCAGATCGGCCCTTATCGCCTGGCCTATACGGCGTCGGGTCTGGCGGCGTCGGCGCAGGTGGGGTTGGTGCGCCTGGATGCCATCGGCCTCAATCGGCAGGTGACTGACCGCAAAACACACAAGCCCAAGCTGATTTTGAACGATGTGACCATGTCCATTCAACCTGGCGAATTTGTGGCCGTAGTGGGCGGGTCGGGGGCGGGCAAAAGCACCCTGATGAAGGCCCTCAACGGCCAGTCGCGTGCCACCGACGGGCAGGTGTTGTTCAATGGCGATGATTTTTATGCCCATCTGGACCAATATCGCTCTATGATGGGTTATGTGCCGCAGCAAGACATTGTGCATCGTGATCTGACCGTCGAGGGCGCGCTGCGCTATGCCGCCCGCTTGCGTCTGCCGCCCGACATGCGCCAGGATGAAATCGAAAAGCGCATTGACGACGCCTTGGGACGCCTGGATATGGTGGACAAGAAAAAGGATACCATTGCCACTCTGAGCGGCGGGCAGCTCAAGCGGGTCAACATTGCGGTGGAAATGCTGGCCGACCCGGACCTGTTTTTCCTGGATGAGCCCAGTTCGGGCCTGGACCCCGGCACCGAGAAAAAGTTGATGTATGACATGCAGCGGGTGGCCGACTCGGGCAAGACGGTGATTCTGATCACCCATGCTACCGACAATGTGGGGCTGTGCGACCATGTGGCTTTTATGGGCTATGGCGGCAAGCTGGTCTTTTTTGGCCCGCCGCACGAGGCTTTGCAGTTCTTTCAGGCGCAGAGCTTTGCCGATATTTACCTCAAGCTAGCTAAACCATCCGAAGTGGATGCCTGGCAGCAGAAATTTCAAAGCTCTCCGCTGTATCAAAAATATGTGCAGAGCCGCGTGACCTCGCAGATGCAGCCGCGCACGCCGCCGGAAAAGGTCAAATCGTCGCGTTTGGGCCTGTTTGGCAACATTCGTCAGTTTGGCATCTTGACCAGCCGCTATTTCGAGTTGGTGGCACGCAGCAAGCTCAGCCTGTTCATCTTGCTGGCCGTCATGCCGCTGATCGGCGTCTTGATGCTGTCGGTTTCCAGCCGGTACTGGTTGACGGCCAAATATGACCCTGAATGTGCTGACGTGGTGGATGACTGGAGCGACGCGGACGCAGTGCAAAGGTGTATCAATTACCACCTGGTTCAGGAGACCGATGAGGAAGGCAAGGTCAACGCCAGCTATGTGGTGGCCAACCGGGCGCAGACGCTCTTGTTTATCATGTCGTTTGCCTGTGTGTTGTTGGGCATCTTTGCTGCCGTGTTTGAGATCATCAAAGAGATGCCCATTTATAATCGCGAGCGCATGATCAATCTCGGCCTGTGGCCCTATTTGATGTCCAAGTTTGTGGTGTTGAGCGGGTTTAGCTTTATCCAGGGGCTTTCGCTGCTGGTGGTGATCGCGCTGGGCGTGCGGCTGCCTTCCTACAAGCAAATGCTGCCGGCGGTGGTGGAAATCTATATCACCTTGCTGTTGACCATCTGGGCCAGCACCAGTTTGGGGCTGTGGATTTCCAGCTTTGCCGATAACAACAGTGCGGTGTATATCATTTTGCCCATTCTGATCGTGCATATCATTTTCGCCGGGGCGTTTTTCGACCTCAAGGGGCCGACCGAGTGGGTTTCGTATGGCACCATCACGCGCTGGTCGTTGGAGAACCTGGGCGCATCCACGCGCCTCAATACGCTCAATCAGTTGAGCCGCTCACGGGTCATTCCCGATATTCACACCGAGCGAGAATTTGAGTTTGAGGCGCCCAAAATTGTCACCGAGACCATTACCCATACCCTGCCCATCACCTGTCCCCCGGCCGGCCCGGTAATACCGGTCGAGGTGCCGGGTCTGGTGATCACGCCGACCACCGAGATGACCACCACTACCAAGACGATTACGTACACCGATCCGATCACCAGCGATATTCCCATCAACTTTCAGTTGGGTTTCGAGTGTATGCAGGATGTGACGACGATTGGCGCTGACGGCACGCGAACAATCTCTCAAGAGATTGACCTGGATTGCACACGCCGGCGCATGATCGGTCGCTGGCTGATCTTGGGCGGTTTTGTGGTTGGGTTCCAGGTGCTGTCGGCCATCACCCTCAAGGTGCGCGAGCGGCAGGCACGCTGAGTGTCGCTTGCCGCGCAGCGATAGCGCATAAAAATGTAGGGGCAGAGCTTGCCTCTGCCCCTACAAAATGGCGATTTTCAAAGGAGCAAGATGTCCAATCAATGTGCGCAATGCGGTTTTGTCAATCGAGATGAGGCGCGTTTTTGCAAGCAGTGCGGCACTCTGCTCAACGCGGCGGCCACACCGATGGCATCGGCAGCGCCAGCCGCCGCGCCGGCGCTGCGACGTGGCAGTTGGGTGGCCGCAACTGCTTTGACCGTGGCCATTCTCTCTTTGCTGCTCAACCTGGTGCTGCTGGCAGCGGTGGGTATGCTGGTGGGCGGGCTGCTCCAGGCGCGTCAGGCGGCTGTGCAGGCTTTGGATCAGGGCATCCGCTCGGTCGAGCAGGTGCAGCGAGAAGGGCTGTTGTTCGATCTGCCCATCTCGCAGACGGTGCAAATCAATCAAGCCATCCCCATCCGCCGCGATCTGACCATTCCTATCCGCACCGAGATTCCGATCAACACCGAGGTGAGCGTTTGGGTGACCATTCCGGTGATCGGCCAGCGCGCCATCAATATCCCGGTCAACACCACTGTGCCGGTCAGCCTGACCGTGCCGATCCACCTGGATACCTCGGTAGACCTGAGCCTGCCGGTGCCGATCAGCCTGACCGTGCCGATTCGGCTGTCGGGTGATACACCACCGCTAAATGTCTGGCTGCCATCGCTGCGAAATGGGCTGGAGGATGTGCGGCGGCGGATTGACGGGGCTGGCTTGAGCGAACCCTAAACGTTCGATTGGGAGGCGCGTATGAACAGAAAAAGTATCATCTGGCTGATCGCTGCCGGGCTGGTGTTGGTGGTGATCGCCTCGATTTTGGGCCTGGTGATTTGGAGACAGCAGCCTGCGTCTACGCCCACGCCCACCTGGCCCGCCTTGTCGTTGACCCTGACCCCGCCACCTTCGCTGGATGAGTTGATTGCCAGGTACCCGCAGTTGGCCGGCATTTTGGGCGATCAAGAGTTGGATTCGGTGTACAAGGATTTTCTGATTGCCTATCAGCAGGGCGGCATCGGTGCAGCGGCCGAGCTGGCCCGGCAGCGCGGCATCTTGACGGCGCAGAACGAGGTGTGTGCCACCCTCATCCTCGACACCACCGACAGCGCGCTGCTGGTCCAACAGCTTCAAGCCGCCGGTGTGATTGTCGAAGGGGCCTACAAGACGCAGGTGGACATTGCCATTCCTTTGTCGGTGATCGAGCAGGCGGCCCAGGCCGAGGACCCGGGCGTGTTGTTTGCCCAGATCACGGCATTGGAGCATGTGGTGCGCGTCAAACTGCCCACCAAAACCCGCACTGGCAGCGTCCCTTTTTTTGTTGATGGCCAGGGTCCCGCCGTCACCGGCGCGGATGCCTGGCATCAAGCCGGCCTCAAGGGGCAAAACATCCGGGTCGGCATCCTCGATTGCGGGTTTGGCGGATACAAATCGCTGCTGGGCCGCGACCTGCCGGACAGGGTGCAGGCGCAGACGTTTGTGCGCGGCCTGGGCGACGCCGACGATTCGGATGAGGTGCATGGCACAGCGGTGGCCGAAATCGTCCACGAGATGGCCCCCAACGCCGAGCTGTACCTGGCCGATTATGGTTGTCGCGGTGTGGCTCTAGGGCCGGCCGTCGAGTGGCTGTTGGCTCAGAATGTGCAGATCATTTCCCATTCGGCCGGCAGCACCACCGCGCCGATGGATGGCAGCGGCCTTCAATCTGATTTGGTGCGTCAGGCTGCCGACCGGGGTGTGCTGTGGGTCAACTCGGCCGGCAACGAGGCCGAGGTGCATTATCGCGGCACCTGGTCGGACCAGGACGGCGATGGCTGGCACGAGTTTGCGTCGTCTCGCGAGACGATGGGCTTTCGTTCAGACGAGCCGGCGGTCGAGATTGTGCTGCGTTGGGATGACTGGAGCCGGGTGGATCAGGACTATGACCTGGTGATGTTGGATGACAATGGCAACGAAGTGGCTTCGGCGCGTGACCCGCAGAGCGGCAGCCTGGGTGAAGAGCCGATTGAGGTATTGGATTATTACGGTTTGGAGCCAGGCCGGGCTTATTATCTGGCGATCTATGCCAGTTCGACCACTCGCGCGGTGACGTTTGATATTATTGTGCATGGCGATGTGGTGATCGAGTTTCCGGTGGCCGAGTACAGCCTGGTCACGCCAGCCGATGCTGCCGAGGCCCTGGCAGTGGGGGCGGTGTTTTGGCGTAACGACCGCATCACCGATTACAGCTCGCGCGGCCCCACCGCCGATGAGCGGATCAAGCCCGACATATCGGCCCCGTCAGAGGTGGACAATGCCACCTATGGTCGTTTTGGCGGCACGTCGGCGGCCGCGCCGCACGTGGCCGGGGCCGCCGCGCTAGTGTGGGGCGCATTTCCCGATTGGGGTCGGCAGCAGGTGTGGAATTATCTGATCGCCGGGTCCAAAGACCTGGGCAAAAAAGGCGCCGATATCGAGTATGGCGCCGGGCGGCTGCTGCTGCCTGCACCGCCCACCGCATCTACGGCCACCGCTGTGGCTGCCCGTCCCACCGACACGCCGAAACCGCGTTCGCCTACCGTGACGCCATCGCCACACCCTACCCGCGTTCCCACTATCACGCCCACGCTGCGCCCCAACGAGACGCCTCACCCCACCCGCCCGGCCCAGCCCACGCCGACTCTGCTGCCTACGGCCACGCGCGGGCTGCGTTCCACCCCCACTCCGCTGCCACCCGACTCGGATGAGTTTCCGTTGAGCATCTTGTTGGGGCTGGTTTGTGTGGTGGGGCTGCTCGGCGGGGGCTTGTTGCTGTTGGGATTGATTCTCATTCTGTTCGGCCTGAGCCGCGGGTCGCGCCCCAGGCCGCAACCTGCGCCGCCGTATGCCCCGCCGCAATATATACCACCTATGCAACCTCGGCCGCAGCGGGCGCCGCCGTCGGCCTGCGCCCGCTGCGGCCGGCCCTTGCGCCCCGATGCCCGTTTCTGCGGCGTGTGTGGGCTGCCGGTGCCGCCCGCCGTGCCACGCTGCAAGCAATGCGGCCAGGAGTTGCGCCCCGACGCCCTGTTTTGCAGTCGTTGCGGGACGCGGCAATAGCGGCCCTGTACAAGTGGCGGGGGATGGGCCAGGCCGAAGCCTGGCGCTGAGAGAGCGGTATGGTGAATGACTGGCGTCCGTCTGATCAAATCAGACGGACGCTTTTTTGTTGGTTTTGTAACTACCTGCCTTGAGCCGAAAATTAGCCTTTGGGAGGGTCATTCTGAGAGCCTGCCCTGAGCGGAGCGAAGGGAGCGCGGCGACGAAGAATCTCGTTGTACACCGCAAAGAGAGATTCTTCGCGCCTGATGGCACTCAGAATGACAGTGGGTAGGTAGTTACTTGGTTTCGATAAACTCAACCAACGTCGCCTGTACCTTTTGAAAGGGTCGGGGCCGAGATTTCGGGGCCGAGATTTCGGGGCCGAGATTTCGGTCGCCGCTTCATACTTGCTTCACAATTGGTTGGTATAATTCGGTCATCAAGCGAAAACAAGTAGCACATTGAAAAGGAGTTGAATATGGTACAAAAAGCGGTGGCCGGGTTGTTCATCCTGGCCATGATCGCCGCTTTGGTGGTTGGCGGCATCAAGCTGTTTCAGCAGGACGGGCAGGAGCACGAGGCGCAGGTTAACGGGCAACATATCAATGTGCCTTATGTCGAGTCTGCACCGGCACAGTCCGCTCCAGGCAATCAAGGCAAGGGATATGGGCAGGGCGCAGGTCGGCAGCCGAATGTGGATGCTGGAGGGCAAACGCTCACTGGCGTAGTGCGTGAAACGGTCGAACTGGTGATAGAGACCACCGACGGCGAGATGGTGCAGGTGGGTTTGGGACCCAGCTCGTACCGTGAGGCACAAGGGTTCAGCCTGAATTTGGGCGACCAGGTTCGGGCGACCGGCTATTGGGAAAGTGACGAGTTCAAAGCGACTGGGATCGAAAATCTGACGACCGGCGCTCAAATCATGTTGCGTGACGCGCTGGGCCGGCCGATGTGGGCGGGTCAGGGGCGGCAAAAGAATTCTGGTTTTTAGGAAAAGGAGGTCCAATGTCGCAGGCCAGGATCAATTACTGGGTGGATGTGTTGATTGCAGTGACGTTTATCATTTCGGCCGTGTCGGGATTGGTGCTGTTTTTCGCGCCAAGCGGCTTTCAGGGTGGACGAAATCCCTATTACGGGCAGGCGGTGTTGGGTCTCAGCACGCATACCTGGGACACGTTGCATACCTGGGGCAGCATGGCCATGATCGCCGGGGTGGGTGCACACCTGGTTTTGCACTGGAACTGGATGGTTTGCATGACCCAAAAAATGTTTCAGCGCAAAAAGCAGCCCCGGCCACAAGATCTGTCCTGTCCCATCGAATAAGTGATGTATCAGTCAATCATTTCAACAAAAAAGGAGATTCAGAATGAACAAATGGCTCAAAATTTCAGGGATTGTTTTGGTCGCAGTATTGGCTCTGGGTGCGCTGTTGGGCGGAGCAGCTCTGGCGCAGGGTCCTGTGGATGAGGATGGCGATGGCGTGTGTGACGTTTGCGGCCAGCAAGCCGGCGACGGATTCAAACATGGCTGGCAGCATCGCCAGAGCAATCAATCGGCAGGGTGTGATGGCACCGGCACGTGTGGAGACGGGTTTGTAGACGAAAACGGTGACGGCGTGTGCGACCGTTTCGTGGATGAGGATGGCGATGGTGTGTGTGACCATCACCTCGCCGATGGGCAGGGGCAGGGCAATCAGAACGGCTGCGGTATGCACAGTCAAGGCCGGCAGCCGGCGCAAGGCGGTCACAGCTCGACGCGGGGGATGGGCAGTCGCGTCGGATACGGACAGCAGCGCGGCAACTGAACCCGGCTTGGCAAAAATCGAGGGATAGGTATCAACCTGTCCCTCTTTTTTTTATTGACTCTAGCCAGGCAATGTGATAGGATCAAAAGGGGTTTGTTTCGGGTTAAAGGAGCAGAAATGAATACCATTCTGGTGGTTGATGATGAAGGCAAAATCGTCCGCCTGGTGCGCGATTATCTGCAAAATGCTGGGTTTCGGGTGATTGCCGCGGCCGACGGACAGGCTGCCCTGGCCCAGTTTCGTTATGAAAAGCCCGATCTGGTGATACTGGACCTGAATTTGCCCGGCATAGATGGTCTTCAAGTCGCCCGCACCATCCGCCAGACGCAGACGGCTCAACGCAAAACGCCGATCATCATACTGACGGCGCGGGTCCAAGAATCTGACCGGATTGAAGGGCTGGAATTGGGCGCCGATGATTATGTGACCAAACCCTTTTCCCCACGCGAACTGGTGGCGCGTGTACGCGCCGTGCTGCGCCGCGCTCAAGACGAGGAACCGGCCTCACCGTTGCTACGCCTGGGCGATCTGGTCATTGATGCCGATAAACGCGCGGTGATGCTGGGCGGGCAGGTTGTTGACCTGACCACAACCGAATTTGACCTGCTCTTGATCCTGGCGCGTTCGCCGGGACGGGTTTTCAGCCGCATGGAGCTTATTGACCGGGTGCAGGGTGAATCTTTTGATGGCTATGATCGCACCATAGATGCTCACATTAAAAACCTGCGCAAAAAGCTCGAACCCGACCCGCGTCAGCCGCGTTATATTTTAACGGTGTATGGCGCGGGGTATCGTTTTGCGGAGGAATAGGATGCTCAAGATTAAAACCTGGCGATTCAAGCTGTGGATTGCTTTTGCTCTGGTGGCCTTGTTGGGTGTTGGGATGGTGGCCTGGGCAATCAATCGGTCTACTGCTCGCGAGTTTGAACTCTATATCAGTCGCGGGGCCATGATGCGTGCCGAGCCCATTGCAGCAAATGCGGCGACGTATTACGAGCAGACTGGCTCGTGGCAGGGGGTTGAAAGCGTGCTAAAAAACTCTGTTGCCACATCTCTGCCGGGGATGGGGATGGGGCGGCGGCAGGGGGCGCACGGCATGGCCGGTATGAACAATGTCCGCGTTTTGATTGTGGGGATGGATGGTACCGTGCTGGCTGACACCGCTGCCGAACTGATCGGCCAGACCGTCAAGCCCGAATCTCGCTCACAAGGCGTCTCGATCTCGGTACAGGGGCAGGTGGTTGGCACGCTGTTGGTGACGACGCTGGACATGTCTGGGCACTCGGACCTGGAAAAGCAGTTTCTCGGCTCGGTCAATCGGGCTGTTTTGTGGGCGGCAGGTGTGGTGCTGGCCGCCGCTTTGCTGGTCTCTGCTCTTTTATCGCGCCAACTGGTGGCGCCGCTGCAACAGTTGACTGCTGCCAGCCAGGCGATGGCCCGCGGCGACCTGTCGCAACGGGTGGCGGTGCGCAGCGGCGACGAGATCGGCGAACTGGGGCAGGCGTTCAATCAAATGGCCCATGCCCTGCAAGCAGCCGAAGCGCAGCGGCAGCAGATGACTGCCGATATTGCTCACGAGCTGCGCAACCCGTTGAGCGTCATTCGCGGCAATCTGGAGGCCTTGTTGGATGGCATTTATCCCGCCGATTCCGAACACCTATCGCCGATTTATGAAGAGACGCTGCTCTTGCAGCGGTTGGTGCAAGATTTGCGCCTGCTCTCGCTGGCCGATGCGGGACAGTTGCACCTGGTTTATGGCGATACCGACATCGGTACGCTGCTCCGCGCCGCCGCCGACAGTGTCCAGGTTTTGGCCGATGACAAGGGAGTTGCTGTGCAGGTGCGGGTTTCGGATGAGTCGCTCATTCTTTGTGCCGACGCTGACCGGCTGCGTCAGGTGATCGGCAATTTGCTGAGCAATGCGCTGCGCCACACACCGGCCGGCGGCATGGTAACGCTGGAAGCGCGCCGCGTAGATGGAATGGTGCACATTGTCCTGGCCGACACGGGACCGGGCATCGCGCCGGCCGATCTACCGCACATTTTTGATCGCTTTTATCGTGGCGACATTGCTCGTGATCGAGGTACCGGGGGCTCGGGGTTGGGGCTGTCTATTGCCCGCGCTCTGGTTCAGGCACACGGCGGCGACATCAATGTGGTCAGCGAGTTGGGGCAGGGGGCCAGGTTTATCGTTTCGCTGCCGGGCAAGGCGTTGCCGTGAGAGTGACTCTGGGTTCAGACGATCACCGGATCGCGCACGATGGCCTCGATGGCGCGGCGGGCACATTGGGCGACGGTTGGAAAGACATCGTCTAACGTCTCGATGTGGCGCAAATTGTCGGCTGTGCGCAAGATCAACATCACCAGGTCGCCCTCGGCCAGGTGCGAAGTGGCAATCGCCTTGTGCCACATCTGCCCGGAGGCCCAGGCATACATGGTGGTTGCTGGCCGCAGACACAACGGCCGCACCTCGAAACTATGGAATTTCATCTGGCGGATCAAGGGACTGAGGCCGCGTTTGACCTTCATAAAAGCCTGCACCAACTTGTGCGGCAGTTTGCCTTCATCCAGGTCTTCGTCGGTCTCGCGCTCGTTGACGAACGAAGCCACAATGGCCGCCAGCAAGGCCGGATCGTTCACCGGCAAGATGTCTTGCAGCAGCCCCTGGGCGATGAGCAGCGGTTGATCCACGCGCAGCTGCGAGGCCCAACGTCCGGTCGGGGTCAGGTCGCCGCGCTCGGTGACAAATCCCTGGACGATTAAAAAATCCAGGTGACGGGCAAAATCGTGCATCAAATACTGCCGCACATGCTGAGCGGCTTGCCCGCCCAGCGTATAAGCGGCAAATGAACGGTCTAGCAGCGTTTCGACCTGGCCCGGCGTGTGCGAGAGGAGCAGGTTGAGGGTCATGGAGAAATTGACCCGAATCTGGCTATACACATCAGAGGGGGGCGATGTGACCAGCCCCCCCATGCGGTGAATGTCCATAAATTTGCCCGGCGCGATGATGGCAAAACCGATGCGATCCATGCCGCGCCGTCCGGCTCGCCCGGTCATCTGGTGAAATTCGGTGGGGTCGAGCGGCACAAACTGCTCGCCGTCAAAGCGGTCCGAGTTGAGCAGGACGATGGAGCGGGCCGGAAAGTTGACGCCGGCGGCGACGGTCGAGGTGGCAAAGATGGCGTCGAGCAGCCCTTCCTTCATCAAAGTTTCCAGCAAGAGCTTCCAGGCGGGGAGTTGGCCGGCATGGTGTGCGCCGACGCCGCAGTCTTGCAGCAGAGACAATTGGCGATGGCGGGCAATATAGGGGTTGGCGGCGGCCAGTTCTTCGATGCGCCGATTCAGCCGCTCACTTTTGTCTGGATCGAGCGTGCGGTTGGTCTGGCACAACTCCAACGCCCGGTCGCAGTCGGCGCGCGATTTGAGGAAAAAGATGGCCGGCAAGAGGCGATAGGTGCGCAGCACGTGCAGCATATCGCCAAAAGGAGGCAGGTCTTGGGGCTTGCACAGCACCGGCGCGTTTTTGTCTTGGAGATAGGCGCGCACTTTGCGGTCGAGTTGCGGTTTGCGTCCGGTGGAATCGGGCGACAACAAGGGGTGCAGCCGTCCCGACGGATGGAAAAACAGCGGGTACAGCGGCACCGGTCGTCGCGTCTCTTTGACCACCATACATGGGCGCAGGCGGACGCCCGACAGCCAGCCGGCGATCTCTTCGGCGTTGCCGATGGTGGCCGAGAGCATCAGCAGGGGGATGCGCGACGGCAAATAGATCATCACCTCTTCCCACACCACTCCCCGGTCCGCATCGCCCAAAAAGTGGGCCTCGTCCAGCACCACAAAATCGGTGGACAGGTCTTCGCCGCGCGACATGGCATCGTACAACTGATTGCGCAAGATTTCGGTGGTGCCCACAATGATCGGCGCGGCGGCGTTTTCTTTGCGGTCGCCGGTGAGAATGCCCACGTTTTCCGCGCCAAAGGTCTGGCTAAACTCGGCATATTTCGAGTTGGTCAGGGCTTTGAGCGGTGAGGCGTACCAGGCGCGCTGTCCCTTTTTGAAACGGGCGGCGATGGACTGCTCGGCGATCCATGTCTTGCCGGCGCCGGTGGGGGCCGTCACCAGGCAATCGGCGCGTTCGGTGGCGGCCAGGGCTTCCAGTTGAAACGGGTCCGGGCGAAAGGGGATGGCCGGCGGTTCGCCGATGCGGGCAAACACTTCGGCCAGGCTGGGGTCGGCCGATGGCTTGATGGGCAAAATGCGCGGTGGGGCTACCCAGGGGCGCGGTCGGTTGGCGGCACGCTTGACGCGGACGATGCGTTCTGAACCGGGGTCAGGGTGTCGGGGTTTTACCATCCTTGCTCCTGTTTGAAAGGGACGGTTACGGGTTGAGGTTGGGGTTGGGGTTGGGGTTGGGGTTGGGGTTGGGGTTGGGGTTGAGAAGGAGCGATCTGGGCCAGCAGCATACCGCCGAGCATCAGCGCACAGCCCCACAGTCCGCGGGCGGGCAATTGTTCGCTCAAGATCAGCCACCCACCCACCGCCGCAAAGGCCGATTCGAGGCTGAGGATGATGGCGGCATGGGCCGGGTGGGCCTCGCGCTGGGCCACCACCTGGAGCGTATAGGCCACACCCACCGACATGAGCCCGCCGTACAAGATCGGCGCGGCAGTCTGAGCGATGGCCGCCCACGAGGGGGTTTCGGTTAGCCCGGCCGTCAGCAGACTGAGGGCCGAGCAGATGACAAATTGCCAAAAGGACAGGCGGATCGGCCCGATGGCGGCGGAGAATCGCCCGATGAGTTGCACATGGCCGGCCCAGAACAAGGCCCCTGCTAGGACGATCAGATCGCCCCACTCGATGCGCCAATCGGGGGTGACACTGAGCAGATACAGCCCCACCACTGCCAGCGCTGCCCCCAACCAGATGCTTTTTCGCGCCCGCTGACCCCACAGCAGGCCCATCAACGGCACAAAAATCACATACAGGCCGGTGATAAAGCCGGCCTTGCCAGCGGTGGTATAGGACACCCCGATCTGTTGCAGCGAGGCGGCGATGAACAACACCAGCCCTATCGCCCCGACAGCCAGGCCGTTCTTTCGACCGATGGGCGCGGCTGCGGCGCGGCGATGTTCCAGCCAACGCAGCGGCAGCAGCGACACGGCCCCCAACGCAAAACGAATTCCGTTAAATGTAAAAGGGCCGATATGCTCCATGCCGGCCCGCTGAGCCACAAAAGCAAATCCCCAGATAACAGCGGTGAGCAACAGCAAGATGTTGGCCTGCCAGTGTTTTGAATTCACGATCCCGATGACCTCTGTTTGCCCAACTCAAAAGTGGTATGCACGGCGCGCACGGCCTGGTCAACCTGCGCCGCCGACACCACCAGCGAAATATTGTATTCCGAAGAACCTTGAGCGATGGACAGGATGTTGATCTGCTGATCGGCCAGAGCCGTGAACAGCCGCCCGGCCACGCCCACCGTGCCTTTCATTCCCTCGCCCACCACCGCCAGGATGGCAATGTCATCTTGACGCCACACCTGTTCGATGTTTTTGCGCAGCAAATCATACTCAAGGGCCTTTTGCAAGGCCGCCTCGATGCGTGCTGCCGAATCGCCTGGCACGACAAAGCAGATGCTTTGCTCCGAAGATGACTGCGAGATCATCAGCACATTGGCCCCGTGTTCGGCGACGGTGGAAAACACCCGCGCCGCGATGCCCGGAATGCCCATCATACCGCGCCCCTCAACCGTGATCTGGCTGACTTGCTTGATGGCGGTGATGCCCTTGACCGGATGCCCGTTAGCACGGGTGGGGCCAGCCCCTCCGGCTACGATCCAGGTGCCGGGATGCTCCGGGTTGAACGAGTTGATGATGCGGATTGGAATTTTGCGTTCAATCGCTGGCAGCGTGGTCTTGGGATGGATCACCTTGGCCCCAAAGTATGAAAATTCGGCGGCTTCGGCAAACGACAGCCGTTCGATGGTTTGTGCCTCTGGCACCACGCGCGGATCGGCGGTCATCACCCCGTCCACATCCGACCAGATCCAGATTTCATCGCTGTCCAGGCATGCGCCGATGAGGGTGCCGCTGTAATCGCTGCCGCCGCGCCCCAGGGTGGTCAAAACGCCCTCGGCGGTGGCGCCGATAAAGCCGGTGATCACCGGGGTGATGCCTTGCTCCAGCAGCGGCAGCAGACGGGCGCGTGTCTCGTCGCGGGTCTGCTCCATCAACGGGTTGGCTGCGCCAAAATGGTCGTCGGTGATGATCAACTCGCCGGCCTCGATGGCTTGCGCCGGAATGCCCTGCGCTTGTAGTGCCGCTGCCACCAGGCGCACGGCCAGTCGCTCGCCGGTGCCGCTGATCACATCCAGGCCGCGCGGGGTCAGCTCGCCCAGCACGGTGATGGCGCGGCACAGGCTGTGAATGTGGGTCAGCAGGTTGTCTATGTCGTTTTCAAACCCAAACCGCGCCCCGGCGTCGGGAGCCAGGCGGATCAGGGCATCGAGGTGACGCTGGCGCATGGCCTGGATGATCTGATTGACGGCGGGCGCATCGCCGCGCACGGCCTGCTGCGCTGCCCGGATCAGGTCATTGGTGACGCCGCTCATGGCCGAGATCACCACTGTCACCTGGCGACATTCGATGCCCGGTGTGGGGTGCAGGGTGTTGTCTTGAGAACGACGCACAATGTCGGCCAGCCGGGCGATGGCCTCGACGCTGCCGACCGACGTGCCGCCAAATTTCATGGTCACATGATAACTCATATTCCCCTCTTGAGCAATTCTTGTTGAATGGCTGCCTGAACGGTGTGGGTTTGTGCAGGCAACTCGATAGGTGGATTGGCATAATGCGAAAGAACGTCTTGAATCGCCGAGCTATGGTAACGTACCTGGAAATCGGTAAACTTGAGGCCGTGTGCGGTGGAAATGACCACCACCCGGTCTTGAGGCCGAATTTCACCGCGCTCGATCAGCTTGAACAGGGCGGCCAAAGCCACGCCGGTGTGCGGGCAGGTGTACAGGCCGGTGCGGTCGGCGCACGCACAGGCGTCGGCCAGTTCTTGCTCGCTGGCCTGCTCGACCACACCGTTCAGTCGTTGCAGCACCCTGACCGCCCGTTCATAGCTCACCGGGTCGCCGATCTGGATGGCGCTGGCGGCGGTCTGTTGCGCCGAAACGGGTTGATAGTGCTGAAATCCGCTCTGGTAGCTCAGGTAGAGCGGGTTGGCCCGCGCCGATTGGGCACAGAGCAGGCGCGGCAGTTTTTGAATCAACCCCAAATCTTGCATCAGCAGCAGCCCTTTGCCGATGGCGCTGACGTTGCCCAGATTGCCCACCGGAATGACGATCCAGTCGGGCACCTGCCAGTCAAATTGCTGGACGATCTCGATGCCTACCGTCTTTTGTCCCTCCATGCGCAGGCTGTTCATCGAGTTGGCTAAATATATGCTTTGATCGGCGGTCACCTGTTTGACGATTTGCATACAACCGTCAAAGTCGGTGTCGAGAGCCAGCACGATGGCGCCGTTGGCGATGGGCTGTACCAGTTGGGCCACCGAGACCTTGTTTTTGGGCAAAAAGACGATGGCGGGGATGCCGGCTGCCGCGCCATAGGCGGCCAGCGCCGCCGAGGTGTCGCCAGTGCTGGCGCAGGCCACCGCGCGGATGGGACGGCCCTTGGCGCGCATCTGGCGTACCTGCGAGATCAGGACGGTCATGCCCAGGTCCTTAAAAGAGCCGGTGTGGGTATTGCCGCACAACTTGATCCACAGGTCTTCTACCCCCACCTGCTGGCCCAGCCGTTCAGCCCAAAACAGATTGGTGTGTCCTTCGTACATCGAGACAATGTTGCGATCATCAATGTTAGGCAGCACCCATTCTTTTTTGCCCCAGACGCCGCTGCCATAAGGCCATTCGTTGGTGCGCAGGCGGCCGTCGAACAGCGAAATCCAGGCCGCGCCGCTGCGGTCTCGCAAGGCGGTGCGGTCATGCTCCACATCGAGCAGGCCGCCACAGTGGGGACAGGTGTAAATGACCTCGTTCAAGGGAAATTTTTCGGCGCAGCCGCGAATGCACTCAAACCAGGCGCGATACATGCTGATCCTCCTCAGGCTCAAGCCTAATACAGCCAGGAATTGGTCGAACAACGGGCGGGGCAAGCCCCGAGCTGAAAGAGCGGCAGCGGTTCTCTCAGCCCGATGCTTTAGCATCGGGCCGGCATCGGGTCAAAGGTCTAGAGCCAGCCTCTGAGCTGGCAGGCTTCGGCCACGCGGGCTACGGCGATGAGATAGGCTGCCACGCGCAGCGGGATGTGATACGCCTGTGCTGCGGTGATGACATCGTCGAACACGGTGGTCATTTTTTGGTCCAACCGTTGATATACCAGGTCGGCATCCCAGTAAAAGCCATAGGCGTTTTGCACCTGCTCAAAGTACGAGACCGTCACCCCGCCGGCGTTACACACAAAATCGGGGATGACCAAAACGCCTTTTTTGCCCAGAATTTCGTCGGCTTCGGGCGTGGTGGGGCCGTTGGCCAGCTCGGCCAGCAGCCGGGCCTGGATGCGCGAGGCATTGCGCCCGTGAATGACCCCTTCCAGGGCGGCCGGGACGAGAATGTCTATGTCCAGTTCGAGCAGGGCGGCGTTCGAGATGGGATGGCTGCCGGCGTAACCCACCACGCTGCCGCTGCGCTGTTTGTGAGCGATCAACGAGTCGGGGTCCAGGCCGCTGGCATCATAGACACCGCCGCGCGAGTCGGAGACAGCCACCACCCGCGCCCCCAACATTTCGACAGCCAGGCGGTGCGCCGAGCGGCCCACATTGCCATAGCCTTGAATGGCGACGCGGGCATGCGACAGGTCGAGTTCCAGCTTTTTGGCTGCCTCGCGGATGCAATACATGCCCCCGCGTGCCGCGGCTTGTTCGCGGCCCTGCGATCCGCCCAAAGGCAGCGGTTTGCCGGTGATCGCCCCCGGTGCGGCCCGCCCCGACATTTTGGCATATTCATCCATCATCCAGGCCATCACCTGGGGAGTGGTGTACACGTCGGGTCCCGGCACATCCACATCAGGACCGATTATGTGGCCCAGGGCGCGGATATAGCCACGACTGAGCCGCTCCAATTCACTGGGCGAGAGTGACTTGGGATCGCAGATCACGCCGCCCATCGCTCCGCCCAGCGGAATGTCTACGGCAGCGCATTTCCAGGTCATCCAGGCAGCCAGGGCGCGGATGGCATCCAGAGTTTCGTCGGGGTGAAAGCGGATGCCGCCCTTGGTAGGGCCGCGTGCATCGTTATATTGCACGCGAAATCCCTTAAAAATTCGTGTTGTACCATCGTCCATCTTGACCGGAATGTGTACACAAAATTCGCGCATGGGCCAGCGCAAAAATTCGTGCATGGTGCGATCCAGGCCCATCACCTCGGCGGCCATATCAAGCTGCCGTTGGGCAATGGCAAAGGGATTGAGGTCTGGCATGGTTCATCCTTTCTATGCAAAACGGGCCGAGGTTAACGATGGCTGCGCAAGACGCGCAAAATAGCCATAGGGTCGCCCAACTGAATCGAGCCAATGTCATAGCCGGCAAAATCGCGGTCGAGCAAAATGTCTTCAGCCTCTTGACGATAGGCGTCCATGACATAGGGGATGCCCGAAACCTGTGCGGCCTCTTCGGTGAGGGCCATCAGGTCGCGGCGGGCGATGCTGAATACGTTGAAATTGCGGCTGCCGGCCATCAATTGCTGCAAGCCGGCCTTCATCTTTTGGGCAAAAGTATAAATGCCCACCGCGCCCAGTGGAATTTCATCCATCTCGCGGCCATATTTTTCCTTGAGTTCTTGATAGCAGACAAAAATTTCTTCGACTTTGCTGCCGAATTGGGCCACCGTCTTGGGCAGTTTGCCTTCGGTCAGCCATTGGGCAATGTTTTTGCCGACCATGCCGGGGATCATCAGGGCGCGCCCCATGCACACCGCTTTGACATAGGGACTGCCCAGGGCCAGGGCTTTGAATACGCCGTCTTCGGTAGACAGGCCGCCGGCAAAGGCAATATCTGGCACGCGGATGCCTCGGCGGGTCAATTGTTCGCAAAACTGCCAGGTGAGTGAATGAAGATAGATCGAGGGCATGCCCCACTCGTTCATCATCGGCCAGGGGCTCATGCCGGTGCCGCCGGGCGCGCCGTCTACCGTGATCAGGTCCAGCTCGGCCTCGGCGCCATAGCGCAAGGCCATAGCCAGTTCGACCATCGAATAGGCGCCGGTTTTCAGGGTGATGCGTTTGAACCCCAGCCGCCGCAGCCGCTCGATCTCGGTCAGAAATGCCTCGCGGGTGACAAAGCCCAGCCGCGAATGTCGTTCAAATTCTTTGATTGCCCCGCTGCGATAGGCCTCTTGCACATCCGAGCGGGTGGGATCGGGCAGCACCACATAGCCGCGGCTCTTGAGTTCCAAAGCGCGCTCCAGGCTTTTCACCTTGATCTCGCCGCCGATGCACTTGGCTCCTTGGCCCCACTTGAGTTCGATGGTTTCCAGGCCGTGTTTTTCCAGGACATACTCGCCGACGCCCAGGCGGGTATCTTCCACGTTCATCTGCACCAGGATTTCGCCATAGCCCTGGTGAAATCGCCTGTAGGTCTCGATGCGACGGTCCATCTCTGGCGATTTTTTGACCTTGCCGTGCGCATCGCGCTCCAGGCCGGGGTCAATGCCGCACACATTTTCGCCGCAGACCAGGGTGATGCCGGAAATGGCCGCACCGATGGCAAAATGTTCCCAGTTTTTGCGGGCGATCTCGGTAGAACCCAGCGCGCCGGTAAAGACAGGCAGGGTCATTTTGACCTTGTGCGCCCAGCCGTATTCGGTTTCGGTGTTGACGTTGCTAAACAGGGCGGTGTCGGGGCCGGCTTCGGTGCCTTCGGGCAGGCCTTTGGCGCCGATGGCATAGCCTTGAATGTTGAAATGCGTATAGTCTACGGGGTAATTCTTGTCGGCGCCGGCAGTGACCTGGCCGAACATGCGCGGATAGAGCATTTCGCGGCCGCGAAAGGTAGACATGAAAATTTCACAGCCGCCGGTGCAGCCGTCGTGGCACGAGGAACACAGCCCCGACATGGGCACCACATTTTTGGAGCGGTTGAACGTTCCGGTGGCTTCATTGGCGTTGGGTGTGCGCAGATTCATCTTGTTCTCCTTGTCTACAGAACGAGCAGTTTGATAGAATGAACGCCGGCCAGGGCTTCGATTTCGGTCTGCACATGAGGCGGCGCGTATTCGTCGAGGGTCAGTACCATCAGGGCATCGCCGCGTGCTTGCAGGCGGCCCACGCCCATAAAGGCGATGTTGATATCGGCACGGCCGGTGACCAGGCCCACCTGACCGATCAGGCCGGGCTGGTCGCGGTTATAGACCAGCAGTTGATAGCCGCGCAAGATAAAATCCAGCCAATACTGGTCAATCCGCACCATGTGCGGCTCATCGCCGATGACGGTGCCCGAGAGGATGCGTGGACTGCCATTGTCATTAAAAGCGAGGGTGATCAGGCTGGCAAAGTGGCTGGCATCTTGGGTCTTTTCTTCGCTGATGTTCAGGCCGCGCTCGCGGGCAACCAGGCTGGCGTTGACCAGAGTGATGCGGTTTTCGGTGACATCCTGGAGCAGTCCTTGAATGATCAGGGCGCGCAGCAGGTCAGTGTTCATATCGGCAAGCTGGCCAGCATAGGTGATGCGCACCTGATTGAGGTGCTTGTCTACCAGTTGGCTGGCGGCACGACCCAGTTTGGTCGCCAGTTCGCAAAATGGCAAGAGTTGGGCTTGCGTTTCGGGGGGGATGATCGGGGCGTTGACGGGGTGAGTGGCCGGGTGACCGTTGAGGATGCTGACAACCTGGCGGGCCACATCTATGGCGACGGCTACCTGCGCCTCGCGGGTTGATGCTCCCAGGTGCGGCGTGACGACCACGCGAGGGCTGTTGAGGAAAGGGCTGTCGGCAGGTGGCGGCTCTTGGACAAAGACATCCAGGGCGGCGCCGGCCAGCCGGCCCTCTTGCAAAGCCTGGCTCAGGGCTGCCTCGTCTATGATGCCGCCGCGGGCGCAGTTGATCAGCCGCGCCGCGGGTTTGATCAGGCCCAGTTCGCGCTCGCCGATCAGGTTTTTGGTGGCCGGGGTCAGCGGCACGTGGACGGTGATAAAATCGGCCTGGCTGAGCAGGGTGTTCAGGTCGCACATTTCTACGCCCAGCCGTTCGGCATGGCTGTGCGAAAGATACGGGTCATAGGCCAGCACGCGCATGTCCAGCCCGCGCCCGCGCCGGGCCACCTCGCGGCCGATCCGCCCCATGCCGATCACGCCGAGCGTCTTGCCAGCCACCTCGACACCCATAAACTTGCCGCGCTCCCACTTGCCTGCCCGCAGCGAAGCATCGGCGGCCGGGATGTGGCGGGCCAGGGCCATCATCAAGGCGATGGTGTGTTCGGCGGCGGCAATGCTGTTGCCGTCGGGGGCGTTGACCACCAGCACGCCGCAGTTGGTGGCTGCATCCACATCAATGTTGTCCACGCCCACGCCGGCGCGGCCGATCACCTGCAATTTGTGGCCGGCCTGAATGATTCGCTCTGTCACCTGAACGCCGCTGCGCACCACCAGGGCGTCATAATCGCCGATAATGCGCACCAACTCGTCTTCGCTGAGGCCGGGGCGCACATCTACCGACAGGTGCTTGTGTAAAATGTCCAGCCCATCTTGGGCCAGAGGGTCGGCAACCAATACGCGCATTCAATCTCTCCTTTCTGAAAAAAATAAAAAACGCCTGGCGCACTCAAACAATAGCTTGAGCGCGAGGCGTCTTTGCGCAGTTCTACGTATTTCCACGTAGATTAAAGTGATTTTGATGGCTGAATCAGATACTCTCTCAGTATGTTGGGTGTGATCGTCATCTTGACGGCGGCCGTCAAGATGACGGCCGCTATCTCGGGTAACAAAAAAGCCTCCCGGTTGGGAGGCTGTGTGAAAGCCCAAAATCTGGCCTGGTTCCAACCGGCTTTAACCCTGAACCAACGTCCAGGGCGTGCTAGTAAAGCCATAGCCGGAGAAAACCAGTTTTGTATTCATCAAAAAGATGCTCCCGGTCAATATCATAACGACAACAGTTTATCATGCTCGCCGGTTTCTGTCAAATGATTTCCACAGGGCATACTCCAGGCCATCGGCGAGGGCCTGCCAGCTGGCCTCGATGATGTTGGGCGAGCTGCCGACAGTGCTCCAAACCTGCCTGCCGTCGCTGCAATCAATCAGCACACGGGTTTGGGCGGCGGTGCCGGCTTCGCCATCGAGGATGCGCACTTTGTAGTCAATCAGGTGCACGTCGTCCAGTTCGGGGTAATAGGGGCGCAGGGCTTGGCGCACGGCGTCGTTCAGGGCGTTGACGGGGCCGTTGCCTTCGGCGGCTGTGAGCATAATCTGGTCGCGCACGCGGATTTTGACCATGGCTTCTGAGGCCATCATGCCGTTTTGCTTGTCGCGTACCAGGATGTGAAAGTCAATCAACTCAAAGGGGGGAACGTAGTTGGGGTGGCTGCGGCGGATGAGCAGTTCGACCGATGCCTCGGCGCCTTCAAACTGAAAGCCCTTGTTTTCCATCTCTTTGATGCGCAAGAGTACGGCTTGAATCTGTTCGTTGCTGAGTTGCACATCCAGATCAAACTCCTGAATTTTGTACAGGATGTTGCTGCGTCCGGCCAGTTCAGAGACGACGATGCGTTTTTGGTTGCCCACCAGAGCGGGGTCCATGTGTTGAAAGCTCTGCTCCGATTTGAGCATGCCGTTGACGTGCATGCCGCCTTTGTGGGCAAACGCGCTGTATCCCACAAAAGGTTGGTGATTGTCGGGGGGCAGGTTGGCGCGCCCGCTGACATAGCGCGAGACCTGGGTGAGGGAGCGCAGTTGTTCCTCTGAGACACAGGGGCACCCCATTTTGAGTTGCAGGTTGGGGATGATGGCGCACAGGTCGGCGTTGCCGCATCGCTCACCATAACCGTTGATCGTTCCCTGCACATGCACGACACCGGCCTGCACGGCCAGCAGCGAGTTGGCGACGGCCAGGCCGCCGTCGTTGTGGCAGTGAATGCCCAGCGGACGATCGATCTGGCTGGCTACTTGTTGCACAATGTCCTGCACCTGATGCGGCAATGCCCCGCCGTTGGTGTCGCACAACACCAGTACGGCCGCGCCGGACTGGGCGGCGGTATGCAAGGTTTCCAGGGCATAGTGCGGATCGGTCAGATAGCCATCGAAAAAGTGTTCGGCGTCATAGATGACCTGGCGGCCATGCGCGCGCAGCCAGGCCACGCTGTCGGCAATCATACGCAGGTTTTCGTCCATCGTGGTGTTGAGTACGGTGCGCACGTGCAGGTCCCAGCTTTTGCCGAAAATAGCTACGGCGGCCGTCTCAGCCTGGAGCAAGGTGCGGATTTGGAGATCATCGGCTGCTGGGGTGAGGGCGCGGCGGGTGCTGCCAAAGGCGGTGATGACGGCATGGGTGAGGGATAGGGTTTTGGCACGCTCAAAAAAGGCAATGTCTTTGGGGTTCGATCCTGGCCAGCCGCCTTCGATGTAATCAATGCCCAGGCGGTCGAGTTGTTCGGCGATCTTGAGCTTGTCATCCAGCGACAGGCTCAGTCCTTCGCGCTGCGTGCCGTCGCGCAGGGTGGTGTCGTAAAGCTGAATTTTTGGGGTGGTCATGCAAAATCTCCTTTCATCCGATCAACGAACCCCAGCTTCATTGCTTGACTGCCTGCGCCGGCATGTCGGGGAAACAAAAAAGGCCTCCCGGTTGGGAGGCCTGAACAAACCAAGTTGATGGGCGTTATCGTCCTGTTTTCCCAACCGCAAACACCCCTGAGATCGTCAGGGGAATGATAATGGCGATGAGGGTGAGGGACGGCTGAGAAAAAACAGGCGGTTTATTCAAAGTCTTCTTCCTCGGCCTTGCCGCGCTTGATCACTTCGACTTCGCCCGGCTCGATGATGGCGGCTTCTTCGTCGGCTGCTTCGCTGATGGCTTCCAGTTTGATCACCAGTTCATCGCCGGAGGTCAACATCTTGATGGTGGATGGCACCGACAGGTCTTTGACATATATCGCATCGTCAAATTCGGCCAGTTTTGAGATGTCTACCACGATGGATTGAATAATGTCGGCGGGGAGACACTCGACCTGCACCTGGGTCAAGACCTGGAGCAGGTTGGCCTGACCGGCACGCACCAGGCGGGCCTCGCCTGTCAATTCGATCTGCGCTTCCAGGCGCACTTTTTCGCTCATGTCCACTTCATACAGGTCTACATGGCTCAGTTTGCCGCTGAGCGGCTCGCGTTGCACCTCGCGTGTCAGCACCATGCGCGGCTTGTCTTCGCCATCTATATTCAGTGTAATCAATTGATGCCCGGCATGTGACAGCGTGCGCTTGACATCAAATTCGACCGCCTGGATGTTGAGCGGCTGTGTGTGGTGCCCATAGACCACCAACGGCACCAGGCCTTCGCTGCGCAGGTGACGTACCTGCTTGCCGGTGATGGCGCGGGGCCGGGCATTGATTTCAAACTGTTTCATCTTGACTCCTCTGGCTTGCTGGTTCATAAAACTGGTCGGCCTTTTCAGCCGACCAGTGCTGGTGTATCTGGTAAAAGATTGGGGTATTTTAGCGCATTTTGGGTTTTTCGTCAAGCATACCATCGTTGCGCCGTCGAGGCTGCAAGTGTCACACAGCAAGCGTGACCTACTGATGCTTCCCGGCACAAGCCGTCATTTCAGGCATATCATCGCTGTGTTGATCTCGATGGTGCCGGTCAAGGTGTTGGTGGTCTCGTTGAGCATAGCTTCATAGCCTGGCTGACAGCCGCCGACTGATACGGCAAAGAGGCCCGGCTCGATGTATCGCTGCCCATCGTCGGTGATCAGCGAAAACTGCTCTGGCTCCAGGGTAAAGGTGAGGGTTTGCGCCTGACCGGGGGTCAGGTGTGTGCGCTGGAATCCGCACAATTGGCGGATCGGCACCGGCGCGCTGGCCTTTACGTCGGTGAGATAGAGCTGCGTCACCTCGTCGCCGGCGCATTGGCCCACATTTTGCAACTGCACGCTGACCTGGATCGATGCGCCGGCCGGGGCTGTCGAGGGGCTGATTTGCAGGTCGCTGTAGCGGAATTGGGTATAGCTCAGGCCAAAGCCAAAGGGGTACAGCGGCTGGCCGCGGAAATAGCGATAGGTGTGGCCTTCCATGTTGTAATCGTCAAAGGGCGGCAGGTCGTTGACCGAGCGATAAAATGTCACCGGCAGGCGTCCGGCCGGGTTATAGTCGCCGAACAGCACATCGGCCAGCGCGGCGCCGCCGGCTTCGCCGGGGTACCAGGCCTCGACAATGGCCGGGATGTGCTGCTGCGCCCAGTTGACGGCCAGCGCGCTGCCATTGGTCAGCACCAGCACGATGGGCTTGCCCAGCGCGTGGATTTTCTCCAGCAATGCCTGCTGCGGGGCAGGCAGGTCAATGTCGGTGCGGTCGCCGCCGCTAAAGCCCGGCACATGGATGGGCATTTCTTCGCCCTCCAGGGCCGAATTTAGCCCCATTATCATCACCACCACCTCGGCGTTGCGGGCCGCATCAAGGGCCGGCGTTTCCAGGTCCAGGCCAGGCACGGCCCACAAGAGCTGCATTTGGGGGTCGGCATCGGTGCTGGACATGTCCAGGCGGATGGGGTACATCCGGCCGGCCTGGAGTTCCAGGTCTCTGGTCAGGGTGATCGGATGGTGTTCGCCGCGATATTCAACCACCGCTTCACCGTTCAGGGTGAGGCGATAGGCGTTGAACCCTTTGGCCCCGAGTTTGTACACTCCGCTGACCGGTGGGACCAGATAGCCTTCCCAGCGCACCGAGAATGGATCGCCCCACTCGCCGCTCAGCGGGGTCGCCAGTTTCCAACTGAAATCAATCAGCGGGTCTACTGTGACGCGCGCGGGGTCGCCTTGCCATTGGGCGTTGGCAAAATAGCTCGCCTGTAGGCCAGTTTGTCCGGCGTCGGCGTTCGGCGGACGCAGGCAGCCTGACGGCACCGGCGTCAGTGGCGGCACACCTTGAGCGATGTGACAGCCGTGCGCGGCATAAACGACGGTATTAGGGGATACTTTGCGACGAATGCCTTCCAGCGGAGTGATGCCCTCGGCCGGCGTGCCGTTGTAATTGCCTTCCAGTACCAGCACATCGTCTATGTTGGGGCCGATCACGGCAATCGAACGGAGGTCCTTTTTCAGCGGCAGCAGGCAGCCGGTTCCCGACCTGGCCTTGTTTTTGAGCAGCACCATAGACTCGCGGGCGGTCTGCAAGGCCAGGGCGCGGTGCTCTGGCGAGTTGACTACAGTATAGGGAATTTGAGCATAGGGCACCTTTTCAGGCGGATCGAACATGCCCAGGCGGAAGCGGGCGGTGAACAGCCGCCTGACCGATTTGGCGATGGTTTCGCGGTCAATCAAACCCAGCCGCTCGGCCTCGACCAGTGCCGGATAGGTGACGCCGCAGTTGAGATCGCAGCCGTTTTTCACGGCCAGGGCCGCCGCCTCTTCGGGCGTTTGCACCAGCTTGTGATGGGCCCAAATGTCGCGGATGGCCCAGCAGTCCGAGACGATATAGGCATCCTTGCCGCTCTCGCCGCCAAAACCCCATTCTTCACGCAGGATTTTTTGCAACAGAGTTGGGCTGGCACAGCAGGCTTCGCCATTGGTGCGGTTATAGGCGCCCATCACCGACACGACGCCGCCCTGTTGCACCAATGCCTTGAACGCCGGCAGGTAGGTCTGGCGCAGGTCGCGCTCGCTGGCGCGGGCGTCAAAGGTGTGACGGTCGGGTTCGGGGCCGCTGTGGACGGCATAGTGTTTGGCCGTGGCCACCAGTTTCAAGTATTGGGGATCGTCACCTTGCAAGCCGCGCACAAACTCGACACCCATACGTGCCGTGAGGTATGGACATTCGCCATAGGTTTCCTGGCCGCGCCCCCAGCGCGGGTCGCGAAAGATGTTGATGTTGGGGCTCCAAAATGTCAGACCGGTGTAAATGCGGCGCACGCCGCGGCGCAAAAATTCGTGGTGTTTGGCCCGCGCTTCATCGGAAATGGTCGTTGCAATTCGGTGCATCAGATCGGTGTTCCATGTGGCGGCCAGGCCGATGGCCTGAGGAAAGACGGTGGCGATGCCGGCGCGGCCTACGCCGTGCAAACATTCGTTCCACCAGTTGTATTCGAGGATGCCCAACCGCTCGATGGCCGGGGCATCGTAAACCATTTGGGAGACCTGCTCTTCCAGCGTCATCTGCGAGACCAGATCGTCTACGCGGGCGCGGATGTCTTGATCGGGGTCCTGATAGTGGCTCATAAAATCCTCCATGTCCTTTGGGGTCAGAAATGCCGATGAGAAAGCGGGGCGACGGCAACATTGGATGCGGCGAATCTGTCAACTTATTCTAACATAACCTGGTTTTCTCGTCCAATCACGCGACTCAAAAATCGAGTGTTGTGGTCATTTCATAGCGTTGGCCGCTGCGCGATGATTCGACGGCGCCGCACATCATTTCGGTGATGTGCAGTCCCCAATCTACATTGACGACCGGTTCGCGCTTTTGCAAGATACAGTCAATGAAATGTTGCGTAGATTGGTGATAATAGTTGAATGCGCCGGGTGTGGGCTGCGGCCATTTGGCCTTGCTGCTGTCGCCGCGCGCCGGGATGTGAAACCAGCCATCGGCATCTATCGAGGGCAGCAGGTCGCGCTGACTGGAGATGATCGAGGCAGTATAGCCGGCGCCCAAGATCAGGTTGCCCTCGCGGCCAAAAATTTGTAGGCTGCCACTGCCGCTGCCGGGTAGCACCGGGTGAAAGATGCGCCCTACGTGGCACGCTCCGATGGCCCCGTTGGTCATCTCGTAGAGTGAGTACACATTATCGGCCGCTTCCATGCGCACCGGTTGTGTGCGCGGCAGGTCGAGGACGACATCCCAATAATTGGCCTGGCGCGGGTCGGTGGCCTGGGCCAGAAACAGGTCGTATTGCTCTTCTGGCACGATGTGATGTTCTGTGACCGAGATTTTGGCTGTGGCCAGCACCGCTTTGCATGCCCCCAACAGGCCGACGATTTGGGTGGGTGCATAGGGGAAATCGAACAAAAAGCCGCCGCTGTCGCGGGTGTAAAAGGCATCCTGTCCGTAGGGGTTGCTGCCCAGCGAAGGATGATAGCGGGTGGGGCCGGTGGCTGCCAGCGAGAACCACAAAATGTCGCCCAATACGCCCTTTTTGACCAGCTCGCGCAGCAGGGCATAATCGGGATCGAGCGGGGTGGATGAGCCGGGTTCGATCAAGGCTACGACCCTGGCCTGGCGCACGGCCTGATGGATGGCCCGCGCCCCGGCCATATCGGTGGCCATGGGCTTTTGCAGCAAAATGTGCTTGCCGGCGCGAGCCGCGCTCAAAGCAAAGGGGATATGGGTGCCCGGCGCGGTGAGGATCAAGACCGCTTCAATGTCGGCATGACGAAGCATCTCGTCATAATCCAGGTACATCTGGCGCGCCCTAAACAGCCTTTGGCTGGCTGCGGCGCGCGTTTCATAGCGGTCGCACACAGCTGTCAGTTCGACCGTCTCCATGTCCATCAAATACGGCAAATAGTAGGCCGTCGCCACCACGCCACAACCCACCACGCCCACATGAATTTTGCGTCTGGTCATTCGCTCTCCTTTTTATCTCGGTTGATAATTTTTGAAAATCAAGGGTAAAAAGAGCTTTTTTAATGGTCTGGATATCTGCATACTGTGCGAGTGTGAATCGCTGATCGGCTGCCCGTTGCCATCCTGTCCGGTGGCGGTGGCCGTGTTGGTCAGCATATCGGGGTCGCTCTCTTGAACGGTATAGCAGACGATGTATATCCAGCTTTCGCCCACCTGAAGGATGCCGTCGCCGTTATCGCCCTGCACATAGGTGGCCGGGCCGGCCACATTGTCGCTGACGGTGACGTGGTAAATGGGTGAGCCATCGCCGACCGATTGTGCTCGCAGGTCGAGAGCGGTCGGCACATAAGAGACGTTGCCGACGATCAGGGTAAATGTCACCGTTTGGCCCACCTGGGCCGAGGCGGGGCCTTGCTTGCGCACCTGGATGGCTGGCGCAAAATCAATCAAGGTTTGGTGTGTGGTGGTGGCCGTGACCAGATCGTGATCTTGATCTCGGCCGCTGACTGTGGCGGTGCTGATCAATGGAGAAGGGTCGGTGGGGCGGATGATATAGCTGGCGCGATAGGCCCATTGCTCATTTCGCCCTAACAAGCCATCACCGTCCGCGTCGCCGCCGAGATAGGACGCCGGCCCGGCCAGGCTGTCTACCACAGCCAGGTTGGACACCAGCGAGCCGTCGCCCAGCACCAGGTTGTGAGAGACGGTGAATGTCCAGGTGATGCGCTGTCCGACGGCGGTCCAGGCGGGGCCGGTTTTGGTCAGGGTCAGAGCTGGCACATAGCCGATTTCGGTGGTCAGGGTGAAAATGTTGTTGGTCGGAGTGGGGTCGGGGCCGTTGCGCCCATCGTCGGCCGCCGAAACCACGTTGGTGATCACATCAATGCCGGCCGCCAGCGGGTCACCGATCTGGATGATCATCAATCGGGTGATCGTCTGCCGGGCGACCAGGCTTATCGGTGGCCACTGTGCCACGCCGCTGCCGGGTGCTGTTTCGATGCCGCCGTGAGAGGCCGAAATAAAAGACGTATACAGCGGTAAAATATCCTGAATTTGCACTCCACTGGCATCCTGGCTGCCCACATTACTGATGGTGAGGGTATAGGTGAGCAGGCGGCCGGGCGACGATTCGTCAACGTCGCTCTGTTTGGTGACAACCAGGTCGGGCCAGGCGATTACCGGTGTGGTCAGTGTGGCAGCGGCCGCGGCCCCCTGTGCGCTCGATACCCATACCGTGTTGGTTATCGTCTCAACGCCGCCGGGCAGGGTGGGGGCAACCTGCACCATCCAGGTGAGGGTGAGGCTCTGCCCTGGCCCCAGGTGGATGTCTTGGGCCAGTTGAGGCGGGGCTATGCCGACCTGCCCGATGCCGGATGGCTCTAGTTTGATGCTGTTTGGGATAAAGGATGTCAACAGAGGCAGCGTATCGGAAACCCAGATGCCGGTGGCATAGCCAGGGCTGGTGTTGGAGACGCGGATAGTGTACGTGAGTGCATACCCGGCGGCAACCGGCGCGGGCCAGGCCGATTTGGTGACGCTGAGCGTGGGCGGGAGAACCCGCACCGTGCCGGTGGTCACATCGGTATAGCCGCAGGCCGAGACGGCGGTCAGGGTGATGGTATAGAGGCCCGGCAGCGAATAGGCGTGAGTGGGCGAAAGGGTGGTGGTGATCGTGCCGTCGCCCAGGTCCCACACGGCGCCGACCGCGCCAGAGCTGGTGTTGGTCCAGTGAACGGGCAGACCGGTGTAGGTTTGCGTCAAGGCCGGCGTGAACGAGGCTATCGGCGGCGGCGGGATGCTCAGCGTGCGGCTGTACACAGACGATCCGCAGCGGGTGGTGGCGGTGAGGGTGACGGTATAGTTGTCCGGCGCGCTGTAGGCATACACTGGGGAGACCGTTGTGGTGATCACGCCGTTGCCCAAATTCCACAGAAAATTGTCGGCGCCCTGGCTGAGGTTGGTCAGGGTGATCGGGCGATTGAGGCAGAGCAGCGTGGGAGTGACGGCAAAGGCGGCGGTATAGGGTGCTGTGACCGTCACCGTAACCGGCGCGCTCTGCGCCGACACAAGCGGGTGCGACAGATCGGCGTCGTTGGTGATGGTTTGGCCGCAGGTGGCAGTGATCGCTACAGCGGCGGCAAAAGATAGAGTCGTCTGCGGGTTTTGCGCGGCCAGGTTGATTGTCCAGGTGATTCGGCGGCCGTCGAGCAGCGCCGGCGGCGAGATGCTGTCCACAATCGGGGTGAGCAGAGGGTGAATCTGGTCGCGGACGAAGACATTGGACGCCGCCGCACTGCCGCGATTGCCGTACAGGATGGTGTAGGTGAGGACGGCGCCGGGAGCGATGGATGCGGTGCCGGCCTGTTTGTCTATCTGCACATCGAGCGTTGGCACATTAACCTGCCTGGACGGGATTCGGGTTTTCAAATACGCGCTGGTCTGCGTGCTAGAGATATGGGCCATGTTCTGAATGGTGGTGTTGGGCGGCAGCGGATTGCTCACGCGCACGGTCAGGGTCAGGGTGACGGCGGTGAGCGGCGGCAATTCGGCGTCGTACCAGCGCAGGTGTGTTACCTGCGTGGCCGGCATCGTGGACTGAAAAGTTTGCCCGTTATCCCAGGAATACCATAACGCATCGCTGCCGCCCAGGGTGGCCGCGACCAGGCTGGTATGGACGGGGATGGCTTCCCATATATACACCTGGGTATGAGAAGAGCCGGCCGAGATGTTGTGGTAGGTCAGCGTATAGGTGATCATCTGACCGGGGACGGCCGTTTCTGGTTGGGCGGTTTTGTCGAGCAGCAGATCGGCGATGCGGGTGATTACCAGGTTGGAATCGCGCGGGATGTCCAGGCTGTGATCATAGGTGGCCCAATTCAAGACGGGCGCGCCGGGCGGCAGGGCCAGATCGGGGCGCACGCTCAAGCGGATCCATCCCGATTCTCCGGCGGTCAGCGTGCCGGGGGTGAGGCCGGGGGTGATGATCAGGGTGTTCGAGACAAAACTGCCCTGATCGGCGTCGGCGGCTTCACTCAAGCTGACCCAACCGCTGCCGGTGTTGATGGCCAGGCTGCTGACCAGATAGGTGGTCGAGATGGGTACCATATCGTGGATGATCACCTGCTGAGCGGTGGTCTGGCCGATATTTTGGTAAAACAGGGTATAGGTAATCGGATCGCCTGGTCCGCAGACGGCTGGCCCTTGCTTGGTCAGGCGGACATTGGGCGACTGGACGATGGTTTGCGCGGTATTGCTGCCGGCCTGATCGGCCTGTTCGCTCTCGATATAGGCCCTGTTTTCGATGATGGTATTGTCTTGCACAAAGTCCTTGATCTGAACCGAGCAGGTGACCTGTCCGCTGGCTTGCGGGGGCAGGTCGCCCAGCGACCAGACGACGGCGCCGCTGCCACCTTGAAACACGCCGCCAGGCGAGGTGTGTTTCAGGGTGACGTATTGTATCGGCAAAATGTCTCGCAACATCACCTGGGTGGCGGTGATGGTCGAACTGGCATTGGCATAGGTGAGGGTATAGATCAGCGTGTCGCCGACCTGGGCCTGCGCCCGGCTGACCGTCTTGATCAGGCTGAGCGGGCTGATATAAACGGTGGCCTGGTCGGCAGGGCTAAAAATGGCGTTCGAGTAGGATAGCCGTCCAACAGCCTGGGCTTGATTGATGTTGATCACGGCGGCGTCATAGATTTCGACCTGATCAATATACAGGTAATCGCCGGCGATGGTATTTTTGCAGCGAAAGCGGATGGCCGTAGCGGATAAGGGCAGGTCAATCTGATTTTGCTCATACACCTGCTCATAACCGCCTTTTGACCAGGTGATGGTTTCTGTCCACTGACCGGCGACCTGGATGTCGAGGGCGTATTGGCTGGTGGCCGAGAGGTTGACCTGGCGGGCAAAACGCAGCCTGGGCAAGGTAAAATGGCTCAAGTCTATGGCGCGCCAGATGGCCGTGCCGGAAATGGCCTGGGTGAGTTGTAGATGGCGTTGTCCGGTGAACGGCTCCAGGTTGGAGATGGTGATGGCTCCGCCGGAAGGACTGCCATCGTCGCCGTTCTCCTGCCAGTTGCCGGGCCAATGTCGTCCGCTGTTGTACGTTCCACTCTCAAAACTATCGTCAATTGTCGAACCGATCTGGCCGGCGGTCATGATCTGGGCTTGAAAGGTCAGGGTCATAGGGGCCTGGTCGAGGTCGGCCGAGGTGTCCCAAAAGAGGGTCAAGCCGGCAATGAGCGGCTCTAGCGGCTGTGGCGAGCCGCCGGGATAGGTCATGCGGGCGCTGTTCGGCACATAGGTCCAGCCGATGGGCAGGGTGTCGGTGATGTCTACTCCGCGCATGGCTATTTTTTCCGAGTGGGCCACCAGGGTGAACGTGACCACGCCGCCCTGCGGTGGTAGGATGGTGGGATCGGCGGTCTTGTCGAGGGTCAACACTGTGTCTTGCCATTGTCGGCACATGGGCATCACGGTGACGCCCATGTCCAGATAGGGGCTGCCGGGTCCGGCGGTGCGTGCGTCTACGCCCCAGATGGCCGCAAAGACGTGGTTGGCCCAAATGTGCATGCCGGTGTTGTCCTTGTCGGGGTCGAAAATGCGACGCTGTTCCAGCGCGTTCAGGGTAAAAGTTTGGTCTACAATGCCATCGAGTCCGTTGGGCGGGGTGTTAAAATCAACATAGAATCGTGTGTTGTCGGTCAGCGGTGTCACCCAGACTGGCGAGCCGTTGACGGCCAGTTGCACGCCCGGCGTATAGGGGTCTTCGTCGCACAGTGGCGAGTCGGGCGGCGAGCAGGCATTGCCCGGCGCCCACGAAACATAATAGTCCTGGGTCAAAAATCGTGCCGGGATGCCGGTGACGCCCCAGTCGTAGGCTGTTTCCGAGGTGCCGCCGGCGATCAGTACGCCAAACACCCCTTGCGGTGAGGTCAGGCGCGCCGCTGTATCGGCCGGCACCAGGCTCTTGCGTGGTACCGACAGAGGCAGGGTAGAACTGGGTTGCGTGGTTGAACTGATGGTAAAAGTCGTTTCGGTGATAAAGCGGTCATAGCTGGTGACGGTGATAGGAAAATCGTTGATGTTTGACATATAGACTTCGGCCTCGTCGCCCAGATTGCCGCTAGGAACGACGGCGGCATAGTCGGCTCCCCAGAGCTTGTCGGGTAGCGCGATCATTGAGCGGCCCTGAAACGAGCCGTCGGCTCCGGTTACCAACCCGACCTGTGTGGGCTTGTTAGAGCGGATGACCGTTCCAGCATGGACTGGGATGTTGAGGGTGGCGTATGGCGTCGAATTGATATAGCCATGGCTAAAGTAGGTTTGTCCGCGATCCAGCGTAAAATTGATCGTCTGGCTCAGGTTGTTGATCGAGACGGTGGTATTGTCTTCAAAGGCAATCAGTTGGATATAGACGTTGCGAAAGTCTCCAAAGGGGTTGTTGGTGCCGGTGTACAGGTCTACGCCGATGGGGATGCGGTAAACAAAGGTGTCTTCGTACATCTGGCGGGCTGGGTTTTCCCACGCTCCGCCGATCCAGGGGTTCAAGTACGGCCACATGGCGTGTGTGACATTGATCGGTCCGCCGCTGGTGAGGATGCGGTCGCCTCCATCGTAGCGAATGTCGGCCGGGTTGCGCGCCGGACTGACCGGCACATAGCGTAGCCGCTCTGGTGTGGCCGCCAGGCTCTGATCGCTGGTCAGATTGAGGGCATCGCCCGCACGCAAAATGTCGGCGCCCTGTCCGCCGTTGGCCGGGTTGCCGTCGCCGTAAATCTCGGTGGTGGATTGTCTGGGGTTGAGCGGGTCTATTTCATAGCCGTCTTCCCAGTGATCATAGTAGACAATTTGAAAGTCGGCTGTGGCTACCAGGCTGACCGTTGAGCAGATATAGCCGTTGATCAACTGAGACGGGTCTGGGTCGTCGTTGATTTCCATAAAAGCGCGCCACATGTGTTCTTCATAGCCCAACACAAAATATTCTTGATAGCCGGCCGGCTGGGCCTCGGCTGTGCGCGCCCACAAACTCCAGGCCAGAAAAATGCTCATGATGATCGGAAAAATCAATTTCTTCATCGGCGCACCTCACCGTAAATAAATAATAAAGGCTTTCACCCCCGATGTTACTTTGGCGAAAGCCTTTTGTCAATAGGAAAAGAGTCAAGGATGAATCAAGGCGGCGAGATGATGGTTGAGCGGGCCATCAAAGGCAGGGCCGCTCCGTTTTGATCGGTGGCCCAAAATGTCACCAGGTTGTCCATCGGCGTTTGCGCCCAGCACCGCACGGCCCAGGTGGTGCCGCTTTCACCGGGCCAGACATCCCAACTGCTGCTGCGCTCCTGGTCGTTGCCCGATACGGCATCGGCCGGCGCGGTCAAGGTGCGTCGTGGCGTGATCGCCTCGATGCCGGCCGATCCGCTGTTGTCATAGTCCCAGTTGTGCTGAATGATTGCACTGACGCTGCCGCCGACAAAGGGATAGAGAAACGGCGGGTTTTGCCAGTTTGACTGGGGAATGAGAAAAGTCCAGGCAAAGGCAAAAATTTGTGCGCCGCCGGGGGCCACATTGGCATGGGCCGCCGTGCTGAGGGCGACATTGTACACATTGAGATCGGCCAGGTGCGTGCCGGCGGGCGGCGGGCCGCCCACTACTGACAGTTTGAACACCCGCCAGCCGTTCACCGCTTCGCCGTCGGCGGCGCTGAACGGCCCCCAGACAACCCACTGCCCGTCGCTGGCGGCATCCTCACCCCATGTGGCCGAAACCAGCGGAATGCCCGAACCGACTCCGGCCGTGGGGTGCGCCGAACGAACATCGGGGTGAGTATAGGCGCCGCTGCCGCCATAGAGGGTAAAGGTAAAAGGCGTGTCCCAGGCCAGCCCGTTGAGCATGTCCAGCGCGCCGCCGCAATCCGGGTCGAACAGGCGCACATACAGCGGGTCGGTGGTGCCTTCTGGCACGGCCAGCAAGATCACCTGTACCTGGTCGTCGTCTCCTTGCGATGGGGCAAAGCCCGGCTCGTAGCCATAGGTGCCCAGATAGCCGGTTTCAAGCGTGGTGTCTGTCGAGCCGCAGTTCAATGACAGATAGGCTCCACTCAGTGTGCCGCTGCCGCCGCCGGGATTGATCACGGTCAGGTCGTAGCGGCCGGCGGCAATTTGCGCTGGAATGATCACCTGGAGAGTGTTGGGGTCTATCCATGTGGCCGGAAGCGGCCATGCGCCCAGCATGACTGCGGCGCCTGGTGTCAGGTAGACGCCGTTGATGGTGGCCGAAACCGGCGCGTCATTGCAACCCTGGTTGGGCGTGATGCTGGCCGGCTGCGGCGCTGGCACGATGATGGGGGCTGTGTCGCCGCTGCCGGTAGTTTCGATATTGTCGCCGCTGACCGCTGCCGAGTTGGTCCAGGTGCCGGCGGCGGCCCAGACGGTGGCTTGAAAAGAGATCACCAATGTGCCGCCGCCGCTCAAAGCCCACGGCTGCGGTGAGGGTGTCCAGATCAGAGTTTGGCCGTTGAGAGCCGGTTCGCTCCACCCGCCGGCCGGGGTGGCGATGGTCGAACCTGGCACATAGCTCAAGCCGGGCGGCAGCGTATCGCTCAATTGACGGATCTGCGCCGCATCACCGCCGCCGGCCATATTTCGGATGGTGATGGTATAGGCCACAATGCCGCCGGTTGGCACGGTGGCGGGGTTGGCCGTCTTTTGCACCGATATGGGCGGTCTCAGGTACACGGTGGTGCTGGCCGAGGCCGCGCCGGCATGTGCCTGGATGGTGGCTGTGCCGGCGGTGGTGGTCGAGGTAAGCGTCGCCAGGGCTGCGCCATTCAAGGTGGAAATGACCGTGCTGCTGCTGCCTCCAAATTGCCCCAAAGAGGTGTTGAGTGTGATCGTCGTGCCGTCGGCGATCGGGCGATCAAACTGATCGAACACCTGGATCTGGATCAGGGTGCTTGAGCTGCCATCGGCGGCGATGGTGGGCGGCGACGCCGTAATCACAATGCGGGTCGGCAGCGGCACCGGCGTGGGCGTTTCGGTGGGTGTCGGCGAGGGCGTGGCCGACGCGGTGGCTGTTGCAGTGGGCAAGGGTGTCCAGGTGGGGCGGCGCGTTGGCGTTCGAGTCGGGGTGATGGTCTCGGTGGGCAGCCATGTCGGACTGGGCGGCACTGTCGGTGTTTCGGTGGGTGGCTCAGATGTTTGAGTCGGGGTGGGCGGCTCTGGTGTCCATGTCGACGTCCAGGTTGGAGTAGAGGTGGGCGGCCTGGGCGTCCAGGTGGGCGTGGCCGCTGCAATGGCGCGCCCGGTGGGTGTGGCCGTGATATAGACGATCATCTGTTTTTCGGCCCGCACGGTGGCCAGTTGATCCACCTGTTTGATGATGTCAATTTGAACGGTCTGGATGTGTTGAATGGTCTCTTGATTGCGGATAGATAACAATGGAATGATGACCAGCAGGATATTGAAAAAAAACAACAAAACCATAAACCGCTGTCGGCCATTCAGACGCAGTTTTTCTTTCAGAGGCTTTTTTTCCGACCAGAGCCGTTCCAGAGTCATGGTTTTACCTGACTGACATCAGGGTTATTCAGAGTTGGGGGAATTTGTCGGCGATGTTTCGGATGCCCAACTCGGTGAAAATTTTGCGCGCCTGAGACAGTAAATCGGCTGCTTTTTGAGCGTTTTCGGGCTTTTGGTTATTTTGACGATACATGATACCCATTTCGTAAGCAATCCGTCCCAGACTGTACCTGGTGGACATGTTTTCAAACATGGCGCGGGCCTGTTCATAGTATTGTTCGGCGTCTTGCCAACGTTCGCGGCGAGCGGCGATCATTCCTTTGATCATGGTCGCAAAAGCCAATTCGACACGGCCCTCGGATTCCTGAGCCAGGCGGATGGATTCGTCTGCCTCTTTGTCGGCCTTATTCAGGTCGTCCCACACAATGGCCAGTTCGGCGATGTGCGCTTTGACGGTGGCCTGGCGGGAAACGAACCCGACGCCTTGGCTACAGGTGGCCCAACACCGGTCAAAGTGTTCTTGGGCTTTGTCATATCGGCCGCGTTCCATCGCCATCTGCCCCAGACTGAGGTGGATCACAAAAAGAGATTGTGGGTTGCCGCCGCCGCCAATGGCCATCAGGGCATTTTGATAACATTCGTCGGCTTCGGTCCATCGTCCTTGATTGCGATAAATATCTCCCAAAACGCTATAGACGCGCGAAGTGGCTTTGCGCAGGCCGGCCTGTTCGGCCAGGTTGAGGCTTTGCTGTAAATGCTCGATAGACCTGGTCCATTCACCCAATGCAAAATAGGTTTCGCCGATGGTTTCGTGGATCACCGACAGCGTGCTAATATCGCCGCACAGTTCTGACAGGGAGCGTCCTTTTTCCAACTGTTCCAAAGCCTGTTTATAGTTGCCCATCTCTTCGCTTTGCCAGCCCAGGTTTTGATACAGTCGTCCCTGCATGGCCAGGTCGCCGGTTTCTTTGCTGATCTCCAGGCTGCGCAGCCAGTGATCTCGGGCCAGTTTGTTGGATCCCTGTCGGCGATAGCGAATGCCGGCGTAATACAAGAATCGGGCGACTTCGTCTGGATCGAGCAACCGTTCGGCCAGTTCAAAGGCTTTTTCAGTCCATTCCTGCGCTTCTTGCAGTTTGCCTTGATACCAATACACTCGCCCCATCTCGTTATAGATGCGCGCCACTTCGTTATGCTCAACGCCGGTCAGGTACTCGAGCCCCAACCGAAATTGATTCATGGCCTGCTCATAGTCGCCTCGTTCAACCAAAATCTGACCGATTTTGCGGCTCAATTCGGCGATTTTGATGTGTTCTTCTGTGATGAGTGGAAATGTCATAATTTCTCCTCGTTTTCAAGACCGAGATCACTGCTCCACAAGATCATTCTCAATCATGGCAACGAGCCGTAGGGAATGATCTGGGTGATGATGGTGGTTTCGGTATAGACCTGTTCAATGATCCGGGTGGCATAAATTTCGCGGGTCTGCTCGTATTGGATGACTTGATCGATCAGTTCGGCCTCTTGAAAAGAGAGCAGCACTGCCGCGATGAGCAGCATATCAAAAAGCAGCAGCAGCAAAAGCAGGCGAAGGCGGTTGCTGTGTTTGAGATCCAACCGGCTGCTCCAGACAGCCCAGATGCCAGGCGCCGACCGGCTCATTGTACGGCTCCTGTGGCTGTGACAGTCGTCGGCAGTGCGACCTGGCCTGTCTCGCCAAGTGAAGGATGACTTTCCTGAAATGCATCCATCTGTTCTTTGCGGTCCTCGTATAGACAAACGCGGTTTTTGCCCATACGCTTGGCCAGGTAGGCCGCCCGGTCAGCCTGCTTGACCAGTGCGACAATGTCACCGGCATCACGAGGAAACAAGGCTACGCCGGTGCTGATGGTGGCGCGCACCTCTTGCCCTTCGTTGGTTCTGAAAATATAGTCCTGCACCGACCGGCGGATGAGTTCGGCGATGGCCAAAGCGGTTTGCTCATCGGTGTTGGGCACCAGGACGACAAATTCTTCGCCGCCCCAGCGTCCCACAAATCCAACTCCTTCGACAGCCTGTTTCATCAGGCCGGCAATGCCGGCCAGTACCCTGTCGCCGGTTTGATGCCCAAAGGTGTTGTTGATTTTGCGAAAATCATCAATGTCACCCAAAAACAGGGCCACGCTTTGATTAGAGAATTGTGCGCGGCTCATGGCGCGTTGGGCCTGCTGCGTAAAGGCGGCCTGATTCAGGATGTCGAGTTGACGGTCGCGGTCGGCCAGGTGCAAAGATTTTTCGTACATCTGCGCATTGTGCAGGGTGACACCGGCCTGGTTGGCTACGATGCCGACAATGCGAAAATGTTCGGCTGTAAAGAGGCGGCGGTAACGCACCAGCACCAACAATCCTACAATGTTCTTTTCGGCCATCAGCGGAAAGGCCATGACCGCCGTGCGCGATGTCCAGCGCGCTTCGTGGATGCTCAGATATCCCAATGTGGCTATGTCATTGGCCAATTCACCGGTGCCGCTAGCGATAACCCGCCCCAGAAACCCCTGTTGGGGCATGACGATCATTGGCCCGTGATCGCCTTGTTCCGGATTGGCCAGCAGATATTCGTTGGCCTCGGCATTTTGCGCATAAACCAGGCAGGCATCACACTCGGCCAGTTCTGAAATGGCTTGAGCAATGCTGCCGCTGACCCGCTGCACGGTTTCTTCCTGGCTCATAGCAGCCACAAAGCTCTGCGAGATTTTGTAGAGCTGGCTGATTTCGTCGTGTTCGGTGTCAATGTTGATATAGAGTCGAAATGTCGCCAAGACGCCCAGCAACGGTATTGCCAGCCCAATCAGCGAAATAAGAGAAAAGCTGCGCAAGGCCAGGAAATAGTACATGCTAAGAGAGATGGGCGCCAGCAGGATGGCAAACCATGGGTCCATCTTGGGCAGCTTTTTTTCGTGCAGGATTTCCTTGTTCCATCGGCCGATCAGCGACACCGATAGAACCGAAAAAGTGGCCAGATAAACCACAATGGCCGGGAGGTGAAAAGTCTGGATCAGCCAGGGCTGAACATATTGGCTGGTCAGGGCGAAAAAGCCGCCGGCCAGCACAGCCGAGACAATGGCGTGGGCGACATAGTAAAGCCCATGCTCCCACTTGGGGCGGCGAAGCAATGCGTGGCCGACCAGGGTGCCCAGTCCAATCACCTCTGTCGCGCCCGCGGCCCGTTGAAGTGGCGAGGCTTTGTCCGAGTCGAACATCAGGGCCAGCAAAATCAAGATGATGCTGAGGGTGAGCTGATCACCTTGTGGAAGATGGATCACCTGCCATTCGGCCAGGATGCAGGCCAGAGTTAGAAAAAGAATAGGCCAGGACCAATACAAGAAACCAGACCGGCCGATCACCACAAGCAACGTAATGGCGACGACAGCAAGCAGTATGGCGAAAATTTTTTGTTTGTTTTCAAGTCGGTTCACGCTGGTCACCTACATCTGTCCTGCTGGTTTGTCGGGTCGTTCCGGCAGACCGTGATCTGGTTTTGCTCACCCCCTGTTTTAACATCAGTCCTTTTGACCATTTTACCGAACTTGTGAGATGTGTCAAGAGGACAAGAGTACCGACCGTGTTTCAGTTTTGACATTTAGAACAGACTGAGCTGTTCAACCTGTAGGCGGGGCGTTTCAACCGGAGCGGGAGCCATTTCGGCAATCAGTTGGGGGATTTTTTTCATATCCTCCATCACCGTTTGCCGCAGGGCCGGTTGATGTAGCGCGGCCGCCGGGTGATACATGGGATAATACAGCACTCCGCCGATTTTGCGCGCCTTGCCGTGAATGTCGGATATTTTTTCGCCGGCAAAGTATCGCGCCATCGAGAAACGCCCCAGCGTAATGACCACCTGAG
>CAYVBK010000022.1:0-84802 GCA_964449465.1 uncultured Anaerolineae bacterium
AACCTTTGTGTTCTCGGTGTCCTTTGTGGTAAAAATAGACTTTTTCAGTGGCCTCTAGAGTTTTTCTACTCGACTCCCATCGTGATTCCCATCAGATTGTGCGACGACTCGACGCCCAAAAAGTAATAAGTCCACTCCTGGCACTCGCCGGTATGCGCCAATCCCGCTTCCCGCATCCCTTTCTGCAAGGCTTCGTACGCCTCTACGATGTGCAGTAGACTGCCCCAGAGAAGCAGACTGGCGCAGCGATAGGGCGGCAGCACTTTGATCTGCGCCGCGCCCGCGGGCTGCATCTCCGGTTTGACCGGAATCCCGACCTCCATCAGGAGCTTGTCCGGCTCGCTATCGCCGGCCTTGTAATAACGGACGATGTCCGGTCCGGTTTCGCCGAGGTTAGCCCGCGCTTTGGCTGCGTAGAGGCTTTCCAGCAGGGGATCGAGATACTTGTCGAGATCGCTGAACGGTATCGGTGGGCTGGTGACGTAAAAAAAGGTGATCTCCGGCAACGTTTGTACGCGCATCGGGCTGATGATGAATTCGGGCGTGGCTTGTGGTTCCATTTTCCCCCTCTATACCTTATTACCGGTGGCGTGTGCCATCTCTCGCACCATCTCCAACGGCATTCTCGTGCGTCGCGCCGTATCATTCGCCGACAATCCCGCCACCAAAAATCGGGTAACGACGACCGTCATCAACTCGCCCACTTTGACGATGTGACCGTCGGGATCGTAGACGTGAAACACACACTGTCCCCAGGGCTGCTCTTGCGGTGGCTGGATGCATGGCGCGTTCGCCGCCGTGACCCGCGCAAATGCCGCGTCCAAATCATCGGTCTCGAAGCAGAATTCAAAGTTCTGGCATCCCAACGGACCGGCAGCGTCCACCGGCGTACCAAAGATCATCTCGTGCGCGTGGTCTACTTGCCAGCGCGCAAAGCCGCCTGTGAAGCTCAGATTGATGCCCATATCTATCGCCACTTGCTGTCCAAGTAAGCCCTCGTAGAACCGGCGCGAAGCGGCGATGTCTCTCACAAAAATCACAGGGGGGTGACATTGGATATGCATGATGTGTTCCTTATCGCCTGGTTTTATAGCGCGATTTGCCAAATCGCGCTACAGTAACGCCTGTTCCATGTGCTCGACGGCTTTGGTATCCTGGTCGCGCGCCTGGCGAACGATCTCGGCCATCGCGCGGCGTGTGGCGGGATCGGCCATGGCGCGGAAAGCCTCTGGGTTGCTGATGCCGCCGGCGAGGTCCCAGAGCGTCCACATCAGATCGTGTTCGGCGGCGTAGCAGGCGGCGGCGTGGAAGACGTGTTCGGTCGTGCCCGCTTTGCCCGGCCCGGCGGCGAAGTGATCGGCGATTTCCGCCAGGAAGACCGAGCCGTACCAGCGCGCTTCGGCCAGCGACCCGATAGCGTCGTTGTGAATCTGGTGATGCGCGTGGAGCGTGGCCTCGTCATCGGCGGGCCACTCGGTGTCGTGCAGCAGGTGGTCGGCCCAGGCGTCGTAGGCGGCCAGCCCGTTGTGCCGCTGGCGGTAGTGCTCTGGCGCATCCGGCTCAGGGTGTACCATCGGCGTGCGCGTGACCTGGATCAGCCAGCGCAGCGCAGCGCGGCTCACTTCTGGCAGCGACGGCTTGGGCCGCTTTTCGCCGATGATGAGCAGGTTTTCGGTATCCTTGAACCAGTCGCGCTTGCGGAAATAGCGGGGCTGCTCCGCAGCCCCTGGCTGTCCTTCAGCCGCCGGCTCAAACTCGACCCCCGCGTTAAAGTCTGGGAAATTCTGAAAAAAGCTCCAGCCGATGAGCACGTCGCCGCCCTCGTCATAGCCGGTGATGATGGAGGGTTCCGGCGGACCGATGACGCCGTATCCCAACACCGGCATCCCGCGGTCAATGCTCGCGACGATGCGCTGGCGGAACAAGGCCTCGTTGTTGCGCCCGTCCTCTTTTATCACTTGCTCGTAAGCATAGCCGATGGCGTCAAAGATATGACGTTCCACTGCGTCGGGATCCGCGTCCATATAAAAGAGGGCAATGTTGTCGCCGTGCCAGCCCTCTTTCCACGAGAGGAACGCGGCTGCGCCAGAGACGCCCACCAGATGCGCGTAGGTGCAAAAAACCTTGCAGGCCTGGCCGTGCACCGGGCAATGCTTGCAGCCATAGTCCTCTTCGCCCAGGTATTCCAGCACCGCCCGCATCACCGACGGGATGATAATGTCCTCCGGGCAGCGTTTGCCGCCCTCGTAAAAGTGGACGCGCGGCACATTTTCCAAAACTACTCTTTGGTTTGACAGGCTTTTCGTTTCCTTTCCTCTACAAACTATACTTTTTGATAAGCTCTTTGGCCTTGTGCCTTGTTTTGGGGCTGATACTATTGACGCTGTTCTTGATGAAATCATTCACCTCTCGTCTATTGCTTACTTCTGGGTACACTGCATCCAATATGTCCAGGATATCGGCTTTCAATACCGCCCGTTGTTTGTCTGAGTAAGCGCATTGGTTATCCACGTCCAGCAAGAGAGCGATGATCCTGTCTCGCAATGCGGGTTTGTGCCTGAAAACCTTTACACTATTCTGGACGCAACATTGCCCCGTCATAAACTTGTCGTCGTTGACGTGCGCAAAGTAATCGTCATATATTCCTGAGAACCGGTCCTCTTGATCGACTTGGGTTAAGTTGGCGAGGACGGTGAGAGCGAAATCCCGGTGATAGGAGTTTGGGTGTTGTAGTAACGCAGCGATCTCAGGCCAATAGGAATAAAACAGGTCCGGCCTCTGCCGGCTCGCTTTGTCAACGACGTAGTAACAGTGGTAGTACACCATGATGTGCGGGTGCATGACCATCTGTTTGACGATTTCGTCTCTGGCGCGTTCCTCACTCAAGGCCAAGTGGACGAATTTGTCGACATCGACGTCTTTAATCGATATTTCTTCTATCAGTGCATCTGTGCGCGAGCGCGGAGCCATCGGTAACTCTCTCCTCCTATCTTTTGCCGTCTACCCGGCCTTCTTACAGGGCGAATAAAAATCCAGGATCGCATGCCCGCCCCGTTGCTCCGGGATGCGGAATCGCTCGTGCGAGTAGTATTCCATCTCGAAAAGGCCATAAGAACCATCGTATTCATAGCCATTTTCTTGCATGACCTTTTTGATGTGAAAAGAGGCGTCGGCGTGGATATTCCCGCCTTCGTCGCCGTCGGTTGCCTGCAACCATCCAACGGCCATCTCGCACACGGCAATGTCTCTGTAGACATAACCATCCGGCGCAGGCGTATCCGGTGTGACCAACACCCCTGCCAGGTAAGTGTAGAACTCCGCGCCTGGCTGCCAATCGCCCATCCACCCAACCGTATCCGGGCTTGGGGTTATGCGGGTGGGCAAACCGAGCAGAAAATCCAGACTGCCATCTTCCGCCATGCTCTCCCACAAAGTCTCAATCGTGCGGTCGTCTATTGCGGCTTCCGTTTTAACAGCGGCGCTTTTCCCCATCACGCGCGTGTGCGGAAACGATTCCACCGAGAATTTAACCAGTTTTGCTCCCATTTCAACTTTCCTCCGTAAACTCCGTTAAAATCTATTCACTCCGTTGAGAACGTCTTACAAAGGTTGACACACCGGGCAGACGCGGGTATGCGTGCTGCCGGTTTTGATGTTTTCGACGGTTGTGCCGCAGACCGGACACGGCGCGTTTTCCAGGTGCAGGATGCGCATATAGCGTTGATCCCATTGCCCCTTTTCGCCGTATAGATTCTGCTCCCACGCGCTGCCGCCCAGGGCGATGCTCTGCTGCAGCGTCTCGCGGAGTGCCGCCCACAGGTTGGCGATGTCGGCGTCGCTCAATGTGTTGATAGAGCGCAGCGGGTGGATGCGCGCCAGGAACAGCGGGTCCTGCACGTAGACGTTGCCGATCCCGGCGATGCGTTTTTGGTCGAGCAGCAGCGTCTTGATCGCGCCTTTGCGCCCGCGCAGGAGGGCGCGGAACTCGTCCAGGCTCAGGTCGAGCATATCGGGGCCGAGTTCGGCGGTCATCTTGTGATCGGCCAGGGTGAGGGCATAGTGCGAAAAGCCAAACCACCAAAAGTTGACGGCAATCGCAGCGCCGTCGGTCAAATCAAAGATGAGGCGATGTTTTTCCGGCAGATGGTCGCGGTCGGTCAGCAGAATCTCGCCGCCCATGCCCAGGCAGAGCAGCAGCCAGCCCTGCGACAAGGCCACGCGCACCCATTTGCCGCGTGGCGTCACGTCGCGGATTTCCGCGCCGCTGATTGCCGTCTGGAACTCGTCCACCGGCACGTTGAGACACTTGGGTTGCAGCACTTTGATTTTGCCGAACGTGCGACCGACCAGTTCTTTCCGCATGTCGCCGGCCAGCACATAGATTTCAGGGAGTTCGGGCATTGTTGTTTACCTCTTGAGAATCGGCGATTCGAATCCGCTGACAAATGTTTACCGTTGAGTCAAGGTTTCGTCGGTAAAGGTCAGGAACGCCCGGATGTCTGCCGCCACAGCCTCATCCAGGTTTTGCCAGGTATAGCCAAAGCCGGGGAACAGCGTACAGAGCGCGTGCTTGCCGTTGTATTCCACCGTCCTAAAGGCGCGCGGACGTTTGCCGGTTTTGTCGGTTTGCGTGCAGTAGCCGCAGGCGTCGCAATGCCTGGTGTGTTGGATCACAAACGCTTTGACCTGATTGGGCATAGAGTCCCAATGCTGCAATAGGGTCTTGAACTTTGGGATGCGCAGCCCAAAGAGCATGGGGTTCTTGCGGATCCAGTCGTACTCAAAACTGAGTCCGCCGTGCGTGCGCTCGCCCCACCAACCTTTCAGGGGATCGTCGGCTTTGCCGTAGGCTTTCACCCAGTCCACGTAGATCTGATTATCGCGGTTGCAGACCAGCGTATAGCCTTCTTCCTCGAAGAAGGCAATCAATGCCGGCAGGCCAGGGCTATCGTCGGCCAGGCGCAGCAGCACATCTCTGGCGTAAGGATAGCTGTCGCTGTACAGGCAACGCGAGAAACGCACCGGCGGGACGTGCCTCTGGCCGGTGGTGGGCGCGGTGCGCGCAGCTTCCGCCGCGAGCCACGTCCAGGCCGGGAGCATCTCCGGGAAGGCGGCGCACGTGACGGCGGTCTCCGTTTTTCCGGCTTCCACGGTCAGCCCAAAGCGCGCCAGGCGGTCGCGCGTCGGCGCGATAAGGTTTACATCGGTTTTTGGGATGCGCAGGGTCTGCCCCTCGATGACGCCGGCGACGCCCATCTTGAGCAAAAGGGCGATGAAATTGTCTACTTTGCCTTTCATTCTTTTCATCGTCACAATGAGTTTGGGCCGTCGGTTCTGTAGTTCGCCGAATTCGTAGGCGTCGTCGGGTTGGATAGGCAGGTCGAGGTATTCGGGATGATCCTGAATGGCTTGAGCGGCGCTGCATAGAAATGCATAAAATTGTCGTTGCGATGTTTCGGGAACCGGAATGTCGGCGATGGGAACAAAAGAGGGGATTGTTTCAACCCAGCCATTGGCGACGCGCTGAGCGAGGTGATCAAATGTCAAGGGCCGCATAGAAATCTCCTTTTCACAGCGGATTCATTCAGCGAGTCCACTGAAAAAACCTGGCGCGGAGACGCCGAGCTGTGATGCTGTTCGAGAAGGCTTGAGGTATTTTAGCGTTCTCTGCGTCTCTGCTCATCTGTGTCTCTGCGTTAAAATTGACTTTTTTCAGGGGAATCTTTAATGTCAAATGTCACATTTGCCAGCGCGTAATAGTAATTGCCCCATTGCGCCCTGAAACGCAACACCGTATAGTCGGGGTCATCTATGCCCAGGGCATAGTATTTTTCAAAACCCTCACGCCAGAGCCGCTGACGCGATTCGGTGTCTTGCAACAAGTCTACCTGACCGACCAGCATGACCCCCATCCATTTTTCCATGTCAATGAAATAGAGACACGCCCGCGGGTCGTGGCGCAATTGTTCCACGCGTCGAGATGATGTATTGGTGCTTAGCCAGACCGTTCTCAGACCCTCGTTTTCCATTTTGAGCATTGCCTTGATGTTGGGACTGCCCTGGTCGCCGTTTGTGCCGAGCATGACGATACCGGAACGGTCAACCAGAAATAGGGCTTGTTGTATAGCAGTTTGTTGGTCCATAAAAATACCTCCTGGTGGATTGATTTTGAGGATGGGCGTGACATGTGTAGCATAGACCACGTTTCTGACAAACCACGTCATATTTCCACCAGGCACTAGAAAACTTGTTCTGTTCTGGCATGTCTTTGACGAAAACACGGGACGGTGTTATAATTTTGCTTCGCCTGGATGGGTTATGATATGATGGTGACAGACTCACAATCGGCTTTTTCGCCAAGAATACGCCCCGCAATAGACGCATGGCTGTGGCAATGGTGTCTGGCTCGATCAACGTGGATCGTCCTGCTTGCTCTGGGCGGCACAGCCATCATCCTGATGCAGATCATTCCCCAATCACCTACACAAGCTCGCCTGAATGCGGCATTGTATCATCAATGGCTGATGACTCTGGATGCACCCTGGGGCGCTCATGCGGCCTGGCTGAACGCCCTGGGATTGTTTTCAATCTTGCATAGCGTGTGGTTTCGCTTTTTGTTGGCCCTGGGCGCATGGGCCAGCCTGGTTGGCCTGGCTCATCATATTCGTCTGATCTGGGATTGGCCGACTGCGCTGCCAGAATCGTTTTCCCAGAAACAGCCGCTGGCGCAAATAGACGGCACCCATTCTGTGTCGGAAATGGCCGCAGCCGTGAGCCGGGTGATGCGCCGGCAGGGGCGGCAGGTGATGTCGGATCAGCAAGTGGACATTTATGGCCGTTATCCGCGTTGGCTGTGGTGGTATCCTCTATCTGTCTACCTGGGGTTGCTGTTGATCATCGGCGGGCTGGCCGTAGATGGCCGATGGGGTTGGCGGCAATATCGCGTGTCGCTTGGGCCAGACAAGCCGCTGACCATCGGCGACCGGTCGGTGCGCCGGCTGACTCTGCACAGTGTGGCGGCCGATGGTCGGCAGGCTGTGATGGCCGGAGATGATGGAACGACATGGGCTGTGATGTATGGCACTCGGGTCTGGCGGGATGGCCTAATGTACGAGTTGACCGATCAAGGCGGGCTGGCGGTGCGGTTGAGCGCCCAAGATCGGCAGGGGCGTCCGCTCAATCTGTCCGAGTATACTGTCCGTCCAGAGCCATCGGCCTGGCTGCAATTTTCATTTTCGGCCCAGGGCGATGTGCAGCAGTTGGGCGACCGGTTCATTTTGCCCGATCAAAAGATGGTTGGGCAAATTGTCTGGGAGAACAAACTCGCCGACGATGCAGATGGATATCGCCTGTATCTGGCCCTTTTTGATCAGGGCGAGCAGACATTGCTGGACGGGGACTGGCTGCAAGTGGGTGATGCTCCGATGACATTTACGCTGGCCGGGATTGCTTTTGATCTGCAAGTCTCTCGTTATGTGGTTCTCAATCTGGCCTATTCGCCGGGGTGGTGGAGCATGGCCGCGGGGTGTATCGGGCTGGGGTTGGGCGTTTTGGCTTGCCTGTTGCCGCGCCAGGAGGTGTGGGTCTGCATTGTGGCATTTTCTGGCGGTTCGCGGGCGATTTTGCGCGCTCGGACATATGGGCGGTCAGGTCGCCTGGAGCAACGACTTGAAGCTGCATGGAGCGACCTGGAGCAAGAGATAGCAGACCCGAATATAGAGGCGGTATGATGATCGGAATGGCAGCATTGTGGGGGTTGGGGCATGCGGCCGTGGCGGCGGCAGCGGCGGCCTGGGGCTGGTTGATGGTGCGTTCTTGTCGCGCTGCCGGCCTGAGCGGGCAGGTTTCGATGACGCTGGGAGTGATGCTGCTGGTAGCCAGCCTGACGGTGCGGGCCATCCGAGGACATGGCTGGCCGTTGATCTCGTCGGCAGATATGGCAGCAGGCATCGCTATCGTGATGCTGCTGGTGTATCTGGTCTGGGCCTCGTGGAGTGGCGAATATGGGCCGGGCCTGGTGGTGGCGGCTCTGTCGCTGATCCTGTTGACATGGGCAACTGTGGCTCAATTTCAGTCGGCGACGCGACCATGGCGGGTCGAGAGTACCTTGATCAGCGGGATGTTGAACATGGTCGGCGGGGCTTGCCTGGGGCTGGCGGCAGCGGTGGGGCTGTATGATCTGGGGCGGCGAGGGTTGCAGGCGCGCCTGCCGCGCTGGCATTGGGCCGCCGTATCGGCCAATGCGGGTGAATTGAGTGTGCGTGCGGCGCTCTTGTTCCTGGCTGTGGCGCTGGCTCTGGATGTGTGGTGGGGACAAAAGTTGGACCTGGGGGCCACCCGCAATGCGCAGCAGGCCGGCACGGCCATCGCCTGGATGGTTTATTTTATCGCTGTGCGCCTGCGCAGTCATCTGTTCTGGCGCGGGTGGGCCTGGTCGGCTGTGTTGGTGATCGGATTTGTCTGCATTTTGCCCATTCTGCTCAACGTGTCATGGCTGGAGACGACACTGACATGGTAAGGCGAACGAACGTTTGAGACAGGTGTTTTTATTGACGTGTGATCAATGACGATCTTGATTGATAAACCATTGCTTTGAAGGAGAGTAAAATGTTAGAACTATGCAAAGGCACCGACATTCTGGCCGAGATCGGCGGGGTCAAAACTCTGGACGAGGCTCGGTCGCTGTTTGCGCAACGATGCGACGCAGAAACCCTGGCCCGGCTGGATAAAATTACCAATTCCGATGCGCTGCTCAAGATCGCCAATGCCATTTCGATGATGAACCCCGACGCCGTCTTTGTCAACACCGGCTCGGCGGCCGATTTGCAGTGGGTGCGTGAGTGGAGCTTGAAAAAGGGCGAGGAAAAGGCTCTACCGATGCCCGATCATACCATTCACTTTGATCTGCCTGCCGAGCAAGGGCGCGTGGTAGACAAGACCCTGTATATCATCAATCCCGATGAAGAGGTCAGCGTGCTGGCCAAGAGCATTTTGCGCAATGATGCGTTGGCCTATGTGAACAAGTTTATGGTGGATATTGCGCGGGGCAAAACGTTGTTGGTCGGCTTTTTCAACCGCGGTCCCGTCGGGGCGCAGGCTGCACTGCCGGCCATTGAAATCACCACCTCGACCTATGTCATGCACTCGGCCAACATCCTGTATCGCAATGTGTACGAGCAGTTTGACCAAGAGGCGCAACGCGCCGGCGAGTTTTTGACCAATGTTCACAGCGAAGGCGCCAACCGCCCCGAAGATTTTGTGGATATGCGCGTCTTTATGGATCGAAGCTGGCTGACCACGTTCTCGATGCTTTGTACTTATGCCGGCAACACCTTGCTGCTCAAAAAGGGCAATCACCGCTTTGCCGTAGACCTGTCTACCTATTACCGCAAAGAGAGCGAGCTGTCGGAGCACATGTTTATCACCGGCATGACCGGCCCCGACGGGCGCAAGACCTATTTTGCCGGCGCGGCGCCGTCGGGCTGTGGCAAGACAACCACGGCGATGGTGGGCAGCGATTTTATCGGCGATGACCTGGCGCAGATCTGGATCGCCCAGGATGGCACCCTGCGCGCCGTCAACCCCGAAGTCGGCATTTTTGGCATTGTCCAAGATATGAACCGCGAAAGCGACCCCTACTTGATGAAGGCTTTGCGCGAGCCGGGCGCCGAGGTGATCTGGTCGAATGTCTTGATCACCGAGGATGGCACGCCGCGCTGGGTGGGCGATGGCGATCCGGCGCCGACCAGGGGCATCAACTATACCGGCGAGTGGTGGGAAGGCAAGCTCGATGAGGCCGGCAAGCCCATTCCCATATCCAACCCCAATGCTCGCTGCACCCTGTCCAACCTGTCTATCGCCAACTATAACCCGACGATGGCCCAAGACCCGGCCGGTGTGCCGATCAGCGTGGTCACGTATAGCGGACGCGACAGCGACACTATGCCGCCGGTGTGGGTGGCCAAAAGTCCCAATCACGGGGTGGTGATCGGCGCATCCATTTTCTCGGCGGCCACTGCCACCGAGGTGGGCGCCAAGGGCGTGCGCCCGCAGCCGTGGGCCAACGAGCCGTTCATCCCCGGCCCCCTGGCCGATTATATGGATGCTCAGTTTGTCTTTTTCAACTCGCCCAAACTGGCGCACAAGCCGATCATCGCCGGCCTCAACTATTTCCTGACGCACGGGGCGCGCGGCGGCGAGGGCAGCAAGCTGCTCGGCGAAAAGCGCGATGTCAAGGTGTGGCTGGGCTGGCTGGAACTGTATGCGCATGGCGACGTGGCTGCCATCGAAACGCCCATCGGCTATATTCCCTTGTATGAAGACCTGCGCAAATTGTTTGCCGAAATCAACAAGGAATACCCCAAGTCGCTTTATGACAGACAATTCTCTTTTTATGTGGACAATATCTTGAATCGCATTGCCCGGTTGGAAGAGGTCTATCAAAAAGAGGCTAACATTCCGCCACAGTTGTTTGAGGTATATGCCGAACAGCGCCAGGGCCTCGAGGCGCTCAAGGCGCGATATGGCTCAATTGTTTCGGCCGAACAACTGGCCGAGGCTGCTCAATAGGTCGTTTTGACCCATGCAGGCGCAGAGAGATCACCCTCTGCGCCTGTTTGTTCGGGGTCGTTCAGGATTTGTGCAAAACGTTGGTTGAGCTGGTAGACTGAGCGCGTTCGGTAGAACGCTGTCGAAATCCTGTCGAAACCAACGTTTGTTGTTTTTCTGGATGCTGTGCGGCCCGATGATCTCCGTGCGATCCTCCATGTCTCCGATTCATATCTGGCCGATCATGATAAAATCCGACGAGTCTGTGCTGAAATCAAATAATCGCTTTCTTTATGCCTCTTTTATCCGCTTTCTCGGCCCGCTGGTGCTGACAATGGTGATTCAGGAATTGGGCAAAGAGGTGTTGAACGGCGGTATGACGCGCATGCCTCAGGTCGCTGAGACGCTGGCCGTTTATGGCCTGGCCTGGGGGGTGATGAATTTTCTCAACAGCGCGCTGATGCAGACGCGCCAGTTGGGGTTGGTGCTGGTGGATGGCCGTGCTGCACTGGGTAAAAACCTGGCCTTTGCGAGCATATTGGGGCTGATCCTGAGCGGGGTGATGGTCTGTCTGGGGTTGACGCCGCTGGGCGTCTGGGTGATTGACGACCTGCATGGGGTTGGCGAAACGATGGGCGGCCTGGCACGGTCGGCGTTGCTGGGGCTGAGTTTGCTGCCGCTGTTGCAATCGCTGGCTGCGTTTTACCTGGGGCTGTTGATCCGCTTCAAGCGCACCGACATTGCCAGCTATGCCGTTTTGGCCAGCATCGCGGCCAGCCTGGCGGCGGTGTTTGGCTTGCTGCCGACGGCATGGGTGCGCGCCGCACCGATCCGCCTGCCTTTGCTGGTCACATGGGCGGGCATGTTGGCCGAGTTGACGGTGAGTTGGCTGGGGTATCGGCGGTGTGTGCGACCGCGCTTGAGCGAACAGAGCGCAGCCCCGTCGTCATTGTCCATGTCGGCCATCTGGCGGTTCTTTTGGCCGCTGGCCTTGATCATGGCCGTGCAGGGGTTTAGCCGTCCCTTGATCAACCTGATGGTCTCGCGCGGCCGCGATGGGACAGAGGCTTTGGCCGTGTTGACGGTGGTTTATGCGCTGGGGCATTTGCCTTATGGCTGGCTGAACGATCTGCGCAATCTGCCGGCTTCTTTTCAAGACACACCTGGCAGCCTGGCGAGTTTTGGCCGTTTTGTGGTGGGCTGCGGCCTATTTAGCTGGGTCTTGATGCTGGTTTTGTTCGGTACGCCGCTGCGCGATGTGATTCTGGGCACGCTGATCGGCGTCGAGGCAGGTTTGTTGCCGCTGTGCAAGTGGCCGCTGCTTACCTTTACCCTGTTTCCGTTGGTGGTGATGGTGCGGGCGTATTTGCACGGCATCGGTTTGTTAGAGCGACGCACCCGCGCTTTGACCATCAGCGGGCCGGCGCGCGTGGCCGCGATTGTGGCGGCGATGCCACTGCTGGCCTGGTTGCCGGTCTCGGGGGCCACGCGCGCGGTGATGGCTTTGTTGTGCGGGTTTGTTGTGGAAACGGCGGCAGCCTGGTGGGGGCTGCGCGGGCAGGCGATGTGGGCAGCGCGGTCTCGCCCGGTGGTTTCATAGAATGATAATGTAGTTCAGGTGCAAGATGAAACGACAGACAGGAAAAATGATCCGTTGGGTTTCTGGCCTGGTGCTTTTGATGTTGCTGGTTTCGTGTCGCCCGACGACACGCCCGGACCGACTGGTGTATGGTCTGACCCTGGTCCCTTCCAGCCTGGATCCGCATGTGGGCGCCTCGTCCGAGTTGGGCATCCCGCTGAGCAGTGTGTATGATCCGCTGGTGTGGCTGGCTCCCGATGGGCGGTTTGTGCCGGGGCTGGCCGAGCGGTGGGAGATCTCGCCGGATGGCACAGTGTACACTTTTTATCTGCGCCGCGATGTGAAATTTCACGATGGCACGCCGTTCAACGCCGAGGCGGTCTGCTTTAACCTGGCCCGCATCGCCGATCCGGCTACCCGGTCGGCCAAAGCGCGCAATCTGCTGGGGCCTTTTGTTGGCTGCCGGGCCGCCGACGGGTGGACGGCCGAGGTGTCGTTCAGCGCGCCATTTGCCCCGTTTTTGAGCGCGGCCAGCCAGGTATACCTGGCTATGGCTTCGCCGGCGGCGATTCAAAAGTGGGGCGATGATTATGCCTTTCATCAGATTGGCACGGGGCCGTTTCGCCTGCGCGAGTATGTGCCAAAAGATCATTTGATTTTGGAGCGCAATCCCGATTATGCCTGGCCGCCCGATTTTATGGCTCACCGGGGGCCGGCCTATTTGCGCGAGATCGAGTTTCGCTTTTTCACCGACCCGGCCACTCGCGCCGTAGCGCTCGAGTCTGGGCAGGTGGATGTGATAGGCGAGGTGCCGCCGGCCGACGCGGCGCGGCTGGCCCAAGATCGGCGGTTTCAACTCGAACCGGTCTCGGTGCCGGGCCAGCCGTTGCAGTTTTACATCAATGTGACGTATCCGCCTACCGACGATGTGCGAGTGCGTCGAGCTTTGCTCTATGCCACCGACCGGCAAACCATTGTGCAGACGGTGTTTATGGGGCTGTCGCCGGCGGCGCACGGGCCGCTGAGCCGCGTCACCTGGAGCTATGCCGACAATTTGGACGCTCTGTATCCCTTTGATCCGCAGCAGGCGGCCCAACTGCTCGATCAGGCCGGCTGGCATGACGGGGATGGCGATGGCATTCGTGAGCGCGATGGGCAGCCGTTGGTTTTGCAGGCTGTATTGATGAGTTGGGGGTTTGTGCCAGAGGTGGCGCAAATGTTGCAAGCGCAATGGCGGCAGGTCGGTGTTCAGCTCGAGTTGCAACTGCTGGCCTATGCTGCGGCGGTGCAGGCGGCTGCCGATGGGCAGTATCACCTGATTCCCTTTACTTTTTCGGGCAGCGATCCGCACGTGCTGTATGCGGCTTTTCATTCGGCCAACGCCGATGGCGGATTTAACTGGTCGCACATCCGCGACGCCGACCTGGATCGGCTGCTGGAGCAAGGAATGGCCTTGTCGAGCGAATCGGAGCGGCAGGTCGCCTATGTCCAAGTGCAGCAGCGCATCATGGCGCAGGCCTTGATCCTGCCTATCCGCGATTATGTGAACCTGAACGTGGTCTCGGCGCGAGTGCGTGGGCTGCGCTATGACGCACAGGGTTGGTTCCCCTGGCTGTATGATGTGTCGGTGGAGTGAGGCCGATGCGGGCGTATGTGGGGCAAAGGCTCTTGAGCGCGCTGGTCGTCTTGTGGGGTGTGGCCAGCCTGGTTTTTGTGCTGATGCGGGCCTTGCCGGGTAGTCCGGCGGCGGTGCTGGCGGCGCAAAGCGGGGGTAGTGCCGCCGACGTGGCTCGATTGGGCGCGGCCTGGGGGCTGGATCGCCCGTTGTGGCAGCAATATATTGCCTTTATGCTCGGCCTGATACGGGGCGAACTAGGGCGGTCGCTGTTGACTCGACAGGCGGTGGCGCAGATTTTGGCACAGCAGGCAGCGGCGACGGCGGCTCTGGCCGGAGCAGCGATGGGAGTGGCTGTAAGTGTGGGATTGTCGGTCGGCATGCTGGGAGCCTGGTACCGGTCAGGTTGGCCGGATCGCGGGTTGACTTGGCTGTCGGTGGTGGGCATCTCGCTGCCGGTCTCGATCTGGGGGCTGCTCTTGATCGGGGTAGCCGGTAAGGTTTGCCCCTGGCTGCCCTCTGCCGGACAAGGCACAATGGGACACCTGATCCTGCCGGCGCTGACTTTGGGGCTGATTTCGGCGGCGGCCATCGCCCGTACGCTGCGAACCCAGTTGGATGAGGTGTTGGATCGCGAGTATATCATGGCGGCGCGAGCCAGGGGCTTGAGCGAGCGGCACGTCTTGATGCGGCATGCCTGGCGCAACGCCATGATCCCTACCTTGAACATAATCGGCTTGCAGTTGGGGCAGATGCTCAGCGGCGCCGTGATCACCGAGAGCCTGTTTGCCCGCGCCGGGTTGGGACGCACGTTGGCCGAGGCCATCTTGTACCACGATTACCCGGTGGTGCAGGGCGTGGTGCTGCTGGGCGCGGTGGTGTGGATCGGGGTGCATTTGCTGACCGATCTGGCCGGCGGGTATTTGGATCCGCGCCTGTATCACGAGTAAAGCCATGTCGAAACCGCTTCATGTGCGCCCTTATCCCATCCCCACCCGCCGCTATCCGCCGCGTCCTTTTGCGCCGCGCCGCCTCGCCGCCATCGCGCCGCGGCGGCCCTGGTATGGCGCGCCGGCGGTCGTCGGTAGCGGGTTGGCGTTGAGCCTGACCTTGCTGTTGATCCTGGCGATGCCCTGGCTGCGGCCCTGCGATCCGCTGGACATGTCGCCAGCCGATATGCTGCGGCCTCCATCGGCGCAGCATTGGTTGGGCCAGGATCAATTTGGTCGCGACGTGTTGTGCCGCACCGTCTATGGCGCTCGCCGCTCTGTGCCGGTGGGCCTGCTGGCGGTGGGGATGGCCTGCTTGCCTGGCGTGGTGTTGGGCGTGCTGGCCGGCTATTATGAGGGTTGGGTGCGGACTCTTGTCGGCATGTTGACCGACGTGATGCTGGCTTTTCCGGGCCTTTTGCTGGCCGGCCTGGTGCTGGCCTGGCTGGGGCCGGGGCTGCGACAGACTACTCTGGCCATCGGGTTGATCGGCATGCCGCGCTATATTCGTATGGCGCGCAGCAGCGTCTTGCACCTGCGGCGGGCCTGGTTTGTGCGCGCAGCGCACATTGTCGGCTGCACCGACGGGCGCATCTTGGTTCGCCACATCTGGCCCAACATGCTCGGCTCGATGCTGGTGTTGGTTACAATGGACATAGCCTGGGCGATGCTTCAGGCGACGACGTTGAGCTTTTTGGGGCTGGGTGCGCAGCCGCCCATTCCCGAATGGGGAGCTATGATCAACGAAGGGCGTGTTTTTTTGCGACAGGCGCCGTGGATCAGCCTGTCGCCGGGCTTCTTGTTGATGGGGCTGGTATTGCAGATCAATCTGTTTGGAGATGCAATACGAAAATCTATGAATCATTATTTTGTATGACTTGTTGTCGGGGCAGGCCTTGCGTCTGCCCAAAGGAGGATAGAGGATGATCCTGTTGGGCAGTTGGACCGCCCGGGCCGGCATTGACGAGGCGGCGCGGGTTTTGCAGAGCGGCGGCAGTGCGCTGGATGCCGTCGAGACCGGTATTCGTCTGGTGGAAATAGACCCTTACGAACACAGCGTGGGCCAGGATGCCTGGCCCAACATCTTGGGGCGACACGAGCTGGATGCCAGCATTATGGATGGGCGCACTTTGAGCGTGGGCGCGGTGGGCGCGCTGCATGGGTTTATTCACCCCATCAGCGTGGCGCGGCGGGTGATGCTCGAGTTGCCGCATGTGCTGCTGGTGGGCGAGGGGGCGGCGCGCTTTGCCGACGAGATCGGCGCCGAGCGGGGCGACTTGATGAGCGACGAGGTGCGCAAAGGCTGGGCCAGGTGGATTTGGGACCACATGCCCCCAGAGCAGCAGGCTGGCTGGCCCGAAAACTGGCCGCCGGAGCGGCTGGCGCCGTGGGCACGCCTCACCGCCGACCCGGAGACGGCGCACGGTACGGTGTGTATTATCGCCCGCGACCGGCACGGCGATATGGCGACCGGCGTCAGCACCAGCGGTTGGGGCTGGAAGTATCCCGGTCGGCTGGGCGATTCGCCGATCATCGGGGCCGGCAGCTATGCCGACAATCGCTTTGGGGCGGCGGCCTGTACCGGCTTTGGCGAGATGACCATCCGTGCCGGCACAGCGCGGAGTATCGCTTTGTATCTTAAAATGGGTCTATCTATTCAAGAGGCGGTGCGGGCGGCGGCCGATGATCTGCATGCGGCGCAGTGGCGGTATCGGGGTATGGTGACGATCTATGCCCTGGATCGGCAGGAAAACCATTGCACTCTGACTTTTACCCGCGCCGGCGGTGGCGGCCACGATTATTGGTTGTGGCAAGAGGGTATGACCGCGCCCGAAAAGCGCACTGGGCAGGTGGTGGATGGCGCGGCCTGGTCTGAGTGATGGGTGGCAGGGCAATCGCAAGGGTTGCCCCTACGCGATGGGGTGACGCGAGGGGCAATTTGTGCTATAATAGCGCGGTTTATTCGTTCTATTTATTTAATGAAAGGCTAATCTATGTCTGCACGACAAATGACCACAGTCACCTGCCCGTCGTGTCGAATGTCTTATTCGGCGGCGGTGATCAATGTGATTGATGTGGGTAAAAATCCTCGCCTGAAAACAGCCTTGTTGCAAGGCCAGGTGAATGCCGGCACGTGTCCGCAGTGCGGGACGACGGGCATCTTGAACATTCCATTTGTCTATCATGACCCTGAAAAAGAGTTGTTGTTTTGTCTGGTGCCTCAAGAGTTGGGCATGCGTGAGGCCGAACGTCAGCGCGTGATTGGCGAGATGAGTCGGGCGGTGATGAATTCGCTGCCGACCGAGCAGCGCAAAGGCTATTTGCTTCAACCGCGCATCTTTATCACCTATCCGTCACTGCTTCAGGCCATTTTGGAGGCGGATGGAGTCACGCAAGAAATGCTCCAGGCGCGTGAGCGCAAAGTGCGGATGATCAATCAAATGGTTGAATCGCTGGATGATGGGTTGTTGCTGGCCAGTATGATTCGGGAAAACCAGTCACTCATTGACACCGAATTTTTCGTCTTGCTCTCGTCGTTGATCAAGATGATGACCCAGAGCGGGCAGGCGGAGCAGGTTGAAAGGCTAAACCGTTTGCAGACCAGGTTGATGGAGCAGACCGAGGTCGGTCAGGACATTGCCCGTCAACAAGATATTTGGGAGCAGGTGGTGCGCGGGCTGGATGAAAATCTGACCCAAGATGAGTTGATTCGACGCATGCTGATGGTGCCCGAAGAATCTGCGGATGATCTTTTGGGCATGTTGATCGGCCTGACCCGCGAATGGATTGATTATCGCTTTTTCCAGGTGTTGACCGAACAGATCGGTCAGGCGCAGGCTGCCGGCGATGCGGCCCTGGTGCAGCAGCTCAAGGGGCTGCGCACACGGGTGCTGCGGTTGTCGCAAGAAATAGATGCGCAGAGGCGCGCCCTCGTTCAGGAAAAGGCCCAACTGTTGCACGAGATCGTTCAAAGCCCCGACATCAAGGCCGCGGTAGAGGAGCATATCACCGAAATAGACCAGAGCTTTTTGACGGTGTTGCGAATCAGCATGGAGCAAAGCGAGCAAGAAGGGCAGGCTCAGTCGCTGGCCGTGCTTCAGCAGGTGCGCGAAGCGATTGAACATGTCATTCGTGAAAACACGCCGGCCGAATTTGTGTTGATCGAACGCTTGCTGCATGCTCAATATCCCGACGAGACACGACAGATTCTCCATGATGCTTCCGAACTGGTGACGCCCCGCCTGATCGAGATATGCAAAACGTTGCTGTCCGAGATGGCCGACGAGTCAGACCCGGCGATGCGTCAGCAACTCGAACAGGTGATGGCTCAGGCGCAGTTGATGGTGGGGATGGCCGCCTGAGCAGATGTTGCGTTCGGTACGGGTTTAGGGTAAAATCGTCATAGTGGCGGTCAATTTTGGTCTATTTTTTCAAGGAGGAAAAAATGTCCCCAGAGCGTAAAAAAGTGACGTTGGGCACCTTGTTCGACAAGATGGAGCATCATGTGCCGATCACGATGCTGACCTGCTATGATTATCCTACGGCGTTTTTTATGGAACAGGCCGGACTGGACATTTTGCTGGTGGGCGATAGCCTGGGCATGACCGTGTTGGGCTATGACAGCACCCTGCCGGTGACGATGGACATCATGATCGCCCATGCTCAGGCGGTGCGGCGCGGCTCACCCAGCGCGTGGCTCATCGGTGATATGCCCTACATGACCTATCAACCCTCGGTAGAGACGGCCATTCGCAACGCCGGGCGGTTTATGGCCGAAGCGGGCTGCGATGCGATCAAGCTGGAGGGTGGCGTTGAGGTGGCCGACCGGGTGGCCGGCATTGTGCGGGCGGGCATTCCGGTGATGGGGCATCTGGGGCTGACACCGCAAAGTGTGTCGGCATTGGGCGGGTTCCGGGTGCAAGGCAAAAGCGCCGCTCAGGCCAAAAAGATCGTGGATGCTGCCCGTGCGCTAGAAGATGCCGGCGCGTTTTCTATCTTGCTCGAGTTGGTGCCAGACCGGTTGTGTCAGGTGATCACCGAGCGATCCGGCATCCCCATCATCGGATTGGGGTCGGGGCCGCATGCGCACGGCCAGTTGTTGATCTTTCACGACATGTTTGGCCTCTATCCCAAGTTTACCCCCAAGATGGCGCGCGTTTATGGTCAAGCTGGTCAGGTGATTTTGAACGGTCTGACGCAGTATGTCCAGGATGTGACGGCGCGCGAATTTCCCCAGCGCGATAACTGGTTTACGATCAAGGATGATGAACTGGAAGAGCTCAAGCGGCTGCTGGCCGCGAACGGATGACTGTAGTGAGGGTTCGCCGCCGAAAAATTGGCGCATTGGCCGAAATATGTTATACTGAAAGCGGCAGGGCGGTTCTGACAAAGTGGGGGAAATATGGGCCTGGATCGACAACTGATTTGGTTGATCACAATTGCTATCGGGTACGGCGCGCTGATCATTCCCTTTGTCCGCAAAGGCAAAAAGCAGGCAGTCACCGTCTATTTGATCTTGTATGTGATTTTTTCGATGCTGTGGGCCCTGCTGCGCGGCATCTCAGACTGGGTGATTGTGGACCCGTATTGGCAATCTGTGGCCCGGATGGCTATGGCCTATGGCGTGGTGGTCCTCTCTTTTTTGCTGGGTATGCTGACCACCGCTTTTTTGCGCCAGGAGACCAAAAAACTGTGGGTTTGGCCGGCAATAGGCGGCGTCTTGCTTGGGGCGATGGCCGTTTTGGACGGGGCGCGAGTAGAGTGGCCGTTGTGGTCGGTGATCTCGTCGCTCAGTCTGGCCACCGCTCTGGCCATCATCGGTTGGGCCGGCATGTCGGGGGCGGCCTATTTTGTCAGTTGGAATACCTACTGCCAGATGAAGCGGCCGTTGTATCGCAACCGGTTGCGCTATTGGATCCTCATTCTCATCCTTATCCTGGCCGGCGACAGCCTGTTCATTCTTTTGGGCTTTCCCTATGACGAGTTGGGGACCATGCTGCACTGGCTCGGCACTGCGCTGGCCGGCATTGCTCTGCTCAGCCATCATCTGCCCGACTTGACGGGCATTACCCGGCAGGGCATCCGCTATTTGCTGCTGACCTTGTTGACCGGGTTGCTCTTTTTCGGCGGCATTTTCCTCTCTCAATATCTGATCCAGTTTCCTCCCTTTATTCAAAATATCATTCTCAGCATGGCCGGCGTGGCTTTGCTGCTGGCTATTTTGTATCCGGCCTTTCGCCAATGGGTGCAGCGTTGGATTGATCGCCTCTTGTTTGGCGAGGGTTATGACCGTGACCGGATTCTGCGCGAGTACAGTCAGGGCATCAGCAACATCCTGGACCTGCACGTGTTGGTTACGGTGTCCATCGGCATCATCAGCGAGGCGATGGAGTTTCAACGCGGCGGGTTGCTGGTGTGCGACGAAAATCCGCGCCTGCGCCTGCGGCCGATCAGCGGTATGGGGACGATGGATGTCGAGCCAATTGTGATGAGCGAGACCAACCCGGCCATCGCTTATATGATCGAGACCGGCGTGCCGCTGCTGCAATATGACCTGGACCTGCTGCCGATGTACCAGGATATGGCTCCTGAGGAGCGGAGCTGGCTGGGCAGTCTGGACGTGGAGGTCTATGTGCCGATCCGGGCGCAGGAGCAGTTGTTGGGTATTTTGGTGCTGGGGGCCAAAAAATCGGGCGAGCCGTATTCGTCGCGCGACATTGCCCTGCTGCGCACCCTGGCCGGGCAGACGGCCATCGCCCTGGAAAACGCCCGTCTGGTTGAAGATCTCAAGCGGCTGAATGCCGAAATCACCCAGTTGAACCAGGATTTGACTGCCACCAACGACCGGCTGGCGATCATTGACCGCACCAAGTCGGACTTTATCAGCATTGCCTCGCACGAGCTCAAGACACCGCTGACGCACATTCGCGGCTATACCGATATTTTGATGGAGCTGGCCGAATCGGGGGTGGTGACGCCGACCATCGTGCGCTCGAACGTGCAAAACATCTCCAAAGGGGCCTTGCGTCTTCAATCGGTGGTGGATGCCATGCTGGATGTGTCGCTGATCGAGACCGAAGCGTTCATGATCCATCCCATCCCCACTTCGCTGCGTTATACCATCGAGCGGGTGTTGGAAGGGCTCAAAGATGCGCTGCGTGAGCGGCATCAGGTGGTGACAACCAGCGGGCTGGAATCGCTGCCCGATATTATCGCCGACGAGACGCGCCTGCATCAGGCCTTTCGCAACATTATCATCAACGGCATCAAGTTTACGCCGGACGGTGGGCGCATTGACATCCGCGCTTATTTGTTGCCCGGCGACGAAGAGGTGCAGGTGGCCATTGCCGACACGGGCATCGGCATTGATGCCGAACATCACGAGTTGATCTTTGAAAAGTTTTACCGCGTGGGCGATTTGAACCTGCACTCAACCGGCCAGACCAAGTTCAAAGGCGCAGGGCCGGGGCTGGGGCTACCCATTGCACGCGGCATCATCGAAGCGCATGGCGGGCGGGTGTGGGTGGAAAGCTCTGGGTATGATGAAGAAGCGCTGCCAGGCAGCACCTTTTTTGTGCGGCTGCCGGTCAATGGCCCGGCGCACGATCAACGGCATGTGGTGATTTAGAGTTTGCTCAGGGTTAAATCAAGAGATGCGCAGATTGATCTGAGTATCTCTTTTTTTTGTGCTTGCGCAGAATGTAGACGCAAAAGGAGATGCAGGGTGGTTTCTTATCGTATCGTTGAACGTCCTTCTTTTGCCGTGATCGGCAAGAAAACCTGGATCGGCGGGCCGGATAACGAGGCTTTTGGTCGGTTTTGGGTGCAGTGTCGCCAGGAGGGGCTGTTTGATGTGTTTGGACGGATTACCCAACTGCGGCCTGGCGCTCAGACACAAGGAGTCACGCTGGGGATTTCACGGGTGGAGCAGGACCCGGCCCGGCGCGAGTTTGACTATATGATTGCCGTTGAAAACCCAGACGGCATTCAGGTGGACGGGCTGGAGCTTTACACTGTGCCGGGCGGTCGGTGGGCGGTTTTCGAGTGCCGTGGCGCGGTGCCCGATTCCATCGTCCGCGCCGAAATGTATGCGTTTATGGAATGGCTGCCCGCTTCGGGCTATGTCCATGCTCTGGCGCCCGAAATGGAGGTCTACCCGCCACTCGATTTACCGAATAACGAGGATACATACTGCGAGTTTTGGCTGCCGATTGACAGCAGAGAATAGTTGATGGCTGTATTTCTATCAGAGTTTGATGAACTCTGGTTTCTGTCGAGATGGATCGATCAGGGTGTTTAGCTGTCTAAAAAGGAGGTTGTGTCGGTGATTGCAGGCTGGAGCGTGACAAGACTTGTCCCGCCAGATGTTTGGGGTGGTTTGATTATTGGCAAATACAAAATGTATGGCGGAGTGATTCGATGGGCGGCAGGCACAGAGCGCGCTGGTCAGATCGTGCGCCATCTTGTGCCTGTGGCCTCGCAGGTTTTGGGGGGTGGGTTCTTTGACCCGATCTCGACAGGGTTTGATCTTTTAAATACCTATCAGTTGCACAAATTATCAAAACAAGTGGCCGGCGTATCAGGACAGATCAATGCGTTGACAGCGGCGACTCGCCAGATTTTGCAGGTAGCAACCAGCACGATGGCGTTATCGGGGCTAAATCTGGCTGTAACGGCTGTTGGGTTTACTGTGTTGAATGACAAGTTGAAAACGTTGGAAGGAAGACTGAGCGAATTGCAATCTCAGGTCAAAGCCCTTCGCGGCTTGTTGGAATTGGAGGAACGATCCCGGCTGTCTGCGGCTCTGCGAGATTTGCTGAATGTGTCTGGCATCAAGAATCCGAGCCATCGGCATGATATGTTGTTCAATTCCAAAAACATTCTGGCGCCGATCAGTCTCAAGTACAAGGAATTGCTGGCAGGTGCGGAGACTTTGGAGATTGCCATGGCCTATGAAGAGTATTTTTGCCTGACCTCGTTGGCGCATACTCGTTGCCTGGCCGAGTTGGGCATGTTGGAGATGGCCTGTCGAGATCTAGATGAAACGAGCAATTTTTGGGTCAGGCAGGCCCGACGGATAACCAATGAATTTTTGCTAGAACCAGATCCAGAACGTTTTCTGTCTAGCGATTTTGTCCAAGATGTGCCTGTATCCGGGCTGGTTGAATGGCTGGATTTTGCGTATGGAGAAGAAAAGGGCTATGGTTGGATTGATGAACTGCGAGGGAGAATTGGTCCCTGGTATTCGCAAGGCAATTCCAGTGAGCTTGCCAAAGGCTCCAAACAGGTCATTTCTTCGGTAAAAAGAATGGTGACTAAACAAACGCCATTTTTGAATGTGGACAGCATCGAGCGGCAGCGCACTCGAGTCATTCCCTCGTTGCAAAAGCTGGTGGCTCGAAATAACGTGCTGGAAGGTTACAAGACGCAGTACCAGTTGTTGGAAACCCATAATATCACACCCTCTGACTTTGAAAGTCAGGTGGCGGCGCTGGCAGAATCGGCAGTAGATGGGTTTCTTATTTTGCGACCGTCCGAAGAGAAAATCGGGAGTGATAAATAGTCACCTGAACAGAGGGTATTTCTATGAGCGCATTTGGATTTACTTTCGAGGCACTGTATCGTCTTCAGGTAGAGGAATTGCAAGATATGGCGCGTCTGATCCGAGGCGACGGGTATTATCCTCCGCGTACTCGAGACGTGTTGATTCGTGGCGTGATTTTCCCTTTTCTGCGGGATGCGGCCAAATTGTCCAAAACAGCGACCAAAGATGAGGTAATGAGAGCTGCGCTGATCCGCGCTGCCCGTGGGTTCCAAGTTTCGTGTGATGACTGGGATGCCGTCAGCACAGAGTGGCTTGTGCGCCAGGTAAAGGCTGCATGGGAACAAATTTTTCGCAAGCAGTTGGAGACATTGGGCAAGGATGAAAGAGCCGAAATCCTCAAAAAAGCAGACGATGAACTAAAAAAGCGCGCCCGGGGGATGGGGGTTGGTCTGCTGCCTGCCGTTGGCGTGATCGCCGGTGAAATGTCGGGGTTTGGCATCTATATTGCAACGACGACCGGATTGAGTGCGATTTCTGCGGCTATTGGCATCACTTTTCCATGGGCCATCTATCAGGGGGCCACAACGCTGTTGGGTGTGGTGCTGGGGCCGGTTGGATGGATCATATCTGGCACTTGCGCTGCCGCCGGCATTGCTGTAGCGTTCCAGCGGTTTTTGAAACAGGGTGATAAAAAGCTCCAGGTGATCGTCCTGGCGATCATTCAAGCCATTGGCGATAATCCTTATGAATGGTTTGGTCTTTCAGAGACGGCGCCGATGGATGAGATCAAGACGGCCTATCGGGCGATGATGAAAACGCTTCATCCCGATGTGCTAGAGGAGCGACTTGCCGATTGGTTCAAGCAGCGTTTTAACGAGCTGCTGCTGCGAACGCAAGAAAATTATGAGCGCATTCAGATGCATCGAGAGGAGGCGAACGCATGAGTCAGGCAGACGAGCCGCAGAATCAAGAAACGGGCGGGCGAATGACGTCGTTTGTCAATTTGCTCAAGGCATGGCTGGTAGATTTCGAGGTTAACAGCCAGATTTTCGCCGAGATGATGAATGATGAAGAACTGTCTTTACCTGCTCGCACACTGGCTGCTGCCGTTTTGATCTATATTGTTTCACCTCTAGACATCATCCCCGACACATCCAGATGGGTCAAAATACTTGGCATGGTTGACGATGTAATAGTCATGGTCGTCAGTTTGAGTGCCATCGTGCCGCTGATTTCGGAATCGCGGCTGGAATATTACCGGTCTAAATATCAGGCGGTCAATCAGATTAGCGAGTATGTCAGTATTCTCAAGTCGGTTTTAGGTATTCTTTGGGATGGTATGGTGCAGTTTGTAGACAAATGTCGCCATCGCCGCTATCAAAAGCAGACTGCCCAAGATGTTGTCCAGTCGGCCAATGCGCGTGAGGACTTGTTCGATCAGGCGATGATCCGCGTCGCCGAATTGAATTTGAATCCAGATGTCCTTGATCGAGAGCTGGCTATGCTGCCGCCGCCGGAAAAAATGATAGGCTTGCTGGCTGATGGCATTCAAAAAGATAAAGATCGCCAATCCAAGCCGACCGGTATATCTCAAATGCAGGCCGGGCTGAAACATCTGTTACCTTCTGGTCGGGAGAACAAAGAGACATAGGCCTTTGATGCCAAAATATTGGTTTCGGCAGGCTCAACCAACGTTTTGCGCAAGTCCTGCTATATCATCACATCAAGGAGGCGAAAAATAGAAAAACACAATTTGCTTTGACACATCTCTGTTTTTTCGTCACTATGTGCTGCCAACCCGGGAAATTCAAGATCGCTCTTGAATCGTTGGCCCACCCATTTTTTCAAGGAGAGAACAATGAAACCTCGTTTTGTCGTTGCCGTATTGTTTTGCCTGTTTGCTGTGACTCTGTTGGCCGCATGTGGCAATTCGCAGCAGCAGCGCGATGCGCAGGCCACCGAAATTGCCGCCGCCATCTTTGCCACCCAAACCGCCGAGGCTCCCACCGTCACGCCCACCGGCACGTCCACCTCCACGCCCACCTCCACGCCGACACCGACGCACACGGCCACCGCCACCTCGACACCCACCTTCACGCCGACGCCGACACACACAGCCACACCCACATCAACGCCGACCTCAACGGCCACAGCCACACCCACTCAAACGGCTACCCCTGAGCCAACGGCAACGCCCAAACCCACCGAGACGCCCACGCATCGGCCAACGGCGACGCCTACCATCACCCCGACGCCGGTGCCCACTCTGGAGCCGGTCAGGTTGTACTATCGCTCCAACCCTCAAGAGACGTTGGGCATCTTTCCGGCGCACTATTTCAATGCCCAAGAATTGTATCAGAACATTGTCAATTTGAACGGTTATTTGCCCGTTTTGCAGGGTGCTTTGAACGGCGTCAGCGGCAGCGACTCGGCCGCCGCCTGCCAGACCTATATCGCCACGTATGAGGCCATTCTCAAATCGGGTGTGTTTTATGAGGATGTGCCGGGTGATTGGGAAGAAATTGACGCGCGGTACGTCCTTTCCTTTATTTATTCGTTGGACCGCACCCGCCCGGCCTATATCTCGTGCAAAGATTCGGGCAAAGTAGATGACTTTAACCGAAACCTGGCCTGGCAGGCCATTGACCTGACTTCGCAGGTGTTGGGGCCGGCACTGACCAGCGCCAAGGCCAAGCTGGGCATCAAATAAGATATGCTACCCGGACTCGTTCTTGTGCCAGAGCAATGAGAACGAGTCCAGTTCATCTGCAGTTTGAAAGGAGCATCCAATGGACGAGCGACTGAACATCATCTTTTGCCGACGCAGCATCCGCCAATATACCACCGAGCCGATCAGCGAGGCCGACATCACCAGCTTGCTGGAGGCGGGCATGGCTGCGCCGTCGGCCATGAACAAGCGGCCCTGGCAGTTTATAGCTGTCACCGACAAAAAGACGCTCCAGGCTATCGCCCAAGATTCACCCTACAGCCGCACGCTGCCCGACGCTGCCCTGGTGATTGTGGTTTGCGGCAACCCGTCTGTTTCGAGCTGGTGGCTGCAAGATTGCACCCTGGCCACGCAAAACATCCTCGTGGCTGCTGCCGGGTTGGGGCTGGGCAGCGTGTTCTTGGGCTGCTATGGCAAGCCCGAACGCGAAGAGCCGATCCGCCGCGTGCTGGACATTCCTGCCGAAATTGGCCTGGCCAGCGTGTTGTGCTTGGGTCACCCGGCCGAACACAAAGAGCCGCGCACCCAATACGATCCGGCGCAGGTTCACCGCGACAGGTGGTAGATTTGATCAGCGGTCAGCCTTTAGACTGGGTACCTGCACAAGCGTTTTGACGGGGCCTGGTTTCGCACTTTGGGTCATGCTGGGGGCTGTTTTGTTGCTCGAAGCATCTCGCTGAACGATTACATTTTGACAAGGAGGTTGAAATGGCCGATGAATTCAAAACAATGGTGGTTGCCGATGGCGTTTGGTACATTGAGGACGTTCGCGGCGGGGTGATGTATCTGGTGACCGGGCAGGAACGGGCTTTGCTGATTGACACCGGCTGGGGCGCCGGCGATCTGCCCGGCCTGCTGGCCACGTTGACCTCGCTGCCGGTCTGGGTGGTCAACACGCACGGACACCGCGACCACACTTCGGGCAACGGGCAATTTGCGCAGGTCTATATCCACACCAACGACATGCCCCTGGCCCAAGAATCAGGCGCGCACCTGATGGCCGTCTATGATGGCTATGTGTTTCACCTGGGTGGGCGCGACCTTCAAGTGATCGGCGTGCCAGGACATTCGCCCGGCTCGATCTGTCTGCTCGATCGGCAGACGCGCATCCTGTTCAGTGGCGATTCGCCGCGTCCGGGCCCGGTCTGGCTGCACCTGGACACTTCGCTCACCCTGCGCGAGTTTGCCAACAGCCTGGCGCGGCTGCGCGCGTTTGCCGGCGAGTTTGACGTGATCGCCCCTTCGCACGGCCAACCCACCCCGGCCGGCACGCTGCTGGATGATCTGGCCGCCTGCGCCCAAAAAATTCTCGCCGGCGAGTTGGTCGGGCAGCCGCACGAGAGCCGCTTTGGTCCCTGCCTGCTGGCCGAATGGAACAGCGCCGGCATTATGTACCGGGCCGACAAGGTGCAGTTTACCTGGATGCCGCGACGCGGCCTGGTCTCCCCAGAAGTGCATGCCGACCGCACGGTGACGTTTCGCGTCTCGGCGCCGCAAGCCACGAGTGTGCTGCTCGGTTCGGGGTCGTTGCTCAACGCCCTGGGCAGCGCCGATATGAGTGTGGCTTTTGACGGCAAAGACGAGGCCGGCCTGTGGACGCTGACCCTGGGACCCTTGCCGCCCGACATTTATGATTATGTGTTTGTCATAGACGGCGCGTCCTTTATAGATAGCAGCAACCCGGCCGTGAAAACCGGCACCATGTCGTCGCAGAGTTTGCTCACTGTGCCTGCCGATGGCGTACCGGCATATTATGAGGCCAGAGATGTGCCGCACGGCACCCTGCACCGCCACTTTTATACATCCAAAACGTTGGGTGACGTGCGCGACGTGTATGTGTACACCCCGCCCGACTATGCGGCCCACCCCGATCAAACCTACCCGGTGCTGTACCTGCTACATGGCGGCGGCGACGATGCCAGCGGTTGGATATCGGTGGGGCGCGCTCACCTGATCATGGATAACCTGCTGGCTCAAGGCGCGGATGAACTATATCCGAAGGCCAAACCGATGATCATTGTTATGCCTTTTGGCCAGGCCGTGCCGCGTATGGCCTCGTGGCAAGACTTGCAGAAGAACACCCCGTTGTTCGAGCAAGACCTGCTCAGCGACGTGATGCCGCTGGTTGAGGGGGCATACCGCATCCAGGCCGACCGCGATCACCGGGCCATGGCCGGGCTTTCGATGGGCGGCGGGCAGACCGATCACATCGGTCTGGGCCACCTCGACCTGTTCAGCTATATCGGCATTTTGAGCGCGGGGCGCGGCAATTTTGCCGAAAATCACCCCGACCTGGTAGCCGACCCGCAAGCGACCAACCGCAAGCTCAACCTGCTCTTTTTGGGCTGCGGCACACTCGACGCCCTGGCCACCGAAGGGATGGAGCAGATGCATGCCCTGCTCACCGAACGGGGCATCCATCACATCTATTGGACGCTGCCCGGCACCGGCCATACCTGGGTGGTGTGGCGACATGCCTTGTATCACGAATTGCTGCCGCGCCTGTGGCGGTAGGCGATGGAGGGAAACGGGCAGGCTGTCAGAGAGCTTTGAGCGGTGGCGAGTCCCCAACCTGGCAATTTTAACGCACTGAGTGGGGTGTCCCCGAACGAGTTCGGGATTCCGGCATCCTCAATCCGACAGACTGCTAGAGGGTGGGAGACGGTCTGTTGTTCTCTAACGCCGTCTCTCACAGCGCGGCGCGGGTCAGCATTGCGCGTGCCGCGCTCTTGAGACGGTTTTCACAGCCAATGACTTGGTTCATTGAGCAAGGAGTTCCCAAATGAAACACCTGTTTCACACCCCGATCCCTATGCCCTGGCTTTTGATGGACATTCTGACCCTGTTGATCACCCTCGTCGTCGTGCTGGTAGTGGTGCGCAAGAGCCGCCACCCAACAGCCATCCTGCTCGAATGTTTCAGCTTTGTTTTTCTCTATGCCAGCATTTTTGAAAATTTTGCAGTGGTCAATCAGTGGTACGTCTATGGTCGGTCGTTCTTGATGATCGGCGATGTGCCGCTGTCTGTGCCGCTGATCGAAATGGATGTGTTGGTGGTGGGGCTGTGGCTGTTGAAGAAAATGGACATCCCCAACTGGTGCAAGCCCTTTGTGATGGGGCTGTTGGGCATGCTGCAAGACTTGTCTCTGGATCCGGTCGCCGTCAGACAGGTTTTCACCACGCAGGGCGTGGCCACCGGTCGGTGGACATGGCTGCTCCAGCCGGGTATGGTGAATATTTATGACATCCCGGTCTATAATTTTCCCGGCTGGATGTTGATCATGATGTATGCGGCCGTTTACATTCTGATCGGTCGCTGGTGGTTCAAGCGTTCGGGCTACAAGCCTCTGGTGGGCTATGTGTATCCGCTGGCTGCGTTGGTGCTTGCCCTGGCGACGATGGTCAGCCCGCTTTCTCAGGTGCTTTTGTGGCTGGCGCCGTTCTTTACCAAAGGCAGCAGCGCCGAGTGGGTGATGTTTGGTTTTCACCTCGCTTTCCCCACCGCTCTGTTGATCGTTCTTTGGAAAGGCAAGATGAAACATCCGCTCACATTTCAAGGCGACTTGCCCATCTGGGCGGTGACGGTGCTGTTTCACCTGGCCGATATTCTTGGCGCCATCCTCGGTGGCTATAACGAGGTGATCTGGTTGGTGGTGCTGTCCAGTCTGGCGCATGTGGCTCTGCTGGTGCTGGTCTACCTGACGAGCCAAAAAATGTCCCGGCCGGTCAGCGAACCGTTTGTCTTGGGGCCATAAAAGGAGATGCATGTTTATGCTCAAAATCCACAGGATATATCGGCACTTGGTGCAAAAGGGTCTGGGCCATTGGTATCCCGGGCCGAGGTCGCCCTGGGATCCTTCCTTCGATTACAGGCTGACGATCATCATCGCGATGTTTCTGGTTGTTATGACACTGGCTTGTTATGCGACTGGACCAACACCTACGGCGCCATCTGTTGAGGCGACAGTGGTCACAATCATTCCCACTCTGACATCTATCCCATCTTTATACGATTCTGCGGCGGTTATCTCACCAGAGAATATCGCCCAAATGACTCGGCTGGTATGCCTGGATGTGGATAAGGTCGAAAATATCGCGTGGACACCGGATGGTCAGACGATTTTGGTATCTGGGAATCAGGGTATTGTTCTGTATGATGCCGTGACGCTTAACAAAACTCGAACGATACCAACAAGTGGCGCGATGGCTTTTTTCTCGCCAGATGGCCGACTTGCAGCATGGGCAAATCAAGACAAAACGATCAGCTTGCTGGATATTGCGACCGGTGAGGTGCTGTATACACTTGCGGGACACACAGCGTTTGTGGACATTATAGCTATCTCTCCTGATGGCAAGGTCTGTGTATCGTCAGACATTACACCCTTGAATCCGGTCATCGAGTTATGGAATATAGAAACTGGACGAGAGTATTATGCCCTCTATGGGCATTTTCAGAAGGTCGGCGGTTTGGCTTTTTCACCCAACAGCGCTGTTTTAGCTTCGGGTGATCGAGGCGCCAATGTCAGGCTGTGGGATGTAGCAACAGGTCGGGAACTGTCTCTTCTCAGAGGATATTATCATGCAGACGTTGTGGTTTTTTCTCCAGATGGTCGGCTCGTGGCCTGGGGGGGCATTTCCAGAAAAGTGGAACTTTGGGATTGGGCAGCTGGGCAAAAAAGACACATCTTGATAGAACACACAGAGCCTTTGAATGATATTGTCTTTTCGCCCGACAGCAAAATCGTGGCGACAGGCAGCGCAGATAAAACGATCAAATTGTGGGATGTCGAGACAGGCCGCGAATTGATCTCTTTGAAAGGACACACCGCAGGTGTGAATGGCGTCGCTTTTGCGCCAAATGCCAGGCTGTTAGCTTCAGTATCGCACGATAACACGATGTGTTTATGGGGAATAAAATAAGCGATCATCATGCCTATCTCGAACGAATCGGGACCAGACAGGGATTTGTCACTCCGAAAATTGTGGCCCCAAAAGCAATAATTTCACGGGATAGGCACAGGTCGCTATGCATCACCCAGCACGAAAATGTCGGATAAAGAGTTTGGTGCGCCTTCGTGCCAAACTTGCGTTGTAAAACAATGCCGTTGTTCTACAATGTCCCGCACAGACGCTGCTACGCAGCGCGGCGTGCGGCACTCTATTGAGAGCTATTTTCAACAGAACCCGATAGCCTGTCACTCTGAGCAAAGCCAAGTTCGTATGATCCACGATACAGAAAGGATGCTATGGAATGAACAAATCAACTTTTGCACTGTTTTTTGGCAACCGCGGCTTTTTTCCCGGCTCATTGATGGCCGCCGCCAGGGATGAATTGTCGCAGACGCTGCGGGCATGGGGACATGAGGTGTTGATGCTGGATGCCGACGCCACTCGCCTGGGAGCGGTCGAGACGCCGCAAGAGGGGCAGGTCTATGCTCGTTTTTTGCAGGACCATCGCGGCCAGTACGACGGCGTCATTCTCTGTTTGCCCAATTTTGGCGATGAGACCGGCGCCGTGGCCGCGCTTCAAGACGCCGGTGTGCCGATCTTGCTCCAGGCTTATCCAGACGAACTGGATAAAATGGCTCCCGAACTGCGGCGCGATGCATTTTGCGGCAAGTTTTCGATTATGGACGTGTTCTATCAATACGGACTGCCCTTTACCGCCCTCAAACCCCATGTCGTTCACCCTACCGGCAACCAGTTTCGCGACCAGGTCGCTTATTTTGATCGTGTCTGCCGGGTGGTCAAGGGGATGAGAAAAATGGTGGTGGGGGCCATCGGCGCGCGCACCACGCCGTTCAAGACAGTGCGCATTGACGAAGTGGCTTTGCAGCGGCACGGCATTACGATGGAAACTTTTGACCTGTCCAGTGTGTTTGCGTGGATGAGCAAAATCGCCGTCACCGACCCGGCCTACCGGGCCCAGGCGGATGCGCTTCGCGCGTATGCCCGTTGGGACGGCGTGCCTGAGGCCGCATTTGAGCGCATTGTGCGATTGGGCGTGGTGTTGGACGAGCTGATCGCGAATTATCGCCTGGATGCCATCGCCTTGCGCTGCTGGATCGAGTTGCAAGAGCAGTTGGGCATTTCGGGCTGTGTGCTGTTGGGCAAATTGAACGATCGCGGCGTCACTGCGGCGTGCGAGGTGGATGTAGGCAATGCGGTGGCGATGCGTGCCCTCAGCCTGGCATCGGGGCGGCCGGCCGCCTGCCTGGACTGGAACAACAACTATGGCGCTGACGAGAACAAGTGCATCTTGTTTCACTGTGGACCGGTGCCTCAAAGTCTGATGACCGATGAGGGGAAAATCGTTGATCATGCCATCCTGGCCAATGCGGTGGGGCAGGGCTGTGGTTATGGCTGCCATGTGGGGCGCATCGCCGCCCAAGACATCACTTTGGGCAGCATGATGACGGATGCCGGACAACTGCGCTTTTATCTCGGCCAGGGGCGGTTCACCCAAGACCCCATCCCGCCCGATTTTTTTGGCTGCGCCGGCGTGGCTCAAATTGATCGGCTGCAAGACGTATTGCTGCACGTGGGTTACGGTGGCTATCGTCACCATGTCAGCGTGACACCAGGGTCGCACCTGGCGCCGATCCGCGAAGCCTTGACCCGTTATTTGGGGTTTGAGGTGTCGGTGCCGCAGGAAGGATGAACATCATGTGGAGCACGGCTGATGCGGTACGAAATGCCTGCGCCGCCGGCCTGGTCGTGCCGGCGTTTAACGCGCCCTATTTGCCCATGATCGAGCCGCTGATTCGCGCGGTCATTGATCAGGATGCGTTTGCCCTGATCGAGACGGCGCGGCTGGAATGGTCCAAGTTTGAGAGCGGCGGGCTGGCGGCGGTGATGGCCGAATTTACGCGCTGGGCCAACCCGGCGTATGTGCGCCTGCATTTGGATCATGTGCCGGTTATAGATGAGGACGGTCTCCAGGTGGACTATGTCTCTATTTTGCGCCAGGCCATCGCGCTGGGATATGGTTCGGTGATGATTGATGGTTCGCGTCTGCCCTTGCCCGACAATATCCGCGTCACGCGGCAGGCTGTCGAGTTGGCGCATCAGGCCGACATTCCATGCGAAGCCGAGTTGGGCGCGGTGTTGGGGCATGAGGCCGGCCCTTTGCCGCCATATGAGGAATTGTATGCATCGGGGCGTGGTTTTACAGATATACAAGAAGCAGCTCGTTTTGTGCGCGAGACCGGCTGCGATTGGCTGTCGGTGGCGGTGGGCAACATCCATGGCCCCGTTTCGGGCGCGGCCAAAGACGGCCCCAAGATTCAGGCGCGGTTGAACCTGGATCATCTGGAGCGGCTGCGCCAGGCCGCTGGCATCCCGCTGGTTTTGCACGGCGGGTCGGGGATTCAACGCGATGTTGTGCAGGCGGCCATTGCCAGAGGGATCGCCAAAGTGAATGTGGCGTCTGAGGTTCGGCGGGCTTTTGAGGCGGCGTTGCGCCTTTCGGCCAGTGTGGCAGCGGCGCAAGAGGCCGTCTATGCGCGCACCGTCGAGTTGCTGCGTGATGATATGGCCATCTCGGGCCGGCGCAGTCGCATCATCGGCGAAGCGTAAACGGCCCGAGTTTAGAGGTTGCGTATCACTGAACCTGGCAGTTTGTCGGTCGAGTTGGCGTTCCTGACGTTGTATCAAGACCCGGAACTGCCAGGAGCATGCTGAAAAAACCTCTCACCACCAAGACACAAAGGGCACAAAGCATTTCTAAAAACGCAAGAATTGCAAACCTTTGTGTTCTCGGTATCCTTTGTGGTAAAAGTAGACTTTTTCAGCGGCCTTCCAGGTGCAGAGGAAAGGAGTCTTATGAGCCTTTTGGGCATTGATGTCGGCACCACCGGTTGCAAGGCTGTGGTATTTTCTTTGGATGGGCAGGCTCTGGCGTCGGCCTATCGCGAGTACAATCTGCGGCGCCCCCAACCGGGCTGGGCCGAGTTGGACGCCAATGAGGTGTGGGACAAAATCAAGGACAGCATCCGTCAGGCGGTGGCTCTGGCAGCCGCCGACCCGGTGCGGGCGTTGGCGGTCTCTTCGATGGGCGAGGCGGTGGTGCCGGTCAGCGCCGACCGCCGCATCTTGGGGCCGTCCATCAACCCCAATTTCGACCTGCGCGGCCGAGAATATTTGCCGTCGTTGGGCTGCACGTTGGACAATGAGCGGCTGTATCGCATCAACGGCAACACGCTGGGCAATCCCTACACCTTGACGCGGCTCAAGTGGATACGTGAACACCAACCCGACCTGTATCATCAGACGTTCAAATTTTTGTTCTGGAGCAGCCTGGTGTCTTTGATGTTGGGCGGTGAGCCGGGCGGCTCGCCGCCCACCGATTATTCGCTGGCTAACCGCACCCTTTTGTTCGATCTGGACCGCGCCGACTGGTCGGATGAGCTGCTGGCCTGGGCCGACCTGGAACGTGATAAATTGCCGGCGACGGTCCCTTCTGGCACGGCCATTGGGCGCATTGCGCCAGCAGCCGCCGCCGACCTGGGACTGCTGCCCGATGTGCTGCTGGTGTCGGGCGCGCACGATCAATGTGCCAATGCGCTGGGCTGCGGTGTGATCAAACCCGGTCAGGCTATGTTGGGCATGGGCACATTCTTTTGCATTGCTCCAGCTTTTGCGCAGCGGCCCGCTCCAGCGCTGATGATCGAGCGCGGATTGAACACCGAACATCACGCGGTGCCGGGCCTCTATCTCTGTTTCATCTATAACCAGGGCGGTGTGCTGCTCAAGTGGTTTCGCGACACGTTTGCCGTCGTCGAACACCGGCAGGTGCAGGCGCAAGGGCGCGATATTTATGCCGATTTGCTGGCCGAAATGCCCGCCGATCAAAGCAGCGTGCTGGCTCTGCCGCACTGGGCGCCCACCGGCCCGCCGCACTTTATCGCCGATTCTGCCGGCGTGCTGTTGGGGTTGCGCCTGGAAACAGCGCGTGGCGATATTTTGAAAGGGTTGCTGGAGGGCGCGGCCTTTTATCTGCGCGGCTGCATCGGCGAATTGCCACCCACCGGCATCCAAATTGCCGATTTTCGCGTGGTCGGCGGCGGCAGCAAATCGGATGTGTGGGTACAGCTCAACGCCGATGTGTTTGGCATTCCCTGTCTGCGCCCTCGCGTGACCGAGGCCGGGGCATTGGGCGCGGCGATCATGGCCGGCGTGGGCAGCGGCGTTTTTGACTCGTATCAACAAGGCGTCGAAGCGATGGTGCGACCAGAGCGCGAGTTTGCGCCCGACCCGGCCCGTCAGGCGCGATACGCCGCACGTTTTGAGCAATACCAGGCCTTGTGGCCGCTGTTGCAGGGCTATGAGGGCCTGCGCCCAAGATGAGCAGCGAATGACAAAAATTTGAATCAAGATTCATTTCAGGCTATAATCAGCACAGGCTCAAGGAGCGTGCTGAAAAACTCCCTCACCACCAAGATACAAAGGACACAAAGTATTTCTAAAAACTCAAAAGCATCGTAAACCTTGGTGTTCTCGGTGTCCTTTGTGGTAGAAATAGACTTTTTCAGCGGACTCTAAGGGGGGTTCTATTCCAAGAAAGGAACAAATATGCCTGATTCGAAAATTTTGCTTGTCCCCATGCCCCGATACCTGGAAAGGCGCGATGGGTTTTTCTGTTTTGCTCCACACAGCCAGATCGTGATCGATGCGGCCGATGCGGCCGTGCTGAGGACGGCGCAGCGATTGCAGCAGGCCTTGTTGGCCGATGCGGCGACGCCGACGCAGATCGTGGTCCAAGAGCGCGGCAATCCCGGCGACGTGGCGGTGGTTTTGAGCGTTTCTTCTCAGGTGAGCAAGCCGCAAGGCTATGTGCTGAACGTCGGCCCCGCGCGGATCATTCTCAGCGGCCATGATGCTGCTGGCGTTTTTTATGGTGTTTGCACGCTGAATCAACTGATCCGGCAGTTTGGCGGGGCCATTCCCTGTCTGACCATCCGCGATGACCCTGACTTTGCCGTGCGTGGCCTGATGTTGGATGTGAGCCGCTCCCGCGTGCCAACCCTCAAGATGTTGATGGAACTGGTGGATCGGCTGGCCGGCCTCAAGATCAATCATCTTGAATTGTACATGGAACATACTTTTGCCTACCGCGAGCATCAAGAAGTGTGGCAAGACGCTTCGCCGCTCACCGGACAAGATATTCTCGAACTGGATGCTTTTTGTCGCGAACGGTTCATTGACCTGGTGCCCAACCAAAATTCGCTGGGGCACCTGGTACCGTGGCTGACCCGGCCGCGTTACATTGAACTGGCCGAGGCGCCGGATGGCTTTGAGTGGTTTTGGGGCGGGCGCAGCAGCGGGCCGTTTTCGCTCAACCCCACCGACCCGCGCAGCCTGGACCTGCTGCGCAGCATGTATGACGACCTGTTGCCGCATTTTAGCAGCCGCTTTTTCAATGTGGGTTGCGATGAGAGTCACGATGTGGGGCAGGGGCGCAGCCGCGAAATCTGCGCCGAAAGGGGCGTCCATCGCGTCTATCTCGACTTTTTGCTGCAAATCTATCAACTGGTCAAGCAGCGCGGCCGCACTATGATGTTCTGGGGCGATATTATCATCCATCAACCTGAACTGATCGCCGAGCTGCCCTCTGACTGCGTTGCTCTGGAGTGGGGTTACGAGGCCGATCATCCCTTTGACAGCCACGGTGCCCATTTTGCCCGCGCCGGCATCCCTTTTTACGTCTGCCCTGGCACCTCGAGCTGGAACAGCCTGGCCGGCCGCACCGACAATGCCATGGGCAATCTGCGCAGTGCTGCCGAGAACGGCCTCAAGCACGGCGCAGTGGGCTATCTCAATACCGATTGGGGCGATCACGGACACTGGCAACATCTGCCCACTTCGTATCTGGGCTACACCTATGGCGCCGCCGTGTCGTGGTGTCTGCAAGCCAATGCCGAGATCGATCTGCCGGCCGTGCTGGGCCTTCAGGTCTTTCAAGACCCCAGCGGCGATATGGGGCGAGTCGCCTTTGATCTGGGCAACGTGTACAAGGTCTATGAGCGGCTGACCGGTCAGCACATCCACAATGCCAGCTTTTTGGTCAGTCTGCTGTACATGCCGGTAGAGCAACTGTCCGGTCAGCGGTTCGATTTTGGCACCGTTTCACCCCAACTGTTTCAAGAAGCGCGCTATGCCATTGATGCCGCCATGTCGTTGATGGCGCAGGCGCGACCGCAGGGCACAGATGCCACTTTGGTGCGCCGCGAGTTTGCCAACGCCGCCCATCTTTTGCGACATGCCTGCGATCTGGGCGAGTTCAAGGCAGCTCTGGCCCAAGGCCTCAAGGCCAAACCCGATTTAATGTCTCAGGCCGACGCCTTGGCCCAAGACCTGCGTGCCTGGCTGGCCGAATACAGCGAACTGTGGCTGGCTCGCAACCGCATGGGCGGGTTGCGGCAGGGCAGCGTGACTCATTTTCAAGGGATGGTTGACGCTTATCAGCGCATCGCCGGCGGGGCCTTGCCGACGGCGCCGGATGCTTGACGGTTTATCAGAGTTGTGTTATACTTGTTTTAAGAACTTTACAAATCAAAATATAATAACATAATGTATCAATACTCGGCATGAGCCAATTTGTTTTCACACAGAAGGGAGGATGTCAATGGAGACTCATCTGTATCTGTCGGTGATGCCGGAAGCACTGATCGCTTCCCAGTTGGACCCCGATGCGTTTGGGGTGTATTACGCGGTGGGTGACAAGAAAAAGTCGTATAGCCAGGCCATGTTCTTTGAGATGGACCCCGATTTTCGTCATCCCTATTTCGACATTGAGGCAGGTTACAAGCGGTTGGTGCCTCACGAAGACGGCAGTCCCAAAAGCTCGGTGTACATTTCCATCTATCGTGTCCTGGAGCATGTGCCGCTGAGCGCGGTGCGCAAGCTCTATGTGACCACGCAAAATGGGCGCACGCTGGGGTTGGATGCCGCCGATTCGCTGCCGCGTTTTGAAGACAAGTTCCATCTATACCAGGAGATCGCCCCGGTCTACCCGCGCGCGGTCAGCACGCTGGCACCGCAAGAGTTTTTTGATTTTTTGAGCGATCCGGCCAAATCCCTGGTGACCGTGCCGGCGCTGTGCTTTATCGAACTGACCCTGGGCGGGTTGGCCCAGGACCCCGAGTTTGGCTCTTCACAAGGGCTGCCTTATTCCAACATTGATCACTATCGTGAGTGTTTGATGGAACTGGCTACCAAGCCGATTCGCGTCAAAATTGTAGATCGTATTCACACCACTAGTTTTCTGTTCCGCACGGTCAAGAGCGGGTACTATTTGGGCAATCAGGGCAGTTTGTTGTATTTCCCAATGCCATCAGAAGACGAGCTACGCACCAAATACCACACCTGGTGGCGCGCCGCGCAAATGTAAGGCCATCCAGTTCAGGTTGAGCGGCTTGGGCCTGCCGGCCGGATTTGTCTGCAAGGAGAGGCGTCTGTGTCAGAAGAAACCATCAGTCAGGTTCAACAATTCCTCAAAGAGTGTCGTCAAGAGAGCGAGCAAATTCAGCGCGAGCTCAAGGAAATCGAGATGCTGATCAAACAGACCAGCACCGAAGTGGACAAGATGACGCAGCAGAATGCCGAGATCACCAACCGGCTGCGTCAGATCGAAAATAGCATTGACACGGCGCCACGCGGCGACATTCAAAACATCTATACGGCAGCTCAAAAGGCACAGGGCCGCTTGTTTATGATGCGCGGGCAACTCGAAAAGCTGCAAGACAAGCGCGATAGCCTAAAGCGACACAACGAGTTGCTTCTTCGGGTGATTGACTTTTTGGGGCAGGTTGAACCGGACACGTCCCAAAAGAGTCAGTCTGTCGGCTTTACGCCGGCCCAGTCTATGGTCATTCGCATCATCGAGGCCCAAGAGAGCGAAAAAGAAAACCTATCCAGGCGCATGCACGATGGTCCGGCTCAATCGCTGACCAACCTGATCTTGCAGGCTGAAATCTGTCAGCGGTTGTTCAAAAAAGATCCGTCCAAGGCGATGGAAGAATTGGATCGCCTCAAAGTGGCTGTGAACGAAACATTTCAAAAGACACGCTCTTTTATCGCCGACTTGCGTCCGATGATGTTGGACGATCTGGGGCTGATGCCGACGCTCAAGCGATACGTCTCGACCTGGACCGACAAGACCAATATCCCGGCCGAGTTTCACTTTAGTGGCAAAGAACATCGAATGGCTTCGTATAATGAAGTCACCATGTTCCGGGCGGTGCAGGAATTTATGAACAATGCCGCCGCCCATGCTCGTCCTTCGCGCGTGACTGTTTCGCTCAAGATGGATGGGGACGCTGTGGAAGCGGTGGTTGAGGATGACGGCGTGGGCTTTGACGTAGACCGCGCTTTGGCGCAGGCCGAGGCGCAAAAGACCATCGGCCTGACTACGATGATGGAGCGGGTGCAAATGTTGGGCGGCACGCTGCGCATCGAAAGCACATTAGGGCGCGGCACGCGCGCCATCTTGCGCATCCCCGAAAGTCGCTAAATATCAAAAAAAATCGGGTTTGGGCAGTTGTTTGCTCAAACCTGATTTTTTTATTGGGAGGCAATATGAAAATCACCGATCTCAAATGCACCATCTTGGGGCAAAACCCGGTGGTGCGCCTGGTCACAGACGAAGGCCTTTGCGGTTATGGCGAGGCCGAGTCGGCCAAGCCCTACCTCAAGCCACATGTGCTGTTTTACAAGCAATACCTGATTGGAGAAGACCCTACCCAGGTCGAGCGGGTGATGCTCAAGATTCGGCGCATGGGCAGTTTCAAGCCCTGGGGCAGCGCGGTCAGCGCCATCGAAATGGCCTTGTGGGACCTGGCCGGCAAGGCCGCCGGGCTGCCGGTATACAAATTGTTGGGTGGCAAGGTGCGTGACGCCGTACGTGTGTATAACGGTGGGGTGCGCTTTCCGATGAACGGCTTTGAGCCGGAGGATTATGCCGCCAACATGGCCTTGATGAAGGCGGCCCCTGAAGGATTCAGCATCATCAAGCAGCCCATCGGCTTTCACAGCCCTATGCCGGCGCGCATCCCTCATTTTTTCTATGGTGAATTGCAGCCGGGCGCCCCGCACAGCAATCGCGGTCTGCTCACCGAACGCGGCCTCAAGCACGTGATCGCCTGTGTCGAGGCGATGAAGGCCGTGTTGGGCGATGAGGTCGGCCTGGCCCTGGACTGTGGACCGGGCTGGATGCCCACCGACGTGATTCGCCTGGCCCGCGCCCTGGAGCCGTTGAACATTATGTGGCTCGAAGACACGGTGAACGGCGATTACAACCCCTATGTGTTGGCCGATGTGTATCGCGACATTACCACCAGTACCTCGACGCCCATCCACACCGGCGAGCAGATCTATTTGCGGCAAAATTTCAAAGAACTGATCGAGCGGCAGGCGGTCAACATCATCGGCCCCGACCCGGCCGACATTGGCGGCATTGCTGAGCTCAAGTGGGTGGCCGAGTATGCCGACCTGCACGGTATCTTGATGGCCCCGCACGGTGTTTTCGATGGGCTGATCGGCCTGGCAGCACTGGTGCAGGTGTGCGCAGCCATGCCGGCCAACTATATCGCTTTCGAGTATCCGTTGGGCAAACCCGAATGGTGGTATGATATTGTCAAAGGGCTGCCGCAGCCCATTGTCAGGGACAGCATGATCGAGGTGTGGGATCGGCCAGGCCTGGGCGTGGAACTCGATCCCGACGCGGCCAGCCGCTATTTGCCCGCCGGCGATGAGGACTTTTTTGACTAGAAGGCCGCTGAAAAAGTCTGTTTTTACCACAAAGGATACTGAGAACACAGAGGTTTGCAATACTTGAGCGTTTTTAGAAATGCCTTGTGTCCTTTGTGTCTTGGTGGTGAGAGGGTTTTTCAGCACGCTCCTGGGATTTTTTGGGACAAGGAGGCTATGATGGCACGGGTTGCCTTGAATGTTGCCGCTCCCGATTTTGCATTGGCCGACTTGCGAGGGCGGTTGGTGCAGTTATCCGATTATCGCGGCCAAAAGCACGTGGTTCTGGTTTTTAACCGCGGCCTGATTTGACCCTTCTGCCGCCGGCACATGGCGCAGTTGCGCCGGGAATATGATCAGTTTACCGGGCGAGGGGCCGAGATTGTGGTGGTGGGGCCAGATGACGCCGCTGCGATGGCCGCGTACTGGCAGGAAGAAGAGCTGCCTTTTGTCGGCCTACCCGATCCGGCTCACACGGTGTTGAAACTGTACGGCCAGGAGGTCAACCTGTTCAAGCTGGGGCGCATGCCGGCGCAGGCCATCATTGACAGGGCCGGCATGGTGCGCTATGTCCATTACGGCCATTCGATGAGTGACATCCCTGCCAATGCCGAGTTGTTGATTTTGCTGGATGGGTTGAATTTATCTATATAAAAAAAGACACCTGGCGGGTTGATCCAACCCGCCAGGTGTCTTTGATCTTTGTATGTTATTTGACCACCACGTTGACCAGCTTGCCTGGCACGATCACCACCTTGACAATTTGTTTGCCTTCGATGTGTCGCAGCACAGTCTCGCTCTGACGGGCCAACCGCTCCATGTCGGCCTGGTCAATATCCACCGGCGCTTCGATGCGGTCGCGCACCTTGCCGTTGATCTGCACCACCAGGGTGATGGTTTCCTCGGCCGCGGCAGCGGCGTCCCATTTGGGCCAGGCTTGCAGGTGAATGCTGCCGGTCTTGCCGATGCGCTGCCACAGTTCTTCGGTGATGTGCGGCGCAAAGGGGGCCAACAGCAAGAGCAGATTTTCCACCGCCTCATCCCAGGCGACCGTATGCACTACGGGCGTCTCTCGCGCTGCTTTCATGGTGTTGCGCAGGCTCATCAGGGCGGCAATAGCCGTGTTGAACCCAAAGGCCTCAATGTCCTGGGTCACTTTGTTGATGGTCTGATGCACGGCGCGGCGCAATGCCTTGATCTGTCCCTCTTCGGCCTGACTTTTTTGCGGCGGTTTGGCTTCTACCACCAGGTTCCACACATCTTCGATGAATCGCTGTGATCCTCTGATCCCCTGACTGTCCCACGGGCCGCCCAGGTCCCACCTGGCAAAGAACATCAAAAAAGTGCGCACCACATCGGCGCCATACTGCCGCACCAGATCGTCGGGGGCGATGACATTGCCGCGACTTTTGCTCATCTTTTCGCCGTCTTCACCCAGCACCATGCCCTGGTTGTACAGGCGCAGCATGGGCTCGTCAAAATGCACCACGCCCATATCGTGCATGGCTTTGGTGAAAAAGCGGGTATAGATCAGGTGCATGGTGGCATGTTCGATGCCGCCGGTGTACTGGTCTACCGGCAGCCAATAGGCCGCCTCTTGCGGGTCGAACGGCATCGAGTTGGCCTGTGCGGGGCGATCCGCTTGATAATAGGGGCTGAGGTAGGCGTATTGATACCACGACGAACACATAAATGTGTCCATTGTGTCGGTTTCGCGAGTAGCCGGGCCGCCGCATTGAGGGCAGGTGGTGTGCAAAAAAGACGGGTGATATTTCAGCGCATTCTCGCCTGATGCAGGTATTTCGGCATCCTGAGGTAGCAGCACCGGCAGGGCAGCATAGGGCACTGGCACCACGCCGCAATGCGGGCAATAGATCATGGGGATGGGCGCGCCCCAATACCTCTGTCGGCTGATCAACCAGTCGTGCAGGCGATAATTGACCGCCAGGCGGCCCAACCCTTTGTCTTGCAGCCAGGCCGTGACCTTGCTCTTGGCCTGGTCGCCGGGCGTGCTGCTCATTTCTGCCGAATTGATCATGTCGCCATATTCGTGGTGAAACAGCACGTCGGCATAGAACGGCTTGTGGGTGAGCATTTCCATCGTGGTGCGGAAGGGTTTGGCCCACTCGCTCAAAGCCTGGCAGCGACTCAAAATATCGCGGTCGGCCTCGGCCGAATCCAGGCGGACGATACCCTCGGCAAACACAAAGGCCCACCGCGTGCCGACCACTTCGATCCAGTGGCCCGGTCTGACCACCTCCCAGGCTGTTTCGAGGTAACGCTGGGCCTGTCGCCGCCCTTTCAGGGTGACAAAGATGCCTTCGCCGCCGCTTTCCACTTTGCTGCGCTCAAACTGAACGCCGGCCTTGGTTAGCCGACGGGCCAGCTCGTCCATGTCGCCGACCGCATCGGGATAGACGATGCTTTTCGAGACGCCATCGGGACGCTCGATCACCGGCAAGATGGGCAGGCCAAACTTGATGGCAAAAGCAAAATCTCGCTCATCGTGAGCCGGCACGGCCATAATCGCGCCGGTGCCATAGGTCATCATGACATAATCGGCGATCCAGATGGGGATGCGCGCCCCGTTGACCGGGTTGATGGCATACGCCCCGATGAATACACCGGTCTTGTCCTTGTCGGCGGCGGTGCGCTCGATCTCGCTTTGGCGGGAAGCCTGAAACTGATAGGCTTCTACGTCTGCCCGACAGTCGGAGGCCGTCAGCCGGCTCACTAGGGGATGCTCTGGAGCCAGCACCATAAAGGTGGCTCCCCACAGCGTATCGGGGCGAGTGGTAAAAATCTCAAATTCCTCGCCGCTTTCAGCCTTGAATGTGACCTGCGCTCCCTCGCTGCGGCCGATCCAGTTGGTCTGCATGGTGCGCACCCGTTCCGGCCATTCGATCTGGGAAAAATCGAGCAGTTCATCGGCATATTGGGTGATTTTAAAGAACCACTGATTTAGCTCTTTTTTGATCACCGGCGTTTCGCAGCGTTCACAGTGACGATCCTCGCCCCACACCTGCTCACGGGCCAAAGTGGTGTTGCACTTGGGGCAAAAATCTACCGGGGCAAAAGCGCGATAGGCCAGCCCCATCTCGTACAATTTCAAAAAGAACCACTGTGTCCAGCGGTAATAACCGGGCAGACAGCTCACCGCCTCGCGTCGCCAGTCGAACATAGCCCCCATCGAGTGCAGTTGACGGCGCATATTGTCAACGTTTTTCATCGTCCAGGTGTGGGGGTGAATGCCTCGTTTGATGGCCGCATTCTCTGCCGGCAGGCCAAAAGCGTCAAAGCCCATCGGAAACAGCACGTTATAACCGTTCATGCGCATATAACGCGCCCGCGCATCCGAAGGCGACATGGCATACCAGTGGCCGATGTGCAAATCGCCCGACGGGTAGGGCAGCATGGTCAGGGCATAGTATTTGGGTTTGTCTGGATCAATGTTCGAGTGATACAGGCCATCGGCCTCCCACTGCTGCTGCCATTTGGGTTCAATTTCCTGGGGAATATATTTGTCGGTCATTTTTTTCCTCGCCTGGCTGGCGCAAAGTTGCGCTAAAAATATGGATGATAGATACACGAGTCCACTGAAACAAATGTTTTACCGCCGAGACACAGAGTTCATAGAGAATATAAAAGGTCTTAAAATTTCGTTGATTCTCATCATTCTCCGCGTTCTCTGCACCTCTGTGGTGAAAATAGTCTTTTTTTCAAGAGTCATAGATAATGACATCGCGCTAGATTCTCATCGCCACGATGATCAAAAACAGCATCAAAGCAAACATCCCCACCAAAAACCCGGCCAACTCCTGCATTTCGACGACCATCGCCCATAGGGTCGGGCGGCTGTCGGGAAAGCGGGTAGTCTGGGCGCGCACACGCAGGGCATACAGCAACTCGCGATGACGAGGCACGCGCATCAGCCGCCGGCAGTGATAGCGAGACACATCCCAGCAGCCCTGCTCGTCCTGTTTGTAATAGCGGATCACGACATAGTGAGCCTGGCCTGACTTGCTGCGAAAAATCTGCTCAAACACATCGCAGATCTGGTCATAGCGATATTCGCGCGGCGGAAACAGGCCAAAAGTCGAGTGTTCGATCAAGCGGTCGGCGGTCAGCTCCAGGTATCCTTGAAAGTAAGGGATGGCAGCCAACAAACTCAGCGCGCCGCTCATAAAACCGGCCGCTGCCCACAGCAGGGTGATCCAGGTGATCTGTTTGGTCAGCCCGATGAACGGTATGGCGCCGAACAGCCACAAAGCCAGCCCCACCGCCAACGGCTCGAGGCGCGACGGCCTGAATATCAACTCGGACCAACCGTCGGCCGCGCTGTCGCGTTGTGGCGTCCCCATCGGCCTGGTAGGTGCGGCGTTTGGGCGTGATGCCGGGTCCGCGCGCGGCCTGTGCATCTGTCGCTGCCGGTCGTATTCGGCGCGTTGGGCCGGGTCGCGCAGCACACTATAGGCTTCATTCAACAGAGCCATCTGTTGATTGGCACGCTCGTCGTCTTCCCAACTGGGGTTGGTGTCGGGGTGGATGCGTCGGGCCAGCCGGCGAAACGCGGCACGGACCTGGTCTGCGGTTGCGGTGGGGGCAATGCCCAACACCTGGTAATAGTCTATTTGGGTCATGTAGGTAAATAAAAATCCCCTCCGTCGCAGGGACGAAGGGGACTCCGCGGTACCACCCTGGTTGATGAAGACCAGACGGGTCGTTCATCCACTCGACGCCGGTAACGGCGGCGGCCGGCGTCGCCTCAACCCACTGAACGGATTCAACGACGCAGCTCTCAGGCCAGTTCGGCCTGCGCTCCTGGGGGGCGCTACGCGGCGTTTCACCGACCCGCCGCTCTCTGCCAGGATGGCCTACTACTCCTGTTCAATGCTTTTTATGCAAAACAACAATCGCCTACGTTGTCATAGGCGATGGTGGGTTGTGGGATCAACCCTAGTGGAGCTGAGGAGATTCGAACTCCTGACCCTCTCAATGCCATTGAGATGCGCTCCCAGCTGCGCTACAGCCCCAAAAAATTTTGTGTTGTTCAGGGTTCTGGTCATCCCCCAGTGGAGCTGAGGGGATTCGAACCCCTGACCTCATCAGTGCGATTGACGCGCGCTCCCAGCTGCGCTACAGCCCCGCTCGTACAGGGGCATAGTATACCTCAAAGAGATTTTGTTGTCAAATGGGGCAAAGCGGTGTATACTCGGCGGATGTCTGATCCATTTCTATCATCCGCATAGGCTGGTTTTGTTCTTTATGCCCAATTCTCATGTCACTGCCCAGGTCGCGGCCAATTTGTTGGTTGTGGCAGTGGGCTATGCGCTCAAAAGATGGGGTATTTTGCCCCGCGAACAGCGGTCGGTGTTGAACCGCCTGATCTTGTACGTGACTATGCCGGCGGTGAATGTGTCGGTGTGGGCCGGGGCCGAGCCGTTGGAATGGCGGTGGCTGTTGCTGCCGATATTGTTTCTGGCGGCTGTGTCGGGCATCTGGCTGGGCGGGCTGTTGCCGGCGCGATGGCTGCGCCTGGCGCGGGCCGAGATGGGCACCTTTGTGGTGGCATTGTGTGGGGTGATGGGCTCGCTGGCCTATCCGTTTGTCGAGGTGGCCTGGGGCGACGAGGGCATGCGGGCGGTGGCCCTGGTGGATATGGGCAATGCGCTGGCAATTTTTGGGATGGCCTACGCGCTTTCTTTGCATTGGGGTGCGGGGGGGCGTCCGAGTATGAGGCAGGTGATCAACAAGGTGGCGGCTTTTTTTCCCATCTATGCCTTTTTTGCCGGACTGCTTTTGAATATCACCCGGATTCGTTTGGGGAGCGTGGCCGAGGAATTGTTTGGCGTGCTGGCCAGGGCCAACTCGCCTTTGATGTTGCTGGCATTGGGCGCGTACCTGGAACTGGACGTGTCGTGGCGCGAGGCGCGGGTGTTGGGCGTTCATCTCGTGTACAAGTATGGGCTGGGGATAGGGGTGGCTCTGTTGATGATGGCTATCTGGCCGCTGGTGGGGCCGGTCAGTGGCCCGGCGCGGGCGGTGGCCTTTGTCTTTCCGTTGCTGCCGGCGCCTCTTTCTACCCTGATCTATGCGGCGGAACAGGGCCTCAATGCGCGTCTGGCGGCCATGTTGATCTCGTTGAGCATGATCGTCAGCCTGGCGATTATTGTTGTGGTCACGCTGGGTTTTCGCGGCGTTTTTTGAGTGAGCGGCTGATGGGCAGAGTGATTGTATAGATGCAAAAATTGAAATTGAATATCTCTAAATACCTCAAAAATGTGGATATTTTTGGCACGCAAGGCGTGGACCCTCGTTATCGCAAGGGGATGAAGTCGCTGTGGCTGGATGGTTTTTTTGCGGCTATTTCAGGGGCTTTTTTCGAGACCTATTTGTCGCTCTATGCCCTGGCGATGGGGGCGACCAGCACCCAGATCGGCGCGTTGTCTTCGGTGTCAAGTTTTTTGGGCATGGTGGCGCCCATCCCCGGCGCGCAGTTGACCGAGCGGTTGGGCAAACGCAAGCGCATGGTGGTGGGCGTATGGTCGGTGGTGCGCACGCTGACGCTGGGCCTGGTGCTGATTCCATTCTTTTTGTCGGGGCAGGCGGCCGTATATGCCGTGATTGCGCTGTTTGCCCTGCGCGCCGGCCTGGCCAACCTGGCTCATCCGGCCTGGGTGTCTCTGTCGGCCGATATTGCGCCGTTGGATCGGCGCGGACGTTATTTTGCGTCGCGCAACGTTTTTATCTCCTTGATCACGCTGCTGATGGTGCCGCTGGCTGGCCAGATCATTGAATGGGGCGGGTTTCCGGGCGGGTATCAGACGGCGTTTCTTTTCTCGGCCCTGTTTGGCTTTATGGCCCTGTTTTGGTATGGGCAGATTCCTGAATCGGCCTCCAAGCCAGTCGGTCAGGGCAAACGGCAGGTGGCCTTGTTCTGGCAGGCGCTGACCAGAAATCGTCTTTTCCTTTGGTTTACTCTGGTCGAGGTGATCTGGAATTTTGCCATGCAGTTGGGCGCGCCCTTTTTTACTATGTATCAGGTCAAGGTGTTGGGTTCGACGCCGCGCACGGTGGGGCTGCTGAGCATGGTGGCGACGTTGACCGGCTTGATCGGACAGCAGGTGTGGGGGCGTCTGCTGGACCGGCGCAGTGCGCGCTGGGTGATTGCAGTGTGTGGGCTGCTGATCCCGATTTTGCCCTGCCTGTGGCTGTTTTTCACCCAACCCTGGCATGTGGTGTTTGTCAGTGTGCCATCGGGGTTTTTGTGGGCAGGGTTCAACCTGGCAGCGTTTAATTTGCTGCTCGAGTTGCCGGCGGCCGAACAGCGCACGCAGGCCACAGCCAGTTATACCACTCTGGTGGGGGTGGCCAACATTCTCGGCCCGATGGTGGGCGGCTATGTGATCGAGACGCTGGGGTATCGGTGGGATTTTGTCTTGTCGGGGGTGGGGCGGCTGCTGGGTGGCATTTTGTTCTTGTTCTTGTTCAAGCCGTTTAGCCGGCGGTCGCGTTGATCGTCGTTGTGTAGATTGTATCTTGGGGGGCGTCGTTATCTTGGCGTTCCTGTTCTGGATCGAGGCCTGGATGCGTGTTTTGTGGTTGGGTTGGGATGAATTGTATACCACCGGGCGGATGCAAGAGGCGGCCGGGGTGTGGGGTATCGAGTTGGATACCTGCGAGTTGTTCGACCTGGATATGGCGGTCGAGCCGGGCCGGGTGGGGTTGTTTCGCGGCGATCAGGATGTGTTGCAGGCCTATGATGTGTTGGTGGTGCGCACCTTTTATCCCTACATCTCGGAGGCGTTGACGGTGGCGCGGTTGTTTCGAGACGCCGGCAAAGTGGTGATCGATCATAGTTTGACCGACGAGGGCTATGCGGTCAGCAAGATGCACGACTATTTGGTATTGGCGCAGCAGGGCATCGCAGTGCCGGCAAGCTGGCAGATTTTTGATCCGGCGCAGATCGAGCAGGTTGCCGGGCGACTGGGTTATCCCTGCGTGTTAAAGGGTGTGCATGGAGCGCACGGCACGCACGTTTACCTGGTGGAAAATGCGGCCCGGCTGCGCCGCCGGTTGTGGCGGTATCCGTGCGGCGAATTGATGCTCCAGGAATATCTCCCGGCCGAGCGGGATTATCGGGTGATCGTCATCGGCTACCGGGCTCTGCCGATGATGGTCAGCCGCACGCCGCCGCCGGGCGATTTTCGCACCAATTTTGCCGTCGGCGGGGCGTTTGAGGGGCATCCGCTGGCCGAGTTTCCCGATTTTGGTCGGCTGGCCGAGCAGTCGGCGCGGGCGTTGCGGCGCGAATTTGCTGCGGTAGACTTGCGTATGCGCGGCGGGCAGCCGATGGTGCTGGAGGTGAACCGCCGCCCCGATTTCAAAGGCTTTGAGCAGGCTACCGGCATGGACGTGGCTGGCGAATTTTTGCACTATGTGCAGCAGCGATTCAAGGGGGAGGTTGAATGATCAGGCGGAGTGTGTTCATCGGTTTGTGGATGGTGTGCTGGTTGAGCGCGTGCGCATCGCCGCCGACGGCGATGGTGACGGCCACAGCCGTAGCCCCGGGGGTGATCGCGGCCGCAGAGACGGCGACGGCGACCCCGACCGTGACGGCGACGCTGGCCATCACCCCCACTCTAGCGGCCACTCTTGCGGCCGCCTCTCCTACGCCGATCGTGGCGCCGACTGCGGCGCCGGCCGAGTGGGTGGTGGTGCAGTCGGATGAGCATCTGGCTCTGCATCCCTCGTGGAGATGTCTCGATGGCATTGACCTGGGCGCAGATCGGCTGGTGGCGCGGGCCGGCGATCATTATTTGACCGTGATCAATGAACATGGGCCGTATGTGACCTTTCAAGGCGATCTGATGGTCGAGGCGCGTATGGAGACGGCGGCGGGTCAGTGGGGGGCGTTGGTGCTGTTGGGCGCCCTGCCGCAGGGGGACTGGTGGCAGGCCATGAAGCGTCTGGACCTGGGACTGCAAGACGGGCGGGTGGATGCGACTTTTTGGGATGGTCGCAGCCCTGAACCGCGCTGGTCACAAAGCTGGTCGGCACAGGGGGTGGCGGGCCCCACATGGGTGGGGCTGCGCAAGCAGAGCGATCAACTGTTGGTGATGGTCAACGGTCGGGAGGTGGGGCGGCTGGACGATCCGGGCCTGTTTCCCCAAAACAGCCTGTATCTGGGTCTCAATGTGCAGCCCAACGACATGTTGACGGTGTACGAGATTCGGGTTCAAACTGAGAAAGGAAAGGACAAGATGGTAGAGATCATCAGTCCACAAACAGAGAAATCCTATGTGCCGTCATCGCCCTCGCTGCGCGAACTGGCGGCCCAACGCGGCTTGCTGATCGGCGCGGCGGTTTCGCCGGGGCCGCTGCGCTGTGAGCCGGCTTTTGCGCAGGCGCTGGCGCACGAGTTTAATTTGCTGACCACCGAAAATGCCGTCAAGTTTGGTCCGGTGCATCCGCAGCCCGACCGGTATTTTTGGGATGATGCCGACGCGCTGGTGGCTTTTGCTCAGGCGCACGAGATGCAGGTGCGCGGTCACACTTTGGTGTGGCATCAACAATTGGCCGGCTGGGTGGAGCAAAAGACGTGGACGCGCGACGAAATGTCGGCTATGCTGCGCGAGCATATTTTCACGGTGGTGGGACGCTATAGAGGACGCATTGCGGTGTGGGATGTGGTCAACGAGGCGTTGGAAGATGGCGCCGGCCGGCCGCGCGAGACAGTCTGGTACAAGGGCATCGGGCCGGATTACCTGGACCTGGCCTTTCAATGGGCGCACGAGGCCGACCCCGACGCGCTATTGTTTTATAACGATTACAATGCCGAGGGCATGAATCGCAAGTCGAATGCCGTATACGATCTGGTCAAGGGGATGCTGGAGCGCGGCGTGCCGATCCATGGCGTGGGGCTGCAAATGCACATCGAGGCGGCCCGTCCGCCCTCGTGGAAGCAGGTAGGTGAAAATATGGCGCGGCTCAACGCGTTGGGCTTGCAGGTGCATATCACCGAGTTGGATGTGCGCATCGAAGGCCAGCCTACCGCCGACAAATTGCGTCAACAGGCCGAGGTGTACCGCGATGCTTTGCAAACCTGCCTGGATGCGCCGGCATGTACGGCGTTCATCATGTGGGGCTTTACCGACCGATATTCGTGGGTGCCGGGCTTTTTTCAGGGCAGCGGGGCCGCTCTGCCGTTCGACGCCGATTATCAGCCCAAGCCGGCTTTTGAGGCCATGCGCAACGCGTTGACCCGGTAATTGGTCGGTGATGGATTGCAGGGTGTAGGGGCGAGGCTTGCCCTCGCCCCAATGCGGGGCAGGCGCAAGGCCTGCCCCTACGGTTTTTTCATCAGGCAAAACGGCGGCCTTCGTCGAGCATGGCCAGGTAATGGTCCAACGGCACATAGTTGGCTACGGTGTTGCCGGTGCCCAGGCAATAGCCGCCGCCGGGCATACATTTTTCCAGGGTATCGCGGACGCGGGCGCGGATGGCGGCTTGGTCGGCGCGGCACAGAAAATCCATGTCAATGCCGCCCAAGAGGGCGACGCGCTGTCCCCATAGTTTTTTGGCCTCGCGCACGTCTACGATGGTGTCCTCGAACGAGTGTTTGGCGTCAATTTTCACATCGTCAATCAAATCATCCATAATCGCTTCCAGGTTGCCGCACGAGTGCAAGATGTACAGCCGCCCCGATTCGTGGGTGAGGCGGGCCAGCTCTTTGTGGCCGGGCAGCACCAGGGCGCGCATGTCTTTGGGGCCGATCAGGGTGCCAGAGCGGTAGCCCATATCGTCAGAGCCCCAGATCATGCGCACGCGCTCAAATTCGCACAGCCGCCTGACTACCGCCCGATCCAGTTCCAGGCAGCGGTCGGCGATGGCTTGCACCAGGTCGCGGTCATCGTACAGGGCGTAACACAGTGTTTCATAGCCCATCAGCCACGACAGGTTTTCGGCAAAATGGCCGGTCAGTCCGCCGAGGATGCACATGTCGTCGGGCAGGTTTTGGTCCAGCCATTCGAGGGCGCGGGTGGTGATGGCTTGCGGATCGGGCCAGGGATAGGCCTCAAATTCGGCCCATGTGGTGATCGGTCCTTTGTGCTCGTCAATGTAATTGCGCCCGGATTCGCGGGCCAGGTCGGCAGTGTCCGGAGCGTTGAGCCAGCGCATGGGCATGTTGACGCCTTCGACGCCGCACAGCACATAATCATAGCCGAGGAATCGCTGCAAGGCAATCTCGCGCCGCAGCAGCCAGGCCGGGTCGGCGGGATCGAGGCCGTCAAGCAGATCAAAGCGGTCGCAGATGGCTTGTTTGATTTCGCCGTCCAGGTACAGTTCGAGAATGTGGACGCGCTCTGGCCGGCCCTGGCGAGAGACGCAACGTATCAGGCTTTCCCAGTCGGGGGTGATGGGTTTGCAAAAAGGCGATGAAGGGGTCATTTTTTTCTCCTTGTGTAGGGGGTCAAGAGACAAGTCGGCAATTTTTGAGATGTTGTATTGATTGTATCATACCGGCGTGGGTGGTGTCAAACAAAAAAACTGGCAGGTCTTGGGCGTCAAACGTCCGCGACCTGCCAGTTTGGGGTTATGGAGACCTGTCAGGTTGAGAGAACCCGACAGGTCTTGAAGTGGATTTTTAGTACAGCTTGATGGCGATAGGCAGATAGACCTTGAACGGCGAGACTGTGACCACCACCTGATCGGTGATCGGCACGGTCATGTCACCGTTCCACACCGAGACCGTGACCGTGTAGGAACCGGTGGCGGTATAGATGTGGTTCAGGACCAGCGGGTTGATGCTGGCGGTGGAGGTGATTACCGTACCGTCGCCATAGTTGACCACATAGTTGTAGGGCATGGTCAGGTTGGCCGGGGTGAGGGCGGCGCTGAACACCACCTGGGTGTTGGGATAGATGGTTCCGGCGGTGGTGATGCTCAGGTCAAGGTTGCTGACCGGCTGATAGTTGACGGTGACAACGGTGGTTTCCTGGTCTGATCCGCAGGCGTTGGTGACGGTGAGGGTGACGGTGTAGGTGCCGGCCGCGTCATAGACAAAGGTGGGGTTGGCATCTGTGCCGCCGCGCGTGCCGGTGCCACCCATATCCCATGTGTAGGTAATGGGGGTGTCACCGCTGACGGTGGCTGTGAACATGATGGCCGCGCCCAGAGTGGCCGGGCTGCTGCTGGTCAGGTTGGTGATGTGAGCCGGAGTGCAGGGTGGTTCTTGGATGTCAACCACACCGGTGCAGACGCTGTCGCCGGCGGCGTTAGTGGCCGTCAAGGTGACGGTATAGCTGCCGACAGCGGCGTATTGATGGGTGGGGTTGACATCGGCGCTGAGTGGGCTGTTGTCACCGAAATTCCACCGATACATCAAGGCATCTACTGAGGTGTTGGTGAACACGGTGGTTTCACCCAAATAGTTGGGGCTGCTGGTGTCAAAGCCGCAGGTGGGCAGGTTGACGATGGTCATAGTGACCGGTACATTGATCTTGATGTCATTGGTCTTGAACACCAGAGTGGCCGTGTACACGCCGGCGGTCATGGTCGGGAAGGCAGTAAAGGTCACGTCAACGGTCAGGTTGCTGTCTGCGCCAACGGTGCCGGTGATGGGCGATTCGGCGACCCAGATCACATCGGGGGTCTGCCCGGCATAGCCCACATAGAGACGCTCGTTGGTGGCATAGATGGTGCTGCCTGCCGAGTCGCGCCCGCCGATGACATAGAAATAGCCATCGGAGGCCACATCGCCTTCCATGTAGACACGACCCTGAGTCAGTGTGGGGATGGTGGGTGAGTCGGTCCAGGTGTCGGTCTCTGGGTCATAGTAACCGGCATGATTCAGTACGGCCCAGCCTGCGTCGCGACGGCCGGCGGCCAACCACAGGCCATCGGCGCCGTGCGCGTCGGCGTTGTACGACCAGCGCGTATAGGCGCCGCCGCCAGTGGGAACGCCAGCGATATAGCTCCAGGCCGTGCCGTCAAACTTTTCGGCGGTCATGTCGGGGGTAAAGCCGGGGAACAGCACACCACCGGCGACATAGATGACACCGTCAATGGCTGCGGCAGAGAAAGACGTGCGCGATTTTTGCATAGGCACGCCGGCCGACCATGTGCCGGTGGTGGTGTCCAGCTTCCATACTTCGGTGGTGCTGGCGCTGCTGCCGACGATGCCGCCCAGCACATACAGGTCTGTGCCGATGCGGACCACCTGATATTGGCTGCGAGCGGTATAGCCATTGTTGGTGGCGATGGTGCTCCATGTGTTGGTGGCGATGTCATAGACATAGGTGGTGGCAGTGGTGTCATCGCCGGGGATATAGATTTTGTTGTTGATTTCGATGCCGTCTATGCTGTCGAGCGCTGCCGGCATGGCGGCCATGGTGTCCCAACTGTTGGTGGCGGTGTTGTAGCGATAGTTGGTGTTAGTTGGGGTTGTTGCGCCGGCATCACTGGTGCCGCCGATGACATAGATGTAGCCATTGGTGTCGGCCACGACGGCGTTGAACACGCGGCCGGCTGGCAGCGGGGCCTTGGTTTCCCATGCTGTGCCAATGTCCTCAGGTGCCGCACCGCCAGAAGGCGTGCCGATCACGGCGGGGCCGGCTGCTGTGCCGGTCTCGGCCAGATTGGCGCGGGTGTTGTGGCCTGTGGTCGGCGGGATGGCGACATTCGAGCTACGCACGGTGACAGTGCCGCTGATCTCTTGAATTTCAAAGGTCAGGGCGCTCGCGCCGGCGTTGCTCAAAGTCAACTGGAGGGTGCGGGTCTGTCCTGCAGGCACGATGGCATCCAGGCTGTCTGGGGCCACGTCGGCGCAAGGGAGTGTGGCGCGCAGGGCTACGTTGAGGGTGGTGGTGGCCTGTCCGGTGATTTGGACGCCGGTGATGGTTTGTGAGACGTGTCCGGCAGCCATCACTGTGACCGTGATCGGGCTTTCGGTTGCATCGAACCAGTATTCATAGGCGCCGCCAGCCTTGGTGGTGAACGATGCGGTCATGCCGGTGCTGGTTTGCACCAGGATTTGGGCATTGACCAACGGAGCAGGAACATTGTCACAGCGGCCCAGACCTTGCACCACGCCCGCCAGTTTGCCAAAGGATGGCGGAGCGATGACGGTCATGGTGATGGGCATGTTGATGACGCTGTGTACAGGGTCGCCGCTGATCGTCTTGAGGGTGGCATAGTAGGTGCCGGGCTGCGATACCATACCGGCATGCAGGATGACATCAACATATGCCACGCCGGTGTCGGCGGCCAGAGTGGCGCTGACCGGCTCTTCGAACAGCCAGGGCACTGCGCCGGCGCCCAACACGTCCAGTGTCACATCGTCTATGCAGATGTTGCCCGACCCGGCGGTTTGCGAAGCAAAGCGCAAGATATGCGGATTGCCATCGGCAAATGCGCTGATGTCAATGGTTACTTGTTCATAGTCGGGTTCTTCAGTGGTCACATCGGCGGCATAGATTTCCACACCGTCAATGTAGGCTTTCATATAGTCGCCGGTGCTGGCCGCCGCGCCAACCCACTTCCAAAAGCTGAGGGTGGCCGCCGAGCCAGAGTTCATCTGGATGGTCTGAGTGACATAGGCGGTGTCGCCGGTGTCGTTGCCGCCGAACCAAACCCACCAGTTGCCGCTGTGGGCGCCGGCCGTGCCGCTGCCGGTGCCGCAGCTTGTCTCATCACACAGAGGGGTGCCAAAGTTGAGCGAGTACTCGTCCCAGTAAGGGTTGGGTGTACCGGCCTCAAATCCGCCGTCCTGGATGATGTCGGCGCGAGTGGTCCAGTGCTTTTCGATGGGGGCGATGGGGCGGGCAGGCAGGCGGAACGTGGGACCGCCACTGGCCAGCCGGATCGCCGCCGGCGCATAGCCGCCATCCACTTCGAGCAGGTTGACGGTGGTGCTGACCGCTCCGCCGTTGGTGATGGTCATGGGGAAGGTGGCGCTGTCGCCCATGCTCAGGGTTGCGCTCAGGCTGTTGGGCGCGGCAGCCACGCACGGCTTGAGCCAGCGCAGGTCAAAGTTGACGGTAGTGGTCGCTTGAGCGGTGATGGATACGCCGGTGGTCTGGCCGGTTTCGTGATCGGTAAATGTCACCGTCACGGTGATGGGGCTTTCGGCCGCGTCCATCCACCACTGATAGTCGCCGTTCTCGTCGGTGTACAGGGTGAATTTGGTGCTGCTGCTGGTTTCGATGTTGATGACAGCTCCTTCGATAGGAGCGGGGTCGGTATCGCAGTAGCCCAGTCCGGTGACGGTGCCTTCCAGCTTGCCCCAGGTGGCCGGAGCGGTCACGGTAAAGGTGATTGGCACCACCGGTTCGCCGTAGGGTGTGTTGTTTTTGACCTTGATCTGGGCATAGTACTCGCCCGGCTGGGTGATTTCGGGAATGCCGGCATCCATGGTCACGTCTACCATCTGCGTCGTCGAGGCGGTTAGCGTGCCGGTGATGGGGCTTTCGGACAGCCACAATACATCGGGCGCTGCACAGTCAGGTTCTTCGCCGGGGTAGGCATAGCAGACGGTCAGGTTGTTCTTGAGCGAGCCGGCCACATCGCACGATCTGTAGGCCAGACCAGCGGTGCCGGCGGCGTTCTCGATGCCGGTGGTCGAACTGGAACCGGTTTCCGTGCCGGCGTTTTGGAACTGGATCAGCAGGCTGCCGTTGGGGAAAAAGACGGCTTCCCAGGTGCCGGCCGAGCCGGCCGCGCCGCCATAGTGCATCACATTGGCATACTCGACCACGGTGCAGGTGTTCCAGCCGCCGTAGGGGCAGGGGGTGAGCTGCTGATAGTAGGCGTTGCCGCTGGTCCTAAAGTCCAGGTCGTCCCACAGCAGAGCAATCAGGTTGTTGGGCGTGGTGGTGCTGGGCAGCGGACATTGGTTGGCCAGGGTAGTCGAGCCGGCGCCAAAAGTCAAAAAGCCGTTTGTGCCGGCGTAGAACTGGGTCTGGTCTGTGCCGTAAAAGTTAAAGGGGAAGCCGATGTTGAACGGGCCGCCATAGCCGTCATCCAGCGTGCCGCCGGCGGTAAAGGCAATGGGAGTGCCGGTGGCAGTGATGTCAATCCACTGGTAGGCCGGGCCATCAGGCTCGTCCGAATCGGCATAGCGATAGCCGAACGGATCCGGGCCGCCGACAGCCAAAACAGGGGCCCAGCCGCGGTCTTTTTCCCGCAGCACAAAGTCGAGGGCCGCGCCACCTGCATTGGCGATGGTCAGCTGCACGGTGACGCTGATGCCCATCTCGGCGGCAGCCTGCAAGCTGGTTGGCGCGACCTGGATCCAACCGGCCGGCAGGTACATGTCGGCCTTGACCGTATCGCTGGCGACGACGGTGACGTTTTGCACCTCAGCGCCATAACCGGCAAAGGTGGCCGTAAAGACATGCGATCCGGCCGGCGAGAACAGGGTATAGAACGCATCGTCCACCTTGGGATCGTCGGGCGTGGCCACAGCCGTGAACGAGCGGCCGCTGTCATTGCTGACCACCGCGCCGACCTTGGTGGCCAGGGTGTTCTCGTCATAGACATGGCCCACCACCAGGCCGCCGGGCAGGGGCATGCACGAGAGGGTGGCAATTTGCACATCGTCCACATGCATGTTGTTGCCGTAGGCGCTGATGGCGTGCAAGCCCAGCCGCACATCGGTATAGCTGCCGCCGGTGTACGCGCTGATGTCTACGGTGTGCTGCTTCCAGCCGGTCGAGCCATCGTAGCGGTTGATCGCTGCGCCGACATTGTTCCAGGTTGTGCCGCCGTCGGTGCTGATCTGCACCTGGATGCGATCGGCATTGGTGGTATAGCCGGTGTCATGGTACATCCAGAACATGACCGCCGCCGAGGACTCACCGCTCAAGTCTACTCCAGAGGTGCGGAACAGGCGGGTCGAGTTGCCGCTGGAGGCATTGTACGAGTTGAACGATGCCAGGCGCGTGCCGCTGTGTGGCGATGCGACGGGGCTGCTGCCCGATGTCGGCGCCGTCCAGTTGCCGGCAGTGCCGCTGGTGTCTACCTGGTCCCAGCCGTCGGCGGGGAAGGTGCCGCCGGACGCGCCCTCGAACGAGTTGGACCAGAGCACGCTGACACCGAGGCTATAACCTGGTGCGTTGCAGGCGGCAATGTTGGCGTTTAGAGCAATGTTCAGGGTGGCATCGCCGCTCAGGTTGATCTGGGCGTTGCCAGGTTGATAGCCGCTCACCCAGGCGCGGGCGGTGAGGGTGTGAGTAAAGCCGGCGGGCAAAGAGACGCTGTACCAGCCGGTGACGGGGTTGTTCCAGATGGCGCCATAGGGATAGCCGGCGATCTCGATGCTGGCATACAGCGGCCAACCGGTGTTGGCGTCGGTGACGGTGCCCGAGACGACATACCAGGGGGCCATAGTCAGCGGGATGTTGAGGGTGGTGGTGGTGCCGGAAACCACACTGACGCCGCCGATCTCGGCCGGATAATAGCCATAGAGGGCGGTGGTGAGGGTATAGGTGTCGGTGAGCAGACCCAGGCGATAGAACCCGGCCTCTTTGCTGATGGTGCTGCCGGTGTGGGTCGGCACCAGACCGGTGGCCTGGATGCTCACGCCGGTCAGCGGAGTGGTGGCCGGTGTGCCCGATCCATCGTATACGGTGCCTTCCAGCCAGCCCACGCCTTCCTGGAAGACATTGTAGCAGACCAGGGCAAAGTCTTGGTCGGTGCTGTCGCCGTTGTATGGCACGCCGTCGCCGGCAATGTTGGCCGCGCTGACCACAATCAGCACCGGGCCGCTGGCGCCGGCGGGCAAAAAGACGTTTTCGATGTTGTTCAGCGTGTCGGCCGAGCCGCCGATGGCCGACCAACCGTTGGTGAACACATTGCCCAGGTAGGTGTTGCCGCCGTTTTGCACGGTCAGGTCGAGGTTGTTGACCAGGGCCGGGCTGGCGCCCACGGCGCCGGCAGCATCCGTCCAGGCGACGGAGCATTTGACCGGCTTGCTGGGATCGGAAACCACCAGGGTGGTCTGCCAGGTTTCGCCGGTGCTGTGGAACAGGTTTTCTTGATCGGTATAAAGAGAAGGAACGTCGGTACGGATGACATTGTTCAGGTTGACGCGGCCCCAGCCGACATCGTTGTTGGGGATGTTGGCCAGTGTGCCACCTGCGCCACCGGCGGCGCGGTTGCCACCGTTCTGGTCTTCGGCGCCGTTAACCAGCAGGGCTTTGACCATGGCCGGGCTGGGGGTTTGGCCGAAATCTTGGCGCCACCAGTCTACGATCAGGGCCGAAGCACCGGCCACCTGAGGACAGGCCATGCTGGTGCCAGAGCAATAGTTGTAATACGCGCTGCCGGCGCCGGCCACGGTGCTGCCGCAGTTGGCGCTGCTGCCGTTCAGCGATGCTGTTTGATAGCCGGGCGCAGTGATGGTGGGGAGCGTGCGGCCATCGGCGGCCGGACCGCGGCTGCTGAAATAGGCCATGTCATTGATGGTGGCGGCGCTGCGCGGATAGTTGGATGATGCGCCAACGATGATGGGGTTCTTGGAAGCGTGCGGCTCGCTGAGGGTGCTATAGTTGGGGCCGCCGTTGCCCGCCGAAAAGACATAGATGATCGGTTCGGCGGTGGTGGTGGATGTAAAGACGGCGTCGCGCACCATCAGGTCGTGCTCGCGGCAGGCCGCAGTATAGCTGTTGTTGTACGAGCCGGTGTACCAACTATTGCTGGAACCCGACGCGCCGTTCAACACCGAGTCGCGGCTGAGGATGTTCCAACCGCCAGTTGGCGGCCAGTTGGTGCCCATCAGGGCGTTTTGCACCACCAGGGTCGAGCTGGGGGCCATACCCGTGCCCCAGTAAAAGCCGCTGGGGTCGGTGATGCCGGTGCCAGCGCGCCCATCGCCCATAATTGCTCCGGCGGTGTGGCTGCCATGTCCGTCGGTGTCTACACAGGCATTGCCGCCGCCATAGGTGCTGACACAGGCGGCCACGCGCCCGGCCACATCGGGGTGGGCGGCGTTCAAGCCGGTGTCTACGTCGGCCCAAGATACGCCGCTGCCGTTGACGCCTTTGGAGGTCAGCCAGGTATAATAGCCTGTGGTAGGCGTGCCGCCCGGCACATTGCCGGCGACGATCTGGTTGGCGTTTTCGTCATCCAGGCCGGGTTTGGGCGACGAGTATTCGATAGCCCATACAGTGGGCAGGCGCACCACATCGCCAACGCGGGCGGCGTCGAGGATGAGGATGGCGGTGTAAAAGGCTTCATCGGGCTGGGTGGCCCAATACTGGATCACTTTGCCCAGTTTGCTCAGCGATTCGATGGTATCCTTGAGGTAGCCGTCGTTGTAAAAGGTGATGGCCACCTGATCGATCTCGCCGGCATACTCGGAGGGGTTCAGTCCCAGCTTGAAAGCGGGATGGAATGCCCCGCTCCAGCGCACAAAAGATTCCTGGCTGGCCTGGCCCAATTGGGCCGGCGTGCCCCAGACCAGGTAGGCGTTGTGCGCATAGTATTGCAGTACCTTGAGGCCGGCGTTTTGCAGACCATCCAGCCAGGCATCTTGGGTGGGGCCGGAAAACTGAACCAATTGCAGGCCGGGTTTATCTGGGGCATTGTCGGCAGCCAGATCGGCCGGAACCACCGGCTCACCCTGTAGCGGATCGAACCGATAGCCGTATACACCGATGGTGGTTTCGGCGGCCTGGTAGGAAATGCCCTTTTCGGCCAATAAAGAGAGACGGTTGACGGGGATTTCGACCCACACAAAGCTGCCATAATCAATGACCCAACGGGCAGCCAGGTCGGGCGCAGCCTTGAAGGCCTGGGGGGACAGTCGCAACGCTACTGTGGCTGTGGAGGTTGCTTCCTGCTTTTGTGGTTGTGCCGCTGCTGTGCCGACATTGAACAATGACAGCAGCATCGTCAGCACCATCCACAAACTGAGAAATCTGGACCATTTCTTCATTTGTTCTTCTCCCGGGGAATACAAAAGCGGATAAATGAAGTGATCGATCAAATAATAAAACAACTTGGGCGATAGGCAATCCTTTCTAGCGGCTTTAAGAGCCTGGGGTGAGGTGGTGAGAGGACAACGTTGTCTGTTCCACCGACAGGTGGTTTGCGGCCTGGCGGCCGGCACAACAGGCAGAATTGTAACACAGAGCGGTCAGGATGTCAAAGTGGGCTTTGACAAAAGCCCCGCTTTGCATTATAATTATTGTTTATGCGGGGAGTAGCGCAGCTGGCTAGCGCGCACGGTTTGGGACCGTGAAGTCCCGGGTTCAAATCCCGGCTTCCCGACAGCGCAAATCGATGGACAATATAGACCCAGATTTATCCAAGATTTATATCGCTTGTTCAACTGTTCAACAGAACTAACAACCTGGTCTATCAGGTTGTTAGTTCTGTTTTTGTTTATTTGGAAGAAAGGTGAGATAAATGAATCCGCTGCGTAAACGTATTGAGACCTGGCGCGAGTATAGCGAAATTTCAGAGGCCGGGTTGATTGCGCGCCGCGCTTTTGTGAACAATTCGTTCGATGGCGTGCTGACGATGACCGGCGTGGTGGTCGGGAATCTGGCCGTAGGCATCCAGGATGCCCAGGTGATCCTGATCACCGGTCTGTCTACGGCTGTTTCAATCGGCATCTCCGGCGGCTGGGGGGCCTATCTTGCCGAGTCAGCAGAGCGAGAGCATGCGCTGGAAGATCTGGAGAATGTGACTCTTACCGATCTTCAAGATACCAAGATCGGCAAAGCCTCACGGATGGCTGTCCTGGTGGTGGCTATGGTGGATGGACTGTCACCCTTTTTGGCGGCTCTGTTGGTGATTTTACCTTTTTTCCTGTCCTCTTGGTTTCCTTCAATTCAATATACCTACTATGCGTCTTTGATCATGGCTTTGCTGGCGCTTTTTGGGCTGGGTGTCTTTTTGGGCAATGTGTCCCGCAAGAACCTGATTGTTTCTGGGCTCAAGACCATGATGGCCGGTTTGGCGTGTATGGCCCTCAGTTTTTTGATTGAACGGCTGACGCGATAACATGCATTAGAACATGTTTTCTTTGTCGGAAGCAGCCGGCAATGGTATAATGTTTATATTTCTATACCATTTGACATCGAGACACCGAAAACAAGGAGTTTTTTCAATGAATCTGCGCAGTCAAGCCATTCTCCAACCGCCCGAATGGTCTATGCAGCGGGCTTATTACAAATCTATGGGCTATTCCAACTATGATCTGGCCTGCCCGATGATCGGCATTGCCAACTCGTGGAACAGGGTGGTGCCGGGGCATTACAATCTCAACCTGGTCTCCGATTATGTCAAACAAGGCATCTTTCAGGCCGGCGGCACGCCGGTCGAGTTTGGCGTGATCGCCGCCTGCGATGGCATTGCGCAGGGAAATGCCGGCATGCACTATATCTTGCCCACCCGCGACTTGATCGCCAGCGATGTGGAAATGATGGTGCAGGCGCATCAGCTCGATGCCATTGTCTTGCTGGCCTCGTGCGACAAGATTGTGCCGGGCATGCTGATGGCTGCCGCCCGCCTGGACCTGCCGGCTCTGATGGTGGTGGGTGGGCCGATGGAAGGCGGTTGTCAGTTTGACGGCCGCGCCGCCGACGGCACTTCACTGACCGAAGGGTTGGGTATGCTCAAGGCCGGCGAGATTGACGAGGCGGCCTATTTGCAACTCGAAGACTGCGCCACGCCCACCTGCGGCTCGTGCGCTTTTCTCGGCACGGCCAACAGCATGTGTTGTGTGGCCGAGGCTTTGGGTATGTGTCTGCCCGGCTCGGCCACCATCCCAGCCACCCACGCGGCCCGCCTGCGAGCAGCTCAGGCCTCCGGTCGTCAGATTGTCGAATTGGTGCGACGCGGCGTCACCGCCCGGCAGATCATTAACCGCAAGAGCATCGAGAACGCCATCCGCGTCAGCACGGCCATCGGCGGCTCGACCAACGTGGCTCTGCATCTGCCGGCCATCGGCTATGAGGCCGACTGCGAAATCAGCCTGGACCTGTTTGAAGAAATCTGCCGCAGCACGCCGCATATTGCCCGCATCTATCCGGCTGCGCCGCCCAATGTGCCAGATTTTCACCAGGCCGGCGGCATTCCGGCAGTGATGAAAGAAATTTTGCCCTTGCTCCACGCCGATGCGCTGACCGTGACCGGCCAGACGGTGGCCGAGAATGTGGGCGGGGCCGAGGCGCACGACCGGGGCATTATCCGCCCGTTGGCCGATCCGTGGGGCATAGGCGGCGGCCTGGCCGTCCTCAAGGGCAACCTGGCACCCCACACAGCCATCACCAAGCCGGCGGCGATCAAGTCTGAAATGCACACGTTTAGTGGGCGGGCGCGCTGTTTCGACTCGGAAGAAGCAGCCAACCAGTCCATTCTGGAGGGGCAGGTGCAAGAGGGTGAGGTGGTGGTGATTCGCTACGAAGGGCCCAAGGGTGGCCCCGGTATGCGCGAAATGTACACGGCCATGAAGCTGCTCTATGGGCGCGGGCTGGCCCTCAAGACTGCCGTCGTCACCGATGGGCGGTTTTCGGGTACCAACAATGGCTGCTTTGTCGGCCATGTGTCGCCCGAAGCCGCCGAGGGCGGCCCTATTGCCATTGTTCAGGACGGCGACATGATCACGGTGGACATTCCGGCGCGTCGTCTGCACCTGCACCTATCCGATGAGGAAATCGCCGCCCGGCTGGCCCGCTGGCAGCGGCCCGCTCTCAAGATCAAATCGGGCTATCTGGCTCTGTACGCCCGCCTGGCCGAGTCGGCCGACAAGGGGGCGATCATTCGGCACAAGGTAGAGGAGTAAAGAGGTTGGCGGATGGCGGGAGTGGGTGATGATTTGACGCGCGGTGGAAATGTCGAGAGGAGGTTTGACGATGCCCAGATGGATCATTTTGTGGGGGACGATGCTGATCGTTTTGTTTGTATGGGCGGCACCGGCGCAGGCACAGGGTGGCGCCTATACTGTGCGTGCCGGTGATACCCTGACCGGCATTGCCGCCGCGTGTGGGGTCAGTGTGGAGCGGCTGGCGGCGGTCAACGGCCTGCGCTCGACTGCGTGGGTGTATGTCGGGCAACGGTTGACCATCCCCGGCGCGGCGGCGTCTCCGGCCGCGCCGGCCGCCGGAGATGGCGTTTACATTGTCCGTTGGGGCGACACCCTGACCGGTATTGCTGCGCAGCATGGCCTCAGCATCGGCCGGCTGGCGCAGGCCAACGGGCTGGGGGTGGATGCCTGGGTCTATACCGGTCAGCGGTTGACCATCCCTGGCGCGGCACGGCCTGCACCAGCTCTGCCTGTGGTACCGGCAGCGACATCGGGCAGCGTGTATGTGGTGCGTCCCGGCGACACCCTGATCGGCATCTCCCAACGATATCGCGTTTCGACCAGCCAACTGGCCGCCAAAAATGGCCTGGTGTGGAATTCGTGGGTCTATGTGGGGCAAAAGCTGGTCATTCCTGGCGGCGCGGCGGCCCCGGCAGCGCCGCCGGCTCAACCGGCCGCCGACAAGTGGATTGATGTCAATTTGTCCACCCAAACGTTGACCGCTTTTGAAGGGCAGACGGCCGTTTTGACCAGTCGGGTTTCTACCGGCCTGGCGCCGTATTACACCGTGGTCGGCACGTACAGCATTTATGTCAAATATACCTCGGCGCCGATGAGCGGCCCTGGCTATTATCTGCCCGGCGTGCCGTATGTGATGTATTTTTATCGTGGCTATGGCCTGCACGGCACCTATTGGCACAATAATTTTGGTGCGCCCATGAGCCATGGCTGTGTCAACCTCAACACCACCGATGCGCAATGGTTGTTCAACTGGGCGCCGGTAGGCACTCGCGTGGTGACACATTATTGATCACTGGAGTAAGAATGGGTTGGATGATGGGTGATGCCAAAATTCTATCCTTGCGGCAGCGCGCCCAGGTGGTCAACGATTGGCTGAAAGAGCGGCTGACCACTGTGCTGCCTCTGGTGATGCGCCGCGAAGGATTTGACATGTGGATCGTGGCCGCGCGCGAGTACAATGAGGACCCGGTGATCATGTCATTGCTGCCTGCGCCAGCTATGTCGGTGCGACGGCGGACGATCCTGGTCTTGACTCTGGAACCGGATGGCACGGTCGAGCGGCTGACTCTGGATCGCTATGGGTACGGCGATTTTTACACCCGTGCCTGGGATCCAGAGCAGGAGGATCAGTTTGCGTGCCTGGCGCGGATCGTGCGCGAACGCAATCCGGTGACCATCGGCCTGAACGTATGCGCAGATTCGGCCTTTGGCGATGGTCTGACTCACAGTGAATACGAGCGCATCATTGCCGCACTGGGCGATGATGCCGCTCGCGTGCGTGGAGCCGGGTGGTTGTGCATTGGCTGGCTGGAACGGCGCAGCGATGCCGAGTTGACCGCCTGGGGTGGCATCGTCGAGATCGGCCATACGCTGATCTCCCAGGCTTTTTCCAGGCACGTGATCCACCCCGGCATCACTACCACCACCGATGTGGTGTGGTGGATGCGTCAGCGCATGCTTGAACTGGGCTTGCAGCCCTGGTTCCAGCCCGATGTCGAGATTCAGGCTGCCGGGTCAGGCAACGTCAGGCCGGATGGACGTGTGTTGATCCAGCCTGGTGATCTGCTGCATTGTGATGTGGGTTTTTATTATTTGGGGCTGGCCACCGATCAGCAGCAAAATGCCTATGTGACCGGCCCCGGCGAAAGTGATGCGCCGGCCGGTTTGCGGGTCGCGCTGGCGCAGGCCAATCGTTTGCAAGACATCTTGTGCGCCGAGATGCAGCTCGGAAGAACGGGCAATCAGGTGCTTGGCGCAGCTCTGGAACGAGCGCGTAGTGAGGGGCTGATGGCGGCCATCTATACCCATCCGCTGGGCCGGCACGGCCATGCGGCCGGTCCGACGATTGGTTTGTGGGACTGTCAAGACGGCGTGCCGGGCGCAGGCGATTATCCTTTGTTCGACCGCACCGGTTATGCCATCGAGCTGAATGTGCAGACGCCGCTGCCCGAATGGGGGGGGCAGGTGATCAAGATGGCCCTGGAAGAGGATGCTGCTCTGGTGAATGGACAGGTGCGTTGGCTGGCTGGGCGGCAGACCCGCCTGCATTTGATTTGATGCTGCATCAAAACCCGGTGCCGCTTTTTCCGGCGGCAATGATCCCCCCGCCGATCACCTCTTCGCCTTGATAAAATACCACGCCCTGTCCCGGTGTGATGTCGCGCAGCGGCGCAGTCAGCTGCACCAGGGCATGGTCGTCGGGTTGTGGATAGAGCGTTGCCGGGGCATCCTCGGCCTTGTAGCGGATTTTGACAGTGACAGACAGCGGCGCGCCGGGCGGATGGCCGGCCACATAATTGACCGCCTGGGCGCGCAAGGTTGAGTGGCCTAACTGCGCTGCCGGGCCAACGATGAGGGCATTGTGTTCCACGTCTATGTCCAGCACATAAAGCGGCTCAGGCCAGGCCAGGCCCAGCCCGCGTCGCTGGCCAATGGTGTAGAATGGCAGCCCGCTGTGTTGACCCAGTTCGCGACCGGCTGTATCCAAGATGGGGCCGGGGCGGATGCTGTACGGGGCATAGGTCTGCAAAAAGCGACGATAGCCGTCGCGATCAGGGCCACTGACAAAACAAATCTCCTGGCTTTCCTCTTGATGTGCTACCTGTAATCCGCGGTCGGCAGCGATCTGGCGCACTTGTCGCTTGATCTGCTGGCCCAGCGGAAACAGGACGCGACGCAGTTGGGCCTGCCCCAGCATGTGCAAGACATAGCTTTGATCTTTGGCCCGATCCAGGCCGCGCAACAGGTGATATTGGCCCTCGCGCTCGACCACACAGGCGTAATGGCCAGTAGCCAGAAAATCGGCGCCGAGCGAGCGGGCCGCCTCTAGCAACCAGCCAAATTTGATGGTGTGATTGCACATCAGGCAAGGGTTGGGGGTGCGTCCGCGCCCATATTCGGCGATAAAGGCATCTACCACGCTGGCCTTGAATGGGGCGGTGCAATCAAGCAGGTGAAAGGGGATGCCCAGTGTGTGCGCCACATCTCGCGCCTGGTCGGCGGCGGCGAGTAGACGGCGTTCGGGTTCGCCCGGTTCGCGCCACAGGTTCAGCATCACCCCGATCACCTCGTAACCCTGCTCTACCAGCAAAGCGGCAGCAACCGAGCTGTCTACCCCGCCGCTCATCGCCACGACCACCCGCCGACATTTTTCTATCTGGCTCATTCAACTCTCCGTTGTGATGAATCGGGTTGAGGTCAGGGTGCTGGCTCGAACTCGATGGCTATGCGGCAGATCGAATGAGCCTCCTGGCTCAGGCCGATGGCGGCCAGTACGGCATCGGGGCGGCCCAGTCGTCCGTCGGTGTCGCGCAGCAGGCGCATTTCGATGCGAGTCTGGCCCTGCTCATGTTGGACGTTCAGCGTTTCAATCAGCGGGCGGATGTCATACTGCTTGCCTCGAAAATCTATTGGCCAGGCGGTCTGTGCGATCAGTGCCTGGGTTCGCCGCAATACCTCATCGGCGGCAATGCTATCAACCAGGGCTGTATAATCGGCGCGGCGGATCTGGGAAGGGCGGGCCGGCGCTTTGAGCGGTACTGCGGCAATCTCGATGATTTCCAGCCCTGTTGGCAAGACCGGCCCCAACCGTTCGATCCATTCCGGGTCGGGCAGCGGTTGGGTGAGGACGATGTCCAGTTCTTCGCGCTCGCCGGTGCAACCCACCGGCAGGGGCATGGCGATGGTGATTTTGGGGTGCGGGTTGAATCCCTGCGAGTAGGCCAGCGGCAGGTTGGCGCGGCGCAGAGCGCGCTCCCACACACGCAGCATGTCCAGGTGGCCGACATAGCGCAGTGGCTCGCCCTGGCGGTAAACAACGCGGGTGCGATACGACAAATTTTCGCTCATGCTTTCCCCCGACAGCCCAACAGTTCGACGGCGCCGCAGCCGGTGCAGCCTTCTCGACAATCGCGGGTGATTTGCCCGGCCAGGGCGTGCTCGTACTCGCGCCACAGATAGGCCTTGTCTATGCCGCAAGAAAGATGGTCCCATGGCAGCGCATCCGATAGATTGCGCGGTCGGTGTGCCTCGTCTTGCGGGTCCAGGCCGCCGGCGGCAAAGGCATCCAGCCAGGCCGTCCAGTTGAGTTGATCGAGCCAGGCGTCGAATTTGGCTCCATTGCGCCAGGCCTGCTCGATCACGGCGCCCAGCCGCCGGTCGCCCCGTGCGATCACGGCTTCGAGCAAGGTGTTGCGCCAGTCGTGAAGGTTAAAATAAATGCCGCGCCCGCCATCGCGCCCACGCAAGCCATCGTGCAAAATAGACTGGCGGCGGCGCAATGTTTCATCATCAATCAAAGGATACCATTGAAACGGTGTGTGCGGTTTTGGCACAAATGTGGAAACGGTCACGCTGACCTCGGCCTTTTTGCCGTGATAGCGGCGGCCAATGTGCAGCACCTGACGGGTCAGTGAGACAATCTCGCTCATGTCCTGGTCGGTTTCGGTGGGCAGGCCGATCATGAAATAGAGTTTGATGCGCTGCCAGTGATGGGCATAGCCGGCCTCGGTGGCCTGAAGCAGGTCTTCTTGGGTTACTTTTTTATTGATCACGTCGCGCAGGCGTTGGCTGCCCGCTTCGGGCGCAAAAGTCAGCCCGGAACGCCGCGCCCCTTGAAATAGTTCGGCCAGTTCAACCGAAAAGGCGTCGGTGCGCAAAGATGGCAGTGTCACCGAGAGGGGCAAGGTGCGGCCCGGCCGGATGATGTTTTGGATCATGGGACGAATCTCAGAGTGATCGGCCGAGCTGAGCGAGATCAGGCTGATTTCTTCATAGCCGGTGTGTCGGACGATGGACTCGGCGGCCTGGATGACCTCGCTTTGGGGCCGCTCGCGCAGCGGGCGATAGATCATGCCGGCCTGGCAAAAGCGACAGCCTTGCGTGCAGCCGCGCATGATCTCGATCACAGCGCGGTCATGCACCGGCTCGACAAACGGCACGATCAACCGGGTGGGGGGAGGCGGCAGCGGGTCTACCACGCGCTTGATCACCGGCATAGGGGCGTCAGCGAGGGTGGGGCGGGTGGATTCCAGGCGGCCATCGGCGCCATAGTGGGCGGCGTACCAACGCGGCACATAGACACCCGGCAAATGGGCCAGGCGGCGCAGGCGGTCTTTCTTGTCTCGTCCTTGCCGCCAGGCATCCAGCACTTCCAGAATCACCTCTTCGCCGTCGCCGATGACAAAGGCGTCTATGAAATCGGCCATCGGTTCGGGATGGCAGGCCATGCTGCCGCCGGCGATGATCAATGGGACATTCTCGTCGCGGTCGGCGGCGCGCACAGGCAGGCCGGCCAGGTCGAGCATGTTGAGGACGTTGGTCAGGTTGAGTTCATAGGGCAGGCTGAACCCGATCAGATCAAAATCGGCCAGGGGGTGGCGGCTTTCCAGGCCATACAGAGGGATGCGCGAGGTGCGCAGCGCGGCTTCCATATCGGGCCAGGGGGCAAAAGCGCGCTCACACAGGGCGTCGGGGCGGGCGTTGATGATCTGGTAGAGAATTTGCAGGCCGATGTTGGACATGCCCACTTCGTAGGTGTCGGGATAGGCCAACAAAAACCGGACCGACACATCGGTCCAGTTTTTATGTACGGCGTTCCATTCGTTTCCTAAATACCGCATCGGCTTGTCAACGGTGGGCAGGTAGCGGTTGAGTAGAGCCAGGTCAACGGGATGGTTCATCTAGGGCATCCAATCCGATTCTGGCTCGTCGTCTGGTTCTGTATCGCAAAACTGGTTGAACAACATCCACTCGTCCATCGCCGCGTCGGCCAGTTGACTGATGTCGGGGTCGGGGTCAAGGGCCAGTTCATCCAGACGATCAAAGGCTTCGCTCCAGCCGGTTTGCCCCATCGCCCAGATGGCGGCCATGACCACATCCTTGTTTTCGTAATAGGTCAGGCGCAGCAAATCGCGCCCCATGTCTTCGCGGCTCAGTTCGCCGACAGATTCGATGGCCTGAATCTGAATGTCGGGGTCAGAGTTCCAGATTTCCCGTTCCAAAATATCGTCCCAGTCATCGCCGCCGTTGCGCCCCATGGCAAATAGCGCGCTGATGCGGGCCGACTTTTCGGGGCGGCGATAGAGCGACATGATCAACGATGATACCGTGTCATCGTCCCAAAAACTCAAGGCTTCGACAGCGGCGCATTGTTCGTCGAACGAGCGGTTGGGATCTCGGTAGATGCCGAGCAGCAGATCGTACAGAGATTCAAAGTTCTGGCGGCTCAGCCAGCACTCGGTATACGGGGTAGGATGATCCCAGTCCATGATCACCGCTTCGTAGATGTATCGTCCCAGCCCGCCGATGGCGCTGCGGCGCACGGTAGGGTCGGGATCGCGCTGTGCCAGGTCAATCAGCCGTTCCATAGCCTCGCTGTTGGCATAATTCCACAGTTCGGCGACGGTCTCGGAGCGGGTTTGTGGGTCCGGGTCATCCAGTCTATCCAACAGTTCTTGCACCGGTATGAGATCGGGTTCGTCGTCGTCCCAGTCCGAATCGTCCCAGTTGTTGTCCATCCAGTCGTTCATTGTTCTCCTTTGATTTTTGGGGATAATCTGTCCAGATTGTATCATGATCTGTGCGCTGCCGTCAATACTTTTTTGAGATTAGGGCTTACGCAGTTCGCCGGCCGAGTAGACCAAGGACTTTGCTAAAATATCTGTTTTGATGCCAAGATATTGGTTTCGGCAGGCTCAACCAACGTTTTGCGCAAGTCCTGAGATTTGTTGCCTGGACTCTGAGCGAGTATAATAGCCTGCCAGAGTGGAGGGTACGATGCCAAGATTATTTCCTTTTACCGCAATTGTAAACCATGACAAGATGAAGCGGGCCTTGCTGCTCAACGCCATCAATCCCAAAATTGGCGGGGTGTTGATTCGCGGCGAGCGTGGCACGGCCAAGTCAACGGCGGCCAGGGCGCTGGCGGCTTTGCTGCCAGACCTGGATGTGGTGGCCGATTGTCCGTTTAACTGCGATCCGCGCGTGGCTGACTTGATGTGCGATAACTGTCGCGAGCGCAGCCGGTGGGGAGAGTCTTTGCCGACCGTGTCGCGGCGGACCCGGTTTATTGATCTACCGGTCAGCGCCACCGAGGACCGCGTGGTGGGGACGCTGGACATTGAAAAAGCCATTCAGACCGGCCAAAAGCACTTTGATCCGGGCCTGTTGGCGGCGGCCAATCGCGGCCTGTTGTATGTGGACGAGGTGAATCTGCTGGACGATCATGTGGTGGACCTGCTGCTGGATTCGGCGGCGATGGGTGTCAATGTGGTTGAGCGCGAGGGCATTTCGTTTCAACACCCGGCACAGTTTATCCTGGTCGGCACGATGAACCCCGAAGAAGGCGAGTTGCGCCCACAGTTGTTGGATCGTTTTGCTCTCTGCGTCGAGATCGAAGGGTTGAGCGACCCGGCGGCGCGGGTGGCTGTGTTGGAGCGGCGCATCCAGTTTGAGCAAGACCCCGATGCGTTTTATGAGGAATGGCAGCCGTTTGAGCGGATGTACACCGAGCAAATCGCCGTGGCGCGGCAGCGGTTGAGCCAGGTGTCGTTTTCAGGGCGCGACCTGCACACCATCGCCGTGTTGACGGCCAGCTATCACGTGGACGGGCATCGCGCCGACATTGTGATCCTCAAGGCGGCCGTGGCCCACGCGGCTCTGCACGGGCGGATGGCGGTACAAGAGGCTGATATTCTCCAGGCCGCCGAGCTAGCCCTGCCGCATCGCCTGAAAAAGCATCCCTTTGACGACTCGGAGACCGGCCTGCAAAGCCTGGCCGCCCGCCTGGACGAGGCGCAAAGTCAGAGTGTGGCAGTCGAAGAGACGAAAAAAAAAACGATCTGACGACGGCGGCGGTCGAACAACAGGCGGCTGAACAACAGCCCGGCAACGAGCCGACCAGCCCGCAGCCATCGCCTCAAGACGTTGAACATGGATCGCCGGGGCAGCAGGCTACCGAACGCCAGGTCAGGGCCGGGGAGACGTTTGCGCCGCGGCGGCTGGCTTCATCGCTGGACCGGCTGACGCGCCGTTTTGCCGGGCGACGGTCGTTTACCCGCACGCAGCGCAAGCGAGGGCGGTACATTCGCAGCCGACTATTGAACGATGAGCCGATCAGCGATCTGGCCTTTGATGCCACGTTTCGCGCCGCAGCCCTCTATCAGCAGGAACGCCGTGCCGAAGGGCGACGGTTCTCCATTCACCGCAGCGACCTGCGGCAGAAAATCCGCGTGCGGCGTGCGGCCAACTGCATCCTCTTTGCCGTAGATGCCAGTTGGAGTATGGCCGCAGCCGAGCGCATTCAGGCCACCAAAGGAGCCATTTTGTCGCTGCTCAACGATGCTTATCAAAAGCGCGATGCGGTGGGGCTGGTGGTGTTTAACAAGGATCAGGCGCGGGTGGTGCTGCGGCCCACCTCTAGCGTAGACCTGGCGCGCAAGAAACTGCGCGACATTCCGGTGGGCGGCAAGACACCGCTGTCGCATGGCCTGTGGCTGTCATATCAGGTGATCAAACAAGAGATGCGTCTGAATCCGCAGGTGATGCCGTTGTTGATTTTGCTGACCGATGGAGCGGGCAATGTGCCAATGTCTATGGCTTCGCCGCGCGCTGAGGCTTTGCAGCTCTGCGCCCTGTTTCGGCACGATCACATCCGCTCAGTGGTGGTCAACATGGAGCATATCGCCTTTGATCGCGGTCTGGCCCAAGAACTGGCCGATGCGCTGGGCGGCCCCTGTTATCGCCTGGAAGAACTGCACACTCGTGCTTTGTTGCGCACCGTTCACGGGGAACTGGCCGGACGCGAAACATATTGAGGTCAAGAGATGAACCATACCGACTCGAGACTGAGCATCATCCTGGAGATTGCCAGGACCCTGGTGACAGAATCGCAACCAGACACCATGCTGCCGGTGCTGCTGACCAATCTGGTTCAGACGATGGAGGCCGCCGAGGCGGGGCTGATCGAAATTTACGACCCGGCCCAGGATTTGCTAAACATCGCCGGCGCTATCGGGTTCGACCCCTCGCCGCTGGCCGAGCTCAAGCTCAGCCCCGGCGAGGCGATGGGGGGCACAGCCCTGCAAACCGGCCAAACTGAACTCTATCCCACTCCTCAAGCCATTGAACAGGCCCGCCAAAGCCTGACCCTCCCTCATCGCGTTTTGCTGGAACAGGCCACCAATGGACTGCCCCCTCCTTTGAGTGCTATTTGCGTCCCGCTCATCACCAGCGGAGTCAAGATCGGCGCACTGGTTTTGGAAAATCGCAGTCGGCCGTATGGTTTTGCGCCCGACGATGTGCCGTTTTTGGAAACTGTGGCCGATCTCATTGCTCTGGCTAATGAGAATGCGCGCCTGCGCCAGGAATTGGAGGAAACGCAGGCCATGCAACAGGCCAACCGCCTCAAAGCCGAACTGATCTCGACACTGGCTCATGAAATGCGCACGCCGCTCACCTCCATCAAGGGCTATTCCACTGCTTTGTTGATGAGCGACATTCAGTTTGCGCCGCAGACCCAACGCGAGTTTCTGTCCATCATTGATCAGGAGTGTGACACGTTGCAAGACCTGATCCACGACCTCCTGGAATCGTCGGTGATTGACGCCGGCCTGCTCAAGCTGGAACCGCAACCGGTGCTGTTGCCTCGTCTTGCGCATCAGGCTGTGGATGACATTGCGCATCGAGGGCAAAACTGCCGCTTTATGGTCAATTTTCCGCCCCATTTCCCGGTCATTGACGCCGATCCACACCGCATCAAACAAGTGTTGTACAACCTGCTCGATAATGCGATCAAGTATTCTCCGCAAGGTGGCCTGATCGTGATCCGGGGCGAGGTGCAAAACCAGCAGGTGGTTGTCAGCGTATCCGATCAGGGCATGGGCATTGCTCCCGAAGACCTGCATCACCTGTTTGAAAAATTCTTTCGCGCCCGCGCCGGGCAGACTCGACATGTCATCGGCTCTGGGCTGGGCCTGCCCATCGCGCGGACGATCATCGAAAGCCATGGCGGGCAGATTTGGGCCGAGAGTCAGGTAGGGCAAGGCAGCACATTCTATTTTGCGCTGCCCATCCCCGATCCGACAACTGCTCAGGATACATCAGGAGGGACCAATGGCTGACAAGATTTTGGTCATCGAAGACGCACCGCGCGTGATGCAGCTTGTCCGCGCTGTGCTGGAAGGGGTCGGCTATCAGGTCATTGCGGCCAGTCAGGGCGCGCAAGGCCTGGAAATGGTGGCCCTGGAACAGCCGCACCTGGTGCTGCTCGACATTTTACTGCCCGGCGAACTGGACGGCTATCAGGTCTGCCGCCGCATCCGCGAGTTTTCTGATGTAGGCGTGATCATGCTTACCGCCAAAGCTCAAGACCACGACATCCTGGCTGGTTTTGACGCCGGCGCCGATGACTATTTGACCAAGCCATTCAATGCCCAAGAACTGGTCGCCCGCGTGCAGGCTGTCCTCAAGCGCACACGACATATCGAAGAACGTCAGGTTAAACCGATCCTGTGCGGCGAGATCGAGATCGACCTGGCCCGTCGGACGGTCAAGCGAAATGGGCAGCCTGTCGCCCTGACCGGCACCGAATACGCTCTGCTCCGCGAGTTGGCCCTTCATATCAACTGTACCATCCCGCATGAAGACCTGCTCACCCGGGTGTGGGGCTTCGAGTACCGCAACGACGTTGATTATTTGCGCGCCTATGTGCGTTATCTGCGCCGCAAACTCGAACCCGATCCGCACAACCCGCGCTACATTCTCACCTCGCCGGGCGTCGGCTATATGCTGGCCCACCCCAGCAGTGAGGACTGAGCAGTGACCATCGAGACAAGGCGGCGCAGGCCGCCTTTTTTCATGCTTTTTTCATGCATTGCCCGGTCATTTTTATGCCTTTTTCGCCCTCTTTGTGCTAAACTGGCTCATAATGATGGCGTGGCTGTTCAGTCTCTTGCCTGTATGTTGTTCAAAATCGAGATACTGCCATTGTCAAGGAGGACAAAATGACCATTTTGCAGAAAACGGATACCGCACAAACCACCCTGTATTTCAAATCGCCAGACGCCGACAGCACGGCCGAAAATGTGCTTTCTCTGGCCTTTGAATACTGCGCCCAAAAGCTCAGACTGGAGAGCGGACAGGCTGCCCTGGCTCTATTGAAGCAAAGCCAAAAGACCGCCTGCCAATATTGCACCTATAGCATCGCCCAACAGCTTGGGCTGGCCCTCAGTTCGCTGGACGAGACGATCAAATCCGTCTATATCGTGGATTATGACGCCGCTTTCGATGACAGCTGCTTTGATCAAGACGCCCATTTACTGCCTATCCATCTGCTCATCTGGACCGAACGCAAAACCAGGTCGCTGGATGCATTGATTGATGCACTCGATCAGGCCATGACCCGCCATTACGCGGATCTGGTCGGAATCAGCCTGCCTCACCTGTTGGACATTCAGGTGGTGGACGACGCCGAGGTGGAAAATCGGATTGGATGGGGTGCGCTGCTCACGTCGATCCATCAGCGGCCCATTCAAGTCTGGTCTCGATAGCCGGTCCCATGGCAAGGAGAGACCCTATGGATTCACCTACAAGTCGAGACCGCGCTGTCTCTCAGTCGGGGCCAGGCCAGCACAATCTATGGCACACCGTGTTGCAGCAGATTGACCATGTTGCCTCTAAACTACAGATTGACCCCGGCATTCATGCCATCCTGCGTCAACCCGAACGTGAACTGACCGTCTCGGTGCCGGTGCGCATGGACGATGGCTCTATCCAGGTTTTTACCGGCTATCGCATCCAACATTCGAGCGCGCGTGGGCCATGCAAAGGAGGCATTCGCTATCACCCCGACGTTGATCACGATGAAGTCAAGGCATTGGCTGCCCTGATGACCTTCAAATGCGCCGTTGTGGGCATCCCTTACGGCGGAGCCAAAGGTGGGGTGCAGTGCGATCCGCGCCAGCTTTCACGCGACGAACTGTGCCGCATGACCAGGCATTACACCGCCATGATCCTACCCATCATCGGCCCTCAGCGAGATATTCCCGCTCCAGACGTGAACACCGATTCACAGATCATGGCCTGGATCGCCGACACGGTCAGCACGCTAGAGCGTCGAACTGCCATTGACATTGTCACCGGTAAGCCTATTTCGTTGGGCGGTTCGTATGGGCGCAAAGAGGCCACCGGACGAGGCGTGGCCATTGTCACCCGCGAACTGATGCGGCACGTGGGACGACAGGTTGATACTGCCACCGTTGCCGTCCAGGGCTATGGCAATGTCGGCTCGGCGGCAGCCACCATCTTGCACGAGATGGGCTGTCGCGTCGTTGCCGTCAGCGACATCAGCGGAGGCATTTATAGCCCGCGCGGGCTGGACATTGCCGACGTAAACCGGCATATTGCCAGTCACCCCAAACACCTGCTGGAGGGATACACGGCGCCAGGCGTCGAACCCATCAGCAATGAATCGCTCTTGCTCAGCGACGTGGATGTGCTGATCCCTGCCGCGCTGGAAGACCAGATTCGCGCCGATAATGCAGCGCACATTCAGGCTCGCTTTATCATCGAGGCGGCCAACGGCCCCACGACCGCTCAGGCCGACGAAATTTTGGCCCAACGCGGAGTGATTGTCGTGCCGGATATTCTGGCTAATGCCGGCGGTGTCGCCGTCAGCTATCTCGAATGGGTGCAAGATTTGCAATACTTTTTTTGGGACGAGTCAGAAGTGAACCAGCAATTGGAAAAGACCATGGTCGGCAGCTTTGACGAGGTCTGGCAGATCAGCCAGCAGTACAACGAGCCGCTGCGCGCCGCCGCCTATATGTTGGCGATCAACCGCGTGGCCCAGGCCATCCAGATCAGGGGCATCTTTCCATAATCCAAGATTTTGGGTCCGATTGGCCCGGCCGCAAACACCTGGCTGATCGGCAGATTTTATAGCCTTTGCAAGGGATGGCTGGACTGTGACGATTTGCTTTGTTCGGGAAAACGAATATAATCATGCTTGTTCGGGGAGTAGCGCAGCTGGCTAGCGCGCACGGTTCGGGTCCGTGAGGTCCCGGGTTCAAATCCCGGCTTCCCGACAGACGAGAGCGCCGTCCGCACGGATGGCGCTCTCGACGTACAATGAGGTCTCTGGTTACATCTGAGACCGTAGCAATCCACGCAGCACAAAGTGAATTAAGGGTCGTTGAGGCCGCGTGGGTTAAAAAAACGGTTAAAAATCATACCTTAAACCGTTTATGCTATGGTTATCTGGAAAGGAGACCGCACTTGTGAAGCACTCGCTTACCCTCGCTCAAGCCATCGAAGGGTTCTTGCTGGCCAAGAACGCCGAAGGCAAAAGCCACCATACTGTCCGCAACTATACACTCGACCTGAACCGCCTGGCCGGGTTTGTGGGTGCGGATACTCCATTTGAGCAGATCAGCACCGACGATCTGCGCCGCTTTCTGAATTACTTGCAAGACGAGTTCGTTCCCGATCCCAAAAAGCCTGGTCGACGGTTGGCGGCCAAGACGGTGCGCAACACCTACATCACGCTCTCTTCGCTGTGGACGTGGGCCGAGTCCGAGTTGGAAACTCGACATGCTTTGCGTCCCATCGCCATCCCGGAAGCGGCGGAAAAGGTGGTCGATCCGTTCACTCAGGAGCAGGTGCAGGCGCTGCTCGATGCCTGCAAGTTCACTCAAGCCTGGCAGGACAAGCCGAACACGCACACCCAGCGTCCCACCGAGCTGCGCGACAAGGCGGCCATCCTGTTTCTGCTCGATACAGGTATCAGAGCCAGCGAGTTTTGCGACATTGTCGTTCGCGATGTGGACTTGCAGACGGGCAAGGTCAAAGTTGCCGGCAAAGCTCTGGGCCGCGACAGCAAGGAACGGATCGTCTACCTGGGCAAGAGCGCCAAACGCGCGTTGTGGCGCTACCTGCAAACGCGCAGCTCGCGCCTGCCCGACGATCCGCTTTTCGCCACCGGCACCGACGAGCGCGTCTTTGAGCGCAATGTGCTGCGCCGGCTGCTGAACCGGCTGGGCAAGCGGGCCGGGCTGTTCAGCAGCGTTCACCCACACCGCTTCAGGCACACCTTTGCGATCACGTTTCTGCGCAACGGCGGCAATCTGTTCGAGCTGCAGCAGTTGTTGGGCCACACGTCGCTAGAGATGGTGCGCCGCTATGCCCGCATCGCCGAGGCGGACACGGAAAAGGCGCATCGCAAGGCATCGCCGGTGGATAACTGGCGGCTGTAGCATTAAACAAGGTTGTTGATAAAAACGTCAAACCACGGTACCACGGGTTTGGCGTTTTTGTTGTGCTCAACCACGTTATGTTTCAGTTGCCTAATCTCAATATTCGTGCTAAAATTGAAACAACATTTGCCGCTATTGTCGTTTCCTCAAATAAGGCGTGGAACAAGATGGATGTCAATGCTTTCCAGGACAGCCCCGCCGGGCGTTTGATCCACACCATCGGTGGAGCTTGTGCTTTTGTCCCCAATCTGCTGCCACCAGTCCTTGAGTGGCGTTCGGAGTTGGTTGCTGCACTCTCGGAAGCCGATCGCGCCTTGGGTGAACTGGCCGGCATAGGACGTGCATTGCCCAACCCACATCTATTGATCCGGCCTTTTGTGCGCCGTGAGGCCGTCCTCTCCTCGCGGATCGAAGGCACTCAAGCCTCCATTTCCGACCTCTATGCCTACGAGGCCGTCCAGTTGGCGCTGTTTGCCCCCGAACCAGACGTGCGCGAGGTCTACAATTATGTGCATGCGCTCGAATACGGTCTGGAGCGTTTGGAATCACTTCCGCTTAGCCTGCGACTGATCCGTGAGATGCACGCCCGATTGATGGATGGCGTGCGCGGCGAACGTCAAACGCCTGGCCTGTTCAGAACACGCCAGAACTGGATCGGGGCGCCGGGCTGCACGTTGAGCGATGCATCCTATGTGCCGCCGCCGGTGGATGAGATGCAGTCATCGCTCAATGGACTGGAGCAGTTTATACACACAGAAACCGCGTTGCCGCCCTTGATCCGCCTGGGGTTGATCCACTACCAGTTCGAAGCGATCCACCCTTTTCTCGATGGCAACGGACGGATCGGACGGCTGCTAATCTCGCTGCTGCTCTGCGCCTGGGATATTCTTCCGCGTCCATTGCTCTACCTGAGTGCCTATTTCCACGCCCAACGCGATCAATACTATGCCCTGCTGCTGTCCGTCAGCCGGGATGGGGCGTGGGAAGCGTGGTTGACCTTTTTCCTGCGCGGCGTGGCCGACCAGTCACGCGACGCCATCGCCCGCATCCAACGCATCCAGAAGTTGCGTGAGCGTTATCGCGAGCAGTTCCAGACGGCGCGGGCGGCAGCCAGGCTACTTCAGGTCGTCGATCTGCTCTTTGCCCAACCGGTGCTGACAGTGCGTCAGATCGAAGAATCGTTGGATGTGACCTACAATACGGCCCAGCAGTACATTCGACAATTGCAAGAGGCCGGCGTGCTGCGCGAGATCACCGGGCAGGCTCGGAACCGTGTCTACCGGGCCGACTGCATTCTGGAGGCCATTGAAGCACCGCCGGACCAGGCAGGCAGGGGAGAAGGCAGATGCCCCTGAATCAAGCCGACACCCAGGCATGTCTGGTCGATCCATTCGAGGCGTCAAACAAGTGTACGAAAGGCAGGATCGGCCGCGCGCGACGTTCTTGGATGAAATCCAAGCACCACCGGAAGAGGCAGTCAAAGAACGGGTGGAGCAGTTGAGATTCATCCAGATATAAACAAGTGAGGTGATGATGGATGTTGCCGAATTGTACGGTTTGCTATCGGCCGGTGAAGACAGCTTTTATGACGAAACCTCTGTCGCCGAGTGGATCGCCGAAATAGATTTGTAGATTTGTTGGGTCTCGACCCTCGACCCAACCTACCTGCTGCAAAAAAGCCTGTCTGTCATCGACTATGACCTGTGTCAAGATGCTATGCTAGAGTACGTAAAGAATCCAAGAATGTGAGAAAAAATATCTTGAGGATAGGCTGTGCATCTATGAATAGGAGCGCTCAATGTCATTTGCATCTTTGGCATCAGAACCCGACTCTGGCATCCGCGACAATTACCTCTATGGCTCGGTGGGCCGATTTTTGCAAGACAAGATACTCACCGGCTCGGCGCTCTCGGTCGTTTCGGCCTATTTCACCATCTATGCGTTTGAAGCATTAAAAGAACAACTCGAGTCCATTGACAGCATGCGTTTCCTCTTTGGCGAACCGCGTTTTGTCGCCTCGCTCGACCCCGGCAAAGCAAACACCCAGGCATTCAAAATTCAGGATGAGGGCTTGCAGCTTGCGCACCAATTGACGCAGAAACAAGTGGCACAGGAATGTGCCCGCTGGATCGCTGAAAAGGTGCAAATCAAATCGGTCAAACAGGCCAGCCTGCTGCATGGCAAAATGTATCACATTTTGCATGGCGGCATTGATGAGGCGATCATTGGCAGCTCTAATTTTACCGTTCACGGCTTGGGGCTGGGTCAGGATGGCCGCGACAACATCGAACTGAATCTGGTGGCCAATGACCGCCGTGACCTGAAAGCGCTCAAAGCCTGGTTCGATGCGATCTGGGCAAATGCTGACCTGGTGCAGGATGTCAAAGCCGAGGTGCTGGCCTACCTGGAGCAGTTGTACCGCAATCAGTCGCCCGAATTTGTCTATTTCAAGACGCTGTTTCACATTTTTGAGCAGTTCCTCGATGAGCAAGCCCGACGCGATCTGCTAATTGAGCAGCGCCAACTGGTTGACACCGCCATCTGGAAAGCATTGTTCGAGTTTCAACGAGATGGCGTGCGCGGCGCGATCAACAAAATTCTCAAATACAACGGCTGCATCATTGCTGACAGCGTCGGGTTGGGCAAGACGTTTGAGGCTCTGGCGATCATCAAATATTTCGAGCTGCGCAACGGCAAAGTGCTGGTCTTGTGTCCCAAAAAGCTGCGCGACAACTGGACGGTCTACCAGGCACAGAATAACAGTGAATTGAATCCCTTTGTCAACGACCGCTTTGCCTATACGGTGCTGTCGCACACCGACTTGAGCCGCGATGGCGGCCGATCGGGTGATATTGACCTGTCAATGATCAATTGGGGCAATTACGACCTGGTGGTGGTAGACGAGTCGCACAATTTTCGCAACGACAACCGGGGCCGGCGCGATGAACTGGGCAATGTGATCCGCAAAAGCCGCTACGAACGGCTGATGCAAGACATTATCCAGAGCGGGATCAAGACTCGCGTGCTGCTGCTCTCGGCCACGCCGGTGAACAACGACCTCAAGGACCTGCGCAACCAGGTTTATTTCCTGACCGAAGGGCGCGACGACGCTTTTGCCGAATCGATGGGCGTTGCCCACATTGGCGACACGCTGGCTGCCGCCCAACGCGCGTTTACCGAGTGGACGCAGCAGAGCCAGAGCCGCGACAGCCGGGACCTGCTGGACAAATTGAGTTCGGCCTTTTTCAAGCTGCTGGATGAGCTGACCATTGCCCGCTCGCGCAAACACATCCAACAATTCTACCAGGCTACCCTGGCCGATTTGGGCGGATTCCCCGAACGAGCCAGGCCGATCTCGATCTTTGCCGATATCGATCTCAAGAATCGTTTCATGTCGTATGACCGCTTGAACGACGAGATTTCCAAGTACCAGCTCTCGCTCTTTATTCCCGCCAAATATGTTTTGCCCGAATACCAAAGCCGCTACGATCAAGCCGCGATCAGGGCTTTTACCCAGCTTGACCGCGAGTATTACCTGATCGGCATGATGAAGGTCAATTTCCTCAAACGGTTGGAAAGCTCGGTGCACTCGTTTGCGATCACGATGGATCGCACCATTGACAAGATCGATGCCCTGATCGCCCGCATCGAACGGTTCAAGCGATTTCGCGGTGAAAACCCCGCGCTGGATTTTGACGAGTTGTTGATCCAGGATGTGGACGACGAAGAGCTGCAGATGGCGCTTCAGGTTGGCAAAAGCCTGGTTTACAATATGGCCCACCTGGACGTGGATCGCTGGCTGCACGATTTGCAGCAAGACAAAGAGCAGTTGAGTATCTTGCACGGCGCGGCCTGCCAGGTTACGCCAGAGCGCGACGCCAAGCTGGCCGAACTCAAACGACTGATCGCCAACAAGGTGCAGCAGCCGACGACCAACCACCGTGGGCAGCCCAACCGCAAGGTGCTGGTTTTCACCGCCTTTGCCGACACCGCCGTGTACCTGTACGACGCGCTCAAGGGATGGGCCACCGAAGAGTTGGGCATTCACCTGGCCCTGGTCACGGGCGGCTCGGTCGAAAACAGAACCACGTTTGGCCAAAACCGCTATGAACACATCCTGGTTCATTTTTCGCCGCTCTCGAAAAAGCGCGCCCAAATGCCCTCGCTGCCGCAAGAGGGCGAAATTGACCTGCTGATCGCCACCGACTGCATCTCGGAAGGGCAGAACCTGCAAGACTGCGACCTGTTGATCAACTATGATATTCACTGGAATCCGGTGCGCATCATCCAGCGATTTGGGCGCATCGACCGCATCGGCAGCATCAACCAGCGCGTGCAGCTGGTCAATTTCTGGCCCACCGAAGACCTGAACAAGTACATCGATCTGAAAAACCGGGTTGAGGCGAGAATGGCCCTGGTGGACATTACGGCCACGATGGCCGATAACCTGCTCAGGCCGGAAGAGATTCGCGACCTGATCGCCGACGACCTCACCTATCGCGACCGGCAGCTGCTGCGATTAAAGGATGAGGTGCTTGACCTGGAAGATTTGAGCGAGACGGTGACGTTGAACGAGTTTACCCTGGAAGACTTTCGCATCGAGCTGACCCGCTACATCGAAAGCAACCGCCGGCTGCTCGAGGACGCGCCGTTTGGATTGTATGCCGTGGTGCCGCCGCACCCCGACTATGCAGTGATCACGCCGGGGGTCATCTTGTGCCTGCGTCAGGTGAATCATCAGCCATCCTCAACCGAGCGGAGCGACCGGGTCAATCCGCTGCAGCCCTATTTCCTGGTCTACATCCGCGAGGGCGGCGATGTGCGTTTTGGCTTTGCCCAGCCCAAACAAATCCTCGAAATGTACCGCGTCTTGTGCGCCGGCGTCTCAACGCCCTATGAAGCGCTGTGCATGTGGTTCGACCAACACACCGACAACGGCCACGATATGGCCCAATACGGCCGGCTGCTCAACCAGGCGGTAGACTCGATTGTGCGCACCTTCCGGCAGCGAGCGGTGCGCAGCTTGCTGAGCGACCGCGCCGGCGTATTGCCGACAAAACAAGCGCAGGCCCGCTCGACCGATGATTTCGAGCTGATCACCTGGCTGGTGATCGGGGAGGAACGCTGAGGAACACTGAGGAACACTGAAAAGATGAGGCACTGAAAAACGCACTGAATTACCCTAGCGCTTCAGTGTTCTCAGCGCTTCAGTGCTCTCAGTGCTTCAGTGTTCTCAGTGTTCTCAGTGTTCCCAGTGTTCCTGGAGGAGATTATGAGTCAACAATATGTAAAATCAGAATACTCTATGTCTGATGTGACGGCGCGGATCATTGCCGCGGCCACCCAGGTACATCGAAATCTTGGGCCGGGTTTTGAGGAGGTCATCTACCAACGAGCATTGGCTCGGGAACTGCCAGCGCATCATCTGGAATTCAGCCGCGAGGTGTGGATGGATGTTCTTTACAAAGGCGAAAAAGTAGGACGCAAGCGCGTAGACTTTGTGATCGAACAGGTTATGGTCGAGATCAAGGCCAAATCGGTGCTTGAACCGGTTGCTTTTGTGCAGGCACTGTCTTACCTCAAAATATCAGGGTACAAAGTGGGATTGCTGTTGAACTTTGGCGCCACAAAACTAGAGATCAAGAGATTGGCAAACTGACCGGGAACACTGAGGAACACTGAGGAATACTGAAGAACACTGAAGAATGCTGAAAAGATGAGGCACTGAAAAATGCGCTAAATTACCTCAGTGATCTCAGTGTCTCAGTACTTCAGTGATCTCAGTGTCTCAGTACTTCAGTGATCTCAGTGTCTCAGTGCTTCAGTGTTCTCAGCGCTTCAGTGTTCTCAGTGATTAAAGGAGAAGGTGATGCACCCCACCGAACACAAACACCAGATCGCCGACGCGCTGGGCCGCCTGGCCCAAGGCCCGCTGCTCGACAACGCCATCGCCCTGTTTGAGACGTTGGGCTATCGCAGCGACCTGCGCCTCGATCTGCCCGATCCGTCGCCGGCAACATTTCTGGCCGATTTTGACCCAGAGGGCCGCCTTGACCGCTCTCGCGCTTGCCTGGACGAGTGGCTGACGGCTGATTTTCTGTTTCAATTGACCGAGCGCGAAATCAAGGCGGCGGCGCCGCAGTTGACCCTGTTTGAGATCAACCAGGTGGATCGCTTTCAATACCAATCCTATGTGTTTCTGGCTGTGGCCCTGCGCGGCGACCGCTATCCACGCGGACGGTTGGCCCAGATCACCCGCGAGGTCAACCGCCTGTTCATGATGCCGGCGATGATCCTCTTTCGGCACGGCGACGCGCTCACCCTGGCCATCATCGACCGCCGCCCCAACCGGCGCGACACGACCCAAGACGTGCTGGCCAAAGTCACCCTGATCAAGGATGTGGTTTGGGCCAGGCCGCACCGGGCGCACATCGAGATTTTGTTCGATCTCTCGCTGCCGCAGCTCCAGGCCGGTTACGACCTCAAAACGTTCAACGACCTGCACGACGCCTGGCAAAAGACGCTCGACAGTTCTGAGCTAAACCGGCGGTTCTTTGGCGAGGTGGCCAACTGGTATTTCTGGGCCGTCCAGAGCGTTGTTTTCCCCCCCGACGCCGACCCCGATCCCGAAACGCGCAACGCGGTCAGCGTCATCCGGCTGATCACCCGGCTGATTTTCGTGTGGTTTCTCAAGGAAAAGGGGCTGCTGCCCGACGCCTTGTTCGATCCGGCGGCGCTGGACA
>CAYVBK010000023.1:0-20660 GCA_964449465.1 uncultured Anaerolineae bacterium
CAGGCAAGCCCGGCGTTGGAAATGACCGCCTGACCAGGTTTATTTTCAGATCAGTAAGGAATTGTGTTGTTCACAATGGTGGCAAGCCATCAACGCGCCTACTGAAAATGAGACCATTGCCGCGTATTAAGGATGGAGACATATTGATATCAGCATCCGACACGCGAAGACTATACAGTGCGCTAAAACCTCTCGCTTTTGAGATTTTGAGGGAAAGTTTGACCAAGTTGTAAGCAAAGTACAGCTGGCTAACATCACTTGTACTCAACGCCGCTTAACATCACACCGGGCGCTCCGTGCCCCAACCATACGCTAGCAGTTTGTCGGAGAGAAGACCAAATGCCCCATTGGGGTACGCCGGATCCCCGAACTTGTTCGGGGACGCCCATCTGATGAGCAAAAACTGCCCCAACAAGTTGGGGATTCCCCCTCATCCAGGTTCTCCGACAGGCTGCTAGGGGCGTCTATGTCCCGTCAAACCGATCTGGCCCAACACATCACCGACACCTACACCCTCATCCTCGAGCACGAACACATCCTGCAAACCTCGTCCCGTCCCGGCGAGCGCCTCGACTCCCGCCGCAAGCTCGACGAGCTCCGCGCCCTCGCTCAACGCTACCTGGACGACTATCACGCCATCACCGGCGCATTTCCTGATGACCTCGCCGCCATCGCCGCCCACATCGCCGCCCCGCCGCCCGCGCCGCCCGACCTCGACGACCTGATCCGACCGCCCGCCGGCGACCAGGTGCAAGGGGACAAAGTGCTGGGCGACAAGGTATTGGGCGACAAGATCACCTATCAGGTCGCTGCTGCTCCTCGCCTTCCCCTCCAACGTCCAGCCCGCGCCGCGCATTTTACCGACCGGCAGCGCGAGCTGCGCCAGCTGGTGGCCGACCTGCGCCCTGGAGAGGTGGTCACCCTCTGCGGCCCCGGCGGCATCGGCAAGAGCGCCCTGGCCGCCGAAGCGATCTGGACGCTGGCTCCCGCCGACGAGCCGCCCCGGCGAGTACCGCACCAAGCGGGTGATTCTGGAAATCTATGACCAGATGGCACAGGCGATGGCGTCGGGGGAGGCGTACCAGATGCGGCTCGATCCCCCGCCGGCGGATCCGAGAGTGGCGCACGGGGGCGGGGCGCACGCAGATAAATTTTTGTAACTGTTCAGGAGGTACATTTTGACAGAATTTACAGGATTAACAGGATATTTCAAGATACTTGGCGGATTCAAGCTCAATGCTGTAAATCTTGAAAATCTTGTTTATCCTCGTTCAGTTCCGATTCATTCGGGATAGGATCAAACCAGGAGGACTACCATGCTCGATCCCCAACTGGCCCAAGAATTACACAACCTGCACCAGCGTCTCAGCAATGAAGGCGATCTGCCCTCGCGCGAGCAGCTGGCGCAATACTATGCCACCTTTCGCGACCGCTTTGGCCCTGACCGGCTGCGCAACCTGGACGGCGAAGCGCTGTTGGAAACGATGCACAACCACAGCAGCACCGACAGCCTGGTCTACTGGCTCGAATTCAAGAATGATGACGAGTTTCCGGCCATCTTTGGCAGCATCGCCGGGGGCAGCGCGCTCAAATTCGGCATCTATCGCCGCAAAGAGACCGGCATCTGGATGACCGGCAGCCCGCAGAAACAGATCGAACTGACCACCGATCAAGCCATCCAGGTAGCCCGGCGGCACCGCGATCAGTTGGTGCGCGGCGTCGATCTGCTGGCCCAGTTTCCCGCCCACGGCAGCGACGCGGATTACCGCCGCCTGCAAGAGCAGATGGACAGCCTGACCCCTGACGTGAGCCGCACGGCCTGGGGGCACAAGTATTTCAGCCTGCTCTACCCGGACAAGCTTGAAGATTATCACGCTGAACACTTTCAGCGGTTTTACCTGATCAAACTCTTGCAGGTGCCGCCAGAAGGCGACGGCCGCTACCTGGTCTCTGGCCGGTATATTGCCGTTGCTGGAGAATTGGGTATCCCACTCAATCACCTGACCACCATTTTGAATGCTCGGGATGCCAAACCGCGTCGCTATTGGCGTGTCCTGGTCAACTATCCGGATCAGGCCGGCTGGGAAAACATGTGGGACTTGATGCGTGCAGGTGGCTTTGTGGCCATCGGTTGGGCCAACCTGGGCGATTTGAGCGACATCCAGCTCAATCAGGAATCGAAAACCCGCCTCCAACAATTGATGAAGGCTCGATACGGAGATAAAGGGAGCTGGGCCAACGAGATTTTCAACTTTTGCCACCTGCAAGAGGGCGATATTGTTCTGGCCTTTGAAAAAGCCACCGTGCTGGGCATCGGGCGGGTGGACGGCGGCTATGTCTATGCGCCTGATCCGCCCGAGATGCCGCATCGCCACGTTACGGAATGGCTTGATGTGGGCCAATGGGAACTGCCCGTTCTCGAAGCAAAAGACAGAACTGTACGTGAGTTGAAACAGCCGGCCAATCTGGTCGAGATCGAGCGCAGGCTGTTGGGAGCGCCTGCAATTGTTACGCCGCCTGGTCCAGAAAAGCCTCCAACCGTTCTGCGCCTCAGCGGCATCCCCGGTCGCGTGCAGGCCATCCTGGAACGCAAAAAGCAGGTCATCCTCTACGGGCCGCCCGGCACCGGCAAGACCTATTGGTCGCGCATCGCCGCACTCGACCTGGCTGCCCATTCTCGCTTTGGTCTTTCGTTCGCCCAACTGACCGCCGATCAGCAGCAGCTGGTCACGCAGGGCGGCAGCGGCGCGGCGGCGCTGGTGCGCGCGTGTACCTTTCACCCCGCCTATGGTTACGAGGACTTTATCGAGGGCTACCGGCCCAAAGAGGTGCAGGGACAGCTGGCCTTTGACTGCCAGGATGGCATCTTGAAAAGGCTGTGCCAGGACGCCGGCCGCCAGCCGCAGCACAATTTCTATCTGATCATCGACGAGATCAATCGCGGCGACATCCCGCGCATCTTTGGCGAGCTGCTCACCCTGCTGGAAAAAGACAAGCGCGGCCAGACCGTTCTGCTGCCCCTATCCGGCCAGCCGTTCCACGTGCCGGACAACGTCTATGTGATCGGCACGATGAATACCGCCGACCGTTCGATTGCCCTGCTGGACACCGCCTTGCGGCGGCGGTTCGGCTTTGTCGAGTTGATGCCCGACCCGTCGGTGCTGGGCGATGCGGTGGTGGAGCACAGCATCCCGCTGGGGCCGTGGCTCAACGCGCTCAACCGGCGCATCCTCGATCACATCGGGCGCGACGCGCGCAACTTGCAGATCGGACACGCCTATCTGCTCGACAATGGGCAGCCCATTGTCGAGATGAGCAAGTTCGCCCGCGTCGTCCAGGATGACATCGTGCCCCTGCTGGAGGAATACTGCTACGAAGACTATGCCGCGTTGGCCAAAATCCTGGGCGACGCGCTGATCGACGTGAACCAGCAGCGCGTCCGCCACGAACTGTTCGTTCCCGACCGGCGCGATAACTTGATTCAAGCCTTGCTGGCTCCCGCGCCCGACATTGCCACCTCGGCCCCGGTCATCGCCGCCGAGACGGAAGCGATGGATCAAGACACCGAAGAAAATCACAAAGACGAGGCAGCATGAGCGCGACCTCGATCTGCCTTCAAGAGTGGAGCGAATGCCGGCCCGATCCAGGCACGCCGCTGGCCGGGCTGTCTTTTGGCAGCGACCACGCCGCGCGCGAGCTGGCCCGGCAGCTCAGCGATTCGGGCCGGATCGAGATCCGCGAACTCGGGCAGGGCATCTCGATCAAGACCACATCCTACGTCGGCCGGCTCAACCTGGGGTCTTGGCAGATCGTCATCCAGCCCAAGATCGCCGGCGCACCGTTCTTGAGCCTGCTGCGCTATGCCTATGGGCTGCGCAACCTGACCCTGTTTTCAGAAACCGGGCACAGCGTACAGGCGCAGACTTTTCAGGACTTGGTGATCCACCAGCTGGCCGCCGAGGCCGCCGAACTGGTTTCCAGAGGGCTGCACCGCGACTATGTGCGCGTGGCGGAAGCATTGGCCAGCCCGCGCGGGCGGATCGATATGCAGGCGTTCGTGCGGCAGGCCGGTCAGTTTCAGGCTGCCCTGCCGTGCGAGCACCATCCGCGCACCGAAAACACCTTGCCCAACCAGGCGCTCCTGGCCGGGCTGTACCTGGGTGCCCGGCTGACCGGCGACCTGGCGCTGCGCGCGCGGCTGCGCCGGCTGGCGCAGATGATCGAAGGCGAAGTGGCGGCGATTCGCCTGGACCGGCACGCGCTCGACCAAGCCGAACGCGCGTTGGATCGGCGCACCTGGGCCTACCGCCCGCTGTTCTCCATTCTAGAGATTCTTTTGGAGGGGGAAGGGATCGCTCTGGAAGACAGCCCGGCGACTGTTCGTCTGTCTGGGTTTCTGTTCGATATGAACCGTTTTTTCCAGGCCCTGCTTTCGCGTTTCCTGCGCGAAAACCTGCCCGGCTACACCCTGCGCGACGAGTACAGGCTGCGCGGGATGATGGCCTACCTGCCCGCCTACAACCCGCGGCGCCGCCAGGCTCCGCAGCCACGCCCCGACTATGTGATTCAGCGTGGCAGGCAGATCGCCGCGCTGCTGGACGCCAAATACCGCGACCTGTGGGCCAATCCGCTGCCGCGCGACATGCTCTACCAGCTGGCTATCTATGCCTTGAGCCAGGGGCGCGGCGCGCAGGCCGCCATCCTCTACCCGACCACCGACAGCGCTGCCCGGGAAGCACGCATCCGCATCAACGATCCGGTGTACGGCGCCGACCGCGCATTGGTTATCCTGCGCCCGGTGAACCTGACCCGCCTGGAAGCGCTGATCGCGGCCCCGCCGGGACCGTCGAGCGAGCGGGCGCGGGCCGGCTTGGCGCAGGCTTTGGTTTTTGGCGCGCACAGGGCATAGAGGATATTGGCGATGCAAAGCAACATTCGAACCCTGTCAATGAGTACATTGAATGGGCTGTTTGAAACCAACCGGATCGATCTCCAACGCAGCGCGCTCTTGGGCACGGCACCCGTTCCAATGCCTGTCAGCGTGGCCTGGGAGCGCATCGAGGGGATGATGCTCGGTCTGGCCATCGGCGACGCGTTGGGCAACACCACCGAAAGCCAGTTGCCGGCAGAACGGCGCGCCAGGTATGGCGAGATCCGCGATTGCCTGCCTTGGCCGACGACGGCCTCGACCCCGACCATCTGGCAGCACTCTTGCCTGCTCTGCAAGCCTGAACGGACATCCCAATCACCCAGATCATCCAGATCGCCTCGATCTGTCGAGTAACCAACCAGAACAAAATACAGGAGCCAACTATGTCCCGCCAAACCGATCTCCACCAACTCATCATCGACGACCACGGCCTCATCAAATCCTACGTCGCCATCTTTCAATCGTCCAACGACCCCCGCGAGCTGCTCCGCGCCAAACAGCAAATCCTCGATCTCTGGCCGCAGGCCACCGACCACCTGACCGCGTACCGTCGCCTCGTCGATCCCCTGCCCGGCGACATCGCCCCCATCGCCCAATACATCGACGCCGGCATCCCGCCCGACATCCTCGCCTGGCAGCCCAAAGACGAAGACTTTGCCCGCCGTTCCCGCCTTCCCCTCCAACGCCCCGCCCGCGCCGCGCACTTTACCGACCGGCAGCGCGAGCTGCGCCAGCTGGTGGCCGACCTGCGCCCTGGAGAGGTGGTCACCCTCTGCGGCCCCGGCGGCATCGGCAAGAGCGCCCTGGCCGCCGAAGCGATCTGGACGCTGGCCCCCGCCGACGAGCCGCCCCCGCTTTTCCCCGACGGCATCATCAACCACAATTTCTACAACCAGCCGCAAGCGGCGCTGGCGCTGGAGGCCATTGCCCGCGCCTATGGCGAAGACCCGCGCCCAACCCCGCGTGACGCGGCGCAGCGGGCGCTGGCCGGGCGCACGGCCTTGCTGCTGCTGGACGGCACCGAGGTAGTGGACGACTTGAACTCGGTGCTCGAGATACGCGGCCGGTGCGGCGTGCTGGTCACCAGCCGGCAGCGCAAGCAGGCGGTAGCCGCCCGCTGCGACATCACGCCCTTGCCGGTGGATGAAGCGGTGCAGCTGCTCCAGGCGTGGGGTGGGGGGCGTGCGGCAGACGCGACAGCGGCAGAGCAGGTGTGCCGGTTGGTCGATGGCCTGCCCCTGGCCGTGCAGTTGGCGGGCAAGTACATGGCCGAGCGGGAGGAAAACGTTGCCGTTTACCTGGGCTGGCTGAGCAAGACGCCCCTGGCGGCGCTGGATCACGGCCAGCGCCGGCTGGAGAGCGTGCCGGTGCTGCTGGCGCGCAGCGCGGCGCAGGTGAGCGAGGGGGCGCGGCGGGCGCTGTCGGTGGTGGGGGTGCTGGCGCTGTCGTCATTTGGCCGCGAGGCGGTGGCGGCGGCGCTGGCGGTGAGCGATGTCGAGGCCGGCAAGCTGTTGGGCGAGCTGGTGAGCTATGGCCTGCTGCTGCGCCCCGACGAGCGCTACCAGGTCAGCCACGCGCTGATCCACGCCTATGCCCGGCAGCACTGCCCGCCGGAGGGGGAGGTGGCGCGGCGGCTGGCGGGGCACTATGACGCGCTGGCGCGTGAGCAGCGCGAGCTTGGGCCGGCCGGGTACGCCGTGCTGGACGGCGAGCGGGCGCACACGATGAGCGTGCTGGATGCGTGCGTGGCGCGGCAGGAATGGGAGGCCGCCCGCAGCCTGGTGTGGGCGGTGGATTCTTACCTGGACATACAAGGCCGCTGGACAGAGCGCGTGCACGCGCTGGAGCAGGGCGTGCGAGCCGCGCAAGGGCTGCGCCACCGGCGCGACGAAGGCGCGTTCCTGGGCAACCTGGGCCTGGCCTACGCCGACCTCGGCCAGGTGGAGAAGGCCATCGAGTATCATCAGCAGGCGTTGGTCATCTCCCGCGAGATCGGCGACCGCAGCGGCGAGGGCGCGGATTTGGGCAACCTGGGCAACGCCTACAAAGACCTCGGCCAGGTGGAGAAGGCCATCGGCTATTACGAGCAGGCGTTGGTCATCTCGCGCGAGATCGGCGACCGCAGAGGCGAGGGCGCTAGGTTGGGCAGCCTGGGCATCGCCTACAAGAACCTCGGCCAAATTGACAAGGCGATTGGCTATTACGAGCAGGCGTTGGTCATCTCGCGCGAGATCGGCGACCGCAGCGGCGAGGGCGCTGATTTGGGCAACCTGGGCCTGGCCTACGCCGCCCTGGGCCAGGTGGAGAAGGCCATCGAGTATCATCAGCAGGCGTTGGTCATCTCGCGCGAGATCGGCGACCGCAGGAATGAGGGCGCTTGGTTGGGCAGCCTGGGCCTGGCCTACTATTACCTCGGCCAGGTCCAGTCGGATGCGGAGCATCCGAACGCGATAGGGTTCTACGAGCAGGCGTTGGTCATCGCCCGCGAGATCGGCGACCGCAGAGGCGAGGGCGCTTGGTTGGGCAACCTGGGCCTGGCCTACGCCGACCTCGGCCAAATCGACAAGGCGATTGGCTATTACGAGCAGGCGTTGGTCATCGCGCGCGAGATCGGCGACCGCAGCCGCGAGGGCAACCATTTGGGCAACCTGGGCATCGCCTACTACTCCCTCGGCCAAATTGACAAGGCGATTGGCTATTACGAGCAGGCGTTGGTCATCTCGCGCGAGATCGGCGACCGCAGGAATGAAGGCAACTGGTTGGGCAACCTGGGCCTGGCCTACGCCGACCTCGGCCAAATTGACAAGGCGATTGGCTATTACGAGCAGGCGTTGGTCATCGCCCGCGAGATCGGCGACCGCAGGAATGAGGGTATTCACGGCTGGAACCTGGGGCTGCTGTACGAGCAAAGCGACCCGGCCCGCGCCGTCGAGTTGATGTCCGTCCGGGTGCGCTACGAGCAAGAGATCGGCCATCCCGCAGCGCAGGCCGACGCGGAGCGTGTCGAGCGCATCCGGGCCAGGATCGAGAAACAAGGTCAATAACCGTGAACGAACAATCTCTTCCGCGCAACCTGTTCGATCTGTTACGCGCTGCCGGCGCTGTTCCAGCCGTTGGCTGCCCCATCGCGCCGCCTCTATGCCGAGGCGCTGGCGCGCCTGTACGACCTGGCGCAAGGGCTGGCCTTTGTGGGAGCGGCTTGACGTGGCCTGGACGTTGATCAAAGGTAACTGTTCAGCCTGCGTTGGTCGAGTAGGCCGCGCTGCATCTGTAAGGCCATCTCGAGACCAGGCAAAATGTCGAGCAGCCGTCTTGAAACAATCCGTGTTCCACTCAAGGAGAAGCAAATGACTCACCGTGAACGCGCCCTGGCCGCGCTGAACCATTCCGCCCCACCCGACCGCGTCCCGATCGACCTGGGCGCGACCCGCAACACCGGCATCCTCGCCGCCCCTTACCGGGCGTTGGTCAGATACCTGGGGCTGGAAACGCCCGCCGACGAACCGGCCAGCTTTGGTCTGGCCCAGGTGCTTGGGTTGGTCACGCCCGACGAGGCCGTCTTGCAACGGCTCGACGTGGACTTTGGCGGCCTCTTTTTGGGCAAGCCCGACCATTCGCTCGAACAGGTTTTGCCCGACGGCATGCATCGAGATGAACCGGGCGTGATCCGCCGGCGCCCGCCCGGCTCGCACTATTACGACGTGATCGGAGAGCAACTGATGGAGGTCGGCGTGCTGCACTATACCACCGCTGCGAACATTTTCATCCGCCAAGACCCGGCAGGTCTTGATCATGCTGAGCAATCCGTCGCAGCCCTACAGTACTTCCCTCAAATGTGGGTTCAAGATACGTTCCAACGCATAACCCACCAACGCAAAAGCCAGCCCGGTCACCAACAAAATGACGGCAGGCAGCAGCACCAGGTGATACGGTCCAACAAACAAATTGCCCGAAAAAGCGGAATTGATGAGCCTGCCCCAGGTGGGCAGATTGGGATCGCTCAAGCCCAAAAAAGCTAACGCAGATTCCAGAAACACATAGCCGGGCACCAGGATCACAAATTGAGGAATCATGATCGGCGCAATGCGGGGAATCAGATAAATGAAAATGATGCGCCAATCACTGGCGCCATAAGCACGAGCAGCCTCGACATAGGAAGACAATTTCGTCTGTATCAAAACAGCCCGGCATGTCTTGAGCGCGCTGCCAAAGATGCTCAACAACACCACCACACCGAGTAAGACCCAAAAACTCTTGGAATAAAGGGTAAAAATCATCAGACTGACAGGCAAAAAAGGCAGCACCATGTTCACTTCGGTGATGCGCTGTAGCAATTCATCCAGCCAGCCGCCAAACCAGGCGCCGATCGCGGCCAGAACCAGCGTACAGACGGTGGCGCCAACTGCCGCCAGTAGCCCAAAAGACAGAGCCACAGCCGTTCCCCACAAAACTGCGGTCATCAAGTCACGACGGGAACTGTCTGTGCCAGCCAGCCCGTACACCTGCCCATAAATGATAAACTCGGCATCCAACTCTTCGTTTTTTTCAAACATCAATCCATTGATCTCTAACTCGTAACGCCCTTTGAGCGGCACAGGCCTGGACGCGGACGGGTCGGCGAACAAGGCCACTTCTGGCATCACGCCATCGAGCCGGCGCAGCAGACTCTTGTCGTGGGCAAAACGATAAACCCCCGTGTTCTGCAACATCATTTCTCCCAGATGAATTTCGCGCCCATCAGGTGTATGCCAGCTTTGCGAGATGTGCAGTGTATGCTCTGCCGCCGCCGTGTACAAATAGACCGCCAGTTCTTGAGGAAAGCGATCATAGGCGTATTCAAAAGGCACGATAATGGTCAAATCGGTAATCTCGGGCGAAATTTTGGTGATACGGCGATCAAAAGATTCTATGCGACTATCCAGGATCAATGTGCGCGGCAGACGGTCGCGAGTAAAAATATCAACCCAGACGGGTGGCACGTTTTTAGGGTGATGATACACGTCTTGCTGGTCGCCGCGCCACAGCGTCACCGCTCTGGGGTAAGGAATGGCAATGACAGCATATACGGCGACGACAATCAAAGCGGCAATGACGCCCAATCCAACCAGGGCAGAGGGATAGCGTGCCAGATCACGTCCAAGCCGCGCCAGGTCGCGCCCCCACTGCCGTATGCGCTGAATACCACTGTATAGCAAATCGCCCGGCCTGAGGGCATACACGCCAGGGTTGAAACGACGGGGCTGCATCCAGACCAAACGCGGCAGCACGGGCCAGTGCGGGGTACGCTTTGCGAGCCTGACCTCAAGCCGCGATTGGATGCCGACGCCCAGACGCGGATCAACCAACACGCAGGCAATATCCAGAAAAAATATAGTGATCGCCAATAGATAGGCAAAAACCACAACCGACGCCAAAATCACCCCAGTATCATTGGTAACCAGAGCTTTAACGAGTAATTTGCCAATGCCCTCGACATCAAAAAAGTGTTCCAACACAATCACTTCTTGCCACACACTGACCAGGAGCAGAGCAAAATTGGTGAGAATAGCCGGCAATGTTGGACGCAAAATATAGCGACTTTCGAGCAACCGCGGCGGTACGCCTTTGGCCTTGGCCAGGGTGACATAGTCCTCATTGTAATGCAAAAGAAAAAAAGTGCGCCAGGCAAAAACGCTCTGAAAAAATTTGCTCAACAGGATAGACAAGAGCGGAAGCAGCATATATCGCAAGATCAGAGGAACAAAAGACCACTCAAATTTGGTGGGCCAGGCACCAAGACGCACAATCATAAAACGCAACCCCGGCACTTGCAAAGCCAGAACGATCAAAAAAATGCCAAAAACCCATGGTGGTACCGATGAGAGCGGAGACAGAATAACGATCAGGCGATCCAGCCAGCCGCCCTGAACATGGGTCAATGCTAACGCGCCGATCAGACTGATGCCAAACAACAGCAGATTGGCCGGGCCAAAAAGCAACAAGGTGCGCGGCAAACTGTCCAGAATGTGTGCACGCACTGTACGAGTATAACGCCCCGCAAAATAGACACTCGGCAGCCGCGAATAGGACCAGTCCAACGTCAGAGCGCGCACGCTCCAACGTATGGTGCGCAGCAGAAAAGGCTGGTTCATGCCCTGGGCGGCCATAGCTGCCTTGACCATCTGATCCAAAAGCTGCTCACGTTGTTCGGACGTCAGATTCTTTGTGGCCGGATCATTAAACATGGCCGTCCCTATGGCCAGAGACAGGTCGGCCTCAACCACTCGATCCACATAACCGCCCATATTAGCCGCAATCATTGTCAGACAAACACTGACAAAGACCATAACCATCAATGTAATCAGACGAATCGCCACATATTGCAACAGACGAATAACGTCATGCTTACGAGTTCCAGATTGTTGTACCAGCCATTCGCCCATTTTTACCTGTTACAAGAGAGCAATTTGTGGTCCTGCTCGTTCTAGCGGGCCACTGGCAGGGTGAAAAAGAACGTGCTGCCCTGCCCATAAGTGCTTTCAACCCAGATGCGCCCGCCGTGTAACTCGACAATGCGCCGGGTGATATACAACCCCAACCCGGTGCCCGGCTCGTTGGCCGTGCGCTCATCGCGAATGCGGTAAAACTGTTGAAAGATACGCGCCATATCCTTGGGCTGAATGCCCACTCCCGAGTCCTCGACCGCGCAAACAACCCACTCACCCTCTTCAAAATCGGGGCCGGCGCGCACCTGCGCCCACACGCGGATGCGCCCACCGGACGGTGTGTATTTGTACGCATTGCTGAGCAAATTGATCAAAACCTGCATGATCCGCGTCCGGTCGGCATAGACGTTGGGCAAATCCTGGGCAATATCTATGACCAACTCGTGCTGCCGCGTCTTGATCTCGTTTTGCAACGAGTTGACCGTGTCCTGAACCATTTTGATCAGAGGCACCGACATACGAGACATCTGGATGCGTCCCGATTCGATGCGCGAACTGTCCAGCAGATCGTTGACCAGGCTGGTCATCCGATCCACATTGTCCAGGATGACATTGACAAATTCTTGCTGCTTTTCGGTCACCGGCCCGCCAGCATTCAGGGTGATCAGGCGGGCATAGCCACGGATCGAAGTCATTGGCACTTTGAGTTCGTGCGACACAATGCTGACAAATTCGCTCTTGGCATCGTTGGCGCGCTGAATGTCGGCGTACAACTGGGCATTTTTGATGGCAATAGCCGCCTGGTTCGCCAACAGGTCCAGCACCCGCAACTCGTCTATCGTAAACACATGCGGCTTTTCAAAGGCAATGTCAAACACCCCCAACACATGGTCAGCACGCAGCGGAATGCTGGCAATAGCCCGCACATGCCAGTCGGTCAACTCGGACGACAGATGCTCCGATACGCCGCCCAGGAATGTGTCATCAATCACCGTTGGTTCACCGCGCCGTGCCACTTTTTGAGCGATCTGGTTCTCGATATCCGAGATCAGAAAAGCATCCTTTTGACCCAGCCGCGACAGCCCGGCACCAAACGAAAGCACATCTTGATGCGCATCGTATAAATAAATTGTAATCTGGTCGGCCATGACTAGAGCGCGCGCATTATTGGCAATCGAACTCAACACAGCATTCAAATCGAGCCGCGAGGTCAATTCCAGGCCAATCTCACGCAGAGCGCCCAGTTCGGCTACGCGGCGTTGCATCTGATTGTACAGGCCGGCATTTTCAATGGCGATGGTGGCATGGTCGGCCAGGCGCATCAAAAAGGCCAGGTGATCCGAAGTAAATCCGCCCGACTCGGCGCCTTCCAGGCTGATTGCCCCAATGACCTGTCCCTCGCGCTGAATCGGCGCAGACAGGTGCGCTCGAATCGTGACACGAGCGTCGGCATAGTCATCGTTTTGCAGCGCACCTTCGACCAATGCCGGCTCACCGGTGCGCACCACCCGCCCCACAATGCCATCTGTCAGCGGCCAGGGGGCATCCCAAAAGCGATCCATCTCGGGCGGATAGCCACGGTGCGCCACGATGTGCAAAAACTGCCGACTCTCATCCATCAGAGCCAGCGTGCCGGCCACGGCGCCGGTGATGCGCAAAGCCCAATCGAGTGTGGTATCCATGACATGCTGGAAATCCAGCTTGGCATTAATCTGGCGGTCAATTTCCTGCAAGGTAGACAATTCGGCCAGACGCTCATCCAGGGCGCGATCAATGCTAGCATACAGGTTGGCATTTTGGATGGCTACGGCAGCCTGGTTGGCAAAAATTTCCAGCACATCCAGCGTGCCTTCGGTAGGGCGCAGATCATCTTCGGGCTGATCAACGGTCAAATAGCCCAACAGTCCCTCATTGCTGGTCAGTAAGACATAGAGTTGATCGCCCAGCAGCCAGGGCATCGCCCGATGCAGAGTCGAAATGTCGGGCAACGAGTCGGGTGCCGGTACAAAATAGCAACTGCCCCACCTTTGCGCCTGACCGACCTGGCGAAAATCCACAAAGGGCTGCGTAGTCAGCGACATGCGCTCCCAAATCGGGTTTCTCACCCCGGCCCAGGCCGTCACCCGCACGCGACTGCGATCATTTTCATCTAACAGGCTCAAGATCACCGTGCCAAAACCCAGGCTTTGATGGACTGCGTCTACGGTGCCTTGCACCACCACTTCATAATCCAGGCTTTTCAGTTGATTGCCCAAAGCCAAAATGTCGGTCAGACGGCGAGTTTGCTTGATCAGATAGCGGCCCTGTTCGACCTGCTGAGCGTACAGACGGGCATTTTCCGCCGCAATAGCAGCCTGATCGGCCAGAGCATCCAGCAAGGCGACCTCGTCTCGGGCATAAAAATCGCCCAACCGAAGCGGCCCCAAAACCAGGATGCCCAACAAATACTCTTTGGCCCGCAGCGGCACCAAAACCGCCGGCCGCAATCGCTCTAGCCAATCGCGGCTTTTGGCATCCAGCCCGGCAATCCAACCCTGGGCATTTTCGAGCGACAGGCTCTCGTTCTCGCGCTGCATCTTGACCAACAACGCATCTTGCCGCCCAAACTGCGCCGACATGGCCGCGTGATTTTCGGCCAGCCCGCGCCCGGCAAAGAAACTATAACTGTCCTCTTGCGCCAGCATCAACACCACCATATAGCGGGGGTGAAAGATTTCTTCAATATGAGAAAGAAGTCTTTCAATAATAACATTCACATCCAGACTGGCGGTCAGCTCGCGACTGAACCGCTGCAAGGCAATCTGCGCTTCGCGGCGATTCTGGTAGAATGGGTTAAACAGCAAGTCCACGTCCATAAACTGATAGCGCAGCACCACATAGGCAATAGACAGGGGCAAAAAGACCAGAGGAGGAAAATTGACCAATGCCTCAAAGGGGTAGAACAAACCGATGGCCGGAATCAATCGCCCGACCACAGAAAACACAATCCAGACCATCGTCGGGAAAAAGGACACAAAAATTCCCACCAAAATGATCTGTGCTTGCAACCTGATGCGGGTAAATGAAGGACGCAGCCGCACATAGGTCAACATCCCCACAAACGCCAACACGCTGGCAGCCAAAAACACATAACTCCACAGCCAGGGCACAAAATATCCACGTGGATCGGCCCCCCGATGCGCCACCTGGCTCCAGACGATCAACGCCCCGGCCGGGGCCAACAAAACAACCTTGCCCACCCGAATCCACCGCAGCGAACTGGACAACTCGAAAAACGACCAGGCCAGATACACCAGAGTCAGACCGGTCAGCGGAAAAGCGGCCGCCCAAAGACGGGTCAAGATATGCGTGGTTTGCATGTCAAAGGTGGTAGCCATCAGTGTGGCTGTGCTGGCGCAAAACAGAGCCAGCGTTTGCACCTGAGAGCTGCTGCGGCGGCGGATAAAAACCCAAATGCCGACGATCAAATAAGCCAGCCCCACCAGATAAGGAGCAAAGAAATTTTCGATCCAGGCCGCAGGAGGGAGACGATTCAATCTAACCGAAACGAGGCGAACCGTCCATCCGCCGCGATCATCTGGCGTCTCTACTTGCAGAGTGACTGTATCGCCCACCTGCAACCGCGATAAAACCGCTTCCAGTTGATGGCGGTTATGCACCGGCTGCCCGTTGATCGCCAAAATACGTTCAGGATTGTACAAATCCACCAACGCGCTGCCAGTCGGGTCAACGGCCGGCTCACTCACCACCAGCGTGTGTTCCAAAAAAGCATTGATAAAAGGGACGCGACTCCACGTCCAGGCCAGCCATAGAGCCAGACTATGAATAATGATGGCAGCCAACAAGGTGAGCATCACGCCGGCCATATTCAGCTTGCTGCCCGATTGATCTGAATGTGGAGTTTGATGTTGTTTCACTGTCGCGCCTTTTGACCGATAAATTCACCATAACCGCACCGGTTACGACTGCACCGGTTACAGATTGTATTTTATCACGGTTGAATCAGCGATGCAAAGTCAGGCGGCAAAAAGGCTTGACAAATAAATCACCTCATGATATGCTTGTTCTGCTACCTCTTCTAAACTAGTTTATCAATAGACTGCAATATACACAAATATCGGCCCAAGGCTGTTCTGGAGGCTCCCTGGTATGATCTATCAACGAAGTGACATTTTGTTTCCCCATCGTTGCGTCGCCATGATGAAAGGGCTGCGCAGCTCATTGTGGCAAGACCTGATCAACCGCATCGCCGACCTGCCCGACACGCACCCGGACAGCCTGGCCTTTGCGTTGATGATCATCAAATTGTCCGGCTGCCTGGATTGCGATCTGGACAGCTATAAAGCATCGCTAGGCTGCTGCACATGTGCCAAAAGAACGATCAATGCCTTCAAAGGATCTGACAAGGTGCTGCTGCGCCGCTTTGAAGAAGCGCGTCGCGAACTGGCCGAATATATGAAATCGGGCAAAAGCGATATCAATATGCACACCGGCGCCCAGTCGGCCGGCGGCGACGATATGGAAGCCGAATAGCCGATGCGGGCGATCATTTTTGCCAACGGCGACCTGAATCACCCCCTGGATCAGGCCAAATGGCGCAGTGACGCCGACCTGATCGTGTGCGCCGATGGCGGCACCGCCCATGCCGTCCGGCTGGGCCTGACGCCGCATGTCGTCATCGGCGATATGGATTCTCTGCCCCTCACCCTGCGCGCCGATTTGACCCAACAAGGCTGCCAGTTCATCGTCCACCCTCCCAACAAGAACGAGACTGACCTGGAGTTGGCTCTGCTTTACGCCGTGCATCAAGGAGCATCGCCAATCATCATTTTTGGTGCGTTTGGCCGGCGACTGGATCATACGCTGGGCAACGTGTTGCTTTTGAGCCATCCACAACTGGCGCAAAGCGAGGTGCGGATGGTCGGCGATGCCCAAGAAATGTGCCTGGTCCGCCGGCAGGCCGATTTTCAAGGCGCGCCGGGCGATCTGATGTCGCTGCTGCCCCTCGGCGGCGACGCGCTGGGCATCATCACCGAAGGGCTGGAATATCCGCTGTGCGACGAACCGCTGTATCTGGGTCTGACGCGCGGCCTCAGCAATGTATTCCTGGCCGACCGGGTGCGGGTCAGCCTGCGCAGTGGTTTGCTGTTGGCCATTCACACAGCTCAAACCCCCTGATTCTCCGTCCGGCGAGATCGCCCAATATCACCGTCAGCGTTGACATCTGGCTGATATTGGCACGTAGGCGTGCCAAACTCATCACTCAATACCTGGAAAAGAGTTTCCTCCTATGACAACGACCCTGACCATCATCTATTTCAGCGGCACGGGCAACACCGCCTGGGTGGTCGGGCAACTGGCCCGCCGGCTGAGCGACCTGGATCATGCCGTCCACACGCTGTCGTGTGAAGACACCACCGCAGATGACCCTCGCATTGCCGCCGCCGATATGCTGGGTGTGGCCTTTCCGGTCTATGGCTCGTTTGCACCGCACAATCTGCGCCGGTTTTTGGCCCTGCTGCCGCCGGTTGACGACATCCCGCTGTTCGTCATTGCCGTGCCGGCCATCTTTGGCGGCGATGCCGCCTGGTATGCCGCCCGCCCGCTGGCGCGCCAGGGGTATGCGCCATTCCTCTATGCCAATGTCTGCATGCCCAACAACGTCTATCCTGTCCCCGACGCAGCGCAAACAACCCTCATCCTTCAACGAGCAGATGCCAAAATTGAGCAACTGGTGCCGCTCATCCACCAACGCCGTCGCCACCTGGAAGGCACTCATCTACTCGGCTGGCTGGGCGGATACCTTCAGCGGCCCGGCATGGCCTGGATCGAAAAACTCGCTCAGGGCCTCTGGTTTGCCGATGCCTCTTGCACTCATTGCGGCCTCTGCGCCCGCCTTTGCCCGGCCAACAACATCTCGCTGGTCATGACCAATTCGGGCGACCGGTTCATCAAGTTCGGTCATCACTGCCTGTTTTGCCTGCGCTGTTTTCATCGCTGCCCCCAACAAGCCATCCAGTTCACCCGCCTTACCTGCAACACCACCCGCTTTCGCCGCTACGCCGGCCCCCCCAACGATCCAACCGAATAACCGACAAAATCAGACCAGGCGCAGAGTCTTGATACTGTTCAAGAAGGCTTGCGGTATTTTAGCATTCTCTGCGTCTTTGCTTCTATGCTCCTTTGCTCCTCTGCGTTAAAAACGTTGGTTTCGACAGGCTCAACCAACGTTTTGCACACAACCCAGAATTTGCCAACGACCTGATTTGTGGTATAATATGCTTATATTCGGATGTGCGGATATAGGAATTTGAGAATGGACAAAATCCGGCTGGAACAAGAAATCAACCTGATGCACAATCGAGTTTGCGCGGCACTGGACGACCCCAAGCGCATCATGATTCTCTATCTGCTGGCCGAAGGAGGCCGGTCGGTCAACGAGATAGCCGATGCGCTCAACATGCCGCAGCCCACCGTATCGCGCCACCTGCGTGTGCTGCGCGAGCGCGGCTTGGTCAAAGCCGAACGGAAGAGTACCTCCGTCTGGTACACCCTGGCCGACGAACGGTTGATCCAGGCATTGGACCTGTTGCGTAGTATCTTGCTCGATCAACTGACCGTTGAGCGCGAGTTGTTGTCAAGAGATTAAACCTGAGGAGATTGAAATGAAAGTTGTGATTGTGGGAGGTGTGGCCGGCGGGGCCAGCGTGGCCGCCCGCCTGCGACGGCTGGACGAAAATGCCCAGATCATCATGTTGGAGCGCGGCCCGCACATTTCGTTTGCCAACTGCGGCCTGCCCTATTACATCGGCGGCGTGATTGCCGACCGCGAGCGGCTGTTGGTGCAAACGCCGGAGCGCATGCGCAGCGTATTCAACGTCGAAGCGCGAGTGCAGCACGAGGTCATCCACATTGACCGCGCCGCCAAAACCGTGCGGGTGAAAAACCTGGAAACCGGCGAGGAATATACCGAATCGTATGACAAACTGGTGCTTTCGCCGGGCGCGGCGCCCATCGTACCGCCGGCGCCGGGCTGCGACTTGCCGGGCGTGTTTGTGCTGCGCAGCATCCCCGACACTGACCGGATCAAGGCCTTTGTGGATCAAAAGCGGCCCAACCGGGCCGTAGTGGTCGGTGGCGGGTTTATCGGCCTGGAAGTGGCCGAAAACCTGCATCATCGCGGCGTCGAGGTGACGGTGGTCGAGATGCTCAACCAGGTGATGGCCCCCATTGACTATGAAATGGCCGCCCTGGTGCATCAACATTTGCAGTTCAAAGGCGTGCGCCTGGCCCTCGGCGACGGCCTCAAGGCCATTGAGCAACAAGACAACAACTGGCTCAGCGTGGTGCTACAAAGCGGCCGCCGCGCCGACGCCGAAATGGTCGTCCTGTCCATCGGCGTGCGCCCCGAAAGCAAACTGGCGCAGCAGGCCGGGCTGACCTACGGAGCGCGCGGGACGATTGCCGTCAACGAGTCTATGCAAACCTCTGACCCCGACATTTACGCCGTGGGCGACGCCGTGCAAATCACCAGCCTGATCACCGGACAGCCCACCGCCGTGCCGCTGGCTGGGCCGGCCAACAAGCAGGGGCGCATCGCCGCCGATCATATTGCCGGGCGGCCGTCGCGCTATCGCGGCGTGCAAGGCACGGCGGTGGTCAAGGTTTTCGACCTCACTGTAGCCGCCGTCGGCCTGAACCGCCGCCAGTTGGAACAGGCACAAATTCCCTTTCAAAGCACCGTCATCCACGCCGCCAACCATGCCGGCTATTACCCCGGAGCCTCACCGATGGCCTTCAAGTTGCTTTTTACCCCCGACGGCAAAATCTTGGGCGCCCAAATCGTCGGTACCGAGGGCGCCGACAAGCGCATTGACGTGATTGCCACCGCCATGCGCGCCGGCCTGACTGTGTTCGACCTGGAAGAGCTAGAGCTGGCCTATGCCCCGCCCTATGGCTCGGCCCGCGACCCGGTGAACATGATCGGCTTTGTGGCCGCCAACATGTTGCGCGGTGACGTGAAAACCATCAACTGGGATGACGTGGCCGCTCTCGACCGCGATCAAAATTTCATCCTGGACGTGCGCAACCCCGAAGAGTTGACCTTGGGCATGATTGACGGCGCAATCAATATTCCGCTGCCCGAACTGCGCCGGCGCATCGGTGAAATTCCTCAAAATCGCCGCGTGGTGGTGTACTGTCAGGCCGGACAGCGCGCCTATTACGCATATCGCCAACTGGTGCAACACGGCCTGGACGCGGTCAATCTCAGTGGCGGCTATAAAACCTACTCGCACGCTGTAGGGCGGCAGTCGAACTTTGATGTGTTTGAACACGTCTCGGTCAGCGCCAGCGAAGAGGTGATCCAGGTGCCGCCGCCGGTGCTGGTGCAAGGTCGCCAGTTCACCCTGGATGCCTGCGGCTTGCAATGCCCCGGCCCCATCCTCAAGCTATATGACCAGATCCGGCAGATCGAGCCAGGCGACACCGTGACCATCACCGCCACCGATTTTGGCTTTGCCAATGATGTCAAGGCTTGGTGCAGCCGCACCAACAACACCCTGATTTCGTTGGAGCAGCAGGGAAGCACTCTGGTGGCCAAAATTCAAAAAGGACAGCCCGCCCAGCCCAAGACGACCGCGGCATCTCAAGACAAAACGATGGTCGTCTTTTCCGGCGACCTGGACAAGGCTCTAGCAGCCTTTATCATTGCCAACGGCGCCGCTTCGATGGGACACAATGTCACCATGTTCTTTACGTTCTGGGGATTGAACATTTTGCGCAAGGACAATCCGCCGCCGGTACGCAAAAACCTGATCGAAAAAATGTTTGGCTGGATGATGCCGCGCGGCGCCGACAAACTGACCCTGTCCAAAATGCACATGGGCGGCGCCGGTACAGCAATGATCAAAGGGATTATGAAGAACAAAAACGTGGATGCACTGCCGTCCTTGATTGATACAGCGCGGCGGCACGGCGTGCGCCTGCTGGCCTGCCAGATGTCTATGGATCTGATGGGCATCCGCAAAGAAGAACTGCTCGACGGCGTACAAGTTGCCGGAGTAGCCACCTTTATCGCATCGTCGGACGAATCCGGGGCCACACTATTCATCTAGCAGTTTGTCAGAATTCCGAACAAGTTCGGAAACCCCTCACATCGGTGCACTTGGGGGTTCCGGAATCCCGAACTTGTTCGGGGACACCCCGCATCGGTGCACTTGGGGGTTCCGGAATCCCGAACTTGTTCGGGGACACCCCGCATCGGTGCACTTGGGGGTTCCGGAATCCCGAACTTGTTCGGGGAC
>CAYVBK010000023.1:20760-77546 GCA_964449465.1 uncultured Anaerolineae bacterium
GACACCCCGCATCGGTGCACTTGGGGGTTCCGGAATCCCGAACTTGTTCGGAGACAGCCCGCCAGGATTGCGCTGAAAAACCGTTTTACCGCCGAGACAGAGAACACAGGGAATACCAGAGCCTGGATTGATTCTCATCCATGCTCATCATTCTCTGTGTTCTCTGAGGTGAAAAGACCTTGATCCCATTCTCTCCTCGCAGATTGACATGTCCTGGACTTTGGGCTAAAATGCCCGCCATTCGACAGCCCAAATAAAAGGAGATGGACGGTGCGCAAAAAATGGCACATAGCTCCCCCCATGCCCCCCCATTTTGCCGATCAGTTTCCGGCCATATCGCCGCTGCTGGCGCAGATATTGTACAATCGCGGCATCCACGACCCCGACACGGCCCAAGATTTTATAGAGGGACGGTGCCGGTTGCACGATCCGTTCGCTATGCGCGATATGGACCGCGCCGTAGACGTGTTGATCCGGGCGATCCGCCGCAAGGACCCCATTGTCGTTTATGGCGACTTTGACGCCGACGGCATCACGGCCACCGCCCTGCTCACCCAGGCCCTCACCGGGCTGGGCGCCGATGTGCGCCCCTATATCCCCAATCGCATCGAAGAAGGTTACGGCCTCAACCTCGATGCCTTGCGCACCCTCTACGGGCAAGGCGCGCGGGTGATCGTCACCGTAGACTGCGGCATCCGCTCCATCAGCGAGATTGACCAGGCTCGCCGCGGCCTGGAGTTTGTCATCACCGACCATCACTCGATTGGCTCCCGGCTACCTTTTGCCTCGGCGGTACTAAACCCCAAACGTTCAGACGGCGGCTATCCATTCAAAGACCTGGCCGGTGTGGGTGTAGCCTTCAAGCTGGCCCAGGCCCTCATTCAAGAAGCAGCCACCTGCAGCATTCCGGTTCACATCGAGACCGACGCGCTGCTCGACCTGGTGGCTGTTGGCACTGTCGCCGATATGGTGCCGCTGCTCGACGAAAACCGCGCTCTGGTGCAAAAAGGCTTGACCGTGATCAATGAAGGGCGGCGCGAAGGGCTGCGCGCCCTGATGCGCGTGGCGCGGCTGCGACCGGGCGACATTTCGGCTTCGACCATCGGCTTTGTGCTGGGGCCGCGCCTCAATGCTTCCGGCCGCCTCGGCGACGCGCTGCTCAGCTATAAATTGTTAGTGTCTGCCGAGCCGGCCGCCGCCGATGCGCTGGCGCAGCAGCTAAATGCCCAAAACACCCATCGCCAGGAATTGATGGCACAGACCTACGAGATTGCCGAACAGATGACCCTGACCAACCTGCCGGGCAGCCCGCTGCTCTATGCCGCTGCCCCGTCCTTTTTATCGGGCATCGTGGGGCTGGTGGCCGGTCGGCTGACCGAGACCTATTATCGTCCGGCGGTGGTGGTGGAACAGGGACCCGAAACCAGCAAAGGATCGTGCCGCAGCATCCCCGAATTTCACATCACCCAGGCCTTGGATCAGTGCCAGGACTTGATCATCCGGCACGGCGGACATGCGGCCGCGGCCGGGTTTACCGTTTCAAACGAGAACCTGGAGGCCTTGATTGATCGCCTGTCTCAACTGGCGCGAGATCAATTGGGCGACCAGGAATTGTGTCCCACGCTGAATGTGGATGCCGAGGTCTCGCTTTGCGATATGGATTGGGCAGTCTGGGAATGGCTGCGGCGGCTGGAGCCGTGCGGCTTTGACAACCCTATGCCGCTGTTTCTCAGTCGTGATGTACCGGTTGTACAAGCGCGACCAATCGGCAGCGACGGGCGACACCTTAAACTGGTTTTGGCTGCCGGCAATCAAACTCGCGATGCCATCGCCTTTCGCCTGGCCGACCGCCTGAGCGAACTGGGCGACCGGGTGGACATTGTGTATTCGCTGGAATTGAACGAGTGGAACGGCGAGCGGCGACTGCAATTGAACGTGCGCGACCTGTGCGCCGCCGCGCCAAACCAAGGAGGAGCATCTTGATCGGGACATGGATCAATATCGCCACCGTGCTGATCGGCGGCCTGGCGGGGACGTTTTTGGGCAACCGCCTGCCCGCCAAAATCCGCGAGACGGTGGTGGCCGGTTTGGGACTGGTCACAGCGATGGTGGGGCTCCAGGTCGCCATCGGCACGCGCAACATTTTGCTAGTCATGGGCAGCGTATTGATCGGCGGCATCCTGGGCGAGTGGTGGCAATTTGAGGCCGGGCTGGAGCGGATGGGACATTGGCTGGAGGCACGCTTTCAACGTTGGAACGGTGCCGGATCAGAGCGATCCATCACTCGCGCCTTTGTCACAGCCAGCCTGGTCTTTTGCATCGGCCCGATGACCGTTGTCGGCTCGATCCAGGACGGACTGACCGGCGACTATACCTTTTTGGCGATCAAAGCTATGCTCGACGGCTTTGCCGCCCTGGCCTTTGCGGCCACGATGGGCCCCGGCGTGATCCTTTCGGTGCTGACCATTCTGATCTTGCAGGGCGGCATCAGCCTGACGGCTATGGGGCTGGGCAGCGCGCTGGGTCAGGTGACGGCGCAAACTCCCTGGGTGATCGAAATGTCGGCCACCGGTGGTGTGTTGATGCTGGGCATTTCGCTGCTCTTGCTCGATCTCAAACGCGTCCGCGTCGCCAACCTGCTGCCGGCCATCCTGATCGCCCCGCTGGTCCAGATCGTCCTGGAAAGGCTGAGCCTGGCTTGAGTCTCGAACCGATCACTTGCTATTTTGCCCTGATCCGGTTATAATTTCCCCTTGTGTCAATTGATTTAATCAAACACAAAGATTTTCTTTGTATAATATAAATACAAAGCGTCAGGAGTTATCACGCATGTTTGAAAAAAAGATCGGTATTGATCTCGGCACGGTCAATGTGCTGGTTTATGTTCACGGCAAAGAGATCGTTTTGCAAGAACCTTCGGTGGTAGCGATTTCGGTACACGAAAACAAGATCGTGGCCGTTGGCAAAGAAGCGCGCGAAATGCTCGACCGTGCCCCCGATTCGATTGAAGTCATGCGCCCGCTGCGCGACGGCGTGATCGCCGACTATGTGGTGACCGAAGCCATGCTGCGCTATTTTATTCGCAAAGTCAGCGGGCGGCTGTTCAAGCCGATCCTGATGATCAGCGTGCCGGTAGGCGTCACCAGCGTGGAAAGCCGCGCCGTGCGCGAGGCGGCACTGGAGGCCGGCGGCAAAGAGGCCTATCTCATCCCCGAACCGTTGGCGGCGGCCTATGGCGCCGGCATGCCCATCGGCACCCCCACCGGCAATATGGTAGTAGACATTGGCGGCGGGGCCAGCGAAGCGGCAGTCATCTCGATGAATGATCTGGTCGTGGCCGACTCGGTGCGCATCGGCGGAGTGCGCATTGACGAGGCGATTATGAACTATATCCGCAAAAAGTACAATTTGCTGATCGGCGCGCCCACCGCCGAAGAAATCAAGATCACCATCGGCAGCGCGCTGCCGCTGGAAGAAGAACTCAAGATGCAGGTGCAAGGGCGCGATCAGGTGGCCGGCCTGCCCAAGACCATCACCGTCACATCGGGCGAGATCACCGAAGCCATCGCCGATCCGCTGGCGGCCATCGTCAACGTGGTGCGCTCGGTGCTGGAACGCACCCCGCCCGAACTGTCGGCCGATATTATTGACCGAGGTATGGCGGTGTTGGGCGGTGGAGCCATGCTGCGCAACATTGATCGGTTGCTGACTCTGGAAACTGGTGTACCGTGCTATGTGGCCCAAGACCCCATTTCGCGGGTAGCTGTCGGCGCCGGGCGGGCGTTGGAAAACATTAACATTATGCGGCGCAGCCTGCCCAACATCTAGGAGGCCGTCGGAGATCTCTGAGCGGTGGCGAGTCCCCAACCTAGCAATTTTAGCGCACTGAGTGGGGTGTCTCCAAACAAGTTCGGGATTCCGACATCCTCAAGTGGGGCAACGAGTAGCCTCTCCAACAGACTGCCAGGAGGCCGCTGAAAAAGTCTATTTTTACCACAAAGAACAGAGAACAAAGGTTTGCAATACTTTGCGTTTTTAGAAATGCTTTGTGTCCTTTGTGTTTTTCAGCACGCTCCCAGCTCAAGTTTTGCGCAAACTCAAGACGCAAACACAATAGTGCCATCGCTGCACAGTTCGGTGATCACGGCCAGAGCCTTAATCGGCACACCCCAATGCGCCAAATTGGCCCGCCCGCCTTCAAACGTCTTTTCAATCACCGCGCCAATGCCCACCAGGGTGGCCCCGGCGTTTTGGGCCAGGCGGGCCAGGGCATCAATGGTCTGGCCGGTGGCCAAAAAGTCATCAATGATCAGCACCCGATCCCGAGCTTGAAGGTATTCGGGTGACACCATCAAATGCACCTGCCCGCCTTTGGTGTGCGACGGCGCCGCCTCGACCAGCACCGGCTCTTTCATGGTGATCGGCTTGTGCTTGCGGGCATAGACCATCGGGATGCCCAACACCATCGCCGTCGTCAGCGCAGGAGCAATGCCCGACACCTCGGCAGTGAGGATGCGGCTGGGGTTTTGCGGGGCAAAATGGCGGGCAAACTCGCGCCCCATTTCCACCATCAGGGCTGCGTCAATTTGATGATTGAGCAGTCCATCCACTTTGAGAATGCCACTGCCCAGATAGACTCCCTGGGCGCGAATTTTTTCCTCCAATAACTGCATTAGCTTCTCCTATGACTGATCAAACGATTCAAGATGAACAATGGATGCGCCTGGCCCTCGACCAGGCGCGCCTGGCCGCCGAACAAGGCGAAATTCCGGTGGGCGCCATAGCCATCTACCAGGAACAGGTCATCGGACAGGGCCACAATTGCAAAGAATCGCAGCGCGACCCCACGGCTCACGCCGAAATGCTGGCTCTGCGCCAGGCGGCTCAGCAGCGCGACGGCTGGCGGTTGAGCGGCGTGACCCTGTATTGCACTCTGGAGCCGTGTCCCATGTGCGCCGGAGCGATGGTGCAGGCCCGCCTGCCGCGCCTGGTCTATGCCGTTGCCGACCCCAAAACAGGTGCCGCCGGCTCGGTACTGGACCTGCTGCATCACCCCCAACTCAACCATCACGTCGAAATTGTGTCCGGCGTACTGGCCGATGAGGCGGCGGCGTTGATGACCACTTTTTTCCAAGGTCTGCGTGATGGCCGCATCCCTCGCTACTCGGCGGCATGGAAACTGCGTCAACGGTAGCAATACCGTCAACGGTAGCAATACCGTCAACGGCAGCAATACCGTCAACGGTAGAAACGACATCAACTTGCAGAAAAAGACGGTTCGGTGTAAAATGTGCCTTGTTGGAGAGGTCGCATAGTTGGCTTAGTGCGCCGCACTCGAAATGCGGTGAGCTTTCGGGCTCCGTGGGTTCAAATCCCACCCTCTCCGCCAAAACATCCTTCAGGTTTGGCCTGAAGGATGTTTTTTTGTTCACTCGGGTTCGGTATCGTTGGTTTCGACAAGCTCAACCAACCGGGCCGATGTCGAATATCCGCTCGGCATTGCGGTGCAAGATGGCATGGCGAGCCTCGTCGCTGATATGCGCTCCCAACACACACCCTACTGCATACATCGAGTCGAACCAGGGCAGGTCGTTGCCGAACAAAACTTTCTCTGCCCCGGCTTCATCCACCATGCGCTCCAAAAGGCCATTAAAAGCATAGGCGGCAGTCAATTCCAGGTACAGGTTGGCATAGCTGCGCGCCAGCAAGATGGCCGAATCCCAATCGCCATAGCAGGCATGCCCGGCCAGAAAAGGAATGTGCGGATATCGCTCCACCACATCGCGCACCTGCAACGCATCGCACGTCTCATCGCTGCCCCAGGTGTGCGACAGGATGGGAACACGTCGTTCACTGGCAAAAGCCAGCAGCGGGCGGTAGGCCGGACCGGTCAGCCTGTATTGATGGATGGTGGGATGCAGCTTGAACCCGACAAAACCGTGCCGTTGCCAGTCATCCCACCCATCAATGGCCTGCGCCACCTGTTGGGCATCGCGGGGGTTGACCACCACATACCCGCGAAAACGGTCGGGGTGAGCGGCCACCAGGCTGGCCACCACCTCGTTGCCGCGACGCGGGTCCATCAGCGCGGTGTGGCCGCTAACCAGAGCTATGCGCACGCCCACCCGATCCATCACCGACAGCATAGCCGCCGCTTCACCGCGCTCTGGAAAATAGATGCCATGAAACGGCCCATAGTGAGCATGTGCGTCGAAAATTGCCCAATCGGTGGGCCGGCCGTGCTGCCAGAACTCGTCAAGCAAGGCGGAATCGTTGGTAGGTTTCATAGCCGCGCCTCCTCTAGCAGACGGCGCAGGTTGCCGCCGGCAATGGCCTCGCGCGCCGACCAGGGAATGTCGGTATGGTAGAGCTGCATGACCGCGCCGCCCATATAGCGCGTGGGATAGGCTGTGCCAAACAGCCAGTGATCGGCCCCATAGCGACGGTAAAAATCGCGCAGACCATGCGCCAACTCGTAATGCGAGGTTTCCATGTACAAATTGGGATATTTTTCAATCAATGGGCGAAAATAGCGATCTTCACCCCACACTGATTGATCCACGGCCACCAGGGTCAGGCGAGGAAACTCGCGCAGCAACGCACTGACCATGGCCCAACGCCCCACCCCGCCAGAGTGAGAGGTCAGCGGCAGAAACAGAGGAATGTGACGGGCGATCAATTCTTCAAACAGCCCGCCCCAGGTCACCGCATTGAGCAGATAGCAATGCTGCCCCGGCCAGGCCCACAGCGCCCGCACCCCATTCGCCCGCATGCCGGTCATCAACTCGTTCACCGACATCTCACCGGTCTGCTCTGGCAAAATGGCCCAGGCCGGATGCAGGCGCGGCTCGTCGCGGATCAAGTCAATCAACAGCGGGTTGCCGACCAGAGGCGAGTCGTGGCATTGCGCTGCGCAGGTCACCAGAGCCTCGTCAACGCCGTTGCGATCCATCTCGGCCAGCAACTCTTGCGGCGTCCACGACAGGCTCAGCGGCAGCACCGGCGGCGGGCCAAACGACACATTGCAATCGAAAAAAAACATCCTGCACCGCCTTTACATCGCCCGGGCGGCGGCCAACAAGGCCGCGATCAGGTCGTCTACCTGCGCCTCGCTCCAGAATGGGTTGGTGCTGATGGCCACAGTGCGGGCCAAAATGTCCAGCGTGCGCGGGCACATGTCGCGGGCATACGCCACATCGCCTGTATAGTGCGGCGCGCCCCACACATCCCAGCGTGGACAGACATTGGCCTTGTTGATCACAAACTCCCAGTTGGCATAGACGTGCCGACCGGTATTGATCGGCCGCGACGCATCCACATCTCGCTCTTCGAGCAACGACTCGAACCGCACCGCATCATCTATCGTGCCAAATTGAAAATGCAGCGTGGTGGCGCAATCGCCCTGAGCGTCGTTCTGCGGAGCGGGGGTCAGCGCGCCCGACACGGCCTCGTATACCCGTTTTTTGATCGGGCGCATGCCGGCCAAAAAGCCATCCAGCCGCCCCAATTGAACCAGGGCAAACGCGCCCAATAGCTCGCTCATGCGATAATTGACGCCAGGGATGAACGGCGTCTGCACCTGATCGTTTTTACCCCAAAAGCTCACTCCGCAGTCGTGATACATGCGCATGCGGTCAAACACGGCACGGTCACGGGCAATGGCCGCCCCGCCCTCGCCCACACCGATGATCTTGTAGAAATTGAGGCTGAACGCTCCCACATCGCCCATGCTACCCAGCGGCTGGCCTTTGTACGACCCGCCGATGGCCTGGCAGGCATCTTCGACCACCCGGAGGTGATGTTGACGGGCCAAATCGAACAGAGGCTCCAGATTGCAGGGAATACCGGCCATGTGGACGGGGATGATCGCCCGCGTGCGCGGAGTGATCTTGCGGGCCACGTCGGCCACATCGAGGGTGAGCGTCTCGTCCACTTCGGCAATCACCGGCACGGCGCGCGCCTCGATCACCGCAGCGGCGGTGGCGATAAAGGTATAGCCCGGCACGATCACCTCATCGCCGGGGCCGATGCCCAGCCCCACCAACCCACAGATCAGCGCCGCAGTGCCCGACGTGACGGCCACGGCAAAAGGTGACTGCATGCGCTCGGCCAGGCACGCCTCAAATTGCTCCACCTGGCGCAAATTGACCCGCTCTCCGCCATAGCGAAACAACCAGCCAGCCTCGACAACCCGGCCCATCGCATCTATTTCTTGCTGACCAAATTGATACATCGGAACATCCTTTCCAATCAAAACAAGAACGCCCATATCCTTCGTGCCTGGTTTGGACAGGCCCGGCATGCCATCATTCTACACCTGTTTGGCCTGGCTGTCGAACAAGGGTATATTTGAAGAGATTCTGCCTGGGTATGGACAGCAATGTGCCAACAAGTTGGATCCCTGACAGGAGGTTTTCATCTGCAAAAGACACCCCAAAAATCCAGGCTGAGCTTGAAATGATCAGCTCAAGCCTCGACTTGCTTTGTGTACTGGTTTTTTCAGCAGCCTCGAGTCTGCTGAAAAAACCAGACGCCAAGGCGCAAGATGAGCGGAGAAATTTGCCCCGTTTGACGACATGCCCCAAGTTGTGTACAATCGCTCCCGGCGACAAATTCTGTCAACCCGTCGCCGATTTGTGATGGAATCAGGCAGGTGGCAACACAATGTGGCCCCATCCCCAATCGCTGACATCACCCGCCTGGCGCGGCCGCGCCGCTCAAATGCTGGCCGACGCCTTTGCCGATTATCCTCTGATGCGCTGCGTCTATGGCCCGCCCAACGCCCTACCACCATCCCGCCAGATGAACAAACAACGACGGGTATTTGCGGCAGTCATTGCCGCGGCGCAGCGATACGGCCATGTGTTCGGCCTGATTCAACAAGAAGAGGTCATCGGCGTGGCCGTGGCCTATGGGCCGGGCCAATACCCGCCGCCCTGGCCCGGACAATGGATCAACGCCCTGGGCGCGGCCACCATCGGCCTGCGCTATGCCCTGCGCTACCAGGCTTTTGACAGCCACAAAAGCGCATTGCACCCCCACGAGCCGCACTGGTACTTGCACACGCTGGGCGTCCACCCGTGCTGGCAGGGCCGCGGCGTCGGCTCGGCCTTGCTGCATCACCTGGCCAACCTGTCCGGGCGGGATGGCGTGCCATGTTATGTTGAAACCGCGCGTGCCGAAAATGTCGCGTTTTATCAGCGCGGCGGATATATCGTCATCTCACAGGGGGCGGTGCCGCGCCTGCCCTCTCTATGCCTGTGGACACTGATGCGCCCGCATTGACGCGCCCGCGCTGATGCGGCCTTTTGAGGACAAACTCGCGTTGCCGCACACCTATGCGCTGCCAAACACCCGGAGGCTCATATGGATCACCTGGCTTTTGAACTGCTGGCCTCAATGCTCTGCACACCGCGCCCCAACGGCAGCCCGGCCCTTCGCGAAACGGTGCGCCGCGTGCGCCACTGGCTGCAAGAGCAAAACCTGCCCGTTTCCACCTACTCTTTCACCCTCTACCCGTATTTGATGGAATCGCTCGGCGCGTGGCTGGGCCTCTGCGGCGTGCTGCTCCTCCTGGTAGCCATCTGGCAGTGGGGCTGGTGGGGATTGCTATTGGCCATGCTCACCCCCTTGCCGCCGATTTACAGCCTGCGCTTTTTGCGCCCCGGCATCGAGGTGTGGCAAAGAGAACAGGCCGACAACCTGCTGGTGCATTTGCCATCGCCGCAGCCCGTGCAAGAGATTGTCTTGTGCGCCCATCTCGACAGCAAAACCGAGTGGCTGGATCACCTGCGTCGCGCCTGGCTGCTCAAGGCCGGCAGCCCGGCCATCGGCCTGGCCCTGCTCTGCGGCGCGCTGATCTGCCTATCATCTATGCTCTCTTTTGATATACTAAGATGGCTGAGCATCATTTGCGCCATCCCGATTGCGCTATACGGCCTGACGATGGGCGTCAACCTGATCGGCGGGCGATTCAGCCGACAGCCCAGCACCGGCGCGGTGGACAATGGCGCAGCCGCAGCGGTGCTGTTGACACTGGCGCGGCACATGCCGGGCCGTCTGCGCCAAACGGCTCTGACCTTTTTATTCACCGTCGGCGAAGAAGCGCGCATGCAAGGCGCCCTGGCCTATGTGCGAGATCGCAACCATGCGCCGCCGACCTGCGCCATCAACCTGGAATTGATCGGTCAGAACGGCCCCTGGGTGTTGTGGCAACGAGATGGCACCTCGATGCTGCCGCTGCCCACCGACACCCTGTTGAACGAACGGCTGACTCGCGCCATCGTCCGGGTGGCCGGCCGGCCGGCGCACATCTTGCCAACCATCAACAGCGACAGCCTGGCTTTTTTGCAGCGCGGCATCCCGGCCACCACGTTGGGCAGCCTGGATGCCCAACTGGGTATGGGCGGCCTCCACTCGCATCTGGACACCCTGTCGCGGGTACAGCCCGACCGACTGAACGAGGCTATCGGCATCCTGACCGAACTGCTCCACGACCTTGACGATCATCCCTGGAAGCCAAAATGACCCTCTGCACCCGCCCTTTGTTTGAAAAATTCCCGGCTCTGGTCGGCCGCGTGCCTTTTACGCCACTGGCCGATCTGCCCACGCCGCTAGAGCCGCTGCCGCGCCTGTCGGCTGAGGTGGGCGGCGACATCTGGATCAAACGCGACGGTCGCACCCACCCCACCTTTGGCGGCAACAAGATTCGCCGCTTTGAGTTTATGTTTGGCGATATTGTACGACGAGGTTCGCGCGTGGTCATCACCGGCGGCGGACTGGGGTCCAACCACACCCTGGCTACCGCTGTGATCGCCCGGCAGTTTGGCCTGCGCACCGTCTGCGCCTATTACGATCAGCCTATAGACGAGACGGTGCGTCACCGCCTGCGCTGCACGCCACCACTGGATATCGAGGCACATTGGGGCAAAAACTATGCCGGCCTGGCCTTGATTTTGCTCGGACAATACATACGCTGGTGGATCAAAAGCGGCAAACCGCCCTATTTCATTTACCCCGGCGCGCCCGAAACGCTGGGCGTGCTGGGCTATGCCAATGCCCTGCTCGAGATCGCCATGCAGTGGGATGGCTCGCCGGCAGCCATGTTTGTCGCCGTCGGTTCGTGCGGCACCCTGGCCGGGTTGCTGCTGGGAGCGCGGCTGATCGGCTGGTCGGGGCTGATCATCGGCGTGCGCATCATCGAAACCGATGTGGCGAACCGCCCCAAAATCGCCCGCATGGTCAACCGCGCCGCCCGCTATTTGCGACAGCGCGACCCCTCTGTGCCGCCCGTTCACATCCAACCCGGCGAGGTCGAACTGTGGGATGGCTATACCGGCGCCGGCTATGCCCATCCCACCCCTGCCGCCAGGCGCGCCGTAGACCTGGCCCAGCGCAGCGAAGGGCTGTCGCTGGAGACCACTTATACCGGCAAAACCCTGGCCGCGGTGTTGGATTACGCCGGTACCCACCCGCGCAAGCGCGTCTTGTGGATAGACACCCTGGCCGAACAGCCGCAGCTTGTACAAGGCGACTGGCACGACCTGCCCCGGCCATTCTGGCGGGCATTCAGCGACGAAACACAGTAGGAGCGGCTCCGGCGGTTGTACCCCTGCATCGTTTGACAAAAGAGCCAAATTAGGGTATGCTCAACCCCATCGCTGAACAGGGAGGACAAGTTGAAGAGATACGCAAAATTACAATTTACGTCATTAGTTATTCTTATTGTTGTTTTGATCGGCTCGACCGCAGGATGCAGCACCCCAGAGCCGACGCCTACACCCACCAAAACGCCGACCGAGGTGCCCACCTCTACCCTCACGCCCACTCTCACACCATCGCCAACCCTGACCGCCACGCCGACGGCGACCACACCACCCACGCCAACAGCCACACCGTCGCCCATGCCGACCTCTACAGCCACGCCGACGGCCACACCGTTACCGACGCCGACACCGATACCCACCGAGGCGCCCACGCCGACGGTCATTCCCAAATCGCAGACCACATCGCAAAACCCGGCCAAACCCACCGTCGCTCCGGCGCCGCCCAGTGGACCGATGCCCTCTCAACTGCCCATGGGCCCCGACATTAACCCGCTCACCGGCCTGCAAGTAGATGCCTCCAAACTCAACCGCCGGCCATTGGGCGTCAAAATCCCCAACTTTCCGGTGGAAGCGCGCCCCCAGTCGGGCCTAAGCCTGGCCGATGTGGTAGTGGAACACGAAGCCGAAGCCCTGCTCACCCGCTTTACGGCCATCTTTTGGAGCAACGACGTCAGCCTGCTCGGCCCCATCCGCAGCCTGCGCCTGCCCGATGGTGAATTGATGCCCATTTTTAAGGCCGCGCTGGTCGCTTCGGGTGGACATCCGGGCGTGAAAATCCGCATCACTCAAGGCAAGCCCTGGGCCGAGGGATACAGGCGGATCATTTGCCCCGAAGATCCTTTTAGCGACGGCGGTGCCGAATATCGCATGCCCAACAAAAAATCGCGCTATGAACTGACCATGTACAGCGATACGGCCAAACTGTGGAGCGTGGTCAGTCAGCGAGGGGCCAATCAGCGGCCCGATTTTCACAACATGTTTGTGTTCAGCGACTCACCGCCCGACGGCGGGCGCGAGGTCTCATACCTGAAAATTGTATACAAACCATCTTATTCGATGGTCGAGTATCGCTATGACGCCGCCACCCACACCTACAAACGGTATGATCTGGGCGTGGCCACAACGGATGAACTGACCGGTCGGCAGATCGCCCCATCCAATGTCATCGTTTTGTATGCCAACCACTATAACAGCGACATTCTCACCGACACCCATGACCCCAACAATCCCTATTACGCCGTCACCATCGAACTGTGGGGCCAGGGCACGGCCAAATTGATGCGCGACGGCAAACTGTACGACATTCGGTGGATCCGCGAAAACGCCCAACAGGAGAATGACCGGCTGATCTTTGTGGACAGCAACGGCAATCAAGTGCCTTTCCGCCCCGGCGCCACCTGGATTCAACTGGTGCGCCCCGACGGCAATATCACCATTCAGTGAGAAAGCAATGAGCATGCTGGACCTGAGCCGATTTACATCGCCAATCATTATCCAAGCCATCGAGGTGCTGCGCGTGCCCCAACTCAGGCACGACCTTTGGTTTGTGCGCACCCGCTCTGCCGACGGTGCCGAGGGCATAGCCGTCAACCGCGACCGCCTGCCCTACCTGTGGCCGATGGTTCAACAACTGGTCATCCCTTGCTTTGTCGGCCAGGACGCCCGTGACCTGGAAGCGTTGATCGAGCGCGTGTACACCTACAAAAGCAATTACAAGCTGGCCGGCATCCCCTTTTGGTACAGCGTCGCCGCCGTCGAATTGAGCATTTGGGATATGCTGGGTCAGATTGCCGGCGCGTCGGTGGGCCAACTCTTGACCGCACCCAGTCAGACGCCGCGCCCCGAAATTCCGATCTACCTTTCCAGCCTGCGCCGCGACACTACCCCCGAACAAGAAGTAGCCTGGCTTACGCCGCGCCTGGAGGCCACCGCCGCCCGCGCCGTCAAGCTCAAAGTGGGCGGGCGAATGAGCGGCAACGCCGACGCCGCCCCCGGCCGCAGCGAGGCCCTGATCCGCCTGGCCCGGCAGACCTGGGGCGATCAAGTGACCCTTTACGTAGACGCCAACGGCTCTTATGACGCCGCGCATGCCATCGAGACCGGCCGCATGCTCGAATCCTATAACGTGGGTTGGCTGGAAGAACCGTGCCCGTTCGACGAGTATGAGCAAACCCGGCAGGTGGCCGACGCCCTCAAGATGGCCGTCGCCGGTGGCGAGCAAGACACGGCCATGTCACGCTTGAACTGGATGATCCAGCACCGCGCCGTAGACGTGATCCAGGCCGATGTGGTGTACAATGGCGGGTTCATCCGCACCCTGCGGGTGGCCCAGATGGCGGCCCAGGCCGGCATCCCGGTGGCCCCGCACTGCCCGCGCAATGACCCGCACCTGGCCTACATGCTGCACCTGGCCTCGGTGGCCCCGCTGATCGCCCCGCATCAAGAATTTCGCGCCGAGTCGCCCCAAGAGCGATGGTGGTCGGCGCCCTCGTTCGAGGCGCGCGACGGGACAATCCAGACACCCACCGGACCGGGGCTGGGCATCGAGTACGACCCATCGCTGTGGAGAGCGGCTCGGACGATATGACCGCCAAACGCATCCACTGGCCCGCCACCTTTATCGCTTTGCGCAATGCCAATTATCGCACCTGGTTCATCGGCCAGGCCATCTCGTTGATGGGCACCTGGATGCAATCGGTGGCACAGGGCTGGCTTGTTTATCAGTTGACCGGCTCAAAATTTGCTTTGGGAATCATCTCGTTTACCGGCAGCTTTCCCACCCTTTTTCTCATGCTGCCGGCCGGCACCGTTGTGGATCGCGTATCCAAACAGCGTTTGCTCATCACCACCCAAACCATTATGATGGTGCTGGCCTTTGTCCTGGCTGGGCTGAACGGCGCCAACGTGTTGGGCGTCTGGCACATCGGCCTGCTGGCAGCCGTGCTGGGCGTTGCCAACTCGTTTGACGCCCCAGCGCGGCAGGCTCTCACCGTCGAGATGGTAGAGGACCGCCGCGATCTGCCCAATGCCATCGCCCTGGGTTCGACCATGTTCAACCTGGCGCGGGTCATTGGGCCGGCCATCGGCGGCGCGATATTGGCCGCGTTGGGCGCCACCTGGTGTTTTGCCCTGAATGGCCTCAGCTTTTTGGCCGTGATCCTGGCCCTGTTTCGCATGCGCTTTCCCCAACCAGTGGTCAGGGCATCGAGCAAGCCGCTGTGGTCTCAAACCCAGGCCGGCCTCAAGTACATCCAAAGCAACGTGCCGGTGCGCACCATCATCCTGCTGGTCGGTGTGTCGTCGCTGTTTGGCACCTCGTATGCAGTCTTGTTGCCCGCTTTTGCCGCCGATGTGCTGCATGTGCAAGAAACCGGGCTGGGCATCTTGAGCGCATCGGTCGGCGCCGGCGCATTGGTCGGCTCGCTGATCGTGGCCTCATTGACCAGGTTTCAACACAAAGGACGCCTGCTGACCCTGGGCAACCTATTTTACCCGCTGGCATTGCTGCTTTTGGCTACGTCGCACACGCTCACGCCGGCCATCATCACCCTGGCCCTGGTGGGTATGGGCTTTGTGCTGCAAAACACCACGGCCAATACCCTGGTACAATCCATCGTGCCTGATGAACTGCGCGGCCGGGTGATGGCCGTGTACACGCTGATGTTCTTTGGCGTGACCCCATTTGGCTCTCTGTGGGCTGGAGCTATTGCCCAGATCATCGGGCCGGCCGCCGCCATCGCCATCAATGGCGGCATCACGCTGGCCTTTGCTCTGTTCATCCTGTTCACCGTGCCGTCGCTGCACAGGTTGGAAGGCTGAGTGTCAAGGCATCACGCCATGTTGGCGGCTGGCAGGGACACAACCCCCAAGCTGTCTGGTTGATGGTATTTCAGTTTGATAGCAACACAACCAACGATGCAAAATATCAAAAAATTCGCTTTGATCCGGCAAATTTCCTCTCATACTCTATAAAGGAGAAAAATCACAATGTCTGACAAAATTCGTATCGGCATCATCGGCGTGGGGCAGATTGGCAAGCATCACCTGAACACCTATCAGAAAATTCAAGGCGCCCAGGTAGTGGCTGCCGCCGACATTAACGAAGCAGAACTCGGCCGCGTGGCGGAAACCTATAGTATCCCAGACAAATACACCAATTTCCGCGATCTGTTGGCCCGCGACGACATCCAGGCAGTGGATGTGTGCCTGCACAACAACTTTCACATGCCGGTGACGGTGGCCGCCTTGCAGGCCGGCAAAAATGTGTACTGCGAAAAGCCGATGGCCGGAGCATACATTGACGCTGAACTGATGTACACCACCGCCAAAAAGTTGGGGCGCAAACTGTCCATCCAACTCAGCACCCTCTATGCCAAAGAAACCCAGGCCGCCAAATGGCTGATTGACAACGGCTATCTGGGGCGCGTTTATCATGCCCGCTCCACCGGCTTTAGACGCCGCGGCCGCCCCTTTGTAGACGGTTACGGCAGTCCTTCGTTCGTGCAAAAGCAAAACTCGGCCGGCGGAGCCATGTATGACATGGGCGTCTATCACATCGCCCAAACCCTCTACCTGCTGGGCAACCCCCAGGTTGAACGCATCACCGGCAAAACCTACCAGGAAGTTGACATGGACGAGGGGCGCAAGGAATTCAGCGGCTATAATGTCGAAGAACTGGGGCTGGGTTTTGTGCGTTTTGAGCGCAACATTTCGCTCGACATCATCGAGTCGTGGGCCATCTTGCTGGACAAATTCGACGGCACCGTCATTGTCGGCTCACAAGGCGGCGTGCGACTGGAGCCGTTCGGCTATTATCACAGCATCGGCGACCTGGACATGAATGCCACGGCCAACCTGGACGGATTTATGTACCGCGTCCACAATGTGCGCGGCGTCGGTGATGAGTATGACAGCCCGCAGCATCACTGGATCGCCGCCCTGCAAGGCCGCGTCGAGCTGCTGCCCACTGCCGAGCTGGCACTCAACACCATGCTCATCTCCGAAGGCATCTATCTCTCGGAAAAACTGGGCCGTGAAGTGACCGTCGAAGAAGTGCGGCAAATGTCGGTGTCTACCGCTGTCAAGCTCTAAGACGGCTGAAAAAAGGCCATTTTTCACCACCGAGGCATCGAAAATTCGATGAACCCGGTGCCTCGGTGGTAAAAGCACCTTTTCATCTCTGAGAATGATGGATGAGTGATGATCACCATCGCCGGGATCCAAGAGCAACTCAAGTTATACCTCCAACACCATCCGACGGCGTCGTGGGGCCGGGCGCAAAACAATCACTGGGACCACCAGACCAACTTTATCTATGCCCTATCCGAATGGAATGTCCTGCACGCCCGCCTGACATCGCTAGACCCGCCGCTGGCCGAATATGCCGCTCACCGCTGGTTCAATTTCTGGTCGGCGCGGGCGGTCGAAATGGCCTTTGCCGCCCAACCCAGCGTGCAGGCCAACCTCAACCGCTACGACCGGCTGATAGACTTTACTCTGCGCAACATCCCTTTTGACCACAAAACCAGCATCTTTCCTCTCAAGTACCCCCAATCTTTGACCTATGCGCAGCGGCATCCTGCGCATTTAATCTGGTGGCTATACGTAAATCAGAGCCGGGAACAGCGGTATCATCTGGGCAATCGGCTGTTTATCATTTTGTACGCCGGAGATGGTCAGCACAATCGGCTGCGCGCCGAGGTGATCGCTCTGAGCGACCTGATCCAGAACTATGTCGCTTCGTTCACTCCTTCACGCCTGACCCGCCTGACCATCCAAAAACAACATATCTTGTCTGATATTTTATGGTTTATAAAATAATTCAAGGAGAATCTATGAAAGATCGAATTGGGATCGGCATCCTCAGCCACGCGCATGGACACGCCAACATCTATTGCCAGGTAATGCGCCAATTTGCCGATGTGGAACTGATTGCCACATGGGACGACAACGAGGAGCGCGGGCGGCGAGCGGCGCAAACCTACGGCATGGATTATCGCCCCAACGCCGACGATGTGCTGAATGACCCGCGCATTGACGCCGTGATCGTGACCAGCGAGACCAACCACCACGCCGAATGGGTCGAGCGTGCTGCTGCTGCCGGCAAGCACATCTTGTGCCAGAAACCGATGGCCACCACCCTGGCCGACTGCGACCGAATCATCGAGGCGGTGCGAACAAGCGGCGTTAAATTCAGCATGGCCTTTCAAATGCGCCACGACCCGGTCAACCGCAAGATCAAAGAACTGCTGGAACAAGGCGCCGTGGGCCGCGTGGCGGTAGTGCGCCGTCGCCATGCCATCAACCTGCTGCTGAACCCAACCTTTGTCAACGGCCTGACTCGCTGGCACATTGACCCGGTGGCCAATGTGGGCATGTTTTTCGACGATGCCACTCATGCCGCCGATTGGTTCTATTGGCTGTTCGGCCGGCCGCGCAGCGTCATCGCCGAGATTGACAATGTGGTCACCCAGGTTGCGCCCGACGATAACGGCGTCGCCGTCTATCGTTTTGGCCAGGGCGAGATCGGCATTCTGCTCAACTCGTCCACTATGGTGGCCGCCGTCAGCACCACCGAGATTTACGGCGACCAGGGCACCATCATCCAGGATTACGGCGACCTGTCGGGGCTGGCGGCGCCACATCCGGCCGACACCGCACCGCTGCGCCTGTTCCGCCAGGGCGACAAGGATTGGACCCTGTTCCACCTGCCCATCCCGGCCAGCCAGGGTGAACGCATCGCCGCGGTGCCGCGCCCCTTTGTAGACTATGTGCGCGGCCTGACCGATCAGACCATCAGCGCGCAAGAAGGCAAACAATCAGTCGAGATGGTACTGGGCGCCTACCGCTCTATGGCCGAAGGGCGGCGCGTTCACTTTGCGTTAAACAAAATTTGACCTTTTGGGTTTCTTGCGGTACAATGGTTTTCGTTTCCCCTGTATTTTCTTTCGCTACATCATCAATCGTAACCAAATAAAAGTCCTTGCCCCCATCCAGTGCGATCCAGAGCGGTTGCCTGGTCATTCATCCACAGAAAGGAGAGTGTAAACCAATCTGCGAATTGCTATGCCTCTATTTTTTCATCAATTCTGTTCGACTTATCCAAAGGAGGAAAAATGAACAAGATCAATCGGCGTGAATTTTTGCGCCTGTCCGCGCTGGCCGCGGCCGGTCTGGCCGTAGTGGCCTGCACCCAAAAGGGCGGTGAGACGCCCCAGGCTCAAGGCGATGCCACCAAAACCACCGCCAAAGAAACCCCCAAGCCCGTGACTCAGGCCGAAGCCAAAGAGGCCCCGGCACTGGCTCAACTGGTCAAAGACGGCAAACTGCCCCCGCTGAACGAGCGGCTGCCCTTGAACCCCAAAGTCTTGACCAAGGCCAAGAACGAAATTTCGCCCACTGACCTGCAACTCGAAATCGGCAAATACGGTGGCACCATCCGCACCGTGCAGCCCGATCCGGCCTGGAACCCCGACCTGTTTGTGATGTGCGACGAACCGCTGTTGGCCTCCTATGGCATTTTGGCCGAGGATGTGGGCGGCGGCGTGGCCGAGAGCTTTGAAGTGGGCGACGGTGGCAAGACCTTTACCTTCCACCTGCGCAAAGGCCTCAAATGGTCTGATGGCAAGCCGGTGACCACCGAAGATGTGCGTTTTGTCTATGAGGATTTTCTGTCGAACGACAAGATCACGCCCACCTTTCCCGCTTTTATGAAGACCGGCAACTCGGCCGCAGGCAAGCCGCTGGTGATCGAAGTGACCGATGATTATACTTTCAAGGTCAAGTTTGAAGAGCCTTATGCCGGCTTTTCGGCCTTTTTGGCCATCTGCCAGTGGAAAGGTTACACCGAGCTGCTCAAGCCCAAGCACGTGTTGATGCAGTATCACGTCAACTATACCCCGCTGGACAAGCTCGAACCGCTAATCCAAAAAGAATCGCTGGCTGCCGGCGAGTGGTGGACGCTGTTCAACACCAAAGATGTCACCAACTGGGAGTTGACTCGCCCACAAGCGATTGGTTTCCCCAACTGCCAGCCGTGGTACGTGGTCGAGGTGGCCCAGACGGTCAGCCACTATGAGCGCAACCCCTACTATTTCAAGGTAGACGAATCTGGGCAGCAGTTGCCGTACATTGACAAACTGCGCTCCGACGTGGTGGCTGATGTGGAAATGTCGCAGATGAAAGTGTACGCCGGCGAGATTGATTTCCTGCGCGAAGATGCCACCCTGGACAACCTGGCCCTGTACAAGGAAAATGCCGAAAAGGGCGGCTATCGCATCCAATTGCTGGACATGCACGTCACCCCGGTGGATGTGCGCCTGAACCTGACCTTTAACGAACCCGAGTGGCGCAAAGTGGTGGGCGACGCCCGCTTCCGCAAAGCCCTTTCGCTGGCCACCAACCGCGAACAGATCATTGACACGGTTTACTATGGCTATGCCGAACTGCCCAAGTCGGTGCCGAGCGAGTACAGCCCCGATCAGGCCAAGAAACTGTTGGACGAGATCGGCATGGACAAGATGGATGCTGAAGGGTTCCGCCTCTCTCCTGGCGGACAGCGTTTTGAAATCCCCTTTGAGATCTCTAAAGACGCTTCTGACTTTGTGCCAGTGATGGAACTGATCGTCGAGTATTACAAAGCCGTAGGCGTCCGCACCTCGCTCAAAGTGATCGAAAGCACGCTCAAAGGCACCCGCTGGAACGCCAACGAACTGCAAGCGCAGGCCTCCTGGCATCACGGCCCCGAGCTGTGGTGGGGCGCGCTGTGGGACTATGGAGCAGACCAGTACGCACCGCTGTGGAACCGATGGTTCAGCACCAACGGCAAAGAAGGCGAAGAACCGCCACAGGTGGTCAAGGACTTTAGAGATGCGATCAACAAGTCCATCGTCACCGACGGTGCTGACCGGGCCAAGGCCATCGCCGATTTCCAGAAACTTATGTATGACAACCTCTTTATCATCGTCACGGCCGAAAAGACCAAGTATCCCTTGATCGTCAACAAAAAGCTGGGCAACGTGCCAACAGCCGGCTTTGCCATCGCCGCCAACTTTGCCGGCGAGCAACTTTTCTACAAGGAATAAACGGTTGGCCGTCGTTCTGGCGGGGCCAGTGGCCCCGCCAGAACCCTCATCGGCACAAGGAGGAGCAGGTGTTAGGTTACATCTTGCAACGTGTCATTCAAATCATCCCTCTGTTGGTCGTCATTTCCATGATCTCGTTCATCATCATCGAACTGCCACCGGGCGACTATTTGACTGTGTACATCATTCAGCAGGAAAACTCGGGCACCAAGGTGGCCGAAGAAGAGATCGCCCGCCTCAAAGAACAATATGGCCTGGACAAGCCGCTGCCAATGCGCTACTTGCTGTGGATCAGCAAAATTCTCACCCGAGGCGACTTTGGCCGCTCATTTCAGTGGAATATGCCGGTCAGTGAAGTGATTGGCGAGCGCATTATGCTGACTATGGCCATCTCGATCATGACTATGCTCTTTGTCTGGGGTACCTCGATCCCCATCGGTATCTATGCAGCCACGCATCAGTATTCCGGCTTTGACTATTTCTTTACCTTTTTGGGCTTTATCGGCATGTCGGTGCCGGGCTTTTTGCTGGCCATGCTGGTGATCTATTTCTCGTTCACCCTGTTTAACGTCAGCGTCACCGGCCTCTTTTCGCCCGACTATGCCAGCGCGCCCTGGTCGTTTGCCAAAATTATGGACATGCTCAAGCGTGTCTGGGCACCCATTGTCATCATTGGCATCTCGGGCACCGCCGGGCTGATCCGGGTGATGCGCGGCATGCTGCTGGACGAGTTGCGCAAGCAATATGTGACGACGGCGCGAGCCAAGGGCGTATCGGAGCGCAAGCTGCTGTTCAAATATCCGGTGCGCATCGCCACCACACCGATGCTAGGCACCATCGGTTGGCTACTGCCCGGCATCATTTCCGGCGAGGCGATCACGTCCATCGTCCTCAACATCCCCACCACGGGGCCGGTCTTTTTGCGCGCCTTGATGTATCAAGACATGTATCTGGCCGGCAGCTTTGTCTTGATCCTCAGCACCCTCACCGTCATCGGTACCCTAATCTCGGATATTCTGCTGGCCCTGGCCGATCCACGCATCCGCTATGGCGGCATCTGACACTGGAGGAACCCGATGAGCTTTTTGACCAAAAATAAAAAAGACCTGACCGCAGACGAAAAATTGTTCATCGCTTCGCAGTGGCAGCTGATCTGGTGGAAGTTCAGAAAACACCGTCTGGCCATGATCGGCGGGCCAGTTATCATCTTTTTGTACTTTCTCGTTGTTTTTTGTGAATTTCTCAGCCCCTACACGCCCTTGTACCGCTTTCCAGAGCATCTGGACACCCGTCCCAACGCCATTCACTTTATCCGGCCGGATGGTTCGTTTTCGCTGCGGCCGTTCGTCTATGGCCTCAAGCCCGAACGCGACCCCGAAACTTTGCGCAAAATTTTCAAAGAAGATACCAGCCAGGTTTACCCGATCCATTTCTTTGTCAAAGGAGAGTCTTATAAATTTTGGGGCTTGTTTGACACCGACATTCACCTGTTTGGCGTAGACGGTGCGCCGATCTTGCTGATGGGCACCGACCGCCTGGGGCGCGACATGTTTTCGCGGGTACTGTACGGCTCGCGCATCTCGCTGTCCATCGGACTGATCGGCATCGTGATCACCTTTGTGCTGGGGCTGTTGTTGGGCGGCATATCGGGCTATCTGGGTGGCATCGTAGATACGGTCATTCAGCGCGCCATTGACATGCTGATCTCGATCCCCCAAATCCCGCTGTGGATGTCGCTGGCGGCGGCTCTGCCGCGCAACTGGCCGCCATTGCGCATTTATCTGGGCATCGTCCTCGTCCTGTCGGTGATCGGCTGGACCGGGCTGGCGCGCATGGTGCGCGGCAAGCTCTTGTCGTTACGCGAAGAAGATTTCGTCATGGCTGCCCGATTGAGCGGCTCGAGCAACCTGCGCATCATTTTGCGCCACCTCTTGCCCGGCTTTGCCAGCTATATCATCGTCCAACTCACCCTGGCCATCCCCAACATGATTTTGGGCGAGACCTCGCTCAGCTTTTTGGGGCTGGGCCTGCAACCCCCGGTGGTCAGTTGGGGTGTGCTGCTGCAAGACGCCCAAAACGTGCGTTCGATTGCCCACTATCCCTGGCGGCTCGTGCCGGTAATCTTTGTCATTGCCACCGTGCTTTCGTTCAACTTTTTGGGTGACGGCCTGCGCGACGCCGCCGACCCCTATTCACACTAAGTATCTCAGGAGAAGCTATGTCTACACGCAAACCCAACATTTTGTTGATCGGCATTGACTCGCTGCGCGCCGATCACATAAGCTGCTACGGCTATGATCGCCTGACCACCCCGCACATTGACCGCTTTGCCCTGGGCGGCACCCTGTTCGAGAACACGTTCAGTGCGTACATTCCCACCACCAGCGGCTATGGGGCCATGCTCACCGGTATGGATGTCATTTCCACTCAGATGGTAGCTCTGCGACACAAGGGACCGCTGCGTCCAGAAGTGAAAACCCTGGCCGAGATCCTGCGCGAGCAAGGCTATAACACCACCTGCGTCGGCTTTAGCGGCAACCCGGCCTCGCGCGGCTTTGACACCTATCTCAACTATGCCGGCTGGGGCAGTTGGAACGAAGGGCGCAGCCCCAAAGCCCAAAACCTCAACGAGGTGACCATCCCCGAAATTGATCGCTTGGCCGCCGATGACAAGCCCTTTTTCCTGTTTTTGCGGCACATGGACCCGCACGCGCCCTATTTGCCGCCGGCGCCTTTTGAGCGCATGTTCTATCACGGCAACGAATGTGACCCCAACAACCACTCGATGGACCCGGTCATGTCGTTCAAGCCGTTCCGCGACTTTTTCGCCACCTGGATGCCGCCGGGCATCTCGGACAAGGATTACGTGATCGCCCAGTATGACGGCGAAGTGGCTTATCTGGACTCGTGCCTGCCCACCATCTGGACAGCGTTGGAAAAGCACGGCATCCTCGACGATACCATCATCGTGATCAACTCGGATCATGGTGAGACACTCTACGATCACGACTGCTATTTTGATCATCACGGCACCTATGACAACGTGCTGCACGTGCCACTGATCATTCGTTTCCCCGGCAAGGTGCCGGCCGGCCAACGTCTCAAGGGCTACAACCGCCATCAAGACCTGGTGCCTACCCTGATGGAGCTGGCCGAGATCGATCCGGGCATTGCCTTTGACGGTCAGAGCTTGATGAAACTGGTGCGCGGCGAGGCGGCCTCGTTTGACAGCGAGTTTTACATCACCGAATGCACCTGGATGCGCAAACACGGCTGGCGCACCCCAGAATGGAAGCTGATCGTCGCTCTGGAACCAGATTTCCATTTCAAGCCAGAGATCGAGTTGTACAACCTGATCCAGGACCCGGCAGAAAATCACAACCTGGCGGAGCAAGAGCCAGAGATGGTGGCTCTGCTCAAGGCGCGCATGGAGGCCTGGATCGCCCAACGCCAAGCCGAGACCGGCCTGCCCAACCCCATCCATCATCAAGACGACTGGCACGGTCACGAAGGCGTGGGCGCATTTACCTCGTCGCAGCAGGCCTATGACACCCTACACATCGGCGATGTCAGCCAGGCGGCGAAATTACAGGCCAAGTCAAGAGAAGAAAAAGAAGAAAACGAGGAATAAGGAAACAAGGCCAGACCTTGTCTATTTGATCCCCAACATCAAAAGGAGTCCATATCATGTTAAACGTCGCCATCGTCGGCATGGGCAACATCGGCAACACCCATGCGCGGGTGTATCAGCAGCGCAGTGATGTCAAAATTGTGGCCGTGTGCGACATTATCCGAGAGCGCGCCGACAAGGCTGCGGCGGCCTATGGCTGCCCGGCTTTTTATTCGATTCAAGACATGCTCAAAAGCGGCATCCGCATTGACGCCGCCAGCATGTGCACCGCCGGCAAAGAAAACGGCGGCGACCACTATCAGGCCACCATCGAGCTGCTCAACGCCGGCATCCCCACTCTGGGCGAAAAACCCATCTCCAACAACCTGGAAGAGGCACAAGAGATGGTGGCTCTGGCCAGGAAAAAGAGGCTGCGTTACGGCATCAACCTCAACCATCGTTTTACCCCAGCCGCTCTGATGGCCAAAGGATGGGTGCAGGAAGGCCGTCTGGGTGAGATCAATATCATCAACATGACCATGTGGATCAACAATCCCAACGAAACCTCGCCCTGGTTTCACATCCGCGCCCTGCACCCGCACTCGCTGGACGTGATGCGGTTCTTTGGCGGCGACGTGGCCAAAGTGCAAGCCTTTTTCAAAAAAGGCCCCCGTGCCGACGGCCCCGACGGCCGCCGTATCTGCTGGTCCAACGTGCAGGTCAACCTGCTGTTCAAAAATGGCATCATCGGCCACCTGACCGGCTCGTATGACGCCGGCGGCTCGTATGGCCTGGAGACGTTGGAGGTGGTTGGGTCCGAGGCGCGCTTTGTGCTGCTGGATGCCTGCGAGCACCTCACTTTTTATCCTCGCCGCAGCCGCGAGACCCAAACCTTTGATTACGTCGGCGGCATGATGAGCTTTAGCGAAACCTTTGGCAGCCGCATCGGCAAATGGGTGGAGCAAAACATCGCCGGGGTCAAACCTGAAGAGATTGACGCCTCGGGCGCCGATGCCCTGCACGTGCAAAGCATCATCGAGGCGATCATCGAATCGTGGCAGACCGGGCAGGTGATTACGCTGTAAACAGCCAGGTCGCGGGTATATTTATAGAGAACTCGTTGAGGTATTTTTATGTCACTGATCATCATCATCGGACGCGGGCACGGCGGCACCCGCGCCATCTCTCACACTCTCTATGCCAGCAATGTCTTTATGGGTGAGCCACTCAACCGCTCTGGCGACCTCTTGCCGCCGCAAGATATGTACGAGGCCTGCCGCGTACTGGCTCGCTATGTGAAATGGTCCGACGGCCTGGAGTGGGATTGGAGCAACCTGCTCACGATGGACATTCCCCAAGAGTTTACCGACCTGATTCACTTGTACCTCAAGACGGTGCTGAACAGCCAGGATGAACACAAGGGCTGGAAAATCCCCGAAACGACGCTGTGTTTTCCCTGGATCATGCGCATGTTCCCCCAGGCCAAGTATATTTTCTGGATTCGCGACCCACGCGATAGCATCCTGGGCCGGCACCTGACCGACGACCTGGGCGATTTCGGCATCCCCTATCCGCCCACCGATGACGTGCGCCGCCGGCGCGCCATCTCGTGGCTGTACCAGTACAAGCTGGTCAAAGCTATGCCCAAGCCGGCCGAGTGGATCGAGGTGCGCTTTGAAGATTTTGTGCTAGAGCAGGAAAAAACCTTGCAGCGATTGGAAGCGTTTTTGGGCATCCCGCTGGCGCGGATCATCGCCCGCCCCGACACTGTCGGTCGCTGGAAGACCGATGAGGGCATCCACGATTTTGATTTTCTCAAGCCGGCCATGATGGAATACGGGTATGAAATCTAGTGCATATCGAGTACTGCATAGTAAGAATAGAAGGTATTGGTGCGAAATTTTGATGAGTGGTTAAAGACGGTACCTGAATATGCAGCATGCAGCCCCAAAGGAGACTTGTTATGCAACGTGTCTGTGTGATCGGTCTTGGTCCCATCGGCAACAAGCACGCCGACATTTACCGCGAACATCCGCAGGCCGAGTTGGTGGGTGTCTGCGACATCAAGCACGACCGCGCCGACCGCGCCGCGGCGCGGCTGGGCGTGTCGGCCTTTTACAATGTCGAGACGATGCTCAAGGCCCTGTCGCCCAATGTGTGCAGCGTCGCCACCGGCGGCTATGAATACGGCAGCGAGCATTTCGAGCCGACCATGCAAGCTCTGGAATTTGGCTGCCATGTGCTGGGCGAAAAGCCCATCTCGAACGACATTGCTCAGGCCGAGGCGATGGTGGCCAAAGCAAAGGAAAAAGGCCTGTGCTATGGCATCAACCTCAATCACCGCTTTAACCCGGCGCACCGCCTGGCTAAAAAATGGATCGAAGAAGGGCGACTGGGACACCTGCTCTTTGTCAACATGAGCATGTGGATCAAAAACCCGCGCGAAAGCTCGCCCTATTTCCAGATCAAGGCTCTGCACCCGCACACCGTAGACATTATGCGCTACTTTTGCGGCGACGTGGAAGCGGTGCAGTGTTTTGCCACCAAAGCCCCCGGCCGGGTGATCTGGTCTACGGCGCAGTTCAACATGCGCTTCAAAAACGGCGTGGTCGGCCACCTGGTGGGCAGCTATGACATTGAGCGTGGCCACCCAATGGAGCGCTGCGAAGTGGCCGGCGTCGGTGGGCGGTTTGTGATCAAAGACGTGTTCCAGCAGGTCACGCTATACCCGGCCGGCAACCTGGAAAAAACAGTCTATACCAACCCCGGTCTGTTCGGCGGCATGCGCGATTTTGATGACACCTTTCGCGCCCGCCTGGGTCGCTTTATCGAACAGCTCGAAGAAGGTGTATCGCCGGACGAAATTGACGGCACGGGCGCCGACGGCCTGGCCGCCCAACAAGTGCTGCAAGCGGCCATTGAATCTTTAGAGACGGAGACGGTGGTTTACGTAAAGTAATGCGTAATACGGAATACGCAGTACGAAATGCGTACCTTTTTGCAAAGGAGAATGACGATGAAATTGGGCGCAAATTCGGTGCTTTTTGGCGCGTTTGATCTGGAAACGGCTTTCAAATACACGGCTATGGCCGGCTATGATGGCATCGAGCTATCGGCCATTGACGGCATGAGTGAGCATCTGGTACTATCTCGCTGGCAAGAGCTGGCCCCACAAATCAAGCAACTGGCGCAAACCTATGGCCTGGAGCTGCTGGCGATGGAGCAGCCCTCGCAAGACCCGGCACGCATGGAACTGGCCTTCCAGGCAGCGGTCGAGATCGGCATCCCCATCGTCAACTGCGGGCCAGGCGGCAAAAGCAACGACGAGGCCAGCTTGCAGCAGTCCATAGATTCGCTGGGCCGCCTGTCCTTGATGGCCGAAAAATACGGCGTGACCCTGTGTGTCAAGGCCCATGTCGGCGCGGCCATCTATAACACACCCACCACCCTGCGACTGATCGAGGCCATCTCCAGCCCCGCTTTTGGCATTGATATGGACCCCTCGCACATTTACCGCGCCGGCGAAAACCCGGTCGAGGCCATTGCGGCGGTCATCGAACGGGTCAAACACGTCCACATTCGCGACTGCAAAGGTCGCCAGCAAAACCCCGGCACGCCGCACATGCAGGCCAACGGGCGCGGCGACATTGACCTGGTAGGCTATGTGCGCGTATTGCAAGAGCATGGCTATGCCGGACCACTAAATCTGGAGATCATCGGCACCAAAGGCCAGGGCTATACGCTGGAACAATGCATCACCATCGCCGCCGAATCGCGGGGACACATGCAGGCCTGTTTGCAGTCCTGCGGCGCCAGATAGAAAAAAAGCGACAAATAGAAAATAGAAAGCAAGCTCTGTGTTTTCTCACCACACAGAGCTTGCTGCTTATAACGGTCGGCGTGACTGCCATCCTCGATGTTTAGATGTTTCGGCCCGGTTCTGGGTCTCGATACGGCGATGGTCGCCTACTCGACCGGCGAACGGCACAAGCCCAAAATTTTTGCCTCCATCGCGGCTGTCTGCTCCGCCGACAACAGCCCCATCTCCAGATCGGCGTGGAATGTGCCGCCAGCCGGGATCACCCGGATGCGCCCCTGCGCTTTTTCGGCGGTATACCCCTCCGGCCCGGCGGTAGAGGGCAGTACCATACCCAGGGCATCTTGATCGGGCGTGCGGCAGATCCAGCGCACCCCCACGCCCAACTGATCGGGACGGTGGCGAATATAGGACGCCGCGCCGTCGGGATAGACCTGCATGGTATGCGCCCACCCCTCGGCATCGTCCAGATAATCCATCATAAAAACCAGCTCCGGGTCAAAAAGCAGATCGGGCCTCAACACATTGTGCTTTTCGGGGTGATCGCCCAATTCCTCGACAAACTCGCGATAGCCCGGCTTGGGCTTGACGTGCGAAGGAATGCTGCGGCGCACCCGCACATGCTCCGGTGTGCAGAGCGCGCTGTAGACCAACCGACCGTGATCCACCGGACGGAAATTGACGTGGGCCATGTACATCAATTCCATTTCGGTGTTTTTGAGGTTGGTCACATTGATTCCGGCGGCAAACAGCGGCGACCCGGCATACAGTCTGACCAGCGGCTCGGCCACGTAATTGGTGCTAAAAGCCACCGTGTGCCGATACTGCCCGCTCAAGCCGATAAAAGTCCCCCTGTCATCCTCGCCCAGCACGAGCCAGGACTTTTGATAGGGTGCGTTGGGCAGTTCGCCGTGCAGCGGATGATTGTCGCCGACCGACGGCACACCCATCGCCGTGGCCCCGCAATGCAACAAAAAACCGCCATACGTTTCCAAATAGGCACGGGTGGGGTTGGGCTGATCGAACATGGACTTCATGGTCAAATCGCGCCCCTGCATGCGCGCCGACCAGATTTGCTGGCCCTGAAACGGCAGCAGCACCAGTTCGCCCACCCCATTGCCGAGGCGCACGGCACAGACCCCGCTCTCAAATCGAAAGACCGAAGCCGAGAGTGAACCGGCCTCGATCAATGGTTTTTCTTTTTCAACAAAAAGAGATGGATAGAGATAAATAACAGTTTTTTTCATTCAAATTCTCCTTTCCTTCTGAAATTGGCAATCGCGTCCGAGTGTGATACAATCTTGACATATTTTCAAATAGAGAGGAATCCCCGATGAACCTGCCTGTAGACTTGCGCCAGGAATTGGTCTGGGCCGGCCTGGAGTTGCTGCGGCGCGGCCTGACCGTGTATACCGCTGGCAACATCAGTGTACGCACCCCAGACGGGCGCGGATTTTACATCAAGCCCAGCAGCACCCCCTACCCCGACATTACCCCTGAAAGCCTGGTGCTGATTGATTGGGAAGGCCATATCCTGGAAGGCGAACGACCTTCTATCGAACACAACATGCATCGGCTGATCTTGTTGGCCCGCCCCGATGTGAATGCAGTAGTGCATACCCACTCGCAATACGCCACCACCCTGGCCTCCAGCCGCCTGCGCCAGGGCATTCCGCCCACGCTCGGCGAGATCGCCTATTACATTGGCGGGCCGGTAGACCTGGCCGAGTATGCCCCGGCCGGCTCATGGGAACTGGCACAAAACGCCGTGCGCGGTCTCGGCCACGGCCGGCACGGTGTCTTGTTGAAAAATCACGGCGCGGTGGCCATCGGCAAAAACCTGGCCCAGGCCCTGGATTTTGCCCAACTGATCGAACACGGGGCCAAAAGCCTCATCCTGGCCCACCTGCTGGGCGGCTATGACGATCAACCCGAAACCTATTGCCTGAAAGGACAAGACTGATGCGCGTTGACCTGCACATCCATTCGACCGCATCCGACGGCACCTGGACACCGCCAGAGATCGTGCAGCAGGTACAACAAGCCGGCATCGGCCTGTTTGCCATCGCCGATCACGACACCCTGGACAGTGTGGCCGCCGCCGAACAACTGGCACAGGAACGCGGACTGGGCTTTATCCGCGCCGTCGAAGTGCTGACCACGCTGGAAAAACGAACGATCCACCTGCTGGCCTATGGCATTGATCTGAACAACGCTCCCTTACTCAAGATGCTCCAAGAAAATCGGCAGAAATTAGAGAGCGTAGACGATCAATCCATTCACCTCTTGATCGCCGACGGCTATGATCTGACCTGGCAGGACTATGAAGCCTATCAGCGTGACCCGGCGCATGGCGGGTGGAAGGCCTACAACTTTTTGGTTGATCGCGGCCTCTGCACCAGCGTGCAGGATTTCTTTGGCCGATTATTCACCGGCCCCCGCACGCTGCAATACCCGGATTTTGCCAACCCGGTCGAGGCCGTCCAGATCATCCATGCTGCCGGCGGCACGGTGATCTGGGCGCACCCTGGCGAACATCTCTGCGATGGCAATCACCTGCTCGACCAACTGCTCCAGGCGGGCGTGCAAGGGCTGGAATGTTATTCTTCGTATCACGACCCGGCTATGATCCAGCACTGCCTTGACCTGTGCCGCAGCCGCCACCTGCTGATCAGCGGCGGCTCGGACTGTCACGGCACATTTGCCGGGCGCACTCTGGGCCAGCCATTGGTATACCTCGACCAACTCGAGCTGGGAACACTCTGGAAAACCGCTCTTTAGCGTCGGGCCAAGGGGCGAGGCTAAAACCTCGCCCTGAAAGAGCCGGGTTTGGCTCTCTCCGCCAGACGTTTGAGTGTCGGGCCATTTGCCCTCACCGACCTCATCACGCCTCCACCACCTGCATGGCAATGCGCGCCCACTCGAACAACCGCTGCGGCTCATAGCGCACTGTGCTGATGTCTTTGAGAATCAGTTCCAGCGGACAGCCATACCGCTCGCAGACCTGCCGCGTGGACATCAGGTCGGCGCGCACCAGGTCGGCATCCCAACTGTCCATCGCCAAAAAGGCAGGGTTGGGCTTGCGCGAAAAGACCAGGTCGCGGCCGATTTGTGCCGCCCCACGCTCCTGATCGGCCCATGGACTCATCGAGACCTTGCGCACATTGGGGATCAGGCGCACCTCGGCCATTTTGCCATCCAACGGGTCGCAACAGCCATAATACACCAACCCAAAACGAGCGCAAATGCGGCCGGCATAATCCACCTCAAATTCTTTGAACATGGCCGGCGAAACGGTGGAAAACATTTGCGCCAGGCCAAACATCCAGATGTCTCTGGTGCGCGGCTTGAGCGGATCATAGCCGGGCGCCGGCAGTTCATCGGTATAGGCGCCCGTGCAGTGGATCAGGCTTTGCGGGCCGCACAGCACCCCCTGCGCCTCCAGTTGATCGAGCATGCTCAGATACCCCACGGTCATACGCTCCAGCAGGCGATGGACGAAATCGGGCCGGTCAATCAGAGCATAGAGGGCATTTTCCACCCCCATCCAGGTCGAGATGGGATCCCACAACGAAAGATACGGGTCTACTCCCCACGAACGCACATCCAGCAGGCCGTCGAACAGCTCGTGGGCCACAGCCATCCGTCGTTCGGTCTCGGCGGGATCGTGGGTGATGCGCGGCTGATGGATTTTCTCCAGGTCTTGGTCATCTTGAAGCTGATTTTCATAGCTATGACCGACCACATCGTTGGTGGGATCGGTGATAGCCGTATGCTCCAACACACCGATGCCCAAGCCGCTGTTGTACACCGCCTTGGGCACGCGCACAAACGGCTCAACCACCATATCCACCGGAAAATGCGCCCACTGATAGAGCGTGCGGCGCAAAAATTCCTCGTACCGGCGACATTCAGCATCCTCGCAACGCAGAGTCAACTCGTCGTCCAGGTTCATCTCGTTCCAACACACCTGATCGATCATGACCATCGGACGTTCGGGGCGACAGGCATTGAGCCTGCGCCACAGAGCGCGCTTTTCTTCTTGCACCGGCAGCGCGGCAATCTCGGCCACTTGGGCCGCCAACTCGTGGATCACTCTGACATCGTGCGCGTTTAGCATCCTGCTCCTCCCTGTGTTCGATAACGCACCAGCTCCATCCCCCACAGCGACAGTTGATCCAATACCACCAAACCGCACTTTTCGATCACCCGCCGCGAAGCCAGGTGTTCGGGGTGAACCAGCGCAATGATACAACTCAGCCCGACCCGGTCAAAACCAAAACGCAACGAGGCCAGCGCCGCTTCGGTGGCATAGCCCTGGCCCCAAAATGGCCGATCCAGCAAAAAGCCCACCTCGGTCTCGTCCAGCTCGGGCAAATACTGCAACCCCGCCCAACCAATCACCTCCGATTCACCATCCGGTACAACGCCCCAGTTGCCATAGCCGTGCCGCTGCCAGTGCGCCTGTTGCGCGGCGACAAACCGTTCTATCTTGTCCAGCGGCGGCGGCGCGGGGTTGGGAAAATAGCGCAGCACGTCTTTTGATTGATAGACCCGATACAGTGACACAGCATCCGTTGGCTCAAGCGGACGCAAAGTCAGACGGGCCGTGCGTAGACAGGGAAACGACTCGGTCATCAAGCCTCCTCGATTCTGGCACTCAAGCCTTGCTCAAAATATCGAATATCATCGGCAATCATCGTCGGATTGTCTCGGGTGAAAAAACCCAGACACATGGCATCACCGGGGCGCAACTGCCGTGCCGCGAACCCAATGCCCTCTTGGGGATCGGTGCGCCCGGCGGCCAGCACTTTATAGTGGATCGCCGGCCTGGACAGGGTCTTGATCCGCGCCAGCATGCGGTCGCGGTCCTCCACCCGATACTGTTCTTTGACGTTGGGATCGTGCCAGGGCTGTTTGTGGCGCGGCGAAGGGTTGTAATAAGAGCACATGTACAAGTCGAGGTCGAGGTGTTCCTCGGCCCAGGTAAAAATGTCGGGCATGTGTCCGGCCACACCGGCCGGCAGCCCGGCATCTCGGATCACCCGGATCGTCTGCACGATTTCGTCCTCTCCGCCGTTAGCCAGCAGATATTCCATGCGCCCGCCGTGAATGTAACAGGCCTTGCAGCCGGCGTCTATGGCAAAACGTGCCGCCTCAATCTGAGTGGGCGCTTCGGAGGCTGTCTGTGCCACCCATTGAATCGCGCCGCCCTGCGCCCAATAGCTTTTGAGCATATCGGCAATGTGACCATCGGCGCGGCCCAAAAACGTGTCAATGCCCAGCGACTCGGCCTGGCGCAGCGTGGCATGAATCTGGGCCTCGCTGTAAAATTCGCGCATCTCGGCATCGCGCTGCGGCGATTGATGCGAAAAGCCGCTGAACGGGTTGCCGCCGATGATCAATCGGCTGACCGATAGAGAACCCAACTGAATATGTCCAAGTATCATAGCCTGGTCCCTTTCTTGAAATGCCTCCTGGCGGGGACGATCCCTTTCTTTGGTGATCGCCGCCCGTTGACGGTAAACTGCTGACCACAAAGAATCGTTTTTTGTCGCTGCTTGCGCCCCAGGTCCTTTTCCACAAACAGGCTCTGACCGGTGAATGGATCCATCTCGGTATAATACATCAGACTGGCATAGGTCAAAGGCGTGGGGGTGAAAATCTGCACCTGCTCCGGGTTGATTTCCAGTTCCCGGCCGATTGTCTCGCGCATGCGCTGCATGTCGGCCTCAGAGCAGCCGGGATGAGCGGCGATCAGGTAATAGGTGAGAAACTGTTCCTGCCCCGATTCCGCGCTCAAACGGTCGAATTTTTCCTTGAAATACACCAAGTCAGACCCGCCGGGCTTGCCCATCCTGGCCAATACGCGCGGCTCGGTATGCTCGGGAGCCACCTTGAGCTGTCCCGACACGTGATGGCGCACCACTTCGCGCAAATAGGCATCGCCATGCTGCCTGTCGTCCAGCACCAGGTCATAGCGAATCCCCGAACCGATAAAGACCTTTTTCACGCCAGGCAGGCGGCGCAACGCCTTGAGCAGAGCCGTCTGCCGGCTGTGATCGGGCCGCAGTGACGGGCAGCGGTCAGGATAAAGGCAGCGCCTGTCCTGGCACGCCCCCTGTTCAAGCTTTTTGGCGCACTCAAACCCATACATGTTGGCCGTCGGCCCGCCCACGTCGAAAAGATAACCTTTGAAATCGGGCAGTTGGGTTAGCCGTTCGGCCTCTTGCAGAATCGAGACCTGGCTGCGCCACTGCACCGTGCGCCCCTGATGCACGGCAATGGCGCAGAAATTGCACTCGCCATAGCAGCCGCGATGAGCGGCGATGGAAAATCGGATCGTCTCCAGGGCACGCAGCGGCCCCTGCTGTTCGTAAAAGGGGTGCTGAGCGCGTTCATAATCGAGGGCGTGAACGGCATCTAACTCGTCTTGCGAGAGGGAAAAAGCCGGCGGATTGTGGATCAACCAGCGCGTGTCTTGTTGCTGACACAGCCCTTGCGCGGTCAGCGGATCGTTGTTTTGGTAAAACCGGTGAAACATCTCGACGAACGCCTGCTTGCTTGAAACCACCTCTTGATACGAAGGCAAGGTCAAATAGCCGGCCTGCGGCTGCGACGCAGCATAGCACAGGCCGCGGATCGCCCCGACATACGCCCCTGTCGCCAGGGCATGCGCCAGTTCGATCACACTGCGGTCGGCCATGCCATAAAGCAAATAGTCGGCTTTGGCATCAAACAAGATCGAGCGGCGAATCTGGTCCGACCAGTAATCATAGTGTGCCACCCGCCGCAGGCTGGCCTCGACGCCACCCAACACGATGGGTACGGTATCCTTGAAATAGCGACGGATCAGGTTGCTGTAGACGATCACTGCCCGGTCGGGGCGGCGGTCGTTGCGCCCGCCGGGGGTCATGTCATCATCGTGCTTGCGCTTTTTGATGGCGGTATAATTGGCCACCATCGAGTCTATGGCCCCGCCCGTCACCCCCCAAAACAAGAGCGGCTCGCCCAGGCGGGTCACATCGCGCTCCGACTGCACATCGGGCTGGGCGATGATGCCCACACGATAGCCGGCTTGCAGCAGCAGCCGCCCAATCACGGCCACGCCGATGAACGGGCTGTCCACATAGCTGTCGCCGGTGATCAGGATCACATCCAATTGATCCCAACCCAGAGATTCCATTTCGCTGCGGGTGACGGGCAAAAACATAGTCAAATCCAGTACATCCCTGTAAAGCCAGGAGTGAGGGGCAATCATTCTGACGGCGTTTCCCTATAAACCTTTTCTATGTTACCTCAAATGTGCGCAATCTGCAAACCGGCACACCGGCCGGGTGTACGCAGAGTTTGGGGCAAATGTTGGTTGAGTGGCGAATCGTCGCGATTCGCCGTATCGAAACCAGGCGTTTGCCCTGATCGAGGGCGCGTTTGATGGTCTCGACAGGCTCGACCGACAAACACGCCCCAAAGTACAACTACGTCCGGGTTGCGCCGCGATTTTGTGACCATCCTCACTCTATGATATAATGGGGAGCTTGAAAGGGTGGAGAAAAATGGGTGAATTTAATTATGGCGGTCAGGCAGTGATGGAAGGCGTAATGATGCGTGGAGCCAAAAGCCTGGCCGTAGCCGTCCGCGCTCCCAACGGCCAGATTGTGCTGCACAGCGAGCCGCTCAATCAGACCATTTATGGCAGTTGGATTGCCAAAACGCCGTTCGTGCGCGGCATCACCATGCTGTGGGATACGCTGGTGTTGGGCATGCGCACCTTGATGTTTTCGGCCGACGTGGCTGTTTCTGATGCGACCGGTTCCGCCAACACGGCCGCCGGCAAATCGGCAAACCAACCAGGCGAATCGGCGTTCAGCGGGCCGGTGGCCTGGGGCAGCCTCCTGCTGGCCGCGGCCATCGCCGTCGGGCTGTTCTTTTTGCTGCCGGCCTTTCTCACCGGCCTGGCCGACGCCTATATCCACAGCGCATTCTTGAGCAATCTGGTGGAGGGGCTGATCCGCCTGGTCCTGGTGCTGCTGTACATCGGGGGCGTGGGGCTGCTGCCCGACATTCGCCGCGTGTTCCAGTATCATGGCGCCGAACACAAGACGGTGCACGCCTACGAAGCCGGCCATCCGCTGACCATAGAGGCCATTCGCGCCCACACCACCGCTCACGAGCGCTGCGGCACCGCTTTTACGCTGACCATCGTGATCATTTCGATGCTCATCTTTGCCTTGCTCGGTCGCCCGACGATGTGGATGCGCTTGCTCTCACGCATCGTCTTGCTGCCGATCATTATTTCGATTTCGTATGAATGGCTGCGCTTTAGCGCCAAACACAGCGACCACCCCTGGATGCGCCTTGTCCTGGCGCCCGGCCTGGCCCTGCAAAAGCTCACCACCCGCGAACCCGATGATTCGATGATCGAGGTAGCCATCGTGGCCTTGCGGCGGGTGTTGCAAGATGATGGCATTGTTATGGAGGGCGAGGTGTTCAATTGATCTATGTGGCCCTGGACCTGGAAACCACCGGTCTGGATGCGGGGCGCGACGCCATCATTGAGGTAGGCGCCGTCAAATTTGACGAACGGCGCGAACTGGACGCCTGGAGCAGTCTGGTCAACCCCGGCCGCCCCATCCCGATCCAGATCACTCAACTCACCAGCATCACCGATCAGCAGGTGCTGACCGCTCCGCCCTTTGCGGCGTTGCGGGCCAGGCTGCTGCACTTTGTGGGCGATGCTGTAATCGTGGGACACAATGTCGGCTTTGATCTAGATTTTTTGCACCACCAGAATTGCTTTAACCGACACGCCTTTATTGACACCTTTGCCCTGGCCACCATTTTGATGCCGCACGAGAGCCGCTATGGGTTGGGCGGCCTGATGGACAGTCTGGGCATTTCGTTCCCCGAACGCCACCGCGCTCTCGATGATGCACGCGCCTCGATGCGCCTGTTTCGAGTATTGGGCGAGCGCGCCGCCGAACTGCCGGCCTCCACTTTGCGCAAGATCAATCAGGCTGCCCGCAGCAGTGCGTGGCCGCTCAAGGGGGTCTTTCAGCAGGCCGAGCGCGACGCCAGCCGGCAAAGCAGCGGCAGCATTGCCGCCCAACTGCAAGCCAAAGGCCGACTCAGCGGCGACCGCCCCATGTTTGCCCGCATCGAGCCGACCGAACCGCTCACGCCGGTCGATCAACGCACCTTGCTGGACATTGACACACTGGCGGCCATGCTGGAAAAGGGCGGCGCATTTGAAAAAGCCTTTCCAGGTTTTGAACACCGCCCGCAGCAGGTCGAGATGCTGCGGCATGTGGGGCGCGCGCTGAACCAGAGCCGCCACCTGCTGGTAGAGGCCGGCACCGGCACCGGCAAATCGGTGGCCTATTTGCTACCGACCATCCACTGGGCCGCCCAAAACGGAGAACGAGTGGTCGTCTCGACCAACACCATCAACCTTCAAGATCAATTGTACCACAAGGATATTCCCGACCTGCGCGCTTTGCTGCCGTTTGAGGTGCGCGCCGCCGTCCTCAAAGGACGCAGCAACTATGTGTGTCTGCGCCGCCTGGAGGCCTTGCAAAATCGGCGCGACCTGAGCGATGACGAATTGTCGGTCTTGAGTAAAGTGATGGTATGGCTGCCGCACACCATCACCGGCGACCGCACCGAATTGTTCTTGCCCAGTGCGCAGGAAGGAGCCATTTGGGCGCAGCTCGCCTCCGATGCAGACATGTGCGCCGGCGAGCGATGCGCCTTTTTCCGCCAGGGACAGTGCTTTTTCCATCGCGCCCGGCGGCAGGCCGAAAACGCCCACCTGATCATTGTCAATCACGCCCTGCTGCTGTCCGATGTCGCCGCCGAAAGCCGGGTTTTGCCGCCGTACAATTATCTGATCGTGGATGAAGCGCATCATCTCGAAGACGCCACCACCAATCAGTTGGGCTATACCCTCACCGCCCAAGAAATTGTCGCCCGGCTCTCACAAATCGGCCGCGCCGATCAAGCCCCGTTCAGCCTGACCGAATCGCTTTTAACCCACTGCCGCAACCGCATCGCCGCCGAAGCATTTGACGAAATGCAAGATCGCGCGGGGGTGATCCAAGAGATCAATGAGCGCATCGTTCAGGACGTGACACGCCTGTATGAAAACCTGGCCGTATGGCTGGCCCAAGAGAGCGGCCCCAAAGGGCAGTATGATTTTCGCGTGCGCCTGACCGAAGCGGTGCGCATCCAGCCTAATTGGGTGCAGATCGAAACGCTCTGGGAGTCGCTGGGCGGACAGATGGATGACGCGCTGCGCCAGTTACAAGGTTTGATCGAGTTACTGGGCGACATTCCGGCTGGGCGCGTAGCCGGGCAAGACGATCTGCTGCGCCAGGCCGACAGCCTGCACCGCCAATTGAGCCTGGCGCGACAGCGATTGGAAGAGGTATTGATGCGCCCGCCGGCCGATCAAGTGGTGTGGCTGCGGGCGCGGGCCACTCACAACGAGGTGGCTTTGTGCGCCGCACCGCTGTATGTCAATCATCTGGTCGAGCGACATTTGTTGTGGCCCAAAGAAGCAGCCATCTTTACCTCGGCTACCATGCGCACCGGCGGCGATTTCTCGTTCATCAAAGAGCGGTTGGGCGCCCGAGACGCCGAAGAACTGGCCGTGGGTTCGCCGTTTGATTACGAATCGCAGGTGATGTTGTACCTGCCCACTGATGTGCCAGAGCCGAACGAGCCTTTTCACCAAAAAGCCATCAATGCCAGCCTGGTCGCTCTGGCCCAGGCCACCGGCGGGCGGATGTTGGTTTTGTTCACGGCTCACAACCAGTTGCGCCTGACCCACGATGCCATCATTCGCCCACTGGCCGGACGCGGTATCACCGTTCTGGCGCAGGGGTTGGGCGCGTCGCGCAATCAATTGCTGGAAAATTTTCGCACCATGCCGCGCGCGGTGCTGCTGGGCACGCGAAGTTTTTGGGAGGGCATTGATGTGCGCGGACAGGCCCTGAGTTGCCTGGTGATCACCCGCCTGCCCTTTGCCGTGCCGTCGGACCCCATCTTTGCCGCCCGCTCGGAGGGGTTGGACGATCCCTTTATGCAATACGCCGTGCCAGATGCCATCCTGGCCTTTCGGCAGGGTTTTGGCCGCCTGATTCGCACTCAAACCGACCGCGGTGTGGTGGTGGTGATGGATAGGCGGCTGCAAACCAAAAACTATGGCGAGTTGTTTCTGCGCTCGCTGCCCCCATGCACGCTGGTCAGCGGATCGCTGGCCAACCTGCCGGCGCAGGCCGCTGCCTGGATCGATCAAACCTGGCAGCAGCCCGCCTCGTCGTCCAGGTCGGCACAACCGCGTTCTGCCAAATCATCCGAGCCAGAATATGTCTCTCTGGATCAGGATGGCGGTTATTATTAAATTGAGGAGAGTGTTATGAGTTTCAAAACCCGATTGAGCGCGTTTTGCGACCGGCTGATCGAGGCCGGCTGGCTGGCTGCGGTGGTGATCGTGCCGCTGTTCTTTAATGTCTATTCCAGCCGCGTGTTCGAGCCGGACAAGATCAGCACCTTGCGCTCGATTGCCCTGGTGATGGTCGCAGCCTGGCTGGTCAAAACCGCCGAGCAAGGGCTGACATCGCCCAATGAAGAGGGCGGTAGCCGCTGGGATGTGCGCCGTTGGTGGCAAACCATCCACCAGACGCCGATGGCACTGCCCACCCTGGCAATGGTGGGCATCTATATCATCTCGACCATCTTTTCGGTGACGCCGCAGGTCAGCTTTTTTGGCTCGTATCAGCGTCTGCAAGGCACCTATTCTACTCTGTCCTACATTGTGGTGTTTGCCATGATGCTGCAAGGGATGCGCAAAAAAGAACAGATCGAACGGTTTGTCACCGTCGTGATCTTGAACAGCATACCGATTGCGCTATACGGCATTTTGCAGCACTATGGCCTGGATCCACTGCCCTGGGGCGGCAATGTGCGCGCCCGCGTGGCCGGCAACATGGGCAACGCCATTTTCATCGCCGCCTATTTGATCATGACCTTTCCACTGGTGTTGTATCGCATCGTCCAATCGTTCAACAGCATCCTCAACTCGGAAAAGGCCCGCCCCGCCGATATGGTGCTGGGGGCAATCTATATCTTTGTTCTGGCCATCCAGGCCATCTGTATCTTTTTCACCCAGAGCCGTGGCCCCTGGCTGGGGTTGATCGGCGGGATATTTTTCTTTTTCCTGGTGCTGGCCGTAGTGCGTCGCTGGCGCTGGCTGGTGTGGAGTGCCATCATTGCCATGCTGCTCATCGCCGCGTTCCTGGTGGTGTTCAACCTGCCCAACTCGCCGCTGGAACCGCTGCGGCAGATGCCATACATTGGTCGCCTGGGACAATCGCTGGACAAAGAACAAAACACATCCATCGTGCGTCTGCTCATCTGGCGCGGAGCCATCGAGTTGATCTTGCCGCACCCGCCTCTGGAAAAGCCCGATGGCTCGAAAGATTGGATGAACTGGGCGCGCCCGCTGATCGGCTATGGGCCGGAATCCATGTACGTGGCCTATAATCGCTTTTATCAGTCCGACTTGGCGCATCACGAGGCGCGCAATGCTTCGCCCGACCGATCTCACAACGAAACGTTCGACTCGCTGGTGATCACCGGATTGCTCGGCTTTGTGATCTATATGTGGGTCTTTGCCAGTGCGTTTTATTTTGGCTTTAAATGGCTGGGAGTCATTTCGGGCGCGAGGCAGCGCAACTTTTTCATCGCCTGTTGGATAGTTGGCGGCATTTTGGGTGGATTGGTGCTAGCGCTATGGCAGGGCGTCGAATTTGTAGGCGTGGGTCTGCCGGCCGGCATCGCTGGTGGGCTGGGTCTTTATCTGGTGGTATGGGGTCTGTTCCTCAGCCGCAAAACCGCGCCTGAAGACGATGCAGACAACCCTTATCGCGTCCTGGTGATGGCGCTGGTGGCGGCCATGTTGGCCCATTTTGTCGAAATCCACTTTGGCATTGCCATTGGCGCCACGCGCACTTATTTTTGGGCTTTTGTGGGGCTGATGGTGGTGGTGGGATATGTGCTGCCGCGTCAGTGGCAGGCCGAACGACAGGCGCAGCGCATCCAGGCACAGCGCGACCAGGAGCATGCCACAATCAAGGGACAACGCCGCCCGCGCCGCAAAAGCACACCCGCCGTCACGGCAGCGGCCGACAGGCAGCCTTTTATGGCCGGCTGGCAAGACATCCTCCCCTATGCCCTGGTGTTAGCCTTGATCCTCTGCACGATGGCTTTTGATTTTGTTTCCAACCAGAAACAGATCACCTCGCCGGAACAGGTCCTTTGGACATCGTTGACCCGACGCATCGAGAACAAAGATTTGGTGCCCTCGTATGGCATCTTGCAGATGGTGCTGATCACCTGGGGACTGGGCAGCGTGATCGTGGTGCTGGAATGGCTGCGGCGCGGTCATAAAGGCAACTGGCTGCGGCTGATCGGCATGTGCCTGTCCGTTTCGGGTGTGATCGGCCTGATCTTTGGCCTGCTGGTGGCCGGCCGCCTGGCCAGCGTGATCGGCCAAAAGCAACTGCTCGACGTCAATCAGATGGTTATGGGCATGATGTCGAGCTATTACGTGATCGTGTTCATGCTCATCGCCGGCAACGCCCTGGCCCTGTTGAGCGAGAGCGAAATTCCCAAGCTCTTTTGCCAGACGGCGCAGGCCTGGTCTTACCCATTGTTGGTCATCGCTCTGGTTTTGCTGGTGGTGGGCAGCAACCTGCGCATCGTCCACGCCGACATTGCCTACAAGCAAGCCGAGCCTTATGAGCGACAAAAGGCGTGGGATTACAGCATTGTGCTGCATCAACAAGCCATCAGTCGCGCTCCCAGCGAAGATTTTTACTATTTGTTTCTGGGCCGCGCCTTTTTGGAAAAAGCCAGAACCGCCCAGGTGTCACAAAATGCGCCACACACCTTCAAAATGTACGAGATTTTACAGTTGACGCCTCAAGATATGGTCGGGTTGTCGCGCGATGATCTGTTGAACGCCAGCGACACGGTCTTGCAAGACGCACGGCGGATCAACCCGCTCAACACCGATCACTCGGCCAACCTGGGCCGGCTCTACCGCACCCGCGCCGAACTGGCCTCCACCCCGGCCGACAAAGAGGCCTTTTTTGACAAATCGTTGCAGTATTATACTCAGGCTGTCTCCCTCAGTCCCAACGCCGCGCATCTGCTGGACGAGTGGGGGTTGGTGCATTTCATTATGGGCGAATATCAGGCCGCCATTGACAAATATCAGCAATCGCTGGTCATTGATGACCGGTACATCAATACCTATTTGTCGCTGGGCGACGCCTATATGGCCACTCAAGATTGGGCGCAGGCCGAGCAGGTCTACCTCCAGGCTGTCGCCCTCAACCCCAACCTGCCCGAAGTGCACAGCGTATTGGCCTATCTGTATGGCCGGCAAGAGCGGTTCAGCGAAGCCATCAGCCAGACACAGCGCGTGCTGGAACTATCCACCAGCAACAGCACCCTGCGCTACAACAGCCTCAAGAACCTGGCCATCTATTACCAGCAAACCAACCAGATCACCCAGGCCATCCAGGCAGCCCAAGAGGCTCTGCCGCTGGCCCCCGAAAACGAACGCACCAGCCTGCAAAATCTGATCTTTCAGTTGTCAGGAGGGACCATCACGCCAGACACCGAAGCCCTGGTGCAGCAATACCTCTCGACCGGCGAAACCGCTTTGAACAACCGCCAGTGGGCCGAAGCCGAATCGGCCTATCAAAAAGCACTCGGCTTGCAGCCCAACCTGGTGGCCGCGCACAGCGCCCTGGCCTACATCTATGCCCAGCAAGGACGGCTGGTCGAGGCCGAACAGCAAAATCAAATCGTTTTGTCTACCATCCCCGGCGATTTTGCCACTCTGAAAAACCTGGCCATCATTTATCGCGAACTGAAACGCTACGACGATTCGATCTCGTATGCCAACCAGGCCTTCCAATCACCGCAGGCCAGCCAGGATGACAAGTCCCAGTTGCAGCTCTTTATCAACGAAGTGCAAAAACTAAAAACCGGCGGCTAAGCCAGAGAGGTGGCCTGGTAGATCACCGCAGAGGCAGAGCGCGCCGAGGAACATATCATAAAAATCACGGCGTTCTCTGCCTCTGCGGTTCATTTTACCAAGTCATGGCCTGGTCAGGCGACATACCGCCAGGTCTCGATGGTTGAGAGAATGTCCTGGCTTTGCGGGTCGGGGTAATCGGCCTGATAGACCACACGAGCCAACCCTGCATTGATGATGGATTTGGCGCACCAGGAACAGGGATAGGTGGTGGTGTAAATGGTGGCCCCTTCAATCGAGATGCCGTAACGAGCGGCAAAATTGATGGCGTTTTGCTCGGCATGGGCGGCCCGGCACAGTTCTGACCGCTGCCCGGAAGGGATGCCTTCTCGGGCGCAACCTACCTCCAGACAATGAGCATGCCCGGCCGGAGCGCCATTATAGCCGGTGGAAACGATCTGCTTGCCTTTGACAATCACGGCGCCCACCTGCCGACGCAGGCAGGTAGATCGGTGCGCCACCACCCGGGCAATTTGCATAAAATAGCTGTCCAAATCGGGTCGTTCGCTCATTCGACATCGCTCAAATGGCTGAAAAACGCAGGGTTTGCGCGCCGCAGTTCGTCGCGCAGGGGGCCAAACACATTCGGGGCGTGCGGGTAAACGGCTTCCAACATCTGCACGCACACCGCCCGGATTTCCCATTGCGCCTCTGGCGAGATGCGCAGGCGAAACACGTGCAGCAACTCGCGAAAATTCATCGTCGCCACAATGCGGGTGGCCGTGGCGTTGGGCAGCAAAAAACGCGCATCCTCCCGCCGCACCTGCCGCTCCAACAAACGACGATATATGTCTTGCGATTGAGCCACCGCCTCTTGCCACAAGGCCAGCGATTCCGGGTCGGCAGCAATGGCCGGCGGCACCACCCATTCGGCGTCGGACATGTCTACGTATCTCTGCGATTCTTGGGAATAACTGGCGATACGATGGCGCACCAGTTGATGCGAACATGCCCGGCTGATCCCCTCAATCTCAAATGTGGCCGAAGCATGCTCCAAAATAGACTCGTGTCCCTGCTGCACGCGACGCTGGATAAAGCGCGCCCGTTGCGACTCGACACCTTCGCTGCGGTAACAGACCCGCCCGGCATGCTCGATCAAGGCTTCCGGCGAGTCATCATCGGCCAGGTAACGGGTTATGGCAATCAATTGAACCTGCACAATAGGCCTCCTCGAATAGATAACGATTGACTCGATGATATGGCCGCTCAGTATAACACGGCGTGCTGGGCATGTCAAAGCCTTCCGGTTTCGCCCGTTCACCATTCGCTGATTCGCCGGTCCGCTGATCCGCCCATTCGCCATTCTCAAACAACCCCACCCCCCAATCCGTGTTTTAATCCACATGGAAACCGCTTTTTTGATTAAGGAGAAAGATATGAACAAGCCCTGGCTCAAACAGTATGATGCAAGTGTGCCTGAGCATCTGGACTATCCCAATGCCACACTGGATCAATTGCTGGCCTCTCGATCTGAGCGCACCCCTCAAACCACCGCCATACTCTTCAAAGGCACCCGAATGAGCTATTCCCAACTGGATCAATTGGTCAATCGAATGGGAGCAGCCTTGCAACAACTGGGGGTTGGCCCAGGCGACCGCATAGCCATCCACTTGCCCAACTGTCCTCAATTTGTGATCGGCTATTATGCGGCCCTGCGCATCGGAGCCATCGCTGTGCCGTTCAACTCGGCCTATGTGCCGCGCGAGATCGAGTATCAACTCAACGATTCGGGCGCCCAGGTGATGCTCACATTCAGCGCGTTCTACAAGTCGGTGCGCGCTGTTCGCGCCAACACCTCCCTGCGACACGTGATCGTCTCCAAAATCCAAACCTATTTTCCGCCCCTGCTACGGCTGCTCTTTACCCTGCTGATGGAGAAAAAGCGTGGCTATTATGCCGATATCAGCGGCGAGGCCAACACCCAATGGTTTGAGCAGGCCATTGCCGCTGCCGCCGACAAGCCTGCGTCGGTCAACAAAAGCCTGGACGATACCGCCATTTTGATGTACACCGGCGGCACCACCGGCGTGTCCAAAGGCGCGCAACTCACCCATCGCAACATCCTGGTCAACGCCGTGCAGTGTTCTTATTGGACGCACACCGTCAACGCCCCGCCAGTGATGCTCACTGCCCTGCCCCTGTTTCACAGCTATGCCATGACCTCATGTATGAATCATGCCGTCTTTGCCGGAGGCAGCATGGTGCTGGTGCCCAACCCGCGTGACCTGCACGACGTGCTGGAGACGATCCACAAATTTCACCCCACCATCTATCCCGGCGTACCGGCCATGTACGTTGCCATCAACAACAGCCCACAGGTGGCTGCCGGCAAGTACAACATCCGCTCGATCAAAATCTGCCTCAGCGGCGCGGCCGGACTGCCCGGCGAGGTGCAGGAAAAATTTCAACAACTGACCGGCGCGCACCTGGTAGAAGGATACGGCCTCAGCGAAGCCTCTCCAGTGACTCACGTCAACCCGGTAGAGAGCGGCGGACGCATCGGCTATATTGGCCTGCCCCTGCCCGACACCGAGGCGCAGATCGTGGACATTGAGACCGGCGAGAGCGTACTGCCGCCCGGCGAAGTGGGCGAATTGCGTGTCCGCGGCCCGCAGGTGATGAAGGGCTATTGGAACATGCCCACTGAAACGGCCAATACCCTGCGAAACGGCTGGCTATACACCGGTGACATTGCCACCATGACCGAAGACGGCTACTTTCAGATCGTAGATCGCAAAAAAGACATGATTCTGGGATCGGGCGGCTATAACATCTATCCCCGCGAGATCGAAGAAGTGTTGTACGAGCATCCCAAAGTCAAAGAAGCCGTCGCCGCCGGCATTCCGGTAGAAGAAAAAGGCGAACGGGTCAAGGTATGGGTGGTACTAAAAGAAGGCGAAACGGCCACCGAAGAAGAAATTCTGGCCTTTTGCGAACAAAACCTGGCCCCCTATAAACGACCGCGCTTTGTCGAATTTCGCTCCGAGCTACCCAAAACGATGGTGGGCAAAATGCTCCGCCGCGTCTTGATCGAAGAAGAGCTCAAGTCCCGAAACGCTTCCTGATCCATCTGCCTGACCACAGGCTTGACAAAAATCCCTTTTCATAGGATAATCGCCCCCATAAAGGCGTTGACAGAGTCGAGTATGCGCGGGCCGAAAGGTCTGTGGCCGACAGGGAGGCCGGGTCTGAGACTGCAAGCCCGGCTCGGAAACAGGCGCATACGTTCCCTCTCGAGCCGACAGGTGAACGACAGCAGAAATGCCATCCACTAGCCTGCTCCGCCCGCCCGGCGTTAACGGGGCAGCCGATGCGACACAGGTCCGTCTGTCGGCGCAAGAGAGGGCCGGCCCTTTGCCGGTCAATCAGGGTGGTACCGCGAGAGGTCAACTCTCGTCCCTGCTGTCTGTCAAACACGGTTTGATGGACACCAGGGGCGAGAGTTTTTTATTAAGGAGGCAAAATGATCGAACAACTGCATCAACTGGAACAAGAAGCATTGACGGCACTGGTCGCGCTGAACGACAGCACTGCTCTACGCCTGTGGGAGCAGCAGTATTTGGGCAAAAAAGGCGCGCTGACACCCTTTTTGCGCAGCCTGGGGCAGCTTGCGCCTGAGGAGCGGCCGCAGGTAGGACAGGCGGTCAATCAGGTCAAGCAGGCCCTGACCCAGGCCTTTGAAGAGCGCGCAGAAACCCTGCGCCAGGCCGAACTGGCCGCGTCGCTGGCCGCCGACTCGATTGATGTCACCCTGCCCGGCCGCCCTGTTTTGCCGGGACGACTGCACATCACCACACAAAACCTGCGCCAGTATTATGCCATCTTTGCGCAGATGGGCTTTCAGGTGTACGAAGCACCCGATGTCGAGACCGACGAATACAACTTTGGCCTGCTCAACATCCCGCCGTATCATCCGGCGCGCGATATGTGGGAAACGTTTTGGGTAGAGAGCGAGCAAGAGACCGTGTTGCGCACGCACACCTCGCCGGGACAGATTCGGGTGATGCGCGAGTATTGCCCGCAGTCGATCCGTGTTGTTTTGCCCGGCAAATGCTATCGCTATGAGCAAATCACCGCCCGCTCAGAGCACCAATTCTATCAATTAGAAGGGCTGGCCGTAGGGCGACACATTGCCATGACCGACCTGATCGGCACATTGAGCGAGTTTGCCCGCCAGATGTATGGCCCCGACCGGAAAATCCGCATTCGCGGCTCGTACTTTCCGTTCACCGAGCCGAGCGTCGAGGCCGATATGGACTGTATCTTGTGCCATCAGCAGGGCTGCCGGGTGTGCAAATACACCGGCTGGCTGGAAATTGCCGGCGCCGGCATGGTGCATCCGGTAGTGCTGCGCAACGGCGGCTATGACCCGGCCGAGTGGAGCGGCTTTGCCTTTGGTATGGGCGTCGAGCGACCGGCCATGCTCAAGTATCGCATCGGCGATATTCGGCTGTTCTATGGCAATGATCTGCGATTCTTGAGACAGTTCTAAGAAAGGTTAAAACAATGAAAATTCCGCTGTCATGGCTTCAAGACTATGTAGATATCAAAATACCCGTTGGCGACCTGACCAATCGGCTGACCCTGGCCGGACTGGAGGTCGGGTCGGTGGAGCAGATCGGCGCGGGCTGGGAGCGCGACAAGCTGTTCGTCGGGCAAATCATCGAGGTGCGCCCGCACCCCGACGCCGACCGGCTGTGCCTGGCTGTGGTAGACTATGGTGCCGCTGCCCCGCTGACCGTAGTGACCGGCGCACCGAATGTCAAGCAGTTTGAGAACGGCATGCCCGATCATCCGCTCAAGATCGCTTTTGCCACAGTGGGCGCGCAGTTGATTGACGGTCACAAAGACGACGGCAGCCTGCTGCGACTCAAGCCATCCAAAATTCGCGGCGTTCGCTCGGAAGGCATGGTCTGCTCGGAAAAAGAGCTGGGCCTCAGCGACGAGCATACCGGCATCCTCTACCTGCCCCCCGATGCCCCAGTGGGCATGCCGCTGATGGATTATCTGGGCGATTGGGTGCTGGAATTTGACATCAAGGGCGCGTTCGCCCACTTGCTGGCCGTAACCGGCATTGCTCGCGAGACGGCGGCTTTGCTCAATCAACCGTTTCGCCGCAGCGTGCTGGAAACAGACCAGGCGCACGGCGTACAGTTGGCCCAAGAGACTCCATGGCTCAAGCTGGGCATCGCCGCCCCCGACCTGTGCGCCCGATACACGGCGGCCATCATTCGCGGAGTCAAGGTGGGACCATCGCCGCTGTGGATGCAGCAGCGGCTCCAGCGCGCCGGCATGCGTCCGATCAACAACATCGTAGACATTACCAACTATGTGATGCTGGAATTGGGGCAGCCTTTGCACGCCTTTGACTATGCCCGGCTGCGCCCCTGCCCCGGCGAGGACAAACCGGCGATCATTGTGCGCCGCGCCGCGCCCGACGAAACCATCACGACGCTGGATGGCGTTCACCGCGACCTGGACGCCGAGATGCTGCTGATCACCGACGGCGGCGGGCCGGTGGCGATTGCCGGAGTGATGGGCGGCCTGGAGAGTGAGGTCAGCGAGGCCACCGCCGACGTGCTGCTTGAATCGGCCAATTTCAACTTTTTGAACAACCGGCGCACCGGCCAAAAGCTCAAACTGTCGAGCGAGGCCGGCACGCGCTTTGGCAAACGGGTAGCCCCCGAGTTGACCGTGCGGGCAGCGGCGCGGGCGGCCTGGCTGATGGCCGAGTTGACCGGCGGACAGGTAGAGCCGCTGTTCTGCGACATGTATCCGCTGCCCTGGCAGCAGCCGGTGATCGAACTGCCGGTCGAACAGGTCAAACGCACGCTGGGCATTGACCTCTCGCCAGACGACATGATGCGCATCCTGCGTGCCCTCGAGTTCGAGGTGCAGGCACAGGGCGACCTCTTGCGCGTCGGGGTGCCAGACCATCGGCTGGACATTGCCATCCCGGCCGATTTGATCGAAGAAATTGGCCGGGTGTACGGCTATGACCGGTTCCCGCACACCCTGATCGGCGAAGCGGTGCCGCCGCAACGCCGCAATGTCTCGCTGGAAGGTGAAGAACGAGTGCGCGACCTGCTGACGCGCTGCGGGTTGGACGAAGTGATCACCTATTCGATGGTAGACATTCGAGACGACGCCCGGCTGGGACCGCAGGGCATGGTCATAGATGAGACACAGTACGTAAAAATTCGCAATCCTTTGACCGCCGAGCGGGCGCACATGCGCCGTCAACTCTTGCCCAGCCTGTTGAACACTTTGCGCAGCAATTTGCGCTTTGTAGACCGGGTGACCGTGTTCGAGATCGCCCATGTTTACCTGCCGCGCCCCGGCCAGGTATTGCCCAATGAACCACGCCGGCTGGGCATCGTGATGAGCGGGCCGCGCCAGGCGCGCGCCTGGCAGGGCGACGCCAACCGTCAGCCGCTCGATTTTTACGACCTGAAAGGCGTGGCCGACTCGCTGTGCGCCGGGCTTGCGCTGCCGGCATTGACATGGGCGCGCGGCAATCACCCGGCCTACCATCCGGGCCGCTGCGCCCAGTTGAGCCTGAACGACATCATACTGGGTTATGTGGGCGAACTGCACCCCACAGTGCGCCAGGCTTTTGACCTGCCCGAACAGCCTGTCTGCGCGCTGGAACTGAACCTGGATGCCCTGTTGAGTGGCTGGGGCCAGGCTGCGCAACTTGAACCGCTGTCTATGCATCCGCCGGTTTACGAAGACCTGGCCGTGGTGGTAGACGAGGATGTGCCGGCCTGTCAGGTGGCGGAGACTATTTTGCAGGCCGGAGGCAGCGCACTGCGCCAGGTTGAACTATTTGATGTGTATCGCGGCGAGCGGGTGGGCGCCGGCAAAAAGAGCCTGGCCTATGCACTCACCTATCAGGCCGACGATAAAACCTTGACCGACGATGCGGTCGCCAAACTGCGCGGGCGCATCATCCGTCAATTGGAGGCGAGATTGGGGGCCGCGCTGCGCTCCTAAAGTCACAGAACTGGCTACCAAGGTAAAGCCCAAAAAGATGGAAAGCGCGCAAATGGAACGACGCCAATGGACGATATACCTGGCCCAGGACAAACACCTGGACTATAACTGGTGCGGCTCGACCGCCGAGATCGAGGTGCGGATGGCCGCCCTGCTGGACGGCTATCTCAACCTGGCCGAACAAGACCGCTGCCGCTGGAACCTGGACAGCACCCTCTGGCTCGACGTTTACCGGCGTCAGCGCGGCGAAGCGGGCGCACAGCGGCTTCTGGACGCGATCCGCCAGGGACGGATCGGCTATGCGGCGAACCACTCGGTGCTGCTGTGGGGGCTGTTGAGCGCCGAACTGGGCATTCGCGCCTGCGCCGGCTCGCTGCCTATCGCCCAGGCCACCGAAACGACCAACCGGACGGCACTGGTGATGGAGAACCCGGGCTTGTCTTGGAACGTGGCGCTGATCCTGTCCGCCTGCGGGATCAACTTTATGGGACGGGGCATCTACACCCTGCGCGCCGAAAGCTATGTCGGGCAGCGCGAGCGATACCCGCTCTTTTGGTGGCAGTCGCCCGACGGCGCGCGCGTGCTGGTGCGCTGGGACCTGTACCAGGAAACGCGATCCTGGGGTGGTTATGCCGAAGCGTTCCGCCTGGCCGAAATCGCCGGCGAAAGGTGGGATGCCTTTCACGTGCAGACGCGCTCCCGTTGTGATAAAGCCGAGGTATACCGGCAGCGCGTCGAGTACATCCAATGCACGGTGCAGCGCTACAAAGACTACGGCGACGCCTATCCCATCTCCAGCATTCTGCTGCTGGGCAGCGGATGGGACAACTGGACGATCACCGACGACCTGTCCGCCTTCATCCGGCGCTTCAACGCCGAATCGGACGGCACGATCCGCCTGGTCGATGCCCGCTATGACGAGTTTTTTGAGGCTGCGGCACGGGAGATCGAGGCCATTCCCACCCTGAGCGGCTCGTTCGGCATCTGCTGGGAGGAATGGGCGGCGCACCTGGCCGGGCCAACGGCGGCGTTCCGGGAGGCAGATCGCTTGCTGCGCCAGGCGGAGGCAGCCTACGCGCTGGCCTGGATGAACGGACAGGCCGATCCCCAAGTTGCCGGGGCGCTGGCACAAGGCTTTGACGCCCTGCTGCGTTTCGCCGAGCACGACTTGGGCGGCTGTGATCGCGCTACAGCTGCGATCTCGGCGGGGGTGCGCGCGGCTGCGGCGGCGGAGGCGTTGTCGCTGGGTCGGGCGCTCTGCCCGCGCGCGGCGCCATCGCCGCTGCTCCGCTCTGAGCCGCCCATCCGGGATGAAGCGCTGACCTTTGACTGGCGCGGCGGCCGCGTCCGCTTTGATCCCGACCGTTGGGCGGTGACATCGCTGGTCGACGCGGCCGGGCGCGAATGGGTGGCCGATGCCGGGTTGGGCCTGGGCGAGTTCGTGCGCACCTGGTACGCGCCTGGCGATCCCAACCACGCAGTTTTTCCTGCGGCCATCCCGGCGCAGCCCGACGCCGCCCTCGACCGCCTCTCCTGCCGGCGTGGGGCCAACGGCGCCGAAGTGCTGATCGCGGGGCGGCGCTGGGGCTTTGAGGTGCGGGCGCGTTGGTTTTTCCACCTGGCGCAGCCCTGGATCGACGTGATCTATGATCTGGCCGAGGGCTGGACGGAAGCGCCGCAGTCGGTGCAGGTCTGTTTTCCGCTCAATCTGGTCGATCCGGTGTACCGCTACGACTTGGGCGGGGCGATCTTGACTGTCGGGCAAGACCTTCTTGGCGCCAACCCCTCGCTGTGGGCTGCGCAGAGTTTCGCCGCCGCACATAATGGGGATGCCGGCGCGATCCTGCTGACGCCTGACGCGCCCCTGGTGCAGTTTGGCGCTCGCGCCGTGCAGATGGACGGCGTTGAGCCGGCAGCCATCCCGTCTGCGCTGGTGTCGATGCCGATGATGAACCTGACCCGCAACGACTGGCAGTTTGGGCAAGGCGGAGACCGGCGCTGGCGGTTTCGCTACCGGCTGATCCTGGCCGGCGCGTACGATCCGATCCAGCCGATCCGTGAAGCCCAGCGCTTTGGTGTGCCGCCTTTTTTGAGTGTGCCGGGTGAAACATCTTGGCTCTCCGGGTTGAATGCGCTGGACATTGTTTTTGAAGGTGGCCCGCTGACGGCGCTCAAAGTGAGCAAAGATGGGCAGCGCTTGATCCTGCGGCTGTGGAACGTGCACGACCGGACGGTTGAGGGATCGCTGCGCCTGCCGGCGGAATTTGTCCGTGCCGAACGCTGTGACGCGCTTGAACGTACGCTGGATGACCTGGCGATCGTACAAGGTCGGATTGTCTTCGCCGTCCGGGCGCACAGCCTGGCAACGATCGCTCTGTCGCGTGCACTGGCAGGATAGTGTGCTGCTCGTCGAGGCTGCCGATCGAGCGTGACCGGCACCATCGGCAGGCCGAACGATACCACATCCTGCACCCAGGTTGTGGCCGTGGTCGCGCCGATTACAAGTATATGCTATATCATACTGCGCGCGGGTGGGCGCACTGTTTTTCCTCCAACTCATCCAGCCATGGCCCGTCCATCATTCCTCCTCCTTGAAAAAGTCATCCAGCTGCGCGTCGAAGGCGGCGGCCAGGCGGCGCGCGGTGTGAGGGTGATATTGTCACTGAAGCGGCGCTGCGCCAGCTGCAGGCTGCCGGAGATGGTGATGCTGTCCAGCAATTCTCTGGCGCCTCCCTCCCAATCGGCGCGGGTCGTATGGATCCAGGTCCGAGTTTGCGAGGCGTCAAAATCGACCTGGTATCTGGCGATGCTTGACACATTCCGTGTATCGAGACCTGTCCGTACTGGCGGCCTTGATGTTGCCTGCACTGGCGCCGAGAGCATCCATACGATGATAAACAACAGCACGACGCTCAACCCAACAAGAATCCATGTCACTTTTACGCATCTTTTGAACATTTGAGGCTCCTTTCATCTGCTCATGGCCCGCAATGTGCAGGCCAATTTACCCGTTTGGGAGGCGAAAAGCGAGTTTGACGGCCCTGATCGCCTTGCGCCTCCGGCGATGGATTGCACAACTATGTGGTGCTCTTTTGATATTGGCGCACCACGCCCACAGCGCTAAAGACCAGCCAGATCACCAAGTGGCCGCTGTACTGGAAAAAACTGACCACAAACGATGATGGCGTCTCTTGCTGTGTGGATGGCACCCCCAATTGTTCCTGGAGTCCAGGCGGTGGAGGCATTTGCAGCAGCATCACCGTCGTCACAAGGATAGCTGCCAGCAGTCCGATGCCGGACCACATCAGCACATGCTTGATGCCCCGGTGTGAGGTAGCCGACCAGATCGTAAAGCCGATCAAGACCAAGATCGCGAAACCGATAAAGACTTGCATGATTCTCCCTCTCTTTCCAGATCAACATGCTCCTGTCCGATACTCGACGCGAATGGCGTTTCTACAAGAATAAACGTCTGTGCCGGGCGTTTTCCGAGACGAGTTTGAGCGCACACAAAAAAAGAGCGCCATTTTGGCGCTCTTGTTCAAGCTCGATCGGTTTTGCGACTATCGATATCCTTTCAACGTCAGGGGCAGATAGGCAAGCCAGACGCCATAGTACGCGCCGCCGTTGTCATCCACAGCCACGTTGCCGGCCTTGTCTACCACCTGGACAAAGAACTCGGTGCTTCCCCGAATGGGCAAGCTCCCCGACCATGCCTGGCCATCGTTCTGCAGGTAGACACTCTCCCAGACACCATTCTCGGACGTGTAAGCAACGGCCACTGCATAGATGCCCGAGGCGTCACTGGCGGCGACGGTGACGGTTGCGCCGGCGGCCTGCCAGGCATAGCTCACACTCGAGATGGAGGGAGCGGTCCAATCGTCCGAATGGGTATGATAGTACACGTCAAAATCCTGCTGGCTGTACAGCCGTTCTGTCTGGCGGTGAGGGTTGTACTGCCCCAGCAGCATAGACAGGCCATCTCTTTGCCCCAGCCTGTTCAAGGCATAGAACCGCGCCGGCCCCCAGTTCACCGCCGTGTACACGGGTTCGGTGGCGGCCATGGTCTCGGTCATCGCCTGGGCAATGACCGGATCAAAGGGGCGAATATCGGCATAGCTGCCGCCTCTGAAAATGAGGCCGTGCGCTGCCGCGCCGGGGAACAAAATGTCGGCCGTGTATCCGGGCTGGAGCGGCTCGCCTTCCTGGGCGTGAACCTGGCCATCCAGGGCATAGTATGCGCCATCGTCCGTGTCGATGCGGGTGCAGGGTGAAAAGACAAAACTGCGATAGATCACGATCAGCCCGCCTTCCGACGTGCTGCCGCTTTCCTCTTCCTCTACCGGCGGCGGCAGCGGCAGTCCACCAGAAACAATGTAACGATACATGGGCAAACCATAGAGGACGTTCTCGATCAAAATCTTTTCGTCATAGGCGTCGATGCCCTTGTCGTCGAGGTAGTAGCGATGCTTGGCGGCGACCAGCGCCTGCCCCACCGTCGCCGATTGGCCGCGAGCCAGGCGTTCGGCCAGGTTGAGCATCAGGCGCTCGGACAGGCCAATGCCGTATTGATACCCCCACCCATAGCCCGTGTTGGCAACATAGAGGGCTTTGAGCTGAATCGCCGCTTCGGCCAGGTCGAGCGGGTGCGCATCTTGAGGCGGGACATTCAGCCCGGCGTGGCAGCCGGCGTTGGCCCAGATCGCGCCGGTGTGATGGGTTCCGGCGGCGGCGACCTGGCCGGCGTTCAGACTGCCTGCTGGCGTGCCGAGCAAATAGTGGTTGGCATGGCCGTTGATCAAAGCAATGTCGTGATAGGTATTCAACACCAGCGCCGTGAACTCGGTTGCCCCCCAGTTTTCGCCAATGAGACAGTCGGCAGACAAACCGATTCGCTGCATTTCACTGCACATGGCCTGGGCGCTGTCCTTGACAAAATCATAGCCGCTGACGGCGGCGCTGTCGACGACGATTTCGCTGCTGGCCAGAAAAGCATTGATTTGAGACACCATCTGCGCTGGCGTCTCAACCAGCCGGCCGATGCCCAGGTCAGGGATGTACAGGTTGGGGCCGCCGGAGCCGCCAGGCGGATTGGGCAGCATATCGGCATAGTAGTCATCGGTCAGCACCATATCATCGCGCAGAGCCGCGCCAACGGTGGTGGATGCCGAGACAGCCGTGTAGCGGCTCTCCGGCTCGCGGGTTCTGTCGGGCACGCGGCGGAAGGGGATGACGCGGTCATCGCCAACCAAAACCAGGTATTCCAGGTAGGGGCTGCTCTCCCAGCGGGACACGATCAAGGCCCGGATCGCCTCGGCCACGGCATTGGCCTTGACTGAGCTGAGCAGATCGGCATCCCAGGCCGCATAAGCGGCGGCCACTGCCGGGTCATCTTGCACCTGTATCACCTCGCCGCTCACCGCTGCGTGGGTCGCCAGGGTGTGCAGGGTGGTCGAGACCTGATCGGCTTCGGAAGGGCCATAGAGGCCGGCCAGCCTGTCATAGTTGACCAGGATCAGGGTGCGGATTTCCAGCGGCGGCGGAGCCTGGACAGTCAGCGTGCGGGTGACCTCCGGCGACCAGTCGCCTTCGTCGTCTTGCACCTTGAAGGCGATGGTATGTGTGCCCGTGGACAGTGCGGCGGCTTCGATGGAAAAGTCTTCCTGCGCGCTCAACGGGCCGTCCCGGTTCGAGCTCCACAGCCAGGCCACGATGCGGCTGCCTCCTTCGTCGGCGTCACGGCCGGAGCCGTTGAAATAGACCAGATCCTGGCCCTGGATAGCCGGGCCGGGCGCAGAAGCGTACCAGATAAAGTTGATGCCGGCCACCGGCGGGTACGAGCCGGCGGAAAGGACGTTCACATAGCCGGTCTTGGTCTCTGTGTCCGCGCCGCCGATGCCGGAGACGGTGAGCGAGACGGTGTAGAGACCGGCGTCCTGATAAACATGAGCAGGATGCCGCGCCCCGCTTGTGCCGCCATCGCCGAAATGCCACGTCCAGGCGACGATGCTGCCGGTGGAAAGGTCGGCAAACTCGACATTGAGCGGGGATGTGCCGGTGAGCGGAGAGGCGGTAAACGCGGCATCGAGACGGCCCAGGTTGATGTAGACCCTTTCCTGTCCGCTGTCGCGCCCTTCTGCCAGATCCAGATCACCGTCGCCATCCATGTCGGCCAAAGCAACGGCAAATGTATCGCGAGAAATTATCTCAAGATGCCCGGCTCTGACAAAGGTAATGCTGTGCGTGTCTGTCATCAGCTCGTTGAGATAGACAACTGTCTCCTCGTAGTCATTGCCAGTGACAATATCCAGATCCCCATCACCATCCACATCACCCAAGGCCAGACCCCTGGTTGTGTCCCAAGCCGGACCAAAAAGAATTGGCAACGTTGCCGTAAAGTAACCGATTGTCCCACCCTGGATCCCCCCAGCATTGAGGTACACTGCATTCTGATTTTTATCATTTTCTCCGATAACAATATCCAGATCGCCATCATCATCTACATCGCCTAGGAGGCCGCTGAAAAAGTCCCCTGGCTCTAATTGATATTTGACTAATTCTA